>NZ_JCAFTS010000005.1:0-393338 GCF_059370495.1 Stenotrophomonas sp. YJH_SMC_69 | reverse complement strand
TGCCGGCCAGCGGCCGGCACTACCGCAGCAGATGGGTTGCCGGCCAGCGGCCGGCACTACCGCAGCAGATGGGTTGCCGGCCAGCGGCCGGCACTACCGCAGCAGATGGGTTGCCGGCCAGCGGCCGGCACTACCGCAGCGGATGGGTTGCCGGCCACCGGCCGGTACTACCGCGTCACCGGCTCGGGTCGCGCTCCGGGCTTGGCCGCTTGGCCAGTTTGCGCTGCAGCGAGCGCCGGTGCATGCCGAGAAGGCGCGCGGCCGCTGACACGTTGCCGCCGGTCTCGTGCATCGCCTGCTGGATGTGTTCCCACTGCAGGCGGCTGATCGGCGTCATCGCATCGGGCACTTCCATTTCGCCATCGTCGGCCGGGCCGTCGTCTTCCTCGCCGAGGGCGCGCAGGATCATCGGCACCGTGGCCGGCTTCGGCAGGTAATCATCCGCACCCAGCTTGATCGCCTCCACCGCGGTGGCGATGCTGGCGTAGCCGGTCACCAGCAGTATGCGCATGTCCGCGCGCAGCGCGCGCAGCGGCTGGATCAGTGCCAGGCCGGAATCGCTGCCCAGCTTCAGGTCGATCAGCGCGAAGGCCGGTGGATGCTGCCGGGCCAGCGCCAGCGCACTGGCGGCATCCTGTGCGGTCTGCGTTTCAAGCCCCTTGCGGGCCAGGCTGCGTTGCAGGGTACGCAGGTACAGCTCGTCGTCGTCGACCAGCAGGCCCAGGGTGGAATGGTGAAGGCTCATGGGGTGTCCTCGCGTGGGGCCAGCGGCAGGCGGAAGCCGACGCGGCTGCCGGCCCCCTGGGCCGGGCGCATCCACATCTCGCCGTCGAGGCGTTCGATGGTGGCATGGGACAGGGCCAGGCCGACGCCCATGCCCTCGCTCTTGCTGCTGCCGAACAGCTTGCCCGGCAGCACGGCGGCACGGGCGTCGAAGCCATGGCCGTAGTCGCGGACTTCGCCGATCAGGTCGTCGCCTTCGATGCGCAGGTCCAGGTCCACGCGTGGCCGGCCGGCTTTCTCGCCGGCATCGGCGGCGTTGTTGAGCAGGACCATCAGCAGATGGCCTACGCCCGGGTCCAGCGGCAGCCGCAGCGGCGCATCATCGTTGCGGTGCAGGTCGATGGTCGGCCGCACCAGGCGCCATTGCTCAAGCACCTGCTGTGCGCTGGAATGGCTGCGGCCCGGTGCGTCGGCCGAGGCCGGAGCAGCCAGCGCCAGCACGCGCTCCCGGCACTGCACCAGCAGCTCGCGCAGGGTTTCCATGTCCTCGCGCACTTCCGGCTCTTCGCTGCGCTCGGCCACATCGTCGGCGAGCAGGGTCATGGTCGCCAGCGGCGTGTTCAGTTCATGCGCCACCGAGGCGGCATGCGTGGCCAGCGCGACGATGCCCTCGTTGCGGGCGAAGCGCTCGCGCAGTGCCGACAGTTCCAGTTCGCGCTCCCGCAGGGCCAGCGCCAGCCGGGTGGAGAAGGCCAGTACCACCGCGGCGGAGATCAGGAAGTTGGCGACCACGCCCCAGCGATTCAGGTCCTGCGCGCGGAAATAACCGTCCGGCAATGGCTGGCCGAAGATGCCGCTGGCGGCGTAGCCGAGCAGGCAGGCCAGTGCGACCGCCAGTGCCCAGCGCAGGGGCAGGGCGAACGCGGCCAGCGCGATCAGGATCAGGAACAGCGAGCTGAACGGGTTGGCCATGCCGCCGCTCCAGCCGACCATCCAGGTCAGGATGATCACGTCCACCAGGATGTGGCCGAACGCGGTCAGCGGTGCGGTGTCAGCCGCGTCCGGACGCAACTGGGTATAGATGTTGAACAGGGCCAGCACCGCCACGCCGGCCCATAGCGGCAGCTGCGGCAACGGCAGGCCCAGCACCCAGGTGGCAACCAGGATGGTGGCGGCCTGGCCGCCTACGGCAAGCCAGCGCAGGCTGCACAGGGTACGGAGAAACGGGGCGTCGGGACCGGTCATTCACGCTCATCGTATGCGTTCACGGGCGGCTGTGCCTGCGACAATCGGCCGCAGCCGTGCCACCGGCTGAATGCGAGTCACCCGGAATGCGGGGGCGGGCGGTAGAATGCGCCCATGCACGACGCCGTCACCCGCCCGACTCCTCCCTCCGATGCCACCTCCTGGCCCCGCCGCCAGACCCATGCCGTGCAGATCGGCGGGGTCACCGTAGGCGGAGGCAAGCCGGTCGTGGTGCAGTCGATGACCAACACCGACACGTCCGACGTGGCCTCCAGCGTGAAGCAGGTGGCCGAGCTGTGGCGGGCCGGTTCGGAAATGGTGCGTTTGACCGTCAATACCGTGGAAGCCGCTGCGGCGATCCCGCGCATCGTCGACAAGCTGGCGATGATGGGCATCGACGTGCCGCTGATCGGTGATTTCCACTACAACGGCCACCAGCTGCTGACCGCCGAGCCGGCATGTGCCGAAGCGCTGGCCAAGTACCGCATCAATCCGGGCAACGTCGGCTTCGGCAAGAAGAAGGATCTGCAGTTCGCTCAGTTGATCGAGTTCGCGATCCGCTACAACAAGCCGGTGCGCATCGGTGCCAACTGGGGCTCGCTGGACCAGGCCCTGGCGGCGAAGTTGATGGACGAGAACAACCTGCGCGAGCAGCCCTGGGATGCCGGTCGCGTGCTGCGCGAGGCGCTGATCCGTTCGGCGCTGGATTCGGCCGAGCAGGCGGTGGAGCTCGGCCTGCCGCGCGATCGCATCGTGCTGTCGGCCAAGGTCAGTGGCGTGCAGGAGCTGATCGCGGTGTACCGCGACCTGGCCCAGCGCTCCGATTTTGCCCTGCACCTGGGCCTGACCGAGGCCGGTATCGGCAGCAAGGGCATCGTCGCCTCGTCGGCGGCGTTGGGCGTGCTGCTGCAGGAAGGCATCGGTGACACCATCCGCATCTCGCTGACCCCGGAACCGGGCCAGTCGCGCACGCAGGAAGTGATCGTCGCCCAGGAACTGCTGCAGACCACCGGCCAGCGTGCCTTCACGCCGCTGGTCACGGCTTGTCCGGGCTGCGGCCGCACCACCTCCGAGTTCTTCCAGGAACTGGCCAAGGTGGTGCAGAACCACGTGCGCGAGAAGATGCCGCTGTGGAAGATCCACCATCCGGGTGCGGAGAACATGACCCTGGCGGTGATGGGCTGCATCGTCAATGGGCCGGGTGAGTCGCGGCACGCCAACATCGGTATTTCCCTGCCGGGCACCGGTGAAACCCCGGCCGCGCCCGTGTTCGTCGATGGCGAGAAGAAGGTGACCCTGCGTGGCGAGAACATCGCCCAGGAGTTCGTCGCCCTGATCGACGATTACGTCGAACACAAATATGTCCGAAGCGCCGGATAAGCCTGCGATCCTCGCTGCGCCGGAGTCCGCCTCCGGTTTCCGCCACTGGATGGCCCGCAATGCCTGGCGCCTGGTGCTGCTGTTCGGTGGCGTGCTGCTGCCGTTGGCGGGTTTCGTCGCGCTGGCCGACGAAGTGCACGAGTTTGAATCGTTCCATTTCGATGCGCCGCTGCTGTGGCAGATGCATGGCCTGCACTCAGCGCTGCTGGACCGCTTCTTCGTGCTCATTTCCAGGCTGGGCTACGAATGGTTCCTGATTCCCGCCGACGTGCTGATCATCGGCGTGCTGCTGGGCTACCGGCGTTGGCGTGAGGCCACCTTCGTGGCGGTCAGCTTCGTCGGCTCGGCGCTGCTGAACATGGGCAGCAAGCATTTCTTCCAGCGCCAGCGCCCCAGCCTGTGGGAATCGATCGCGCCGGAATCGACGTTCAGCTTTCCCAGCGGCCACGCGATGGGCTCGATGACCCTGGCCGTGACCCTGGTGCTGCTGGCCTGGAACACCCGCTGGCGCTGGCCGGTGCTGCTGCTGGCGCCCGCGTTCAGCCTGCTGGTCAGCGTCTCCCGGGTCTATCTGGGCGTGCATTACCCCTCCGATATCCTGGCCGGATGGTGTGCCGCGCTGGTTTGGGTGGTAGGGTGCTATCTGGTCATGTTCAGTCGCCGGCATCCTTGGCGACGTCAGGATTCGCCGCCAGCGACGGCCAGCGAAGCATCATCACAGGGGGATTGACGTGGATGGCCCCTCCGGGGCGTCTACGTAATAGATCAGTTGTTTCGTTGCAGCAGGTTCTGCAAGACAGGGGGCAAGCACAACGCGCGGTACTGTGATGCGCAAGGCAGAATGCCCGGGTCGCATCTCGAACGCGCTTGCAGGGGTATCGGCGCCCTGCCTAGCTTGACCTGCAATGGCCGCATTCGAAGAGGTACGTGAATGACGATTCGAGTCTACCTGGTGGATGACCACGCACTGGTCCGCACCGGGATGAAGATGATCCTGTCGGGGGAGACCGACATCGAGGTGGTGGGCGAAGCCGAGACCGGCGAAGATGCGCTGCGCGACGTCCGCCAGCTGCTGCCGGACGTGGTGCTGTGCGACCTGCACCTGCCCGGCGTGAGTGGCATGGAGGTGACCGAGCGCATCGTCCGCAGCCATCGCAACACCCGCGTGGTGATCGTGTCGGTGCTGGAAGACGGTCCGCTGCCGAAGCGCTTGCTGGAAGCCGGGGCTGCGGGCTACATCGGCAAGGGCTGCGATGCACAGGAGCTGCTGCGTGCGGTGCGCGATGTGGCCATGGGCCGTCGCTACCTGGGCACCAGCATCGCGCAGAACCTGGCCTTGTCGACCGTTGAAGGCAACGGCTCTCCATTCGACAGCCTGTCGCCGCGCGAGCTGGAAGTGGCGTTGCTGCTGACCCAGGGCCTGCGCCAGGAAGACATCGCGCGGCGCCTGAGCCTGAGTGCGAAGACGGTGAACACGCACAAGGCGCGGCTGTTCGAGAAGATGGGGATCCACGACAACATCGCGCTGGCGCGCATGGCCAGCCAGTACGGGCTGGTGGATCCGGCACGGCCGCTGTAAGGGATTCGGCCAACGGCTGAGCCCTCCGCAGGGCCACCGACAGGTTCCGTGCGCCGTCACTGCCGATAGAGGAAATGTAGAGCCGAGCCTATGCTCGGCTGCTTTCCGGCCTGCGGGCGCGGAGCCGAGCATGGGCTCGGCTCTACACCTGTGTCGGGCTCAGTGGCCGCGTACGCGCTTGATGATCTTCGCGGCGTCGGCGGCGCTGGCGCGCACATTGTCCCACTGACCGTCGGCGATCCAGCTGCCCGGCACCATCCACGAACCGCCGATGCAGACCACGTTCTTCTGCTCGAGGTACTCGGCGGCGGTGTTTTCGGTGATGCCGCCGGTCGGGCACAGCTTGAGGTCGGCAACCGGGCCGGCCAGACCCTTGATCATCGCCAGCCCCCCCACGGCGGTGGCAGGGAACAGCTTGCACACGCGGAAGCCGCGCGCATACAGCGACAGCAGTTCGGTCGGCGTGGCCGCACCCGGCACTACCGGCAGCGGGGCCGCCGCCAGCGCATCGGCCAGCGCCGGTGGCGTACCCGGGGTCACCAGGAAGTCCGCGCCCGCATCGATCGACTGCTGCATCTGCTCCACGGTCAGCACCGTGCCGGCGCCCACCACCACGTCCGGCAGCTCGCGCTTGAGCATCGCCAATGCTTCCATCGCCACTGGCGTACGCAGCGTCAACTCGATCGCCGGCAGGCCACCTTCCAGCAACGCCGCACTGACCGCACGCGCCTGGTCCAGCGTATGAATCGTCACCACCGGCAGAATGCCCGCCGCACGCAACAGCTCCGCCGCCTTCACCTGATGTTGTTCGATACCCATGCTTTTGCCCTTGCCTTTGCTCTTCTTGATTCAGTGGCCGCAGCGCAAATGACGCGCCGGGAATTGTCCAGGGCGCTCTACTGCCCAGGCCGGGAAGCCTGCCGCGGCTTTTCGCTTCAGGCGTCTTTTGCCTCATGCGGCGCCGCCGCCGCTGCGGCATCGTGCCCCAGCTCGTACTCCGCGTCGTATTCCCACGGCCCGCCATCGGCCGCCGCCGGCCCGCACGAAATCGAAATCGCGCCCTGATCAGCCGGACCCACCACGCGACGGTTGATCGCGAACAGGTTGCGGCCCAGGTCATGCGCGGCAGGCGCCGTGTTCGGGGCCAGCGGACGCGCGGCCCACTCGGCCGCGTCCACCAGCACTTCCAGCGTGCCGGCCTCGCCATCAAGGCGGATCATGTCGCCCTCGCGGACCTTGGCCAGCGGACCACCGCGCGCCGCTTCCGGCGTCACATGGATCGCCGCCGGAATCTTGCCCGAGGCGCCGGACAGGCGGCCGTCGGTGACCAGTGCCACGCGCCGGCCCTGGTTCTGCAGCAGCCCCAGCAGCGGCGCCAGCGAATGCAGTTCCGGCATGCCGTTGGCACGCGGGCCCTGGTAACGCACCACCGCCACGAAGTGCTCGGGCAGCAGGCCGCCGGCATGCAGCTTGTTCAGCACCTGCGGCGCATCGACAACCACGGCCGGTGCTTCGATCGTGCGGTACTGCGGCTTCACCGCCGACAGCTTGATCAGCGACTTGCCCAGGTTGCCGCGCAGCAGGCGCAGGCCGCCCTGGTGCTCGAACGGGTTGTCGACGCCACGCACCACTTCGTCATCGGCGCTGTGTTGCAGGCCCGGCAGGTAGACCAGCTGGCCGTCGCGCAGCTGCGGCTCGCGCGCGTAGTCGGCCATGCCGCCGCGCGCCACGCTGACCAGGTCACCGTGCATCAGGCCCGCCCTGATCAGCTCGCCGAACACGAAGGCCGGTCCGCCAGCGGCCGCGAAGCGGTTCACGTCGGCCTCGCCGTTCGGATAGACGCGGGCCAGCAGCGGAATCAGCTGCGACAGTTCGTCGAAGTCGTCCCAGGTCAGCACGATGCCGGCGGCACGCGCCACTGCGATCCAGTGGATGGTGTGGTTGGTCGAACCGCCGGTGGCCATCAGCGCGATGACCGCGTTGATGATCGCGCGCTCATCAATGATCCGGCCCAGCGGACGGAAGTCGTCGCCGAGCGCGGTGATGTCCAGTGCACGTTCGGTGGCTTCGCGGGTGAGGGCGTCGCGCAGCGGCGTGCCCGGATTGACGAACGATGCTCCCGGCAGCTGCACGCCCATCGCTTCCAGCAGCACCTGGTTGGAATTGGCGGTGCCGTAGAAGGTGCAGGTGCCAGCGCCGTGGTACGACGCGGACTCGGCTTCCAGCAGCTCTTCGCGGGTGGCTTCGCCGGCGGCATAGCGCTCGCGCACTTCCGCCTTCTGCTTGTTCGGGATGCCCGGGGTCATCGGGCCGGCCGGCACGAACACCGCCGGCAGGTGGCCGAAGGCCAGCGCGCCGATCAGCAGGCCCGGCACGATCTTGTCGCACACGCCGAGGTAGACGGTGGTATCGAACATGTCATGGCTGAGGCCGATCGCAGTGGCCTGGGCGATCACATCGCGCGAGAACAGCGACAGTTCCATGCCGCCGCGGCCCTGGGTGACGCCGTCGCACATCGCCGGCACGCCGCCGGCCACCTGTGCGGTGGCACCCAGCCCGCGGGCGATCTCGCGGATCTGCTCGGGATAGGTCTCGAACGGCTGGTGCGCCGAGAGCATGTCGTTGTAGGCGGTGATGATGCCCAGGTTCGGCGTCACGCCGCCGCGCAGGCGGCTCTTGTCGGTGCCGCCACAGGCGGCGAATCCGTGGGCGAGGTTGCCGCAGCTCAGGCGGCTGCGGAACGGGCCTTCGCGCAGGGAGGCGTCGATCGCGGCCAGGTAGGCGGCACGCGAGGCGGCGCTGCGGCGGATGACACGCTCAGTGATGGCTTGCAATTGCGGATGGAGGCTCATTGGCTACCGGCGTTCAAGGTGGCGAGAGGCAAGCGGCGGCAGGGCACCGCCGCCGACATCAATCAGCCCAGTGGACGCGCAGGCGCGCGCCTTCCAGGTTGATCGCGTTGAGGATCGGATACTGCTGGGCGTCGTTGCTGTCCAACGCCTGGCGCAGCACCTGCAGCTTCTGCTTGCCGCGCAGCAGCAGCAGGCGCTGTCGGCACTGGCGCAGCCCATGCGGGGTCAGCGTGATGCGCAGCGGCCACTGGTTCGCGCCCGGGCAGCCGGTGGCATCCAGCGCGGCATAGGGCAGGGTGCTTTCCAGTGCGCGGGCGAGGTCCTTCGAGCCCGGGAACAGCGAGGCGGTGTGGCCGTCGTTGCCCATGCCCAGTGCCACCAGGCTCGGCGGCTGGCTGTGCTGTGCCTGCAGGTTGGCGGTGTACACGCATTCGGGCAGGGGCTTGCCGATCCGCACCAGTGGATCGAAATGCGCACCCTCGGCGCGTTTCAGCAGGTGCTCGCGCACCAGCCAGGCATTGCTGTCGCGATCCTGCGGCGACAGCCAGCGCTCGTCGGCCAGGCTCACTTCCACCCGGTCCCAGTGCACGTCCAACTCGGCCAGCGCCTGGTAGACCGGCGCCGGTGTAGTGCCGCCAGACAGCAGGATGCGGGCGCGGCCCACTTCGTTGATGTCGTGGTTGAGGGTGTGCGCCATCTCGGCGGCAACGGCTTCGATCCAGCCATCGGCATCGCCATGGTTGATGAACTCGATGCGGTCGTCGTGGAAGGTGGTGGGGCTCATGCGGCAACTCCAGGTGTGTCACGTTCGGCGTCGGCGGCATAGGCGGCGGCGCCCAGCAGTCCGGCGTGGGGATGCATCACCGCCAACGAGGGCACGCGCGCCATGATGGAAGAGAACCGGCCCTTGTGCTCGAAGCGTTGGCGGAAACCGGAGTGCTGCAGCGAATCGAGCATCTTCGGGGTCAGCCCGCCGGTCAGGAACACGCCGTCCCAGGCGCCCTGGGTCAGCACCAGATCGCCAGCAATGGCGCCGAACACGGCGCAGAACACATCCACGGTGCGCATCGCCTGCGGATCGCCGTGCAGGGCGCGGGCGGTCACGTCCACCGGCTGCAGCTGGCCCGGATCGATGCCGGCCATCTCGCACACGGCGCGATGGATGTTGACCAGGCCGGGGCCGCAGATCAGGCGCTCGTTGGAGACGCGGCCGAACTGCTCGGACAGGATCTCCAGGATGCGGATCTCTTCCGGGGTTCCCGGCGGGAAGCTGACATGGCCGCCTTCGGTTTCCAGCGGATAGCAACGGCCGTGGCGCATGATCAGGCCGCCGACGCCGAGCCCGGTACCGGGCCCGATCACCGCGTAGTTGCGTGGCTGGCCGGGCTTGCCCGGTACCCAGGCAGCCCCACCGACCTGGACCACGTCATCGGGCTGCAGCAGCGAAATCGCCATCGCCTGTGCGGCGAAGTCGTTGATCAGGTGCAGTTCGTCGAACCCGAGCATGGCAGCGGTGCGGCTGCGCGAGATCACCCACGGATGGTTGGTGATGCGTGCTTCGTCACCATCCACGCGACCGGCCACGGCGAACACGCCGCGGCTTGCCGTGGCGCCGATCTGTTCCAGATGGTGGCGCGCGGCATCACCCAGCGACGGGAACTCCGCCACCGCGTACTCGCGGATGCTGTCCTTCTGCAGCGGTGCGTCCAGCGAGGTGTCGGCCAGGGCGAAGCGCGCGTTGGTGCCACCGATGTCGGCGACCAGCACTGGCTGCGAGCTGGCACTCATGCCGACGCTCCGCTGTCGGGCGCGTCCAGGTCCTGCGGCAGGAACCCGCCCGCATTGCCCGGGCCCCATTGGCCGGCGGGGTAGGGCTCCAGCGGCAGCTTGGCGTCCTTCCAGGCGTCGGCGACGCTGTCGATCCAGGCCCAGGCCGCACGCACTTCGTCATCGCGCACGAACAGCGTGTGGTTGCCGTTGAAGGCATCCAGGAACAAGCGTTCGTAGGCGATACGGCGGTGCAGGCCGGTCGGCACCGACAGTTCCAGCTCCAGCGGATGCAGCTCCAGCGCGCCCCATTCCGGGCCTGCCAGGCTGCTCATCAGGCCCAGTTCGATGTTTTCCTGCGGCTGCAGCTGGAACACCAGGCGGTTCGGTGCGGCCTGCGCGCGCTGCGGGCGCTCGAACAGCCAGTGGGTGACCGGCTTCAGCGTGACCACCACGCGGGTGGTGCGCTCGGGCAGGCGCTTGCCGGTGACCAGGTGGAACGGCACGCCGCTCCAGCGCCAGTTGTCGATATGCGCGGTGACACCGGCGAAGGTTTCCACGTCGCTGCCTTCCGGCGGCTGGTAGGCCTGTGCCGGCTGGCCATTGATGGTGCCGGCGGTGTAGCGGCCACGGATGCTGTCACGCGCGGCGTGCCTGGCATCGAGCGGGCGCAGGGCGCGCAGCACCTTGACCTTCTCGTCGCGGATGCGATCGGCTTCCAGCGATGCCGGCGGTTCCATCGCCACCATGCACAGCAGCTGCAGGATGTGGCTCTGCACCATGTCGCGCAGCGCGCCGGAGCGGGCGTAATAGGCATCGCGGCCATCCACGCCTTCGCTTTCGGCCACCAGGATGTGCACCGATTCGATGTAGTTGCGGTTCCACACCGCTTCCAGCAGCGTGTTGCCGAAGCGCAGTGCGATCAGGTTCTGCACCGCGGCCTTGCCCAGGTAGTGGTCGAGGCGGAACACGCGGTCCTCGTCGATCCACTGGCCGATGGTGCTGATGATTTCCTCGGCGCTCTCGCTGTCGCTGCCGATCGGCTTTTCCAGCATCAGGCGTGCCGGCGCGGCGAGGGCGCCGCCCTTGGCCAGGCCTTCGCAGGTGGAGATGTACAGGCCCGGCGGGATGGCGAGGTAGCTGACGCACTTGCGGTGCACGAGGTCGGCGACCGCGGCGGCAACCGAGTCGACGTCGCGCAGGTCCACAGAGCGGTAGTCGATGCGACGCAGCAGGGCGCTGATGTCGTCCTGCGTGGCCATCGGCATGGCCTGCTGCAGGCGCGGCCGCAGGATGTCATGGAAGGCTTCGGTGTCATGCCCGGACAGGGCCAGCGCACGGATGCGGAAGTCCTCCGGCAGCAGGCCGTCGCCAAGCAGGCGAAGCAGCGAAGGGAACAGGTAGCGCTGGGCCAGATCACCTGTGGCACCGAACAGGAAGAGGGTGTCGTGCATCGCTCGAGTTTCAGATCCGGGTGACATCGTTGTCAATCGCTTCATGGCTGGGTTCGGGGGACATCCGCGCAACTGCCTGTCCGAGGTTCGTCAGGGGCGTTCTCCGGGGTGCCGGAAGACCGTTCCATTCGAAACCACTGCCTCGGCGGAACCTTCGTTCAACCGCCGACGCAGATCGGTGCGCACCGATCATCGGATAGTGCCACGTGAAAACGTTTACATGGCAGAATGGGCAACTGTATTCGATTGCAGTGCTCGCCGTCATGCGGCAAGCGCGCAATCATCACTGCCATCGGGAGGGCCGAGGCAGTCCCAAAAGACAGCCCGGCTTCGGGCGGACCGGATAGGTGATATGGCAAAAGTGCAGTTGCAGGGTGTGCGCAAGGTCTATGACAACGGCCAGGTCGCGGTGAAGGACGCCAGCTTCGAGGTCGCCGATGGCGAGCTGATGGTGCTGGTCGGCCCGTCCGGCTGTGGCAAGTCGACCCTGCTGCGGATGGTGGCTGGCCTGGAGGAGATCAGCGGCGGCACGCTGACCATCGGTGATCGCGTGGTCAACGACGTGGCGCCGAAGGATCGCGACATCGCGATGGTGTTCCAGAGTTATGCGCTGTACCCGCACATGACCGTGGCCGAGAACCTGGCCTTTGGCCTGAAGCTGCGCGGTCACGACAAGGCGACCATCGACAAGCGCATCGCCGAGGCGGCGCAGACGCTGGGCCTGACCGAGATGATGGACAAGCTGCCCAAGGCGATGTCCGGTGGCCAGCGCCAGCGTGTCGCGCTGGGCCGTGCGCTGGTGCGCGAGCCGGCGGTGTTCCTGCTCGACGAACCGCTGTCCAACCTGGATGCCAAGCTGCGCCACAGCGTGCGTACCGAGATCGCGCAGCTGCACCGCAAGCTGGGCACCACCATGATCTACGTGACGCACGATCAGGTGGAAGCGATGACCCTCGGCCAGCGCATCGTGGTGCTGAAGGACGGCATCATCCAGCAGATCGATACGCCAATGGCGCTGTACGACCGCCCGGCCAACCTGTTCGTGGCGGGCTTCCTCGGCAGCCCGGCGATGAACGTGCTGCGCGGCACGCTGCAGGGCGATGCCGGTGGCGTGACCGTGGTCGACGGTGACTGGTGTGCGCCGCTGGGCCAGGCCACCATCGACCCGGCGTGGCTGCAGAAGCCGATCGCGGTGGGCGTGCGTCCGGAGCATCTGCAGCCGGCGGCCGCCGACGATGCGCATGCGTTCAGCGCGCGGATCGAAGGCATCGAGCCGGTCGGCAACGAGATCTTCGTCAACCTCAGCAGTGGCCAGCACGCGCTGACCATGCGCGTGGCGCCGCAGGCGCTGCCCGAGGTGGGCGAGCAGATCCGCGTGGCGATCCACCCGCAGGGCCTGCATTTCTTCAGCGCGGAAACCGGCGAGCGCCTGTAAGGGGTAGTGCCGGCCGCTGGCCGGCAACCTCAACCCTGCATGGTTGCCGGCCAGCGGCCGGCACTACCATTCCTGCACCCATCCGTGCAGGTCCCCGCCTGCTTCAGCGGGCCAGGCCATCCAGCAACGGCACGCGCTGCGCAATGGCATCGCCCACCTGCAGGTCAGCGTCGCTGGCCTCCAGTGGCAGTACCGCCAGTGCCAGGTCGCCGGCCACGCTGGCAATCGTGCCCAGCCCCGCGCCATCCTGCTGCACGCCATCGCCGGCCTGTGCCGGTGCTGCGGTATGCAGCAACTGCACCGCACGCTTGGCCTTGCCGAGGAAGTGGGTGCGGGCGACGATTTCCTGGCCGGGATAGCAGCCCTTCTTCACGCTGTAGCCGTTCAGGCGGTCCAGGCCCAGCTGTTGGGGGGTCCACACTTCGCGCTGGCCTTCTTCCAGCCGCGGCAGGCCGTAGCGCAGGTCGGCCTGGCGCCAGGCCAGGGCGAAAGCGGCCTCATCGGCTTCATTGCCGGCCGCGAACGCGTCGGCGCTGCCAACGCGCAGGGTGCGCGGCAGGGCATCGCTGCCCAGGTCCAGCTCCCAGCCGTCGCCTGCGGTCTGCGCAATCGCCGCGCCGCTGGCGGCCTCGGGCGCGGTGAACGCGCCAGCCGCCGCCAGATCGCTGCGCACCTGCACCTTCACCTTGCGGCGGAACACGAAGCGCTGCAGTTGCGACGCAATCGCATCGGCATCGCCGTCAGCCAGCACCAGCATCACGTGGTCTTCGGCCAGCCGAAGCAGCTGGAACACCGCCAGGGTGCGGCCCTTGGCGCTCAGCCAGGCACTCCACTGCCAGTGCTGCAGGGGCAGGGCGGTGACATCGCTGCTGAACTGGGCGTGGGCAAAGACAGCCGCATCCGGGCCCTGCAGGCTCAGCAGCTGGTGGCCGGGCAGGCGCGGATATCCGACGAAAGCAGGGGGCAGGTTGTCAGGCACGTGAACGAGGTCTAAAATTTGTGCGTTGCGAGACCGAACATGATAGGCCAAACAACCCCCACTCCCGACGACGAATCTGAAGCCCCGCTGGTCCCCGCGGCACCCGTGCCCGTGGAACAGGAAAAAGCGGAAGAATTCGGCGGCCGCGGCGGACTTGATCCGGTGCGGTATGGCGATTGGGAGAAAAACGGACGCTGCATCGATTTCTGATCAGCATTGAGCCAACGCGGCCGTGTGCCGCCCAGCCGAGACAACGAGCCCAGCGAATGGCGACCAGACAACGCCCACTTTCCCCGCACCTTCAGGTGTATCGCTGGCAGATTCAGATGGCCACCTCGATCCTGCATCGAGCCACTGGCGTCTTTCTGTCTGTTGGTGCCCTCATCATCGCCGCCGGCCTGCTGGCCCTGATGATGGGGCCCGAGTCCTGGAACTGCTTCACCGGCCATGCCGGGGCCTGGTATGGCCGCGTGTTCCTGTTCGCGTGGACATGGTCGTTCGCCTATCACCTGTGCAATGGCATCCGCCACGTCGTGCAGGACTTCGCCATCGGCTTCAGCATCCCCGCCTTCATCCGCAGCAGCTGGCTGTCGGTCATCGGCAGCCTGGTGATCACCCTGCTGGTGTGGGCCTATGTGATGTTCGGAGGTGCCGCGTGAGCAAGTTCCGTACCCCGTTGAAGAACGTGCGCGGCCTTGGCTCGGCCAAGACCGGCACCGAGCACTTCGTGCACCAGCGCCTGACCGCCGCCGCACTGGTGGTGCTGGGCATCTGGTTCCTGGTCTTCGTGCTGGGCCTGCTGGGCTCGGACTACGCCACCGCCGCCGCCGCCGTGGCCAAGCCGTGGAACGCGGTGCCGCTGATCGGCCTGCTGATCGCGATGTTCTGGCACGCGCAGCTCGGCATGCAGGTCGTGCTGGAAGACTACATCCACGAATCGCTGCTGGCCCTGGTGCTGCAGACCGCGGTGAAGTTCGTCGCCGTGCTCGGCATGATCGTCAGTGTGTTTGCGGTGGGCCGCATCGCCCTCGGCGTTGCCTGAGCCCAGGCACCTACACAGGAATCCAGATTAGATGTCCGCTTACAAGATCACCGAACACAAGTACGACATGGTCGTGGTCGGCGCCGGCGGTGCCGGCCTGCGCGCCACGTTCGGCCTGGCCGCCAAGGGCCTGCAGACCGTGTGCCTGACCAAGGTCTTCCCGACCCGTTCTCACACCGTTGCCGCCCAGGGCGGTATCTCGGCCGCGCTCGGCAACATGGGCGAGGACGACTGGCGCTACCACTTCTTCGACACCATCAAGGGGTCGGACTGGCTGGGCGACCAGGACGCCATCGAGTACATGTGCCGTGAGGCCATCCCGGCCATCATCGAGCTCGAACATTACGGCGTGCCGTTCTCGCGCACCGCCGAAGGCAAGATCTACCAGCGTCCGTTCGGTGGCATGACCACCAAGTATGGCGAAGGCCCGGCGGCGCAGCGTACCTGCGCGGCGGCCGACCGTACCGGCCACGCGATGCTGCACACGCTGTACCAGCAGTCGCTGAAGCACGACGCGCGCTTCATGATCGAGTACTTCGCGCTCGACCTGATCTTCGACGAGGAAGGCGCCTGCCGCGGCGTGCTGGCCCTGGACATGTCCGACGGCACCCTGCACCTGTTCCGCGCCCAGGGCGTGGTACTGGCCACCGGCGGCTACGGCCGTGCCTACTTCAGCGCCACCTCGGCGCACACCTGCACCGGCGACGGTGGCGGCCTGGCCATGCGTGCCGGCATCGCCATGCAGGACATGGAGTTCGTGCAGTTCCACCCGACCGGCATCTACGGCGCCGGCTGCCTGATCACCGAGGGTGTCCGCGGTGAAGGTGGCATCCTGCGCAACAGCAGCGGCGAGCGCTTCATGGAGCGTTACGCGCCGCACTACAAGGACCTGGCCTCGCGCGACGTGGTCAGCCGTTCGATGACCATCGAGATCCGCGAAGGCCGCGGCGTCGGCGAGCACAAGGACCACATCCTGCTCGACCTGACCCACCTCGGCCCGGGCGTGATCGACGAGAAGCTGCCGGGCATCGCCGAGAGCGCCCGCATCTTCGCCGGCGTCGACGTACACAAGCAGCCGATTCCGGTCATCCCGACCGTGCACTACAACATGGGCGGCATCCCGACCAATTACCACGGCGAAGTGGTGCAGAAGGTCGGCGACAACGACAACGCGGTAGTGCCGGGCCTGTACGCCATCGGCGAAGCGGCCTGCGTGTCCGTGCACGGCGCCAACCGCCTGGGCTCGAACTCGCTGCTGGACCTGGTGGTGTTCGGCCGTGCCGTGGCCAACCGCTGTGCCGAGACCATCAAGCCGGGCGCTGCGCACAAGCCGCTGCCGGCCGATGCCTGCGACAAGGCGCTGGGCCTGCTGGACAAGCTGCGCCACGCCAACGGCGATACCCCGACCTCGGTCATCCGCGATCGCATGCAGCGCACCATGCAGGCCGACGCGGCGGTCTTCCGCACCAGCCAGACGCTGAAGGAAGGCTGCGAGAAGATGGACAAGATCTTCGACTCGTTCCAGGACGTGAAGGTCTCCGACCGTTCGCTGGTGTGGAACTCGGACCTGATCGAGACCTACGAGCTGAACAACCTGCTGCTCAATGCGGTGGCGACGATCAACTCGGCCGAACAGCGCAAGGAAAGCCGCGGCGCGCATGCGCACGAGGACTTCCCGGACCGCGACGACGTCAACTGGCAGAAGCACACCCTGGTCAGCGTCGACGAGAAGGGCAAGTGCAGCTTCGACTACCGTCCGGTGCACATGTACACGTTGACCGACGACGTGTCCGTGGTGCCGCCGAAGCCGCGCGTGTACTGATCCGACCCCGCCTACCATGCAATCCGCGCCCACGGGCGCGGGCCGCCTGAGCCAACGAGAGCAGCCATGGCCGAGTTTTCACTCCCCAAGAATTCCAAGATCACGAAGGGCAAGCACTTCCCCGTCAAGAACGGCGGCAAGAACGTGCGCACCTTCAAGATCTACCGCTGGAGTCCGGACGACGACAGCAACCCGCGCACCGATACCTATGAAGTCGATCTGGACGCCTGTGGCCCGATGGTCCTGGACGCCCTGATCAAGATCAAGAACGAGATCGACCCGACCCTGACCTTCCGCCGCTCGTGCCGCGAAGGTATCTGTGGTTCGTGCGCCATGAACATCGACGGCACCAACACCCTGGCCTGCACCCGAGCCATCTCGGACTGCGGCAAGAAGGAAGTGCCGATCTACCCGCTGCCGCACATGAACGTGGTCAAGGACCTGGTTCCGGACCTGACCCACTTCTACGCGCAGTACGCGTCGATCAAGCCGTGGATCCGCACCCAGACCCCGGCACCGCCGGACCGCGAGCGCCTGCAGTCGCCGGAAGACCGCAAGAAGCTGGACGGCCTGTACGAGTGCATCCTGTGCGCCTGCTGCTCGACCAGCTGCCCGAGCTACTGGTGGAACGGCGAGCGTTACCTGGGCCCGGCGATCCTGCTGCAGGCCTACCGCTGGATCATCGACTCGCGCGATGAGGACACCGGTGCGCGCCTGGACGATCTGGAAGATCCGTTCAAGCTGTACCGCTGCCACACCATCATGAACTGTGCCCGGACCTGCCCGAAGGGCCTGAACCCGGCACTGGCGATCGCCGAGATCAAGAAGCTGATGATGGAACGCCGCGCCTGATACACGGCGCAGGGTAGTTGCATGACCCCAGTAGAGCCACGCCATGCGTGGCTTTGCTGTATCTGGAGAAACACGATGGAAGAAGACGTTCTGCTGAAGAAGCTGCGCTGGCGCTGCCGCCGCGGCATGCGTGAGCTGGACCAGCTGTTCGGCCGCTACCTGGACCACGAGTGGAGCACTGCGCCGACCGAAGAGCGCGAGGTTTTCCTGTTCCTGCTCGACTGCGAGGACGATAAGTTGTGGCGCTGGTTCATGGGCTACGAGGCCTGCCCGCATGCGCACGCGATCCCCTTCATGCAGAAGATCCTCGCCCTCAAGCCTTGAGTGGCGCCCCTCGCGGCTGCAGGCCGCCGCCCAGTTGGCGGTGCTGCTGGCTGCGCCGTGGCTGCTGCGCGCATCGGATCTGCCTTCACGGCTGCTGATGCCCGCAGTGGTGCTGGCCTGGTGCACGGGCCTGGCCGAACTGGCCTGGCGCCAGCGCAGGCCGCGCGTGCAGGTGCTTCTGCCGCCGCTTCCCGAGCCACTGCAGGTGGCCGGGCAGGACGTTGATACGCCACGGCTGGTGGTGCGTGGCCCATGGCTGTTGTTGCTGTGGCGTGAGGATCGGCGCCGCCAGCGCCTGCTGTTCTGGCCGGATGTGCTCGATTCCGGGCAGCGACGTGAACTGCGACTGGCCGTGGCCGCACGCGCCGTTTCCCGTCAGCCCCGGACGATGGCACCATAAGCTGAATTGACCGGCGTGCCTGCATGTTCAAACCCATTCCCGTGGCCATTGGCCTGCGCTACCTGCGCGCCAAGCGCCGCAACGGCTTCATCTCCTTCATCTCGATGGCATCGATCCTGGGCATCGCGCTCGGCGTTACGGTGCTGATCACCACGTTGGCGGTGATGAGCGGATTCCAGAAGGAAATCCGCAGCCGCCTGCTGCAGATGACCGCGCACACCACCATCAGCCGCGACGGCGAGCCGATGCCGGACTGGATGCGCGTGGTCGACGTAGCCCGCAAGGATCCGCGCGTGGCCGGTGCCGCGCCTTACATCGAGATCCAGTCGATGATCAGCGGCCCACGCGTGCAGGGTGCGATCATCCAGGGCATCGATCCGGCGCTGGAGCCGAAGGTATCGGTGATCGACAAGAAGGTCACCAAGGGCAGCTATGCCAGCCTGACGCCGGGCAGCTTCAACCTGCTGCTGGGCAAGGAACTGGCGATCTGGCTCGGCGTCGACGTCGGTGACCAGGTGCTGGTGACCTTCGCCGAAGTGCAGGGCACGCCTGCCGGTGCCGTGCCGCGGATGAAACGCTTCACCGTCAGCGGCATCTTCGAGGCCGGCTACAACGAGGTCGACCGGGGCGTCGGCTTCGCCAACATGCAGGACCTGGAGCGCGTGCTGCGCAGCGACGGCGCCACCGGCGTGCGGCTGAAGCTGCACGACATGGACCGCTCGCTGGAAGTGGGCGTGGACCTCGCGCAGAGCCTGGGTGGTGCCTACCGCGTGAGTGACTGGACCCAGCAGAACGCCAACCTCTACCACTCGCTGCGCATGGAGAAGGTGGTGATGGGCATCCTGCTGTCGCTGATCATCGCCATGGGTGCGTTCAACCTGGTGTCCTCGCAGGTGATGCTGGTGACCGACAAGCAGGCCGACATCGCCATCCTGCGCACCCTCGGCCTGACCCCGGGCGGGGTGATGCAGGTGTTCATGGTGCAGGGTTCGCTGATCGGCATCTTCGGCACGCTGGCCGGCCTGATCGGCGGCATCACCCTGACCCTCAACCTGGAACGCATCCTGGGCGCCATCGAAAGCGTGTTCAACGTCAAGCTGCTGCCGGAGGATGTGTACTACATCACCGGCCTGCCGACCGACATGCAGACCGGCGACGTGGTGGCGATCACCGTGGTCGCGCTGCTGATGAGCTTCCTGGCGACCCTGTATCCCGCCTGGCGGGCGGCACGCACCCAGCCGGCGGAGGCCCTGCGTTATGAATAAGGTCTTCAACCGCGGCGATGAGGTGATCCGCGCCGAAGCACTGGGCAAGACCTACGCCGAAGGGCGCATGCAGACCCCGGTGTTCGATGGACTGGACCTGACCGTGACCGCCGGCGAAACCGTGGCGATCATCGGTGCCTCCGGTGCCGGCAAGAGCACGCTGCTGCACCTGCTGGGCGGGTTGGATATTCCGACCGCAGGCGAGGTCTACGTGACCGGCCAGCGCATGTCCGCGCTGTCGGACACCGCGCGTGGCCTGCTGCGCAACCAGGCGCTGGGCTTCGTCTACCAGTTCCACCACCTGTTGCCTGAGTTCACCGCGCTGGAAAACGTGATGATGCCGGTGCTGCTGGCCGGCACTGCCGTGGCCGAAGCGAGCAGCCGGGCCACCACGCTGCTGGAAGCGGTCGGCCTCGGACATCGTCTGGACCACAAGCCGGGCGAGCTGTCCGGCGGCGAACGCCAACGTGCCGCGGTGGCACGTGCGCTGGTCAATCATCCGGCCTGCGTGCTCGGTGACGAGCCGACCGGCAACCTGGATGACCGCACCGCGGGCACCGTGTTCGAGCTGATGCTGGAACTCAACCGCGCGCGTCATACCAGCCTGGTGCTGGTTACCCACGACCGCAGCCTGGCGCGGCGCCTGGACCGGGTGCTGGAGCTGCGCGAAGGGCGCCTGCACGCACTGGCCCACGCCGACGTCTGAGCGGCCGGCAACGGCCGCCTCCCGGCGCCTGAACGGGTTTACCTGCCCTCGCGCCGGTCGCACATCGGCCGGCGCATGATCGCAGCAGGTTCCCCGAGGAGATCGCCATGAAGACCCCGATCCTGATCGCCGGACTCTGCCTGGCGCTGGCCGCCTGCGCGACCAGCGGCCGGCTCAGCAGTACCGAGAAACTGGATCTGTACCGCGCCCACGCCGGCGCGCCGCAGAACGACATGCAGTTCTTCGGCAGCCTCAATGGCTGGACCGAACTGGGTGACAGCGCGCTGGCGGTGTGGACCCGGCCGAGCGAGGCTTACCTGCTGGAACTGAGTGGTCCGTGCCCGGACCTGTCGTACGCCACCGCCATCGGGTTGACCAGCAGCATGGGCCGCGTGTCATCGCGTTTCGACAAGGTGCTGGTGCGCGACCCGACCGGTGGCCCGCGCATGCCGTGCTTCATCAACAGCATCCGCAAGCTGGACGTGAAGGCACTGCGTGCCTCCGAGCAGGAGCTGCGCCAGGCGCAGGTGCAGGAGCGCGAGGAAAATACGAAATAGCGCGGTAGTGCCGGCCGCTGGCCGGCAACCTGGCATCTGCGCGATGCCGGCCAGCGGCCGGCACTACCTTTGGGTCAGGCTTCCGGGGTGAAGCCGGCAGGCTTTTCCGCGTCCTTCTCGAACAGGAACTTGACCAGTTCGCCCTCAAGGAATGCGCGATGCTCCGGGGTGCGCGGCGACAGGCGGTTTTCGTTGATCAGCATGGTCTGGTGCGCGAGCCACGCGGCCCAAGCCTGCTTGCCGATGTTGTTGAAGATGCGCTGGCCCAGTTCGCCGGGGTAGGGCACGAAGTCCAGGCCCTCGGCATCGCGTTGTTCGTACTGGCAGAAGACGGTTCGGGACATGGCACTCACTCGTGGTTGCGGGGTTTCTTGGAATTTCGTTTCGGCGCCTTGGTCGTGGCGCCGTCGAGCAGCTTGCGGATCGGCGCTGGCAGGCCCAGCGCGGGCAGCTCGTCGTTGGCGACCCAGCGCAGCGTGGGTTCTTCCACGCGCAGGCCGTGCACCTGCCGCGACAGTACCTGCAGGTGCAGCTTGTAGTGGCTGAAGGTGTGCTTCAACACCGGCAGTTCCTCGGCGTCTTCCAGCGAACCTTCGACGTGCGCGTCGAACCAGTCCTGCAGTACGCTGCCGGCATCGGCCTGCGGCAGCGTCCACAGCTGCGCCCAGATGCCGGTGTCCGGCCGCTTCTGCAGCAGCACGCGCTGCTGGGCATCGCGCAGCAGCAGGGCCACGGCTTCGCGCTCGGGCAGGGTCCTGCTGGGCTTGGGCGTGGGCAGTTCGGCGGTACGGCCTTCGCGGCGCGCCGCGCACGCGTCCTGCAGCGGGCAGATCACGCAGGCTGGCTTGGCGCGGCTGCACACCGTCGCACCCAGGTCCATCTGTGCCTGGGTGTAATCAGCCATTCGCCCGGCCGGCACCTGCGCCACGTGCGCCTCGGCAATCGACCACAACTGTTTCTCGATGGCCGGCAGGCCGGGAAAGCCGTCGATGCCGTGGTAACGGCTGAGCACGCGCTTGACGTTGCCATCGAGGATCGCGAACGGATCGTTCCAGGCCTGGCTGAGGATCGCACCTGCGGTGCTGCGGCCGATGCCGGGCAGGGCATGCAAGGGATCGAAATCGCGCGGCAGGTCGCCGTCGTGCAGTTCCACGCAGCGCTTCGCGGCGGCATGCAGGTTGCGTGCGCGGGCGTAGTAGCCGAGCCCGGCCCACTGCGCCATCACCGCGTCATTGCTGGCGGCGGCGAGGTCGGGCAGCGTCGGGAAATGCTGCAGGAACCGCTGGAAGTACGGGATGACCGTGGCTACCTGGGTCTGCTGCAGCATGATTTCCGACAGCCAGACCCGATAGGGGCTGCGTGGGTGCTGCCAGGGCAGGTCGTGGCGACCATGGTCGTCGAACCAGTGCAGCAGGCGGGCGACGAAACCGTCCCGTTCTGCAGTTTCGGCGCTGGCGTGCGGCTGGCGGGGCATTGGAGTTCCAGAGAGGCAGCCACCCGTGGGGTGGCTCTACCAGGCTGCGGTAGAGCCACGCCATGCGTGGCTGCGCGGTGTATCAGGCGCCCAGCGCTTCGGGCAGCAGGGCGTCGACGAACGCTTCCGGATCGAACACGCGCAGGTCTTCCGGGCGCTCGCCGATACCGGCAAAGCGGATCGGGATGCCGAACTCGCGGGCCAGCGCGAACACCACGCCGCCCTTGGCAGTGCCGTCCAGCTTGGTCACCACCAGGCCGGTCACGTTCACTGCGGCATTGAACTGGCGCAACTGCGACAGCGCGTTCTGGCCGGTGGTGCCGTCGATCACCATCAGCACTTCGTGCGGGGCGGTGGGGTCGATCTTGCCGAGCACGCGGCGGATCTTGCCCAGCTCGTTCATCAGGCCGGACTGGGTGTGCAGGCGGCCGGCGGTATCGGCGATCAGCACCGAGGTGCCGCGGGCCTTGCCGGCCTGCAGCGCGTCGAATGCCACGGAAGCGGCATCGGCGTTCTGCCCCTGCGCGACCACGGCTACGCCGTTGCGCTCGCCCCAGGCCTGCAACTGGGCCACGGCGGCGGCGCGGAAGGTATCGCCGGCAGCCAGCATCAGGCTGTGGCCGTCGTCCTTGAAGCGCTTGGCCAGCTTGCCGATGGTGGTGGTCTTGCCGACGCCGTTGACGCCGACGGTGAGCACCACGAAGGGCTTGGCGTTGCGATCGATCACCAGCGGCTTGGCCACCGGCTGCAGGATCGCGATCAGCTCGGCGCGCAACGCGGCCAGCAGCGCATTGGCGTCGGCGAACTCGCGCGACTTCATGCGCTTGCGCAGGCCCTCGACCAGATCGGTGGTGGCGCCCACGCCGACGTCGGCGGTGATCAGTGCGGTTTCCAGCTCGTCCAGCAGATCGTCGTCGAGCTTGGGGTTGCGCGAGAACAGTCCACCGAAGCTGCGCGCGATGACGCTGTTGCGCAGGCGTTCGCGCCAGCCGGGCTTGCCGGCAGGCGCCGGAACGGCATCGATCGAGGCGGCGGCAGGCAGGTCGTCGGTGACCGGTGCCGGGGTGGGCTGAGGCAGTGGTGCGGGTGCCGGTTCGATGGCCGGGGCCGCCACCGGGGCGACGTCGATCCGGGCGGCCGATTGCGGAGCGCTCGGAGCGGGAACGACCGGAGCCGGAACCACCGGAGCCGGAACCACCGGGGTGGGCTCGAAAGCGACCGGAACGACGGCTGCCGGCGGCGGCTCGGCCGGCGCAGGCGCGGCCGGTACGGCTACCGGTGCTGGCTCTTTGTCCTCGACCGGCGCGGCCGACGGGAACGCCGCCGCCAGCTCTTCAGCCGAGTAGTGCTGGGTCTTGGGTGCCTCCGCTGCGGGGGCATCCTGGGGCTTCTTGCGGCGGAAAAAACTGAGCATTGGCAAAAGGCGCTGAAATCAGGGGGATATGCTACCACTCGGGCCTGTCGGGCCGATGTGGACTCAAGGTCGCGGCCCGCCGGCCGTTAACCGGTCCGGAGGGCTGCGTCGTGCGGCCCGGAGACCGCCATGGACAACGTGATGGGAATTGCCCTCGGCGGGATGCGTGCGTCCCAGCAGGGCGTGCAGGTGGCTGCGCACAACGTGGCCAACCTGGCGACCCCGGATGCCCAGCGCCTGCAGCTGCAGCGCAGTGCTGCCGGGCAGGGTGGGGTGCAGGCCGCGGTGATTCCCGTCGGCGCCGATGCCGGCGCGCCGCTGGGTGACCTGCTGGCCGCGAAAGCCGAGGTGGTGGCCTTCGCCGCCAATGCCGCGGTGATCCGCCGCCAGGACCAGATGCTGGGTTCGCTGCTGGATCGCGACGCCTGAACCCCTTCGGCAGGCGCCAACCGCCGCCCCTGGTGGGTGCCAACCTTGGTTGGCACTCTCCACCCGCGCCGGTAGGTGCCAACCTTGGCTGGCACGCTCGATCCGCCCCGGTAGGTGCCAACCTTGGTTGGCACGCTTTTGGGGCGCCAACCAAGGTCGGCCTCTACCAGAGCACCGCCGGGTAAGCCGGGCCATGCCCGGCGACCACCCTGTCGATCAGGCCGACAGCTCCAGCAGCAGCTTGTTCAGCCTCGCCACGTAGGCACCCGGGTCCTTCAGGCTGTCACCGGCGGCCAGCGCGGCCTGGTCGAACAGCACCCGGCCGAGGTCGTCGAAACGCGCGCCATCGGCTTCGGCATCCAGCTTGGCAATCAGTGGGTGGCCCGGGTTGATTTCCAGCACCGGCTTGCTGTCCGGCACCTTCTGCCCGCTGGCTTCCAGGATCTGGCGCATCTGCAGGCCCAGGTCCTGTTCGCCGATGGCCAGTACCGCCGGCGAATCGGTCAGGCGGTGTGACACGCGCACTTCGGCCACGTCATCGCCCAGCACGGTCTTCAGGCGCTCGACCAGGCCCTGCTTGTCCTTCGCCGCGGCTTCCTGTTCCTGCTTGTCCGCTTCGGTTTCCAGCGCGCCCAGGTCGAGATCGCCACGAGCGATGTCGACGAAGCCCTTGCCGTCGAAATCGGTCAGGTAGCCCATCAGCCACTCGTCGATGCGGTCGGTCAGCAGCAGCACTTCCACGCCCTTCTTGCGGAACACTTCCAGGTGGGGGCTGTTGCGCACCTGGCTGTAGCTCTCGCCGGTCAGGTAGTAGATCTTGTCCTGGCCTTCGGTCATGCGGCCGAGGTAATCGGCCAGCGACACCGTCTGCGCATCGCTGTCGCCGCGGGTGGAGGCGAAGCGCAGCAGCCCGGCCACCTTCTCGCGGTTGTTGTAGTCCTCGGCCGGGCCTTCCTTCAGCACTTGGCCGAATTCCTTCCAGAACGTGGCGTATTGCTCCGGCTTGTCGGCGGCCAGCTTGTCCAGCATGTCCAGCGAGCGTTTGGTCAGCGCCGCCTTCATCGAATCGATGACCGGGCCGGACTGCAGGATCTCGCGCGAGACGTTCAGCGACAGGTCGTTGGAGTCGACCACGCCCTTGATGAAGCGCAGGTACAGCGGCAGGAACTGCTCGGCCTGGTCCATCACGAACACGCGCTGCACATAGAGCTTCAGGCCCTTGGGCGCATCGCGGTGGTACAGGTCGAACGGCGCGCGGCCGGGCACGTAAAGCAGCGAGGTGTACTCCAGCTTGCCTTCGACCTTGTTGTGGCTCCACGCCAGCGGATCGCTGTGGTCGTGCGCCACGTGCTTGTAGAACTCGGTGTACTCGGCGTCGCCGATCTCGGTGCGCGGACGGGTCCACAGCGCGCTGGCGCGGTTGACGGTCTCCCACTCGACGGTGGCGCCTTCCTCGCCTTCCTTCGGCATCTGGATCGGCAGGCCGATGTGGTCCGAATACTTCTTGAGGATGCTGCGCAGGCGCCAGCCGTCGGCGAAATCATGCTCGCCATCCTTCAGATGCAGGACGATGCGGGTGCCGCGCTCGGCCTTGTCGACAGTGGCGACGTTGAAATCGCCTTCGCCGCGCGAGGTCCAGCGCACGCCTTCACCTGCGGCCAGGCCGGCGCGGCGCGAGGTCACTTCGACCTCGTCGGCAACGATGAAGGCGCTGTAGAAGCCGACGCCGAACTGGCCGATCAGCTGCGAATCCTTCTTCTGGTCGCCGGACAGCTGGCGCAGGAAATCGCCGGTGCCGGACTTGGCGATCGTGCCGAGATGGGCAATCGCCTCGGCGCGACTCATGCCGATGCCGTTGTCTTCGATGGTGATGGTGTGGGCGGCGGGGTCGAAGCTGACGCGCACGCGCAGTTCGCTGTCGCCTTCCAGCAGGGCCGGCTGGGTCAGGGCCTCGAAGCGCAGCTTGTCGGCGGCGTCGGCGGCGTTGGAGACCAGCTCGCGCAGGAAGATCTCCTTGTTCGAGTACAGCGAGTGGATCATCAGCTGCAGCAGCTGCTTGACTTCGGTCTGGAAGCCAAGGGTTTCGGTCTGGGTGGTCTCGGTCATCGATAGGGCTCCATGTGCAATGCCGCGCCAGCGCGTGCGGCCTCGCCAAGGGGTATGGCTGATTGTCCCGAAATCAAGGGGTTGGTCGGCCGGGCGGCGCCCGGCACCTGCAGAGGCCGAAGCAACAGCAACAGCAACAGCAACAGCGGGCTATCTGTGGGATGGCGGGGCGGTGTGGGTTGGGTTGGCAGGACACGCCGTAAACCCCCCTCCGGCGGCCGGCCCAGCCGCTGGCGGCTGTGCGTTCGGGCGCTTGCGAAGCAGTGCTTCGCAAGCAAAGCGCCCTCACCCATGGGGGCTCGATGGCGCCATCCATGGCGCCAACGGTCCTGCCACCCCACACCGCCCCGCCTCTGACAGGTTCACTCGGCTGTTGGTGGGTGTCGACCTTGGTCGACACATCTGTCAGACATCGAAATAAATCTGGGGTCAGATCCGTTTTCTGCAGGAAAACGGATCTGACCCCAAGAGCCGTTCCGACAGATCGCAGGAAACTGTCGAAGGCGGGGTGGGTCCGGTTGAGGGGGCGTGAGCCGCATGGATGCGGCGACCGAGCTTACATGGACGTACTTGCAGCGTCCCCCTCAACCGGACCCACCCCGCCATCCCACGGGGATGCCCGCTGTTGCTGTTGCTTCGGCTTCTGCGGGTGCCGGGCGCCGCCCGGCCGAACTACAATCCCGCTCATGCTGAATTTCTCGAATTCCTCCCGCCGGGGGCGCCGATGAGCGGCCGCGGTGGCAATGACGGCCAGGTCCGCATCATCGGCGGGCGCTGGCGCAATACCCGGCTGCCGGTGCCGACCCTGCCGGGCCTTCGCCCCAGCAGCGACCGCGTGCGCGAGACCCTGTTCAACTGGCTGATGCCCAAGCTCGGCGGGGCCCGCGTGCTGGACCTGTTCGCTGGCAGTGGCGCGCTGGGCCTGGAGGCGGTCTCGCGTGGCGCTGCCCACGCCACCCTGGTCGAGCGCGATGCGCAGCTGGGACGCAACCTGACCGCCGCCGTCGCCAGGCTGCAGGCCAGCGACCAGATCACCGTCGTGCAGGCCGATGCCCTGCGCTGGCTGCAAGGGGCGCAGGCGCAGCAGGCCGACCTGGTCTTCATCGACCCGCCGTTTGCCGATGGCCTGTGGCAGGACGTGCTGGCCCAGCTGCCGCGGCACCTGGCCGCCGACGCCTGGCTGTACCTGGAATCGCCGGCCGGCCACGTGCCGGTGCTGCCGCCGGACTGGCTGCTGCACCGCGAGGGTGGCACCCGCGAGGTGCGCTTTGCCCTGTACCGCCGTGCCACTGCTACACTTTGACCTCATCTGAACATCTGCATCCGCCCATGACCGTGGCCAATCGCCGCATTGCCGTCTACCCCGGCACGTTCGACCCCATCACCAACGGTCATATCGACCTTGTGAGCCGGGCCGCGCCGCTGTTCGAAAAGGTCGTGGTCGGCGTGGCGCAGAGCCCGTCCAAGGGCCCGGCGCTGCCGCTGGAGCAGCGCGTGCAGCTGGCGCGTGGCGCGCTGGCCCACCACGGCAACGTCGAGGTCATCGGCTTCGATACCCTGCTGGCCCATTTCGTACGTTCGGTGCAGGGCGGGGTGCTGCTGCGCGGCCTGCGCGCGGTGTCCGACTTCGAGTACGAATTCCAGATGGCCAGCATGAACCGCCACCTGATCCCCGAGGTCGAGACCCTGTTCCTGACCCCGGCCGAGCAGCACAGCTTCATTTCGTCCTCGCTGGTCCGCGAGATCGCGCGCCTGGGCGGCGACGTGTCCGGTTTCGTGCCGGCCGCGGTGCTCGAAGCCCTGCGCAAGGTCCGCGAAGCGAAGTCGGCACAGTCGTAAGCCCCGCTGTACCCGCACCCCATTACGTACACCACCACGCACCATTCCGGGAGGAAACCCATGAACACCACCATGCGCGCGATGCTGATCGCTTCGTTGGCTCTGGCATTCACCGCCTGCAAGAAGGAAGAGGCCGCTCCGGTCGACGAGGCCAAGCAGGCCCTGGTCGCCCCGGCCAAGGACGACGATGCAGGCTGGAAGAAGTACCTGCAGGAAGTGGCGATCCAGAACATGGGCAACATCACCAACAGCCCGTTCCTGTACTACCTCTCGCCGGAATCGGACCCGGACTTCCAGGCCAAGTACGAGCGCCAGACCGAAAGCGCGACCCAGGCCGTGGCCCGTGGCGTGCAGCCGGGCAACATGCTGGCCTTCGGTTCGTCGGCCTCGGGCAAGATGGCGGACATGATCCAGGCCGTGTTCAAGGACGTGTCGCCGGATTCGATGAAGGGCGTGCGCGTCGTCTTCATCGGCCAGTCGGCCGACAACGCCCGCGTGCAGGCTGCGATCCAGCCGACCGGTGCCGAGTACATTTTCGTCGAAGCCAAGTAATACCGAGCCATGGCGGCCATGCTCCGGCATGGCCCGGGCGGCATCCTGCAAGGGCGCCGCTGATGACCTGACCGGCCCGCGCGCCCGCGCTGGCCGGTCCTTTGTCCCAGGGCGCGGGCGAGGAGTATCGCCGTGTCGCTGAAAATCAACGAGCTCTGCGTCAACTGCGACGTATGCGAGCCGGCCTGCCCCAACCAGGCCATTGCGATGGGTGAAACCATCTACGTGATCGACCCTGCGCGCTGCACCGAATGCGTGGGTCATTTCGACGAGCCACAGTGCGTGGTCGTCTGCCCGGTCGAGTGCATCGACCCGGACCCGGAGATCGTGGAAACGGAAGACCAGCTGCTGGCCAAGCTGCGCCAGCTGCAGCACGATCACCCCGAACTCTACGCGGAGCCCCCATCCGAATGAAGACGCTGATCGTCCGCCCCCTGTTGCTGCTCGGCCTGCTGCTGAGCCCCATGGCCTGGGCTGACAGCCCGGCCCGTGCCGATCGCCCTGATGGCGCGGCCATTGCCAGCGGCCACGCACTGGCCACCCAGGCCGGCATCGACATCCTGGCGCAGGGCGGCAACGCCTTCGACGCTGCAGTGGCGGTGTCGTCCACGCTGGCGGTGGTCGAGCCGATCAGTTCCGGGTTGGGCGGCGGCGGCTTCTTCCTGCTGCACGACGCGGCCACCGGCAAGGATGTGATGCTGGATGCGCGCGAGACCGCCCCGGCTGCGGCGACCCCGCAGGCCTTCCTCGACAAGCAGGGCAACCTGGACCGTGATCGTTCGGTCAACGGTGCCTGGTCGGCGGGTATTCCCGGCCTGCCCGCAGCGCTGGTCGAGCTGTCGGCCAAGCACGGCAAGCTGCCGTTGTCGGCCTCGCTGCAGCCGGCGATCCGCATCGCACGCGAAGGTTTCCCGGTGTACGACCGCATGGCCAAGGGCTACGCGTCGCGGCGTGAAGTGATGGAGCGCTATCCCGGCACGCGCGAGGTCTACCTGCGCAATGGCAAGCCGATCGCCAGCGGCGACCTGTTCAAGCAGCCGGAACTGGCGCAGACGCTGGAGCGCCTGGCCGCGGGTGGCTTTGATGGCTTCTACAAGGGCCAGACCGGAAAGCTGTTGCTGGCGGGCGTGAAGCAGGCTGGCGGCAAGTGGACCGCTGAAGAACTGGCCGGTTACCGCGTCAAGCAGCGCGAGCCGATCGTGTTCAACTACAACGGCTGGAAGATCACCACCGCGCCGCCGCCGTCGTCCGGTGGCATCGCGCTGGCGAGCATGCTGCAGATCCTGGAAGGCTGGGACATCAGGAAGATGGACCCGGCCCACCGCACCCACCTGGTGGTGGAGTCGATGCGCCGCGCCTACCGCGACCGCACCTTCTTCCTCGGCGATCCGGACTTCGTGCAGATCCCGCAGAAAGTGCTGACCAGCAAGGATTACGCGCAGGGCCTGCGGGCGACCATCCATCCGGAGAAGGCCACGCCCAGCGACCTGCTGTCGGGCAATCCGACGCCGCTGGAAGACGACGAGACCACGCACTTCTCGATCATCGACCGCGACGGCAACCGCGTCGGCGCCACCCAGACCGTCAACCTGCTGTATGGCTCGGGGCTGATTCCCAAGGGCACCGGCGTGCTGCTGAACAACGAGATGGACGACTTCGCGCTGAAGCCGGGCACGCCCAATGCGTTCGGCGTGATGGGCTATGAGGCCAATGCGCCGAAGGCCGGCAAGCGCATGCTCAGCTCGATGACGCCGACCTTCATGGAGAACGCCGACAAGGTCGTGGTGCTGGGCACCCCGGGTGGCAGCCGCATCATCACCATGGTGCTGCTGGGCATCCTCGGCTACGACGACGGCCTGGATGCACAGCAGGTTGCCGCGCTGCCGCGCTACCACCACCAGTGGCTGCCGGACCTGATCGAAGCCGAGGACGATGCGTTCGACGCGGCGACGGTGAAGCAGTTGCAGGCGATGGGCCACAAGATCGACCTGCCGGGTGACGTCGCCGCAGGCGGCCGCGGTTCCAGTCACGTGTGGGGCAACCTGCAGACCGTGGAATGGGACCGCAAGGCGAACAAGCTGTTCGGCGGCAGCGACCCCCGCAACCCGGTGGGCAGCGCCCAGGTCGTGCCGGCACGCTGATCCGGTAGCGCCGGCTGCTGGCCGGCAATCCGGCAGATTACCGAAACCCCGCCTTTGCCGGCGGGGTTTTCTGTTTCCTTTCTAGCGATTATTTAACGGGCTGGCGCCGATAATCGACGCATGAAACTCTGGTCTATTCGTGGAAACTCGCAGCGCCTCGATGGCGGTGCGATGTTCGGCAACGCACCGCGTGCGTTGTGGGAAAAATGGGCGGCACCGGACGAGCTCAATCGCATCGAGCTGGCCTGCCGCGCACTGCTTGCCAGTCCGCTGGAAGGCAAGACCGTGCTGTTTGAAACCGGTATCGGGGCGTTCTTCGATCCGCGCATGCGCGAGCGCTACGGCGTGCAGGAAAGCCAGCACGTACTGATCGATTCGTTGCGCGAAGCCGGCTTCGAGCACGAGGATATCGATGTGGTGGTGCTCAGCCACCTGCATTTCGATCATGCTGGCGGCCTGCTGGCGGCATGGAGCGAAGGGCGTGAACCCGAGTTGCTGTTCCCCAACGCGACCTACGTGGTCGGTGCGCAGCATTGGCAGCGCGCCGTGCAGCCGCATCCGCGCGACCGTGCCAGCTTCATTCCGGAACTGCCGGGCCTGCTGCAGGCCAGTGGCCGGCTGGAAGTGGTGGACGGGGAGTACTCGAAGGCACTTGGCCGCAGCGTGCGCTTCAGCTACAGCGACGGGCATACGCCGGGACTGATGCTGGCCGAGATCGTCGGTCACGCGCATGCCGGCGAAAGGGCGCATGGTGGCGTGGTGTTCTGTGCCGACCTGATCCCGGGGCGCTCATGGGTACACGTGCCGATCACCATGGGCTACGACCGCAACGCCGAGCTGCTGATCGACGAGAAGCGGCAGTTCCTTGAAGACAAGCTGGCGCGCAACGTGCGGCTGTTCTTCACCCACGACCCGCAGGTGGCGCTGGCGCAGCTGGGCCGTGATGACAAGGGACGTTTCGTGACCCTGCACGAACAGGGCGAGCTGAAGGCGCGCGCCCTGGGGTAATGAAAAGGCCGGGCAATGCCCGGCCTTTCACTGACGGTGGCAGATCCACGCCATGCGTGGATGGCGTTCGATCCGGACGCGACGATTACGACGACTTCAGGCAGCTGCTCATGAAGGTCTTGCGCGCATCACCGGCCAGCTTCTTCGCGCCCGCGTCAGCGTTGCACTTGCGCATCCGTTCCTGCTGCGGATTGACCGCCTTGGTCTCGGCGGCGTGGCCGCTGAGGCAGGAGCTCTGCGCGGTCTTGTAGGCATCACCCTTCAAGCCCTTGTTCTTGGCCGAGCATTCGGCCATGCGCTGCTGCTGCGGGGTGGTGGCGTTGGCAGCCAGGGGCAGGCCGACCAGCAGGACGGCGGCCAGCAGGAAAGAGGCTTTCATCGGGAGCTCCAAGGGTGGCGGGTGCGCGGAGCATTCGCTTCGGGCCGGCAAGGCCACGTGAAGAATCACGCCAGTGCCGCGCCTGCTTGCGGCAACGTTCAGACCGGCGTATTACTTAGCCATATGGGTAAGTATTATCCTGCCATTGAAGATGTCTTCCAGGCACTGGCCGACCCGACCCGTTGCGCGATCGTAGCGGCGCTGGGGCAGGGGCCGCGCACGGTGTCGATGCTGGCCGAACCCTTCGAGATGGCCTTGCCCTCACTGATGAAACACCTGGCCGTGCTGGAGCGCAGCGGCGTGGTGCGCAGCCACAAGCAGGGGCGCACACGCACCTGCGAACTGGTGCCGGCGCGGCTGGGCCAGGCCGAACAATGGCTCGCAGAACAGCGTGCGGCTTGGGAAGCGCGTTCCGACCGCATGGTCGATTTCGTCGAAACCCTTCACCGACAGGAGCAGGCCCATGGCCGTAGACGCAGGTAACAACCCCGACACCGATCTGGTGATCTGCCGTGTGCTGAACGCACCGCGCGCCGCCTTGTGGCGGGCGTGGACCGACCCGGAACTGCTGCGCCAGTGGTGGTGCCCGAAGCCGTGGACCACCGAGGTGCGCGCATTCGACCTGCGCCCCGGCGGGGCCTTCCACACCTTCATGCAGGGTCCCGATGGCGGCAGCAGTGACAATCCGGGCAGTTTCCTGGAGATCGTGCCGCAGCAGCGCCTGGTGTTCACCTCGATGCTGGGTGCGGGCTGGCGACCGCAGTCACCCTGGCTGGGCTTTACCGCCGTGATCACGATGGAGGACGAGGGGCAGGGCTGCCGCTACACCGCGCGGGTGATGCACCCGGACAAGGCGCTGCGTGACCAGCATGAGCAGCTGGGCTTCTTCGACGGCTGGAACACCGCCATCGACCAGCTGGAAGCCTTCGCCGCCGGGCTGTAGGCCGGAATGCGGGGTGGTGGGGTCAGGGCCCTTTCTGCGAAAGGGGTCCGACCCCCGCGATGTTGGGGTCGGATCCCTTTCGCTGTGAAAGGGCTCTGACCCCGGTTCACCGGATCAACCGACGCGGGTACCGAAGATGCGGTCGCCGGCGTCGCCCAGGCCCGGCAGGATGTAGCCCTTGTCGTTGAGCTGGGCATCGATGGCTGCGGTGTAGATCTCCACGTCCGGGTGCACGGCCTTGACCGCTTCGATGCCTTCCGGCGCGGCCACCAGGAAGATGCCCTTGATGCGGCGGGCACCGGCACGCTTGAGCATGTCGATGGTGGCGATCAGGGTGCCGCCGGTGGCCAGCATCGGGTCCAGGATCAGCGCGTCGCGCTCTTCCAGGCGGCCGGTCAGGCGCTCGAAGTAGGGCACCGGCTGCAGGGTTTCCTCGTCGCGCTGCAGGCCGACCACGCTGACACGGGCCGCCGGGATCAGCGACAGCACGCCGCTGAGCATGCCCAGGCCGGCACGCAGGATCGGCACCACGGTGATCTTGGCGCCGGCAATACGCTGCACCGTCACCGGGCCGGCCCAGCCGGGCAGGGTGTGCGGCTCGGTGTCCAGGTCGGCGGTGGCCTCGTAGGCCAGCAGCGTACCCAGCTCGTTGGCCAGTTCGCGGAAATCCTTGGTGCTGAGCGCAGCGTTGCGCATCAGGCCGATCTTGTGCTGCACCAGCGGGTGGCGCACTTCGACGATCTTCATGGTCGGGAAGGGGGAAAAGGAGAGAGGAGGCCATTTTGCCGGATTGGCGTGTCGAACCCCAAACCGGGCCTGGATCTGATGTACATGAAATGTGCAGGCGCATGTCACGGCCATGCAACCTTGCGGACATACCGTGCAGACCCATTCTTAACAGGAATGGGGATTCCCAGTGCATATCAAGACTCCGTTGGCCGTTGCCATCACCCTGACCCTGGCGATGGGGGCCGCGGCACCGCTGCAGGCTGCCGGGCAACAGGCGGTAGCCGCTACCGGCACCGTGGCGGCCGACGCGGTCGACCTGGACCGTATCGAAGTGCGCGCCCAGCTCGAATCGCAGATCCGCGCGGTCGACCTCAAGCGCAGCAGCGACGCCATCGAGGACGCGGTGTCCTCCGATGCCCTGGGCCAGTATCCGGACAAGAACGTGGCCGAATCACTGCAGCGCCTGCCGGGCGTCAGCGTGACCCGCGACCAGGGCGAAGGCCGCTTCGTGGTCATTCGCGGCCTGGATGCCAATCTCAACAGCGTCAGCGTGGATGGCATCGCCATCGGTACGCCGGAAGATTCCAGCCGCGCCGCGCCGCTGGACGTGATCCCATCGGACTCCACCGAGCGCCTGCGCGTGGTCAAGTCGCCGACCCCGGACATGCCCGGTGATGCCATCGGCGGCGCCGTGCTGGTGGAATCGGCGTCGGCCTTCGACCGCGACGGCCGCAGCCTGCGCGGCAAGATCGAGGGCAGCCACCAGCAGCTGTCCGGCGAGACAAGCCCCAAGGCCGCCTTCAACTACAGCGAAGTGTTCAACGACACGTTCGGCGTGGCGCTGGGCGTGAACTACCAGAAGCGGAAGTTCGAGTCGGACAACACCGAAGTGGAATATGACGGCGAGGACGATGCCGCCCCCGGTGACGTGACCGCGATCAACCTGCAGCACCGCAAGTACGAGATCGAGCGCAAGCGCATCGGTGCCAACCTCAACCTCGACTGGCGCCCCAACGAAGACAGCAAGTACTACCTGCGCACGCTGTACAGCCAGTTCGACGATGCGGAGACCCGCCAGCGCGTGATCTTCAACTTCGACGACGCGAAGATGGTCAAGACCGGCACCGACCAGTACCGGCTCGATGGCATGCCGAAGGACTCGATCGACAAGCGCATGCGCTACCGCACCAAGAAGGAGAACACCTTTGCGGCCAGTCTTGGTGGCGAGAACAAGCTGACCAACGCCGTGGTCGATTACCGGATCGGCTACACCCGTACCGAAGAGCGCGTGAACGACGAGATGGAGGCGCGCTTCAAGCTCAACGGCAAGGCCTTCAATGGCACCCTGGACCAGAGCAGCCGCCTGCCCAGCTACAGCTTCGATAACCCGCAGTGGCTGGACAACGGCAACTACGCGTTCGACCGCGTCGTGCTTTCGCCCAAGCAGGTGAACGACAAGGAACACAGCGCGCAGGTCAACGTGCGCTTCGACGGCGACAGCAGCAGCATCAAGTTCGGCCTGCTCGGCCGCTGGCGCGACCGCGACGTGAATGTCGATGAGCGCGAACTGCGCGTCGGCCCGAAGGTGGTGCTGTCGAGCTGGACCACCTCTTCGCCGGAGCATCGCCACGGCAACATGGGGGATGGCATGGACTCGGCTGCGATGCGCGCGTTCTGGGCCGCCAATGGTGGCCAGTACAGCGCCCGCCCGCAGGATGTCGGCGGCAATGCGATGACGTCGCTGGAAGAGGATTACGTGGCCAGCGAGGACATCTTCGCCAGCTATGCCATGGGTACCTGGGATGTGGGCGCGCTGCGCATCATCGGCGGCGTGCGCGTGGAGAACACCCGCTTCAAGGCAGTCGGCAACCAGGTGGACGTGGCCGCCAACGGCCGCAGCTTCACCGTCACCCCGCGCGTGGCCAACAGCAGCTACACCAACGTGCTGCCGGGCCTGCATCTGCGCTATGACGCGGCCGATGACTGGGTGCTGCGCGCCTCGGCCAACAAGACCATATCGCGCCCGTCCTTCGGCGACGTCTCGCCGCGCGTGGGTTACAGCCGCGGTGACGAGGAAGTGCGCCTGGGCAACCCGGAACTGGATCCGTACGAGTCGAAGAACATCGACCTGTCGGTGGAGAAGTACATCGGCAGCAGCGGCATCGTTTCGCTGGGACTGTTCCACAAGTCGATCGATGGCTACATCGTGGAGACCGTGCGGACCAATGATCCGGCCTACGGTGGATTCGACGTGACCCAGCCGATCAATGGTCGCAAGGCCACCGTGCGTGGCGCGGAGTTCAACTGGCAGCAGCAGCTGGCCTTCCTGCCGGAGGGCCTGGATGGCCTGCTGGTCGGTGCCAGTGGCACCTGGCTGGACACCACGTTCGATGCCGGCATCAAGGGACGTGAGGGCGAGGACTTCACCCTGCCGCGCGCTTCCAAGCATGTATACAGCGCACACATCGGCTATGAAAAGTACGGTGTAAGCACGCGTCTGGCGGCCGTGTACCGCAGCGAGTATCTGGACAGCATCGGCAAGGGGCGTGCATTCGACATCTACGTGGCACCCAACACCCAGCTCGATTTCTCGCTGGACTACAAGTTCACCCCGCGCGTGAGCATGTACTTCGAAGCGCAGAACCTGCTGGACAAGCCGCTGGAGCTGTACCAGGGCACCCGCTCGCGCACCCTGCAGATGGAAGAGTACGGCCGCACCTATGCGCTGGGCCTGAAGGTGGCGCTGTGATGGGGCGTGGCGTCACTGTCCTGGCCGCCGCGCTGGCGGCTACGCTGGTCGCCGGCTGCACGCCGGCCACCGGCAACGATCCGGTTGCGGGAGCGGCCGCGCCGGCCGCCAGTGGCGAGCGCGTGGTGAGCACCATCGCCGAAGCGTTCCTGTCACCGATGACCCCGGCCGACAACATCGACTCGCCGGCGGCCTGGCGCGCGCCGGACGGCGCGCTGTGGCTGATCGCCACCGCCAAGGCCACCGACAAGCTGGTGGTCTACGACGGCAGCACCGGCCAGCACCTGCGTGACGTCGGCAGCAGCGGCACCGCACCGGGGCAGTTCGACCGCCCAAACGGCATCGCGGTGACCGACGACCTGCTGTGGATCGTCGAGCGCGACAATCACCGCGTGCAGGTGCTGAGCCTGCCGGACTTCGCGCCGCTGGCGACCTTCGCTGCGGACGACCTGCGCAAGCCGTACGGTCTGTGGGTCGACCGCCGTGCCGATGGCTACAGCGTCTACGTCACCGATTCCTGGGACAACGGCGAGGATGCGCAGGGGCGTGACATCCTGCCGCCGCTGGCCGAGCTGGACAAGCGCGTGCGCCAGTACCATGTGACCCGCGACGGCGCGAAGGTCGAGGCGAAGCTGGTGGCCAGCATCGGCGATACCACCGAGGCCGGTGCACTGCGCGTGGTCGAGTCGATCTGGGGCGACCCCGAGAACGACCGGCTGCTGATTGCCGAAGAGGACGAGCGCTACGCCAGCGAGTTCAAGGTCTACACCCTGGCGGGCCGCTTCACTGGCACCACCTTTGGCCGCGACGTGTTCAAGGCCCAGGCCGAAGGCGTGACCCTGCGCACCTGCGGCAAGGACGGCTGGTGGATCACCACCGAACAGGGCAAGCAGCGCAGCGTGTTCCACCTGTTCGACCGGCACACGCTGAAGCCGGTCGGCGCGTTCCAGGGCAATACCGTGGCCAACACCGATGGCATCTGGATGATGCAGCAGCCCAGCGCGCGCTTCCCACACGGTGCGCTGTATGCAGTACATGACGACCAGGGCGTGGTGGCCTTCGACTGGGAGAGCATCGCCAAGCAGCTGGCGTTGCCGCTGGAGTGTGGCGCATGAGCGGGCAGTGCGTAATGCGCGCGCTAGCGCTGGGCCTGCTGCTGGCGCTGCCGTCGCTGTCGTTCGCGGCGGCCGAACCGAATACCCAGGTGCCGGCAGGTAGCCGCCACTACGCGGCGACGACGGTGCCGGACCGCATCGTCGCCTCGCCGGCGGTTGATTCCAGTCATGGGTTCGCCGTGGCCTGGCGTACCGACGACAGCGTGCAGGCGCCGCTGCTGGAAATCGCGCTGGCCGCAGATTCGCCGGCCATTGAAGGCATCCGCCAGGTGCGTGCGACGACCCGCGCGCTGCAGACCGAGAACGGTCTGTCGCACCACCATCGGGCAGATATCGATGGCCTGCAGCCGGATACCCAGTACGTCTACCGTGTGCAGGGCAATGGCAGCTGGAGCGCCTGGAACCAGCTGCGCACGCTGGCCAGCGCCGATCAGCCGCTGACCCTGCTGTACTTCGGCGATACCCAGAACAAGAACGTCAGCCATGTCAGCCGCGTGGTGCGTGCCGCGCAGAAGGCTGCGCCGCAGGCGCGCATGAGTCTGTTTGCCGGTGACCTGGTCAGCGGAGGCGACAACATGGATGACAGCGAGTGGGGTGAGTGGTTCGCTGCGACCAGTTGGCTGGCGCAGGAAACGCTGGTGGCGCCGGCCATCGGCAACCACGAGTACTTCGAGGAATTCGAGGACACCCCGCAGGAGCGCCGCGTGCTGGGCCGCCACTGGCCGGTGACGTTCGCGCTGCCGGGCAATGGTGCCACCGCCGCGCAGCAGACCAGCTACTGGTTCGATGCGCAGGGCGTGCGCGTGGCCGTGGTCGATGGCACATCGGCACTCGACCTCGGCACCGCCAAGGCGCAGGCACAGTGGCTGGACAAGGTGCTGACCGGCAATCGGCAGGCGTGGACCATCGTGCTGCTGCACCAGCCGTTCTACTCGCCGCGCGAAGGGCGCGAGAACGCCGCGTTGCGTGACGTGCTGCTGCCGGTGGTACGCCGCCACAACGTCGATCTGGTGCTGCAGGGCCATGACCACACCTATGGCCGCCGTGGCGAAGGGCAGGCCGCGACGCCGCAGTATGTGGTGACCGTGGCCGGACCGAAGCAGTACCGCCTTTCCGACGAAGCGCGCAGGACGATGGACCCGGTGGCCGAGGACACCCAGCTGTTCCAGGTGCTGAACATCGACCCGCAGCACCTGCGCTATGAAGCACGCACCGTGACCGGCCGTCTTTACGATGCCTTCGAATTGCGTCGTGATGCCAAGGGTGGAAAGCAGCGCACGGAGCTGACCGAAGGCCGCATTGCTCCGCGCGACTGCCCGCGCGCGCAGACCGCCAAGGGTCGCGCCGACCGCTGCTGGGAATGAGGAGACGCCGATGACCACACCCCGCCGCATCATTCCATTGGCTGCCATCGGCGCGTCCCTGCTGTTGCTGGCCAGTGCGGTAACCGCCGCCGATACCGTGCTGCATCCCTTCCTGGTCGCCCAGCCGGCGCAGGCCCCGCAGGAGGTGAACCTGGCGGTGGAGATCCCGGCCGGCAGCTTCACCAAGTACGAGATCAAGGAAGACGGCCTGGTGCACGTGGACCGCTTCCAGTCGATGCCGGTCGCCTATCCGGCCAACTACGGCTCGATGCCGCGCACCCTGGCCGGCGACAACGATCCGCTGGATGCACTGGTGTTGACCCGCGAACCGCTGCATCCGGGCGTGATCGTGCGTTTCCGGCCGATCGGTTACCTGAAGATGATCGATGGCGGCGAGCACGACGAGAAGATCATCGGGGTGCCGACCGACAAGGTCGACCCGACCTACGCCAGTATCCGGGACCTGGCGGACCTGCCGGAGGCCGAACGGCAGCGGATCGAAGCGTTCTTCCGCGTCTACAAGGACCTGCCGGCCGGGCGCAACCCGGTGCAGCTAAATGGCTGGGGCAACGCCGCCGAGGCACGGTCAGTGATCCGCGAGGCCATGCAGCGGTTCAAGCGCTAGAACCCCGCCGTGGGTGGGTGGCCGGACGCGCGCATCACCTTCACCGCCCCTGGCTATCATGTCCGCCTTCCACAACGAAGGCGGTGCATGTGTCGGTAGCGTTGGTATGGTTCCGCCGTGATCTGCGGCTGCAGGACAATCCGGCCCTGCAGGCCGCGCTGGATGCGGGTCACGACGTGGTGCCGGTCTATCTCCACGCGCCGCACGAGGAAGGCGAGTGGGTGCCTGGCGCGGCCTCCGATGCGTGGCGCCACCGTTCACTGGGTGCCTTGGACGCCGACCTGCGCACGCGCGGTTCATCGCTGGTGCTGCGTAGTGGTGACAGCCTGCCGGCCCTGCAGTTGCTGATCGGGCAGACCGGCGCCGAGGCGGTGTACTGGAACCGCAAGTACGAGCCGGCCACCCAGGCACGCGACGCCACCATCAAACGCACGCTGCGCGAGCAGGGCATCGACGCACAGAGCTGCAATGGCAGCCTGTTGTTCGAGCCCTGGGACATCGCGACACAGCAGGGTCAGCCGTACAAGGTGTTCACTCCGTACTGGCGCAACGTACTCAGTCATTGGCGCCTGCCGACGCTGAGTGCCGCGCCGAAGGCACTGACCGCGCACTCGGTCGACGGCCTCGCATTGGACGAGCTGCGGCTGGCGCCCACGCTGGACTGGGATTCCGGCTTCTGGGAGCACTGGCAGCCGGGCGAGGCCGGCGCGCTGGAGGCGTTGTCCGTGTTCGAGGACGGCGCGTTGCGCGGTTACCGCGAGCAGCGTGACCTGCCGGACCGGGTCGGCACCTCGCGGCTGTCGCCGCATCTGCATTTCGGCGAGATCGCACCGTGGCGCATCGCGCATGCGCTGGAGAGATTGCGCAGTGCCGGCACTGATGCCGACATCGACGGCTATCTGCGCCAACTGGGTTGGCGCGATTTCGCCTACCACCTGTTGCATCACTTCCCGAAGACGCCGACCGACAACCTCAATCCGCGTTTCGACCGCTTCCCTTGGGCCACGCCCACTGCAGCGCAACTGCATGACTGGCAGCGCGGCAACACCGGCGTGCCGATCGTCGATGCGGGCCTGCGCGAGCTGTGGCACACCGGTTACATGCACAACCGGGTACGGATGATTGTTGCCAGCTACCTGTGCAAGCACCTGCGTGCGCACTGGCTGCAGGGCGCGCGCTGGTTCTGGGACACCCTGGTCGATGCCGACCTGGCCAACAACACGATGGGCTGGCAGTGGGTGGCAGGCACCGGCGCCGACGCGGCCCCGTACTTCCGGGTGTTCAACCCGGTCACCCAGGCGGAGAAGTTCGACCCGCAGGCGCGCTACATCAGCCGCTGGGTGCCCGAACTGGCGGCGCTGCCGGTGAAAGCGCGCTTCGCGCCGTGGCAGCATCCGCTGCTGCTGGCGGCGCATGCCCCGGGCTATCCGCGTACGCCGCTGGTGGATCTGGCCGCCGGCCGCGATGCTGCGCTGGCCGCCTACCGGCAGACGGGGGCTGGGTAAAGCGCGGGCTGAGCGTTCCAGTCAGTTAGCTGAACGCGGCCCTGTTGCCGCGACCGATCATCATCCCGACATCGCATCGGGCTGTTTATTCTCTCTGCGCCCGTAAGCCGCCGACCCGACCGGAAAACAAGGAGAACCACATGATCCGCAACACCACCCGCAACGTCGCACTGGCCCTGATGAGTGCGGCCGTCCTGTCGGCCTGCGCCACCGGCGGCTCCTATGTGCAGAGCGACCAGTACGGCAACCCGACCGAACAGCAGAACCGTACCGGCCGCAACGCGCTGATCGGTACCGCCATCGGTGTGGCTGCCGGCCTGCTGACCGGTGACAGCGCCACCGAGCGGCGCCAGCACGCGCTGATCGGTGCCGGTATCGGTGCGCTCAGCGGCGCCGCCGTCGGCCAGTACCAGGATCGCCAGGAACGCGCGCTGCGCGAGCGCACCGCCAACACCGGCATCGATGTGCAGCGCCAGGGCGACAACATCATGCTGAACCTGCCGGATGGCATCACCTTCGACTTCGGCAAGGCCACCCTGAAGCCGCAGTTCTACGGCTCGCTCAACGGTGTGGCCGGTACGCTGCGCGAGTACAACCAGACCATGATCGAAGTGGTGGGCCACACCGACAGCATCGGCAGCGACGCGGTCAACAACCGCCTGTCGAAGGAACGCGCCGATTCGGTGGCGCAGTACCTGATCGGCCAAGGCGTGCAGAGCGTGCGCATCGAAACGCTGGGGGCCGGCAAGTCGTATCCGATTGCCGACAACAGCACCGATGCCGGCCGTGCCAAGAACCGCCGCGTCGAGATCCGCGTGATTCCGCTCAAGCAATAACGCGTAGCGTTGTTGCTGTTCCGGCCTGGCCGGAACGAAAATGCCGCCCTTGCAGGCGGCATTTTCTGTAGGTGCCGAGCTTGCTCGGCACGCCGATAGCGCTTCCGGTTGCGGCTTCTCCGAACGGCGCCGACCAAGGTCGGCATCTACCGAGAGCCACGCAGCCGGAACGAAAATGCCGCCCTTGCAGGCGGCATTTTTGTGGGTGCCGAGCTTGCTCGGCACACCGACAGCGTTCCCGTTCGCGGCTTCTCCGAACGGCCCCGACCAAGGTCGGCATCTACCGGACGCCCGGCGCAGCCGGAAGGAAATGCCGCAACTCATCTCCTGGTAGATGCCGACCTTGGTCGGCGCCGTTCCAACCGCAGTCGAGCATGGCTCGACTCTACAGAAGCCGGTTACACCGCCGAGGCGGCGACCTTCTCCAGGATGCGCTTGCCGCTGCTCTCCAACGCCGCGTCTTCCTGGGCCTTCTGCTGCTGTGCCAGCTTCGCACCCGGGCACTGCGCCAGCATGTAGTTGGCGTCGAAGTTGAGCTTTTCCACCAGGAAATCGACGAACGCCCGCACCTTCGGCGAGACCAGGCGGCCACCGGCGAACACGGCGTTGAAGTCCACTTCCGGGCCGGTCCAGCCGGCCAGCACGCGCCGTACCATGCCGGACTCGACGAACGGCTTGGCCATCACATCACCGGTCAGCAGCAGGCCTTCGCCACACACCAGTGCACCATTAAGCGCAGACATGTCGTTGGCGGTCATCAGCGGGGTGACCGGGAAGTCACGCAGCTCGCCGCCGTTCTCGCCCAGCTGCCAGGTGAAGCGCGGTGAATTGCCAGTGTGATACGGCTTGCGCATCGCCAGGATGCGATGGAACTGCAGTTCTTCCGGATGCAGCGGCTCACCATAGCGCTCGATGTAGGCCGGGCTGGCGAACACCTGCGTGCGCAGGCTGCCCAGCTTGCGCGCGACCAGGTTGGAATCGGGCAGGGCGCCCACACGCAGCGCCAGATCCGCTTCGCCGGCAATCAGGTCCAGCTTCTCGTTGCCCATGTGCATGTCCAGGCGGATTTCCGGATACTGCGCATGGAACTGGCCCAGCAGCGGGGCGATCCAGGTGATGCCGATCGAATAGGGCACGGTGAAGCGCAGCCAGCCGCGCGGGCCGGACTGCAACTGGCTCACCGCGCTTTCGGCTTCTTCCAGCTCGCGCGCGATGCGCTGGCAATGCTCGTGGTAGATCGAGCCGGCTTCGGTCAGGCCGAGGCGGCGGGTGGTCCGGTGCAGCAGCCGCGCGCCCAGGCGCGTTTCCAGCTCCTGCACTTTGCGGCTGACCGTGGTCTTGGGCAGGCCGAGCGATTTGGCAGCGGCAATGAAACTGCCTTGCTCGACCACCTTGACGAAGATCAGCGTCTCGTTGAGATCGTGGGACATGGTCGGGGATCCTGGACGTCGGGGATGGGCCAATCGTGACAGAACGATTGGACCGGGAGCGGGATGATTATTCCCCTTAATCAGGACTAATCAAGTAAAGGTTTGAGGTCTATCGTGGCGCCATTCGTGAAATGGAGCCCCCTCGCCATGAGCCTGCGCAACATTCTTGCCCGCTTCCGGCATGTCGGCCAGAACACCCTGGACCTGGCGATGACCGTCGAAGCCCGTCCGAGTTCCTTGGTACACAAGGACTTTCGTGAGTTTACCGCGCCCATGCGTCAGCAGCGTGGCGGTGCCATCCGCCTGGCCCCGCACAAGGGTGACCGGCTGCGCCGGATCGGGACTATCCCGGATTTGGGAGGAAATGTCCCGTGAATGGGATACTGACGCCCGAAGTCCTGGTCCTCGGCGGCACCGGTGCCGTCGGCCAGGGCGTGGTCGGCGCATTGCTGGAAGCCGGCAGCCCGGTGCTGGTGGTTGGCCGCGACCCGGGTCGGCTGGCGGCGCTGCATGAGCAGTTCGCCGACGAGCCCGGCCTGGAGACGCTGCTGGGCTCGCTCAGCGATGACGGCTCGGCACGTGCCTTGGCCGAACGCATCGCGCAGCGCCCGCGTCCGCTGGCGGCGGTCATCGCCGCAATGGGTGGCCCCTACCGTCGCGGCCGGGTGACCGACCGCAATGGCGATGAGCTGTTGGGGGCGATGCAGGCCGACCTGATGCCGCACGTGCACGCGGTGCGTCACCTGCTGCCACTGCTGCAGGACAACGTGCATGCACGCCGCTACGTGATGATCGGCAGCCCCGCCAACGCCAAGCCCTGGGCGGGCTACGGCGAGACCTCGATCACCACCGCCGCGCTGCGCATGTACGCGCAGGTGGTGCACCAGGAAGCGCAGGCACTGGGTGTGCGCGCGCAGATGCTGGAAGTCTGCAGTCCGGTGTGCACCCCGGCCAACGCGGCCAATGCGTGCATCGAGTGGCCAAGCTCGTTGCTGGTCGGTCGTCGTGTGGTCTCCCTGCTGGACGGCTGCCGCGACAACCGCGCCATCGTCCGCTGCGACAGCAGCGATGCCGAACTGCCGCGCGGCCTGCTGCACCTGGATGTCCCTCCACTGTGGCGCGATACCGCGGGCATCGCTTGACCTCGACCATGGTTGAGGTCGCAGTATGCGCCGCCGATTTTTGCAACACGTTCTCATATAGCTGTACCACCCCTCCGTACGGATGCATGCCATGACTTCCCCCAATACCACCCCACATCGTTTCGGCCATCGCATCGCGATGGTCGGCGTGTCGATCCTCGCCGCGGCCGTGCTTGCGGCCTGCAGCGGCGGCCATGCCGAAGAGGCCGGTGCTCCGCCGCCGCCGCAGGTCAGCGCCGCGCCGGTGCTGGTCAAGCAGGTCAGCCAGTGGGACGAGTTCAGCGGCCGCGTCGAAGCGGTGCAGAGCGTTGAACTGCGCCCGCGCGTGTCCGGCTACATCGACAAGGTCAACTACGTCGAAGGCCAGGAAGTGAAGAAGGGCGAAGTGCTCTTCACCATCGACGCGCGCAGCTACCAGGCCGAGTACGATCGCGCGGCCGCCGAGCTGGCCCGCGCCCGCACCCAGGCCACGCTGGCCCGCAGCGAGTCCGAGCGTGCCAAGCGGCTGTCCGAGCAGCAGGCGATCTCCACCGAGACCGCCGAGCAGCGCCGCGCGGCTGCCGACCAGTCCGGCGCCGCCGTGCAGGCCGCGCAGGCGGCGCTGGATGCAGCCCGCCTCAACCTGGAGTTCACCAAGGTGCGTGCACCGATCGATGGCCGTGCCGGCCGCGCGATGGTCACCGCCGGCAACCTGGTCACCGCCGGCGACAGCGCCAGCGTGCTGACCACGCTGGTCTCGCTGGATACCGTGTTCGTCTACTTCGATGCCGACGAAAGCACCTTCCTGCGCTATGCACAGATGGCACGCAAGGGCGAGCGCCCCAGCGAGCGTGACAGCGCGCTGCCGGTGAAGGTCGGCCTGTCCGGCGAAGAGGGCTACCCGCATGCGGGCAAGGTCGACTTCCTCGACAACCAGGTGGCCCGCAGCACCGGCACCATCCGCGTCCGTGCGCTGCTGGACAACGCCGACCGCCAGTTCACGCCGGGCCTGTTCGCCCGCGTGCAGCTGCTTGGCAGCGGCCAGTTCCAGGCCATGCTGATCGATGACAAGGCCGTGCTGACCGACCAGGACCGCAAGTACGTCTACGTGGTAGACAAGGATGGCAAGGCCCAGCGCCGCGACATCCAGCTCGGCCGCACCGCCGACGGCCTGCGCATTGTCGAGCACGGCCTTGCCGCCGGCGACAAGGTGATCATCGACGGCGTGCAGAAGGTCTTCATGCCGGGCATGCCGGTGCAGGCCAAGGCCGTGGCGATGCAGCCGCAGGCTGCGCCGGCACCGGGCCGCGATGCCACCGCCGCCCTGAACCACTGATCCGCCGGCTCCTGATCCGCGTCCCCGCTTAGCTGCCGGCGCCAGCGGCAGCCTTCCCTGCCTTCGTCATCCCGGCGAGGGGCAGGGTGGCTGTTGCCCGCCGGACGCCTTTCCCAGGAATTCCTCCATGGACTTTTCCCGTTTCTTCATCGACAGGCCGATCTTCGCGGCGGTGCTGTCGATCGTGATCTTCGCCGCAGGCCTGATCACGATTCCAATCCTGCCGATCAGCGAGTACCCCGAAGTGGTGCCGCCGTCGGTGGTCGTGCGCACGGTGTATCCGGGCGCCAACCCCAAGGTCATTGCCGAGACCGTCGCCACGCCGCTTGAAGAAGCGATCAACGGCGTCGAAGGCATGATGTACCTGAAGTCGGTTGCCGGCTCGGACGGCGTGCTGCAGATGACCGTCACCTTCCGCCCCGGTACCGATCCGGACGCGGCGGCGGTGATGGTGCAGAACCGCGTGGCGCAGGCGCAGGCGCGCCTGCCCGAGGACGTGCGCCGGCAGGGCGTGACTACGCAGAAGCAGTCGCCAACCTTCCTGATGGTGGTGCACCTGACCTCGCCGCAAGGCAAGTACGACACCCTGTACCTGCGCAACTACGCCCGCCTGCACGTCAAGGATGCGCTGGCGCGTATTCCGGGCGTGGGTGACGCGCAGATCTTCGGTGGCGGCGACTACGCCATGCGTGCCTGGCTGGACCCGGACAAGGTGGCTTCGCGTGGCCTGACCGCCAGCGACGTGGTGCGTGCCATGCGCGAGCAGAACGTGCAGGTTTCGGCGGGCCAGCTCGGCGCCGAACCGTTGCCGAACAGCCAGTTCCTGACCCTGATCAACGCCCAGGGCCGCCTGAAGAGCGAAAAGGAATTCGGCGACATCGTGCTCAAGAGCGGCACCGATGGCGAGATCGTGCGCCTGGCCGACGTGGCCCGCCTTGAACTGGGTGCCGGTGACTACACCCTGCGCTCGCAGCTGGATGGCAAGAACGCGGTCGGTATCGGTATCTTCCAGTCGCCCGGTGCGAATGCGCTGGAGATTCGTGACCAGGTCATCTCGACGATGGACGAGATGCAGAAGACCATGCCGGCCGACGTGAAGTACGAAGCGGTGTATGACACCACCATCTTCGTGCGCGACTCGATCAAGGCCGTGGTCTCCACGCTGCTGGAAGCCATCGCCCTGGTGGTGCTGGTGGTGATCCTGTTCCTGCAGACCTGGCGTGCCTCGATCATCCCGTTGATCGCGGTGCCGGTGTCGGTGGTGGGTACCTTCGCCGCGCTGTACCTGCTGGGCTTCTCGATCAACACGCTGAGCCTGTTCGGCCTGGTGCTGGCGATCGGCATCGTGGTCGACGACGCGATCGTGGTGGTGGAGAACGTCGAGCGCAACATCGAGGAAGGCCTGTCACCCACCGCTGCGGCCCACCAGGCCATGCGTGAAGTGTCCGGCCCGATCGTGGCGATCGCGCTGGTGCTGTGTGCCGTGTTTGTGCCGATGGCCTTCCTGTCCGGCGTCACCGGCCAGTTCTACAAGCAGTTCGCAGTCACCATCGCCATCTCCACGGTGATCTCGGCGATCAACTCGCTGACCCTGTCGCCGGCCCTGGCCGCGCGTCTGCTGAAAGCCCATGGTGCTCCGAAGGATGCGCCGAGCCGCCTGATCGACCGCCTGTTCGGCTGGGTGTTCCGTCCGTTCAACCGCTTCTTCAAGTCCAGCTCGGAGAAGTACGAGCGTGGCGTGGCCCGCATCCTCGGCCGTCGTGGCGCGGTGTTCGTGGTCTACGCGATCCTGCTGGTCGGTACCGGCGTGATCTTCAAGCTGGTGCCGCCGGGCTTCATCCCGACCCAGGACAAGCTGTACCTGATCGCCGGTGTAAAGCTGCCGGAAGGTTCGTCGATCGCGCGCACCGATGAAATGCTGCGCAAGGTCGCCAAGATCGCCCAGGAAACCGATGGCGTGGCCCACACCATCTCGTTCCCGGGTCTGAACGCGCTGCAGTTCACCAACACGCCGAACACCGGTGTGGCGTTCATCCCGCTCAAGCCGTTCGCCGAGCGCCATGGCCGCACCGCCGCACAGATCAATGCCGAGATCAACCAGAAGATCGCCGGCCTGCAGGAAGGCTTCGCGTTCGCGATGATGCCGCCGCCGATCCTCGGCCTGGGCAACGGCAACGGCTACCAGATGTTCATCGAGGACCGTGGCAACCTGGGTTACGGCGCGCTGCAGAATGCGGTGCAGGCAATGCAGGGCACCGTTGCGCAGACGCCGGGCATGGCCTTCCCGATCAGCAGCTACCAGGCCAACGTGCCGCAGCTGGATGCCGAAGTGGACCGCGTCAAGGCCAAGGCGCAGGGCGTGCAGCTCACCGAGCTGTTCGACACCCTGCAGACCTACCTCGGTTCGGCCTACGTCAACGACTTCAACCAGTTCGGCCGTACCTGGCAGGTGATCGCCCAGGCCGACGGTCCGTTCCGCGAGACGGTCGAGGACATCGGCAAGCTGCGTACCCGCAACGACCGCGGCGAAATGGTGCCGATCGGTTCGATGGTCACCATCAAGCAGACCTTCGGCCCGGACCCGGTGCTGCGCTTCAATGGCTATCCGGCAGCAGACCTGGCCGGTGAGGCTGACCCGCGCCTGCTGTCGTCGGCCGAGGCGATGAACAAGCTGACCGAGATCGCCGGCAAGGTGCTGCCGGTGGGCATGACCACCGAATGGACCGACCTGAGCTACCAGCAGGCGACCCAGGGCAAGGCGGCCTTCATCGTGTTCCCGGTGGCGATCATGCTGGCCTTCCTGGTGTTGGCCGCGCTGTACGAGAGCTGGTCGCTGCCGCTGGCGGTGATCCTGATCGTGCCGATGACCCTGCTGTCCGCGCTGTTCGGCGTGTGGCTGACCGGTGGCGACAACAACGTGTTCGTGCAGGTCGGCCTGGTGGTGCTGATGGGCCTGGCGTGCAAGAACGCGATCCTGATCGTCGAATTCGCCAGAGAGCTGGAGATGGGCGGCAAGGGCATCGTTGAAGCCGCGCTGGAAGCCTGCCGCCTGCGTCTGCGCCCGATCGTGATGACCTCCATCGCCTTCATCGCCGGTACCGTGCCGCTGGTGCTGTCGCACGGCGCGGGTGCCGAGGTGCGCTCGGTGACCGGTATCACCGTGTTCGCCGGCATGCTGGGCGTGACCCTGTTCGGCCTGTTCCTCACCCCGGTGTTCTACGTGGCCCTGCGCAAGTTCGTCACCCGCAACGGCGGTGGCCAGCTGGTGCAGCACGGCGAGCCGACCATCCACCACTGACATGGAACCCCGTCGCCGCCGGTCACTGGCCGGCGGCGGCTTTCCACCCACAAGGCATGCATCCATGAATACCCATCAGAACAAGATCGCGCTGGTCACCGGCGCCACCCGTGGCATCGGCCTGGAAACCGTGCGCCAGCTGGCCCAGGCAGGTGTGCATACGCTGCTGGCCGGTCGCAAGCGCGATACGGCGGTGGAGCTGGCACTGAAGCTGCAGGCTGAAGGCCTGCCGGTCGAAGCCCTGCAACTGGACGTGACCGACGCGGCCAGCATCGCCGAAGCGGTCGAGCAGGTGCGCCAGCGTCACGGCCGCCTCGACATCCTGGTCAACAATGCCGGCATCATGATCGAGAACCCGGCGCAGGCGCCGTCGGAGCAGTCGCTCGACACCTGGAAGCGTACCTTCGACACCAACGTGTATGCGCTGGTCGCAGTAACCCAGGCATTCCTGCCGCTGGTCAAGCAGGCCAAGTCCGGGCGCATCGTCAACGTGTCGAGCATGCTCGGCTCGCAGACCCTGCACGCGGATCCCTCATCGGGCATCTACCACTTCAAGATTCCCGCCTACAACGCGTCCAAGGCCGCGGTGAACAGTTGGACCCTGAGCCTGGCCTACGAGCTGCGCAACACCCCGATCAAGGTCAATACCGTGCATCCGGGTTACGTGAAGACCGACATGAACGGCGGCAACGGCGAAATCGAAATCGCCGAAGGCGCGCGCTCCAGCGTGCAGATGGCGCTGATCGGCGAATCCGGTGCCAGCGGCAGCTTCACCTACCTGGGCGAGGTGCTGCCATGGTGATCCGCACGTTGGCGATGGCCGTCTCCAGCCTGGTGCTGGCAGGCTGTGTCAGCGTCGGCCCGAACTACAAGGCCCCGGTGCAGGAACCGGTGGTCCTGCAGAGCGCACAGCAGCCGGTCTTCAGCACCGTTTCGCCGGTGGCCAGCTGGTGGGCGCAGTTCGATGATCCGGTGCTGGAACAGCTGGTGCATGGCGCCCTGTCGGACAACCTGGACCTGCGCGTGGCCGTGGCCCGCGTCAGCCAGGCCCGCGCGGTGTTCGTCGAAAGCCGTTTCGACCAGGCGCCGCACATCACCGCTGGCGGCAGCTACGACCGCCGCAAGCAACCCGATCCGCAGCTGGGTGGGCAGCGGGTGTTCAGTGAAAGCTACCAGCTCGGCTTCGACGCCGGCTGGGAGCTGGATCTGTTCGGCCGCAAGCGCCGTGCCGCTGAGGCCGCACGCGCCGACCTCGGTGCCGAGCAGGCCAACCTGGCCGATGCGCAGGTACTGGTCGCCGCCGAAGTGGCACGCAATTACTTCGAGCTGCGCGGAACGCAGAAGCGCATCGCGGTGGCCCAGCACACGCTGGAAAACCTGCGCGATACGCAGAAGCTGACCGAGGCGCGCTGGGAACTGGGCGCGGGAAGCGAGCTGGATGTGCAGAGCAGCCGCGCCCGCCTGAAGGCGATCGAGGCCGACATCCCGTTGCTGGAAGTGGCCGAGGCGCAGTCGCGCAACCGGCTGGCCGTGCTGCTCGGCCAGCGCCCGGAAGTGCTGACCGACATGCTCGCGCCGCACGACGTGCCGGCCTTCGCCAAGGCGCTGCCGCTGGGCGATACCCGCGAACTGCTGCGCCAGCGCGCCGACGTGCGCGTGGCCGAGCGTCGCCTGGCCGCTGCGACCGCACGCGTGGGCGTGGCCACCGCGGACCTGTTCCCGCGGTTGTCGCTGTCCGGCTTCGTCGGGTTCCTCGGCGGCGATGCCAGTGGCCTGGTCAATGGCAACAACAAGGCCTGGTCGCTGACCCCGTCGCTGAGCTGGGCAGCATTCGACTTCGGTACCGTGCGTGCACGCCTGCGTGCCAGCAAGGCTGAAGCCGAAGGCGTGGCCGCGCAGTACGAGCAGGCCGTGCTGCTGGCGCTGGAAGATACCGAGAACGCGCTGACCCGCTATTCCAAGCAGCAGGCACGGCTGGCGATCGTGGTCGAGCAGGCACAGGCCGCACGGCGTGCCGAATCACTGGCACAGATCCGCTATCGCGAAGGCTCGGAAGACTTCCTGACCCTGCTGGATGCGCAGCGCACGCAGTTGGCGGCCGATGACGCCCTGGCGGCGGCCGAGTCCGAAGTCAATGTCAGCGTGGTGGGCGTGTACAAGGCGCTGGGCGGCTGGGGGCAATCACCGCAGCAACCGAGCGTGGCGCAGGTGCAGTAACCGCAGGGGACGGAGGCAGTGGCTTCCGTCCCCTCCTGCTTTCAGGGCCACTGATTGGCCGGCACCTCGCGCTCGCGCATGCGCACGATGCAGAAGCGATGGCCGGTCGGTGCTTCCATCACCCACCAGCGTTTGACGAAGCCTATCCGGCGCGCGCCGAGCTTCTCCAGGCGGTCGGCCTCGGCATCGATGTCGTCGCTCTCGATGTCCAGGTGCACCCGTGACGGGTGATCGACCCGCTGGACTTCCACGTTCAAGCCCGCCGGTGCACCCAGCAGGTCGGCATACTCGGCGCCCCCTTCGACACGCGCCGCCTGTGCCTGCAGGCCGAGCGCGGCGGCCCAGAAGCCGGCACCTGCGTCGGCGGGAAGGTCCTGGCAGTCGATGATGAATCCAGCCAGCCGGCTCTGGTGGGCCATGTCCTGCTCCGCAGTTCGGGGGAGGAGGCAGGGTAACGCGATGCGTTCCGCGTACATCTTCACCTTCGTGACGTTTCTGACTCTGCCGGAATGCCGGCCCGACGTGTAACAAGTGGGTCAGGCACTCGGGAGGACAGGCGATGGCGGATGGAAGGCGGGATACCCAACGGATGTTGTTCGGCGATCCGGGTCCACCCGGTGCGGGTCTGTCAGTGGCGGTCGTGGTGCTGCTGGTGCTGGCGACGATGGCGGCGGCGGTCGGTTTCCTGCGCCTGCAGGATTCGATGTTGGGGCTGGGCCTGATTGGCGTGGCCGTGTTCCTGGCGATCGGGGCCCGCATCTGCCAGGCGCGCGACCAGCATCAGGCGCTGTATCGCCTGCTGTCGCGGCAGCCACCGCCGTAGCGGCGGCTGCCGTGGCTGCTCAGTGCCTGGGCCAGTCCAGTTCGACCACCAGCGGGAAATGATCCGATGGCAGCACGCCACCGATGCGGCGGTCATCGGTCAGGAAGCTGCGCGCATGGAAGCCGCGCACCAGGACCCAGTCCAGCTGCACGGTGGCCTTGCCGGTGAAATCGTGGAAGGTCAGCCGCGGGCCCTGCGGAGCCTTCACCTGGGTACGGGTGTCCTGCAGCACGCGGGTGAATGCCTTGTAGGTGTCGCCGCCGGGTTCGCTGTTGAAGTCGCCGGTCAGCACGACGGGCAGATCGGCCGGCAGGTTGGCCACGCGCTTGCCGATCAGTTCGGCACCCTTGACCCGCCGCGGCTCGTCTTCGTCGCGGTAGGGCAGGTGGGTGTTCATGAAGTAGAAGCGGCGGCCGTCGTCGATGCGGCGGAACAGCGCCCAGGTGACCATGCGTGGATACAGGTTGCCCCAGGTGATGCTGCCGGGCACATCGGGTGTATCGGACAACCAGAAGTTGCCTGATTCCTCGATCGCCAGCACCTTGCTGTCGTAGAACACGCCCATGTGCTCGTCGCCGCTGCCGCCGCGGCGGCCCTCGCCGAACCAACGGTAGCCGGGGAGGTGTCCTGCCAGGTACTCGGCCTGCTCCTGCACCAGTTCCTGGGTGCCGATCACCGCCGGGTGCGCATCGAGGATGACCTTCACCATCGCGTCGCGACGGTCGGGCCAGCGCTTGCCCGGCTCGGTATCGGCCGGGGTGCGCACATTGAACGACATCACCTTCAACGGCGCGGGGGCTGCGGCCCAGGCGCTGGTCGCAGGCAGGGCAAGCGCCAGCAGCGCAGACAGTACAGGGCGACGGAAACGCGACAACATCGTGGAATCCCTCCATTCCATGAAAACGGTTTCATGGAGCATCGCACGGATTGCCTGTTCATGGCTGTGCGCGCGCTGGCGGTATCCGCCGGTCGCCGCGGCGTATTCAGCAGGGCCTTGACAGCGCATTGACCCGCCCGCGCGGGCCTGCGTGCTAGAACGGCGCTGCCGGCCACTGAACCCGGCACCGCAGCAACCATCAACGGAACCACAAGGAGCTGTGCCATGACACGATTGATTCGCGCCCTGCAGGTGTCGCTGAACCTGCGTTCGGACAATTCCACGCAGTGCATCCGTTCCAAGTATCGCTACTGGAATATCTTCTGACCGGAAGGACTCCACGTATTCGATGACATCGCCAGGGAGGGTCGATGATCTTCCCTGGCATTGGAGGCAGGGCATGGATGAGCGTGCAGCGGATGCGGAAGTGGTTTCCATCGACGACCTGCTCGAACGCGTGCGTCGCGAAGGGCCGGTACTGCGCTTCAACAATGATGTCGTCGGCATCTTTGATCCGGCCCTGGCGGTCAGGATCGACAAGGCCAACACCGACCAGCACACCGTACCGGATTCACTGATTGATTTTCTCGGGCTGCGCAGTGGCAGGGACCCTGTTGCGTGGCGCGAGGTGCGGGCGTTGCTGAGCGAGCAGGCCGGGCGGCTGGCCAGTCCCGGCCACATGCGCGACCTCTACACGCGCATGCACGGCTTCCTTGCCCAGCGCGCGGACAGGCCGCATGACCTCAGCGAACTGAGCTGGTGGACGATCTCGCAGTCGCTGTTGCCGATGCTGATCGACGGCCTCAGTCGATCCGACGTCGATGCGCTCATCGGTGAGCAGAAGACCCGATACAACGCCATCGTGCTGCAGAACTTCTCGTTCTGGCGGCGGATCATCGACTTCCATCTTTCCCGCCGCGCGGCCCGCACGGTGTCGCGGCACATCCGGCGTCGTGCGCGCCAGACCGTGCCGCGCGAGGACTTCCTGCAATCCCTGCTGCCGCTGGTGCAGCGGGTCGGGGTGGACCGCCTGGCCTATCTGGTGTCGATGGTGCTGGCCGGCATGTCGGGCCTGCCGGGCATCACGGCGGCCAGCCTGCTGTACGCGATGCATCGATTTCCGCACTGGCAGGCGCGCATCCGCGAGGAAACCTCGGCGCTGAGCCTGGAGCAGTTGTATGCGCTGCCGATCAAGTCGCTGCCGTGCACGTCGCGTTTCGTCAAGGAAACCCTGCGGCTGTGGCCGGGACTGTTCGCCCTGCATCGTCCGGCCTCGCACGATATCGATATCGAGGGCGTGTGCATCCGCAAGGGCGGGGCATACGAGTTGTCGTCCTACTTCCAGCATCATTCGCCGGAGTACTGGCAGAACCCGGACAGCTTCGATCCTGATCGCTGGTTGCCGGAGCGACGCCAGGCCAACAAGGGGGCCTACGTGCCCTTCGGATTTTCCTCGCGGGCCTGCATCGGCAGTGCGGTCGGCCACGCGCAGCTGCTGCTGTTCTGCGCATTGGTGACCCGCGATTTCGAGTTGACGGTACAGGATGAGCCCACACCGTGGATGCAGCTGGAAGGCTTTGCCATTCCGGTCGATTTCATCGGTACGCTGACGCCGCGGCACGCCTGACAGCATCTGTACTGCCTGGCTCAGTCTTCAATCTCGCCACGGCGGCCTGCCGCGCGCACCGCCTGCGCGGTGGTGGCCACGCCGAGCCGTTGTCGCGCTCGCCGCAGGTGGTTCTCCACCGTGCGTGCAGACAGCCCCAGCGTGGCCGCGATCTCCGCCTGGCGCCGTCCAGCAGCGACCCAGCGCAGCACCTCGCGTTCGCGTGCGCTCAACGCGCCTGCGCGAACATCCGCGGGCGCCTCGGCGAACTGGCGCGCCGCACGGAAGGCTGACGTTCCGACCATTTCCAGCAGCAGGCGCGCGCTGGCGGATGCATCAATCGAGGTGCCGGCGAAACTGACCGCACCCTCCAGGCCGGTCGGGCCGAACACCGGCACCTGCAACCCATGCAGGCCATCGCCGCGCGGCTGCTTCACCACCTGATAGCGTTCGCCGCGCACGCCCTGGCGCTTGCTCCAGAAGAACGGCGCATTGCTGTCCAGTACATGGCGGTTGACCGGGCAGGCATGCAGGTAGCGGGCAAGTCCGGTATCGCTGCCGTCGCCGAACCAGTCACCCTCGATCCAGTACACGCGCTGCGCGTCGCGTTCCAGCCCGGTCCCGGTGGCAAACACCAGCAGTCGATCGTAGCCCAGGGGTGAGGCGGCGGCGCGCAGCACGCCGCCCACCGCGGGCAGTGACCGCGCCTGTTCCAGTTCCAGCAGCGCGGGCACCAGCGCAGGCATTAGCTCAGCGCCCCGCCAGTGCATCGAGCAGCGTACGCGCGGCCAGCTTGCCCAACGCGTTGCCGGCCAGCGGACTGTCGCCGGTCAGCAGCAGGCGATCCTGCAGCACGCTGCCATCGATGCCCTCATTGACGATCTGCACGCCCTGCTGCGCCAGGCGTTCACCGAAGAACCAACGCAGCTGCCCCGGCATGTAGCCGATCTCCGGTGTCTGCCGGTCCATTGCGTCGGGGAAGGCGCAGATGCGGTAACCACGGAACAGCGAGCCACCGTCGGCTTCGTCGACGCCCGCCGCCAGCAGCGCCGCCGGGCCATGGCAGAGCGTGATGATGTGGCGCTGCCCGGCCATGGCCCACTGCAGCGTGGCCTTCACCGCCGCGCTCTCCGGCAGGCCGATCAGTGCGCCGTGGCCACCGGGAATGAAGATGGCGGCATAGTCCGAATCGGCTCCCAGGCCGGCCACCACCTCATCCAGCTGCAACGGCTGGCGGAAGCGCGCCTCATAGCGTTCGTACAGGGCACCGATCTCGCGGTCCTCGCGCGGGAAGGCCCACCACTCGAACTTCACGGCGTTGCCGGACAGCGTCGCCACGTCGATGTCGAAGCCGGCCTTGTCCAGGTGGTACATCGGCAGCAGGGTTTCCACCGGGTGGTTGCCGGTGGAGAACAGGTGGCCATTGGCGGTCGGCAGATAACGCTCGTCGGCGGCGATCATCAGCACCTTCCAGCGGCCATCGCGGCGTGCATCCGGATAGTCGGCCCCGGACAGGTCGCTCTGGGGCGAGGTGAACTGCGACAGCGAGTACGGCGACGGGAAGAAGGCATCGCGCTCGGCCGGATCGGGGGTGGGCTGGCGGCTGGGCTCTTGCGTGTTCATGCGGACCTCCGTTGGGGGAAAGTGAGCCCAGCATAGGAGGCCGCGTGCGCAGGCGCGATGAGGGATTCCCCTCAATGGACCACCACCCGGATGCTGCATCGCGCCACCGGCCCGGTTGGACAGCAGGATTATGTCGTGTTATCTAGCCGGTGCCGGGATAATCCCGGCATAACCACACAGCAAGCAAAGGAATGAAAATGAAAAGATTCGCCCGAGCATTGCGCGTCACTCTGAATATCCATCCGAACGAGAAGAGCAGTGTGTGGAATACCTGGCCGCTCTGGGTCGAGTTCTGATCCTGCGGGGCAACCCCGCGATTGAGCGGTAGCAAGACGAAGGGACTCGTCTTTCGAGTCCCTTCCTGCCGGAGACGCACTGCATGCAAGGGATGTCGAATGAAGGCAGCGCCATTGCTGCCGAGCGCCTGGCTGCGCGCGTGGAGCGCGAAGGACCGGTGCTGAAACTGGAAACCGGCGGTATCGGGGTGTTCTGCCCAGAACTGGCCGGCAAGGTCGACAAGGAGAATTCCGAGCACCTGTTCGTGGTCGAGTCGCTGGCCGACCTGTTCCGCCGGCACGAACGCGTGCGCTGGACCGAAGTGCGCAGCCTGATCGCGACCCGCAGTGCTGAGCTTACCGGAGCGCAGACCCTGGAGGCGCTGCAGTCGCGCATGCGGCAGGCGTTGGACGCACTGTGCGGGCGCGAGCTGGATGCCACGCCAGCCGTGTGGAAGGTGATGGCGCATCCGCTGGTGCCACTGGTGATCGACGGGCTCGACGCGCGCGGTACCGAGGCCATCGAACGCGCCCTGCATCTGCGCTACACCACCCAGGTCGAGCAGGTCATCCATCGGCGTCATCTGCTGCGCAACTTCCTCATCGGTCGTGGCGAATCGCGGGCGATCACCGCCGAACTCAGGCGCCGGGTCCGCAGCGGACGTTCGCCGCTGGACTACGCGCAGTCATTGTTGACCCTTCGCGAGCGCATCGGCCTGGACAAGGTCACCTACCTGGTCACCGTGCAGCTGATCGCCATTTCCGGGGTGCCCGGCATGATGGCCGCCTGCCTGCTGCTGGCGATGCAGATGCATCCACACTGGCGCCAGCGCATCGAGGAGGAATTCGCGCCGCTCTCGGATGCGGAGATCCATGCGCTGCCGATGGCCAGGATTCCCTGCACGATGCGCTTCCTGAAGGAAGTGATGCGGCTGTATTCCACGCCCTTCAACAACCGTCGGGTGGCCGCCTGCGATCTGCAGGTGGAAGGGCAGGCCATCGCCGAGGGCACGGTGTTCGAGCTGAGCTCGTTCATCCAGCATCGCTCGGCGAAATACTGGGATGACCCGCTGCTGTTCGATCCCGATCGCTGGCTGCCCGAAAGGCGCAAGCGCACCGCCGGCATCTATGTGCCTTACGGCTTCCCCACGCGTTCCTGCGTGGGATCGGCGGTCGGCAATGCACAGCTGGTATTGCTGTGCGCGCTGCTGGCGCGCGAATTCCGTTTCACCCCCAGCGCCGACTACCGGCCCGAGGTGCGCATGGAAGGCTTCGCGATTCCCGCGGCGCTGCACGGCACGTTCTCGCGCCATACGGCCGGTGCCTGATCTGCAGGGGCGGGCGGCTTACTTTGCCGTACGCCCGTGTTCCTGCATGTCCTCATGCAGGATCCGCCGCAGCTCGACGATGGCCGGCGTGGCTTCCTGCACGCTGTGACCGGACACGATCACCTTCTCCGAAACGGCGTGTGGCAGGTGCGAGCTCCAGTAGGGCACCAGCCCGTCATCGGTTTTTTCCAGTGGGCCATCGGCCTTGGCGCGGGCGATGATCGAGTGGTAGTGCACCTTCGGTGACATCGGCAGGTCGGCCACGGCGCGGACGAACGGGTCGTCCTTGTCCAGGTTCTGGATGCTGTTCATCTGGTAGCCGTGCTTGCCATCGTTGCGATCGATCTGGCCGTCGTTGGCCAGCGTCGCCACGTCCTCCAGCACGGTCAGCGGCAGCCGTACCAGGCGGCCGATCCAGCGGCCGAGGCGGGTACCGGCCACGTCGGTGCCGCGATGCGGTGTGGCGATGAAAACCACCCGCGATACTTCCGGTTCCGGCAGGAAGGTCAGTACTGGCGCGCCCTTGGTGCGCAGCAGCTCGCGCTGGGCGGGCGTCATCTGCGCGGTGGCCAGCAGGGTGTCGACCAGGTGGTCGCCGGAGGAAGAGACCATCAACCGCGCGATCACCCCGCCCATGCTGTGCCCGACCAGCACCATGTCATGCGAGGCCTGCGCCTTGCCGCTGGGGTCGAAGTGCTTGAGCACTTCGGCCAGCGTGTGGCGCATCGCATCGTGGCTCATCGCGATGGGCATGTTGGTCGGGTAGTAGAACTGCCAGACCTGGAAGTCCTGGCGGATCTCGTCGTCGCGCATCAGTTCGTTGGCCACGTTCACCCAGGCCTCGGGACTGCTGGCCAGGCCATGGATCATCAACAGCACGCGTCGGTTCGGGTCGTAGGGCTGCATCATGTACAGATGCGGCGCGTCGATGCCGCCCTTGCCACCAAACAGCGAGCGCAGCGACTGGTGGCTGAAGTTGGAGCGCGCCAGCCACAGTGCGTAGCCCGCAGTGAAGTTGGCCGCCAACGGCACCTGCTGGCCGTGCAGGGTTACTTCCGAGACCTGGTAGGGATCGTGGATCTCCAGTTCCGGCTCGTCGTCGTGCAGCACTTCCCACAGGTTCTTTCCCGAGAAGCGCAGCAGCACCGTCATCGAAGGCGAGGGCATCTCGCTCCAGCTCTGCGCGGCCGGGGTGCTTGCCTGCGCGGCGGGCGTCGCTGCCGAAGGCGGGGTGGCCGTGCTGCCAGCCGGATCGTCCATCACCGCCACCAGCTCGGCACCGAAGCCATCGCGGCGATGCACGCTACGCAGCGTACCGGTGAACGACAGCGAGGCCGCCGGTACCAGCTCGGTGGGGGTGCGCGTGTCCAGCGGCGATGCTTCGCCCGAAGGGGCCAGCACGAAGGTCCAGCGGCCCAGCTGGAAATGGCTGGCCTGGCTGTGCACGCGCCCGGTGGCGTACGCGTTGTACAGCTGCACCGAGGCTTCCTGCACAGCCAGGTTGTAGTAGTCGCGCACCTGGGTCTGGCGGTCCTCGAAACCACGCTGATTGGCGGTGCGCTCGGTGAAGAACAGATAGGCATAGGCCTGGCGCGCGACCTGCATCCACGCATCGAGGCGCGGCTGGAAGTCGGCATCCAGTTTGGTGATCGCGGTCTTGGCGCGGCCGGATGCCGAGTACTCGCGCTTCGGTGCCGGCAGGGTCATCGCATGCTGCAGCCACAACTCGGCCAGGCTGGAGCGCTTGTCTTCCTCGCGCACCACGATGCTGCTTTCCATGGCCTCGATGCAGGGCAGGCCGGGCTTGGCACAGACGCCCTCATCGAGCCCGGCCACGCGCAGGGTCTCGGTGGTCGCCGCGCTGAGCTTGCCGGAGGTGAGGATGTCACCGCGCTTGAGCGCGATGTACTGGCCGGGCGTGACCGAGGCGACCTGCACCGACGGTCCGAACTGGCGCAGCGTCGCGCAGCCCCCCAGGGTGAGCAGCACGGTGATGATGAGGGTCGTGCGGCCGATGAAGCCCATGCCCGTGGTAGCCATACGATGCTCCTGCGCGGTGGCGTCACTCTAGCGGCCGGCCTGTCAAAGCGGAATAGACCGAACGGTCGGTTTGGGCCTGGCCGCCGTGGGCGATTCAGCCATTCCCGTGTGACACTGCGGCGAATGGAAGGGACACGGTGATCGCGATGGCCTGGCTGGAAACCCGCATTCCCCCGCCCGTGGTGATGCTGCTGTGCGCCGCTGCGGGCTTTGCAGCACGCTGGCTGTGGCCGGGTTTCCACCTTCGGGTGCCGGTGCCGGTTCTGCTCGCAGGCGTGACGGTGACGCTGGGTGTCGTGCTCAATCTGCTGCCCAAGCTGTCTTTCCAGCGCGCCGGTACCACCGTCAATCCTCTGCGACCTTCGGCGTCGAGCGCGCTGGTTACCAGCGGAATCTACCGCCGCACGCGCAATCCGATGTATCTGGGCCAGGCGTTGGTCCTGCTTGGCGCCATGGTGTACCTGCAGAACCTGATCGCGCTGCTGGTGGTGCCGCTGTTCCTGGTGTACATCACCCGGCTGCAGATCCTGCCGGAGGAGCGGGCACTGATGGCCCGCTTTCCCGAGGCGTACGCGCAATACCGTCATCGCGTGCCGCGCTGGCTGTAGCGTCGGCTACGCCATCAGCGGCTGATCTGGCACTTCACCGCAGCCGAATAACCCTCGTAGTCGTCGCCCGCGATCACGTGCAGGGTGTGGCGCTTGTCGATGCGCTTCACGTACGACGGCTCTTCGGTGTTGGCATGCTCGTTGACCTCGGTCACCGACCAGGCCTTGGCCAGGCGCTTGGAATCGACGCCGTTCAAGTACACGAAGAGGCTCTTCTCGCCTTCGGCCACGTTTACATCGGCACTGGTGACCGTGCCGCCAAACAGCGCGACCGGCTTGTCCTCCGGCTCGAAGGTGCCGCCCGGTTTCTTGGCCAGGCCGGCGGCCTGCAGCGCATCGATGGCGTCGGCCGCACTGAAGTTCGAGCCGGCCTTGCAGGCCAGCAGCGCTTCCAGCGTGGCGGTGCCGGGGGGCGCGATGGCCGGCGCCGCAGCGTGCGTGGCTGAGGCTGCGGCGAGGGTGGTGAGGAGCAGGACGAGCGTGGTTGTGGCGGTTTTCATTGCAGATCCTTCTGGCGGCAGCAGGCCGGGGCAATGCAGCGATGGAGCGAAAGCTCCATCCCGATTATGCCCCACGCTTCCCGCACGACGAGCAGGCACAAAAAAGCCGGAACCCCCTCGACGGGAGATCCGGCTTCTTGCGGCCTCGACAGGCCATACAGATGGTGGAGGTGGGCGGAATTGAACCGCCGTCCGAAGGCACTCCATCCCCAGCACTACATGCTTAGCTCACCGTTGGATCTCGTCCCCGAACAGCACGGTGCGCAAAGCGCATCCGGGAACCAGCCTGTTGTGTTCTAGTGCCGGACTGACAGGCAGCCATCCAGCGCGATTCCATGATAGTGACTCTACACCGCGAGCATGGACACAAGCGGTTTCGAGGCTTAGGCCTTAAGCGGCCAGAGCGTAGTTGTCGTCGTTGGCAACTAGAGTTTTGCAGCTGGATTTACGAGGAAAGCTACCCCCTCGGCATGCGCCAGGCGACTTCACAACCCCCGTCGAAACCAATGCACCCCCGGTTTCTTCAAGTTCTGCAAGGTACAAGGCCTGATTCGTGTCGCCACGGCCAGTGCCTGCCCAACGCTGCCAATGCTACGCCAAAACAGCTGAACAGTCACCGTGGCAATCCACAACATGTTGTAGAGCCAGCGGCATAGCGGATTGGTAACGTCACTGGCACGAATTTGCGACACACTGGCGGCGACCATCCGGGCCAGGACAGACACGGAGACTGTGGGTGACCGATGCAAGCCAACAACGCAGCCTGCGGCAGCTGATCGGGCCGGTCGGTGCCGACTACCAGCGGCGCGCCCTGCCGCCCGGCTGGGTCTGGGCGGTGCTGGCGGTGTTGCTTGCGGCCACCGCGCTGACCGAGCTGCCGGCGACTGCGGCCGCGGCATTGGTGGCCAGTGCGGTGGTTGTGCACTGGTCGCAGCGCGGTCGCATCCATTGGCTGGGCTGGCGCCTGCCGGGCCTGGCCGTGTTGGCGGCCCTGCTGTGGGGGCCGGAAGTGCTGTCGCAATGGTTCGAGCACGGGCTGGCCGTGGTCCTGATGTCGCTGGCCAGCCTCAGCATCGGCGTGCATGTATGGCAGGCGCGACAGATGGCGCGGCAGCTCCAGGGCGCGGCCGATTCGCTGGATGACGCCCAGCTGCTGGCCCTGCTGCCGGCCGACGCGGCCCAGCTGGCGCAGCGGTGGCGCGCCGGCGATGATCGGCATGCGCCGGAACTGGCAGTGGTGATGCACCTGGCCGTGATGCACGCAGCGCTGGCACCGCCCATGCGCGGGCAGGGCGTGCTGGCAGGGTGACCGGTCGGCGGTTTCCGCGGCCGCGGTCAGGAACCTGACAATGGCTTGCGCAGGTAGATCCGCTCGTGCCCGGGCGGGCAATCGGGCAGCCGCCCATAGACGGTGTAGCCCTGCCGCAGGTAGAAAGCTTCGGCCTGCCAGTCGAAGGTATCCAGCATCACGTTGCGGGCGCCAAGCTGGCGCGCGGCGGCTTCTGCTTCCGCCAGCAGGCGCTGGCCGATGCCTTGCCCGCGCAGTTCCGGATCCACCCACAGCACATGTACCTGCAGCCAGCTGGCACAGACGTCGGCCAGCACACCACCGCGCAGCGCGCCGTGCTCGTCATGCCAGGCCAGGCGGACTGGAGTCTCATCGAGTGAATCGCCGCCGTGGGCCTGGTTGAAGGCCAGCAGGCGCGCGCACAACGTGCGCGTTTCATCGGCGCTGGCAGTCACCGTGGCGCCGATGGGGGCGGTCATGCGTCGCGGTTGCCGCGACGCATCACACGCTGCTTCTCGATCGCCCAGTCGCGGTCCTTGGCGGCATCGCGCTTGTCGTGGGTCTGCTTGCCCTTGGCCAGCGCGACTTCGAGCTTGATCTTGTTCTTGCTCCAGTACATCGCAGTGGGCACGATCGTGTAGCCATCGCGCTCGACCTTGCCGACCAGCTTGTCGATCTCGCTCCGGTGCAGCAGCAGCTTGCGCTCGCGCCGGTCATTGGCCACCACGTGGGTGGAGGCCTGGATCAACGGGGTGATCTGCGCGCCGATCAGGAAGATCTCGCCGTGCTTCACATAGGCGTAGGCGTCGATGATGTTGCCGCGGCCAGCGCGGATCGACTTCACCTCCCAGCCCTGCAGGGCCAGGCCGGCCTCGAAGCGCTCTTCGATGTGGTACTCGTGGCGGGCACGCTTGTTCAACGCGATGGTTTTGTTGGCCGTCGCGCTCTTTGCTTTATCCTTGCCGCTGTTCTTGCTCATTTCCGTATTGTCTCCGATTCGGGCCCGCCCGGTCGATTGCCGAAACGTCCTGTATTCATGCCTACTATCCGCCGCAGCGCCCTGGTCGAACATTCGGCCGCGCGCATGTTCGACCTGGTCAACGACGTCCAGGCCTATCCGCGCCGTTTCCGCTGGTGCTCGGCTGCCCAGATCCTGGAGCAGGGCGAGGACCGCCTGGTGGCGCGCTTGGACCTGGGCCTGGGCTCGTTCAGTACCTGGTTCCAGACTGAAAACACCCTGCAGCGCCCGCACAGCATCGACATGCAGCTGCGCGATGGCCCGTTCAAGCAGCTGCACGGCCGCTGGGAATTCCATGCGCTGGCCGAGGATGCGTGCAAGGTCACCCTGACCCTGGAGTTCGAACCCAGCTCGCGCCTGCTCGGTCCGGCCCTGGCGATCGGCTTCCAGGGACTGGCCGATCGCATGGTCAATGATTTCGTCCGCGTCGCCGACGAGGGCTGAGCGATGATCGAGGTCGAGGTGGTGCTGGCCTGGCCGGAGCGCGTGCTGTCGCGCCACCTGCAGCTGGAAGAGGGAGCGACCGTGGCCGACGCCATCGCCGCCGCTGCGCTGGAAGGTAGTGCCGACTGTCCGGCCGCCGCGGTGCATGGCGTGGTGGCCCGTCCACAGCAGGCGCTGCTGGACGGGGACCGCATCGAGCTGCTGCGCCCGCTGCTGGCCGACCCCAAGGACAACCGCCGGCGTCGCGCGCTCGGCGGTTGATCCCGGCAACCCGTCCCTGCGGACGGGCAGGCCTCAGCGGCCCTTCTTCTTCTTGTCCTTCGGCAGGTTGCGGCCGAACTGGCGCACCGTCTGCTGGGCCAGGGCCTTGTCGTTGCCCGGGAAGTAGTCGCCTTCCCAGCGGGTAACGGCGTCATTCTCGAAGAACACCACGAAGTTCTTCACTTCGGTGCGGCCGAGGCGGTTCACGCGCTGGCTGGAGGTGTAGTCCCAGCGCTGGGCGTGGAACGGGTCGGGGATGGACGGGGTGCCCAGCAGCGCGGTGACCTGCTGCTTGCTCTGCCCGACCTGCAGCTTGGCCACGGCATCTTCCCGGATCAGGTTGCCCTGATAGATGGGTTGCTTGTAGATGATGCCGCACCCGGTGGTGGACAGGGCGACGGCGGCGACCAACAGGAGATTGCGCATCGGGACTGGCGGTTGGGGAAATCAAACCGATGATACACTCCCGGCGTGCCACCGCGACCCAATCCGAGGCAGCTGGCGCTAAATCGCCAATGAACGGAGACCTATGGAAACCCACGACCTGCGTAAAGTCGGCCTGAAGGTGACCCATCCGCGGATGCGGATCCTGGCGCTGCTCGAACAGCGCAATGCCCAGCACCACCAGCACCACATGACCGCCGAGGACATCTACCGCCAGCTGCTCGAGCATGGCGACGAGATCGGCCTGGCGACGGTCTACCGGGTGCTGACCCAGTTCGAGGCCGCCGGCCTCGTGCTCAAGCACAATTTCGAGGGTGGCCAGGCCGTTTACGAGCTGGACCGTGGTGGCCACCACGACCATATGGTCGACGTGGACAGCGGCAAGATCATCGAATTCGAAAGCCATGAGATCGAGGAGCTGCAGCGCAAGATCGCGGCCGATCACGGCTATGAGCTGGAAGAACACTCGCTGGTGCTCTACGTGCGCAAGAAGCGCAAGTAGGCCGTTCCGGCCAGCCGCTAGCGACGAAACCCCGGGCTTGCCCGGGGTTTTTCGTTGCCGGGGTCAGGGCCCTTTCCCTCCAGGAAAGGGGGCCGGCCCCGGGCGCTCTGCGGGGTCGGATCCCTTTGCGCCAGCAAAGGGCTCTGACCCCTTGCAACCGAGCAGGATCTCCAGGTCCACCGCCTCGGCCATCGCCCGGTTGCCGGCATCCCCCGGGTGGAGGTGGTCGCCGGAGTCGTAGGCGGCGGCCATCCGTGACGGATCGGCCGGGTCGCGTAGCGCCGCGTCCAGGTCGATCACCGCGTCGAACGGGCTGTTGCTGCGCAGCCATGCATTGAGCTGTTGGCGCAGGGCCTCCTTGTCCGGGTGGTAGTAGTCGTCCAGCGGCGTGCCGGGCAGGGCGCCCGCGAACGGCATCAGGGTGGCGCCGAATATGCGTAGACCCCGCCGGTGGGCCTGTTCGGCCAGGGCACGATAGCCGGCCTGCAGCTCGGGCAGGCTGGGCCGGGGCTGCGCGCGGGCGAAGGCAGTACCGGGCCAGCTGATGTCGTTGATGCCGATCAGCACGATGACGCTGGCGACGCCGGGCTGATCCAGTGCGTCACGCCGCAGGCGGGCCAGAACCGACTCGCCCATGCCGTCGCTCAGCAGCCGATTGCCGGAAATGCCCGCGTTGACCACCGCGACGCCGCGCGGTGCCAGACGCGCGGCCAGATGGTCGGTCCAGCGCTGGTCCTGGTCGAGGCTGGCGGTGGCGCCGTCGGTGATCGAGTCGCCAATCACCACCACGCTACGCGCACTGGCGGCGGCCTCGACCTCAATCCCGGTGAGGAACAGGCGTGCGGTAGTGGAACTGGCACCCTGCAGGTCGCGCGCCCGGGCCTGATTGCCGCCGGCGATCCAGCTGGTCTGGCGGCCGTCCCAATGGAATGCCTGCACCGGCGTCGGCCCCGGCACGAAGACGCTGACCTGCAGCGCCTGGTGGTCTTCCGTGGCCACCGCCAGCGGATCGCTCAGCCGTTCCTGACCGGCACCGATCAACACCCCAGGCTGGCCGTCGAAGCTGAGCGGTTGCGGGGTGGCGCCCGCGCCCGCGGCCACGCTGGCCGCCCCGATCCGCAGCGGCTGGGTGCCGTAGGCATTGCTCAGCCGCACCCGCAGCCGGGACCCGCCCAGGCTGATGCGCGCGGTCTGGCGGAAGGTCTGGTCCTGCAGCGTGGCCGGAACCAGGGTCGGGAACAGGAAATCCGCGTCCCAGACCGGTTGCGGGCTGGCCTGCCAGCTGGCGACCCAGTGCGGGGCGGATGCGGCACTGGCGACGCCGGACAGGGCGAGCAGGGCGGTGGCGGTGAGCTGGCTCAAGCGGTTCATCGGGCAATCCAGGTGGGAGGGAACGCCATGGTGATTCCGGGGTCATCTGTGAACTAGACTGCGTATGGACAATCATCTGTGAACTGGATTCATCGCCATGGCGCGACCCGACATCAACCGATCCGGCGAACTGGAAGTGTTCGTGCGGGTGATCGAGACCGGTGGCTTCTCCGCCGCCGCACGCACCCTGGACATGACGCCGTCAGCAGTGAGCAAGCTGGTGGCCCGGCTGGAGCAGCGGCTGGGTACGCGCCTGCTGCAACGCTCCACCCGCCAGCTGCAGCTGACCCCGGAAGGCTGCGCGTTCTACGAGCGCGGCCTGCGCGTGCTGGCCGACCTGGAGGAGGCCGAGCGCTGTGCCAGTGCCCATGCCGAGCCGCGCGGACGGCTGCGGGTAAACTCCAACGTGCCGTTCGGCCAGCATTTCCTGCTGCCGCTGCTGCCGGCATTCCTCGAACGCAACCCGCAGGTAGGCGTGGACCTGACCCTCAATGACGAGGTGATCGACCTGCTTGAGCAGCGCACCGACGTGGCGGTGCGGGCCGGTCCACTGAAGAGCTCCAGCCTGGTGGCGCGGCGGCTGGGTGCGACGCGGATGATGATCGTGGCTGCACCGGCCTACGCGCAGCGGCACGGGCTGCCACGCACTGCCGAGGAGCTGCAGTCGCACAACCGGTTGGATATCGGCCATGCGCGCGCGATGCAGGGCTGGCCATTGTTGCAGGACGGGCGCGAACGCATGCTGCTGCCCAGTGGCAACGCGCGCGCCAGCAACGGCGATGCGCTGCGCCAGCTGGTGCTGGGTGGGCTGGGCATGGCGCGGCTGGCAGCATTCCAGGTGCAGCAGGACATTGCCGCCGGGCGCTTGCTGCCGGTGCTGGAGGACGCCAATCCCGGTGACCTGGAAGAGGTGCACGCGGTGTTCCTGGGGCAGGGCGGCTACCTGCCGCTGCGGGTGCGCGCGTTTCTTGATTTCCTGGTGGAGAACGTCGATCTGACGCAGCCACAGGGGTAGTGCCGGCCGCTGGCCGGCAACCTCATGATCTTCATCCACCCGCATCAGGGTGCCGGCCAGCGGCCGGCACTACCGTGCGGAAGCCGAGCCAATGCTCGGCTCGGCCGGCGTTACACCTGCAGCAGCTTGCGTGCGGCGGCGCGCGCTTCCTTGCTCACTTCCACGCCGCCGAGCATGCGCGCCAGTTCTTCCTCGCGCGCCTTGCTGTCCAGCTTTTCCACTGCGCTCTGGGTCATGCCTTCCACCGGGGCCTTGCTGACCCGGTAATGGGCATGGCCCTTCGAGGCGACCTGCGGCAGGTGGGTCACGCACAGCACCTGGCGCTTCTCGCCAAGGGCGCGCAGCTTCTGGCCGACGATGTCCGCCACCGCGCCACCGATGCCGGAGTCGACTTCGTCGAACACCATGGTCGGCACTGCATCCAGGTCCAGCGCGGCCACTTCGATGGCCAGCGAGATGCGCGAAAGTTCGCCACCCGAGGCCACCTTGCGCAGGGCACGCGGTGGCTGCCCGGCATTGGCCGCCACCAGGAATTCCACGCGCTCGGCACCCTGCGGGTCGGGCTTGCCGGCGTCCTGCGGTTCCAGCTCGATCAGGAACTGGCCGCCGCCCATGCCCAGCTCGGCGATGATGCCGGTGGTGGTGGCCGACAGCTCGGCAGCGGCGGCGCGGCGGCTGGCGGTCAGCAGCCCGGCCTGCACGCGCCACGCCGCAGCGGCCTTGTCGATCTCGCCGGCGAGGCGCTGCAGGCGTTCGTCAGCACCACGCAGCTGTTCCACTTCGGCGTGCATGCGCTCGCGCTGCGCGCCCAGCTCGTCCATCGGCACACGGTGCTTGCGGGCCAGGTCGTGCAGGCGGCCGAGGCGACGCTCGTTCTCCTCGAACTGTTCCGGGTCGGCGTCGAGGTCGTCATGCACGCGGTCCAGCAGCGACAGGGCTTCGTGCAGCTGGATCGAGGCATTCTCGATCAGGCCGTCGACCTCGCCCAGGCGCGGGTCGTGTTCGATCAGGCGCGACAGCTCGTGGCGCACCTGCTGCAGCAGGTCCAGCGCGGAACTGCCGTCGTCGCCATTGAGCTGGTTGCTGGCCGCCTGGCAGGCACTCAGCAGGGCACTGGCATGGGCCTGGCGGCGGTGGCTGGCGCCCAGCGCGGCAATCGACTCCGGTTCCAGGTCTTCGCGGTCCAGTTCGCGCAGCTGGTGCTCCAGGAAGCCGATCCGGTCACTGACGTCGCCCTGCTGCGACAGCGCCAGCGATTCATCGACCAGCGCCTGCCAGGCCGCAGCGGCGCGGCGCACCTGGCGGCGCTCGTCCTCGTTGCCGGCATAGGCGTCCAGCAGGGCCAGCTGCGACGGGCGCGTCAGCAGGGCCTGCTGTTCGTGCTGGCCGTGGATCTCCACCAGCAGCGAGGCCAGGTCGGCCAGCTGGGCCAGGGTCACCGGGCGGCCGTTGATCCAGGCCCGCGAGCCGCCATCGGCACGGATCACGCGGCGCAGCTGGCACTGCTCCTCGTCGTCCAGCTCGTTGTCGGCCAGCCACTGGCGCGCGGCCTGCAGCTGGTCCAGCGCGAACTCGGCCGACAGCTCGGCGCGCGCGGCGCCGTGGCGGACCACGCCGCTGTCGGCGCGCAGGCCGGACAGGAAGCCCAGCGCGTCGACCATCAGTGACTTGCCGGCGCCGGTCTCGCCTGAAACCACGGTCATGCCTGGCCCGAACTCCAGTTCGGTGGCGCGGACGACGGCGAAATCCTTGATCGAAAGATGTCTGAGCATGGGTAAGGGGGTGTCAGCAGCCGCGCAACGCTAGCACGCGGGCGCGGGAGGTCCAATGACTTGCCAAGGTGATCCGCCGCCATTATCTAGTGTCCGTGTCTCACAGGTTGATTCCATGCACGGTTCTCCCGACCAGCTTGCCCCGCGTGCGCGCCATCTGCTGCGCACGCTGATCGCGCGTTACATCCAGGACGGTGAGCCGGTCGGCTCGCAGACGCTGGCGCGCGTGGCCGGGCTGGAGGTCAGTCCGGCCACCATCCGCAACATCCTGGGTGACCTGGAAGACCTGGGGCTGCTGGCTTCGCCGCACACCTCGGCCGGGCGCGTCCCGACCGCACATGGCTACCGGGTGTTCGTCGACAGCCTGCTGCAGATGCAGCCGCCGGGCGAAGGCGAGCTGGCCCGGCTGCGCCAGGAACTGGCCGGCGGCGGCAGCACCCAGGCCCTGCTTGGCAGCGCCTCGGAGCTGCTGTCGGCGATGAGCCACTTCGTCGGCGTGGTCAGCGCCCCGCGGCGCGAGCAGTTCGCGTTCCGCCAGATCGATTTCGTGGCGCTGGACGGGCGCCGGGTGCTGGCGATCCTGGTGTTCGCCGACAACGAGGTGCAGAACCGGGTCATCGAGACCCGCCAGGAGTTCGCGCCGGGCCAGCTGGAACAGGTCGCCAACTACCTCAACGCGCATTTCGCCGGCCTGCCGATGGCCGAGATCCGCACCCGCCTGCTGCTGGAACTGCGTGATGCCCGTTCGGAGCTGGAGCAGCTGCTGGCGCACAGCATCGAGCTGGCCGAGCAGGCCCTGCAGCCGGCGGCCGACGACATGCTGGTGGCCGGGCAGACCCGTCTGATGGGGGTGCAGGACCTGTCCGACCTGGAGCGGCTGCGCGAGCTGTTCGAGCTGTTCTCCAGCAAGCGCGAGATCCTGCAGCTGCTGGAGCGGACCATCCAGGCGCCCGGCGTGCGCATCTTCATCGGCGAGGAGACCGGGATGATGCCGCTGCAGGGCGTCTCGCTGGTCACTGCCCCTTACACGGCCAATGGCCAGGTGCTGGGCGTGCTGGGCGTGATCGGCCCCAAGCGGATGGCCTACGACCGGATGATCCCGCTGGTCCAGGCTACTGCCGATGTACTCGGCGCGGCGTTTTCGCCAGCCGGGCGCACTCCTGGAACATCCGACGCTTGAAACGCAGCATCCCGCCCACACTAGGGTGGGTGGAGGCGGAGACTGACCGCCAGGGACCCAGACATGAACCACGAACATCCAGATATCGAATCCCAGCAGACTGCCGCCGATGCGGCCGCCGCCGCCGGCGTCAACGACGAAGTGGAGCGCCTGCGCGCCGAGGTCGAGCAGATCAAGGCCGATGCGCTGCGTGAGCGCGCCGACCTCGAGAACCAGCGCAAGCGCGTTGCCCGTGACATCGAGCAGGCCCGCAAGTTCGCCAACGAGAAGCTGCTGGGCGAGCTGCTGCCGGTGTTCGACAGCCTGGATGCCGGCTTGAAGGCGGCCGGCGATGACCCGCATCCGCTGCGCGAGGGCCTGGAGCTGACCTACAAGCAGCTGCTGAAGGTTGCCGCCGACAACGGGCTGGTCCTGCTGGACCCGATCGGCCAGCCGTTCAACCCGGAACACCACCAGGCCATCAGCCAGGTGCCGGCCCCAGACGCCGCCCCGGGCAGCGTGGTGACCGTGTTCCAGAAGGGTTACCTGCTCAACGAGCGCCTGCTGCGGCCGGCGCTGGTGGTGGTGGCCGCCGACTGACCCCTCCAGGGCCGGAAGGCGGGAATGTCCCGTCACCCGGCCCGACGCTGAACGCGCCGGGCGACCGGAAACACAGCGTTCGGGAGATGGCTTGAATGTTCCACGAGCCTCCCCCACATCGTATTCATCCACCGGCCGAACGGCCGGACTGACCCCAACAAGCATCCTCAGGAGTCTCCCCCATGGGCAAGATCATTGGTATCGACCTCGGCACCACCAACTCGTGCGTGGCGATCATGGACGGCGGCAAGGCCCGCGTCATCGAGAATTCGGAAGGCGATCGCACCACCCCGTCGATCGTCGCCTACACCAAGGACGGCGAAGTCCTGGTGGGCGCCTCGGCCAAGCGCCAGGCCGTCACCAACCCGAAGAACACCTTCTACGCGGTGAAGCGCCTGATCGGCCGCAAGTTCACCGACGCCGAAGTGCAGAAGGACATCGCCCACGTCCCGTACAGCATCCTGGCCCATGACAACGGCGATGCCTGGGTGTCGACCAGCGATGGCAAGAAGATGGCCCCGCAGGAAATCTCGGCCAAGGTGCTGGAGAAGATGAAGAAGACCGCCGAGGACTTCCTCGGTGAGAAGGTCACCGAAGCGGTCATCACCGTGCCGGCCTACTTCAACGACAGCCAGCGCCAGGCGACCAAGGATGCCGGCCGCATCGCCGGCCTGGACGTCAAGCGCATCATCAACGAGCCGACCGCGGCCGCGCTGGCCTATGGCCTGGACAAGGGCGACAACAAGGATCGCAAGATCGTGGTGTACGACCTGGGCGGCGGCACCTTCGACGTCTCGGTGATCGAGATCGCCAACGTCGACGGCGAGAAGCAGTTCGAAGTGCTGGCCACCAACGGCGACACCTTCCTGGGCGGCGAAGACTTCGACAACCGCGTCATCGAGTACCTGGTTGAAGAATTCAACAAGGACCAGGGCATCGACCTGCGCAAGGATCCGCTGGCCCTGCAGCGCCTGAAGGACGCTGCCGAGCGCGCCAAGATCGAGCTGTCCAGCGCCCAGCAGACCGAAGTGAACCTGCCGTACGTCACCGCTGACGCCTCGGGTCCGAAGCACCTGAACATCAAGCTGACCCGCGCCAAGCTGGAAGCACTGGTGGAAGACCTGATCAAGAAGTCGATCGAGCCGTGCCGCGTCGCCCTGAACGATGCCGGCCTGCGTTCGAGCGACATCAGCGAAGTGATCCTGGTCGGTGGCCAGACCCGCATGCCGAAGGTGCAGCAGGCGGTGACCGAATTCTTCGGCAAGGAACCGCGCAAGGACGTCAACCCGGACGAAGCCGTGGCACTGGGCGCTGCGATCCAGGGCGGCGTGCTGGGCGGCGACGTCAAGGACGTGCTGCTGCTGGACGTGACCCCGCTGTCGCTGGGTATCGAAACCATGGGCGGCGTGTTCACCAAGATCATCGAGAAGAACACCACCATCCCGACCAAGGCCTCGCAGGTGTTCTCCACCGCCGAGGACAACCAGTCGGCCGTGACCGTGCACGTGCTGCAGGGTGAGCGCGAGCAGGCCCGCTTCAACAAGTCGCTGGCCAAGTTCGACCTGTCCGGCATCGAGCCGGCTCCGCGTGGCCTGCCGCAGGTGGAAGTGTCCTTCGACATCGACGCCAACGGCATCCTGCACGTGTCGGCCAAGGACAAGAAGACCAACAAGGAACAGAAGGTCGAGATCAAGGCCGGTTCGGGTCTGTCCGAGGAAGAGATCGCACGCATGGTCGCCGACGCGGAAGCCAACCGCGAAGAAGACAAGAAGTTCCAGGAGCTGGTGCAGGCCCGCAATCAGGCCGATGCCCTGATCCACGGCACCCGCAGTGCCATCACCGAGCACGGCAGCAAGGTCGGCGGCGATGTCATCGGCAAGGTCGAGGCGGCCCTGGCCGACCTGGAAACCGCGATGAAGGGTGACGACAAGGCACAGATCGAAGCCAAGTCGAAGGTGCTGGAGGAAGCCGGCCAGTCGCTGTTCGCCGCTGCTTCGGCCGACCAGGGCGGTGCCCCGGGTGCCGACGCCGGCAACGCCGGCAAGGCGCAGGACGACGTGGTCGACGCCGAGTTCACCGAAGTCAAGGACGACAAGAAGTCCTGATCCGGACCGACACGGGACGCTGGCCATCAGCGTCCCGTTGTCGCATCAGGGTCCTGACCGCCCACCGGCGTGTCGGGGCGCCCGACGCAAGAGCGGACCTGGTTCCGCTCTTCCGCTTTGACGAATCCCGACTTTCCGGAACCAGATTCACCATATGAGCAAGCGCGATTACTACGAAGTGCTGGGCGTTGCCCGCACCGCCACCGACGACGAGCTGAAGAAGGCCTACCGTCGCTGTGCGATGAAGTTCCACCCGGACCGCAACCCGGGTGATGCGGCGGCCGAAGCCTCCTTCAAGGAGTGCAAGGAAGCCTACGAAGTGCTGTCCGATGGCAACAAGCGCCGCATGTACGACAGCCACGGCCACGCCGCGTTCGAGCACGGCATGGGCGGTGGTGGTCCGGGCGGCCCGGACATGAACGATATCTTCGGCGATATCTTCGGCAACATTTTTGGCGGGGGCGGCGGTGGGCCGCGCCAGGCCCGTCGCGGCGCCGACATCGGCTACGTGATGGAGCTGGACCTGGAAGAAGCGGTACGCGGCGTCGAGCGCCGCATCGAGATCCCGACCCTGGCCGAGTGCGGCGACTGCGATGGCAGTGGCTCCGAAGACGGCAAGGTCGAAACCTGCAATGTGTGCCATGGCCGCGGCCAGGTGCGCATCCAGCGCGGCATCTTCGCCATGCAGCAGGCCTGCCACAACTGCGGCGGCCGTGGCCAGATCATCGCCAAGCCCTGCAAGACCTGCCACGGCAACGGCCGTGTCGAGGAAGACAAGGTGCTGTCGGTGAAGGTGCCGGCGGGCGTCGATACCGGCGACCGCATCCGCCTGCAGGGTGAAGGTGAGGCCGGTCCGGCCGGTACGCCGCCGGGTGACCTGTACGTGGAAGTGCGCGTGCGCGAGCATGCGATCTTCCAGCGCGATGGCGACGACCTGCACTGCGAAGTGCCGATCCGCATCTCGCAGGCAGCGCTGGGCGACACCGTACGCGTGGCGACCCTCGGCGGCGAAGCGGAAATCCGCATCCCGGCCGAGACCCAGACCGGCAAGCTGTTCCGCCTGCGCGGCAAGGGCGTGCGTTCGGTGCGCAGCCGCAGCGAGGGCGACCTGTACTGCCGCGTGGTGGTGGAGACCCCGGTCAACCTCACCAACGAACAGCGCAAGCTGCTGGAGCAGTTCGAAGCCACCTTTGTCGGCGAGGAAGCACGCAAGCATTCGCCGAAGTCGGCGACGTTCATGGATGGCGTGAAGGGCTTCTGGGACCGGATGACGTCCTGAGTTTTTCAACCGAAGCGTTGAGCGGTAGCGCCGGGCCATGCCCGGCGTTTTCGTTTGCGATCAGCGGAAAAACGCCGCGGGCGTCTGCCCCAGTTGGCGCTTGAACATGCTGGTGAACGCGCTGGGGCTGTCGTAGCCCATCGCCAGCGCCACATCAATGACCTTGTCGCCGACTGCCAGCCGCTCCAGGGCGGCCAGCAGGCGCGCCTGCTGCCGCCACTGCCCGAAGGTCATGCCCAGTTCGCCGGCGAAATGGCGCTGGATGGTCTTCACGTCCACCTGCAGCGCCTGGGCCCAGTCCTGCAGCGTGGCGTCGTCGGCGGGATGCTTCTGGATGTGCTGGCAGATCCTCTGCAGGCGCGGGTCGGTGGGCGAGGGCAGGTGCAGCGGCAGCACGTCCATGCGGTGCAGCTCGTCCAGCAGCAGGCGCACCACGCGACCGTCGCGGCTGTCGTCCACGTGCGCGGACTCGATCAGGCTGGCCGCCAGCAGTAGTTCGCGCAGCAGCGGCGCCACCTGTACTGCGAACGCCCCATCCGGCAGTTGCGGCGCGAAGTCCGGTTCCACGTACAGGCTGCGCATGTGCACCTCGGCGATGCAGTCCACCGCATGCACCATACCGGCCGGAACCCAGATCGCGCGGGTGGAGGGCACGACCCAGCGGCCACCGTCCGCGCGCACCACCATCAGGCCGGACATGGCGAAGACCAGTTGGTGACGGCGATGCCGGTGTGGCGCGATGTGGGTACCGGGCGGGTAGTGCCGGGCGCGGCTGGTCACCGGGCGGTGTACCGGCACTTCGTTCCACGGCGCGGTCTCGCGGATCGGGCAGGGAGTGTCCTTTTTGCGATAGGCCATGACCCGAACGCGGCAGAAGGGAGTGGGGGCCCACCGTAGCATGCGTGGCTCGCCCCCAACCTGACTGTGTCCCCTTCTCCCGCAACGACCTCACGCCCGGTGGCTCCCGGCGTGCTGGCCGCCATCTCCACCTCGCATGTCGTCAACGACATGATGCAGTCGCTGATCCTGGCCATCTATCCGGTGATCAAGGGCGGCTTCAACCTCAGCTTCACCCAGATCGGCCTGATCACGCTGACCTACCAGCTCACCGCGTCGATCTTCCAGCCGTTGATCGGCATGGCCACCGACCGCCGCCCGGCACCGTACTCGCTGCCGATCGGTATGGCCTCGACCCTGTGCGGCATGCTGCTGCTCGGCTTTGCGCCGAACTACGCGGTGGTGCTGATGGCTGCGGCGATGGTCGGCATTGGTTCGGCCATCTTCCACCCGGAGGCCTCGCGCATCGCCCGGCTGGCCTCGGGCGGTCGCCATGGCTTCGCGCAGTCGGTGTTCCAGGTGGGTGGCAACTTCGGTACCGCGCTGGGGCCGTTGATCGCTGCGGCCGTGATCGTGCCGTATGGCCAGCGTGCCGCATCATGGTTTGCCGGCGCCGCGCTGATCGGCATCGCGCTGCTGACCTATGTTGGCCGCTGGTATGCACTGCACCTGGGCACACCGCGTCCGGCCAGCACCGCGTCTATGGCCCCGCGGCATTCGTCGCGCACCGTGGCCAAGGTGCTGGCGATCCTGCTGGTGCTGATCTTCAGCAAGTACTTCTACATGGCCAGCATCGGCAGCTACTTCACCTTCTACCTGATCCACCACTTCGGCATTCCGGTGGCACAGGCGCAACTGCATCTGTTCGCGTTCCTGGTGGCGTCTGCCGCCGGTGGTTTCCTCGGCGGCCCGCTGGGTGACCGCATCGGCCGCAAGCCGATCATCTGGACCTCGATCCTCGGCGTGGCCCCGTTCGCGCTGATGCTGCCGCACGCCGATCTGCTATGGACCACAGTGCTGGCAGTGCTGATCGGCTTCGTGCTCTCCTCGGCGTTCTCGGCCATCGTGGTGTACGCGCAGGAGATGATGCCGCACCGCATCGGCATGGTGTCCGGCCTGTTCTTCGGCTTTGCATTCGGCATGGGCGGGCTTGGCGCGGCCGTGCTGGGCATGCTGGCAGACAGGACCAGCATTGAATTCGTCTATCAGCTGACCGCGTTCCTGCCGCTGCTCGGTATCGTCGCAGCGTGGCTGCCACCGTCGCGGCCTGCTGCTCACTGAGGGGGTTGGGTTGCAGGGCTTGCAGCCCTGCACCTGCCGAAGCAACGTCAACAGCAGAAGCGGGCCATCCGTGGGTTGGCGGGGTGGGTTCGGTTGCAGGGGACGCCGTAAACCCATCCCTGGGTGCTTGGCCGCGGCATCCATGCCGCGGACACCCCTGCAACCGGACCCACCCCGCTTTCGACTGTTTTCCGCGATCTGTCGGAACAGCTCGTGGGGTCAGATCCGTTTTCCGAAGGAAAACGGATCTGACCCCGATTTATTTCGGTATCCCACAGATGTGCCGACCAACGGTCGGCACCCACCAAAAGTCGCGGGAATCTGTCAGAGGCGGGGCGGTGTGGGTGGGCAGGACCGTTGGCGCCATGGATGGCGCCATCGAGCCCCCATGGGTGAGGGCGCTTCGCTTGCGAAGCACTGCTTCGCAAGCGCCCGAACGCACAGCCGCCAGCGGCTGGGCCGGACCCCGGAGGGGGGTTTACGGCGTGTCCTGACCACCCACACCGCCCCGCCATCCCACGGAATGCGGCTCTTGATCTTGCTTCGGCTTCGCCTTCGGCAGGTGCAGGGCTGCAAGCCCTGCCGAAAACTCCCTTGGGCGTAGAATGCGGCCATGAGCGAATCCCTTGATAACCACCTGGTCCACGGCCGCCGCCAGCGGCCGGATGGGCCGTCGCCGATCGATGTCATCTCGGTCCAGTCGCAACTTGTGTACGGCCACGCCGGCAACAGTGCCGCCGTCCCGCCGATGTGCGCACTGGGCGTGCGCGTCGCCGAAATCCCGACCGTGCTGCTGAGCAATGCGCCGTTCTACGACACTACGCGGGGCCGCGTGCTGCCCGCCGACTGGTTTGCCGACCTGCTGCTGGGTACCCACGAGCGTGGCCTGCCGCAGCGGGCGAAGATGCTGGTGTCCGGCTACTTCGGCAGCACCGCCAACGGTGCGGCCTTCGCCGACTGGCTGGACAACATCCTGCCGGCCTGCCCACAGCTGCGTTACTGCCTGGACCCGGTGATCGGTGATACCCATACCGGACCCTACGTGGAACCGGGCCTGGAAGCGATCTTCGCCGAGCGCCTGCTGCCCCACGCCTGGCTGGTGACGCCCAATGCCTTCGAACTGAATCGCCTGACCGGCATGCCGGCACTGGCCGAGGCCGATGCCATCGCCGCCGCGCGTACGCTGCTGGATCGTGGCCCGCACTGGGTGATCGCGCACAGCGTAGGCGGCAACCCGGGTGAGCTGGTCACCCTGGCGGTCGGGCACGAGGAAACCTGGCGCTGGACCTCACCGCTGCTGCCGGTGGACGTGGCCGGTACCGGTGACGTGCTGATGTCGCTGGTGGTGTCGTTCCTGCTGCGCGGTGAGTCGATGCAGCAGGCGATTTCGCGCGCGATTGCCGGCACCCATGCGGCGCTGGAGGCGACCCTGGACAACGGCTTCGAGGAGTTCGACGTGATCGCTGCCGCGCCGGCGGCGCTGGCCGAAGGAACGCGCTTCCGCGCTGAACGCGTGGCATGAGCGGCCTGGATCCACGCACGCCGCGCACGGTCGGCATCGTCGGCAGTGCTGGTGCCTATGGGCGCTGGCTGTGCCGCTTCTTCCAGCAGCACCTGCAGCTGCAGGTGATCGGCCATGACCCGGCCGACCCGGACTCGCACACGCCGGAACACCTGCTGGCGCAGGCCGATGTACTGGTGTTCTCGGCACCGATCCGGCACACGCCGGCGTTGATCGCCGAGTACGTGCGGCAATCGGCGGGCCGCGAGCAGGGCAGGCTGTGGCTGGATGTGACCTCGGTAAAGGAGGCACCGGTGCAGGCGATGCTGGCCTCGCAGGCCGAAGTGGTCGGACTGCACCCGATGACCGCGCCACCCAAGGCGCCGACCCTGAAGGGGCGGGTGATGGTGGTCTGCGAAGCGCGGCTGCAGCACTGGCGGGCATGGGTCGATACGCTGTGCACCGCGCTGCAGGCCGAGTGCGTGCGCGCGACGCCGCAGCACCACGACCAGATGATGGCGCTGGTGCAGGCGATGGTGCATGCCACCCACCTGGCGCAGGCAGGCGTGCTGCGCCAGTACCAGCCGCAGCTGGGCGATCTGGCCGCGATGATGCCGTACCGTTCGGCGTCGTTCGAGCTGGACACGGCGATCATCTCGCGCATCCTGTCGCTGAATCCGGCGATCTACGAAGACATCCAGTTCGGCAACCCGTACGTGGCGCCGATGCTGGAGCGGCTGGTGGGGCAGCTGCAGGCCCTGCAGGTGCAGGTCGGACAGGGCGACGACGGCGCACGGGCTGCATTCCGTGAGCAGCTGCTGTCAGCCAATCGCAGTGCCTTCGGCGAGCAGGCCTTGGCGGATGGCAACTACACGTTCGAACGCGTGGGGTATCTGCTGGCCGATCTGACCGAGCGCAACGCGCTGTCGGTGCACCTGCCGGAGGACCGGCCTGGCTCGCTGCGCGAGCTGTTGAACGTGTTCGAGCAGCATGGCATCAGCCTGGCTTCGATCCATTCCTCGCGCACGCCCGGCGGTGAAGTGCACTTCCGCATCGGATTCGTGGCCGGCAGCGATCCGGCGGCGATCACCCGGGCCGCGGCCGACGTGGACGCCAGCGGCATCGGACGGGTGCTGGGCTGAATTCATCCACAGGCGGTGTGGATGGTTTCTGAGCAAACGTGTGGATAACCCTGCGCAGCCCTTGTCAGGCAAGGCTGTCAAGATGCTTGGTGAAAAATTGATCACGCCTTCTTGTGGAGTCGAGCCTTGCTCGACTGCCCTTGGCAAAGCGCGTGTCGACCGAGGTCGACACCTACCAGAGCAGGGTGACACGGCCAGTGCCCACCAAGGTGGGCAGCGCTAGATCATCAACCGCAGTTCGCCACCGCTGGTGGTGAATTCGCGGCCATTGCGAACCAGATGACGCCCGTCATCCAGCTCGTAACGCGGCGTGGATTCAGAGTGATGCCCGCTGCCATTCGCCTCGGGCTTGAACTCGATGATGATGTGGCTTTCGCCATTGCTGTCGACTGCAGGGAACTGACGGAACGACATCGCGTACCTCCTTCAGCGGATGCTGCTGATGCGAGGCCAGCTTGGTCCGGCCGATGTTAGCCGGCCGTCATCAATCGATGAACTGCAGTCGTGCCAGTTCAGCGTACAGTCCGCCTTCGGCCAGAAGCTGGGCATGGGTACCTTCGGCCACGATGCGGCCCTGGTCCATCACCACGATGCGGTCGGCCTTGAGCACGGTGGCCAGGCGGTGGGCGATGACCAGCGTGGTGCGACCGGCCATCAGCCGCTCCAGCGCCTGCTGCACGCTGTGCTCGCTCTGTGCGTCCAGCGCGCTGGTGGCTTCATCGAGCAGCAGGATCGGCGCGTCCTTCAGCAGTGCGCGGGCAATCGCCACGCGCTGCTGCTGGCCACCGGACAGGCGCGCACCACGTTCGCCCAGCTCACTGTCGTAGCCCTGCGGCAACGCGCGCAGGAAGCCATCGGCCTCGGCCGCACGCGCGGCAGCTTCGACCTCGGCGTCACTGGCCTGCAGGCGGCCATAGCGGATGTTGTCGCGCGCACTGGCCGCGAACAGCGTCGGCTGCTGCGGCACCAGCGCCAGCTGCGCGCGCAGCTCGGCCGGATCGACCTGGCGAACGTCGATGCCATCCACGCAGATGCGGCCGCTGGCCGGATCGTGGAAGCGCAGCAGCATCGACAGCACCGTGCTCTTGCCCGCGCCCGACGGGCCGACCAGGGCCACCGTCTCGCCCGGGCGGACATGCAGGTTGAAGTGGTCCAGCGCGGCCTGGTCCGGACGTTGCGGATAGTGGAACACCACGTCGTCGAACTGGATTTCGCCGCGCAATGGTTGCGGCAGAACGTGCGGCTGCGCCGGCGCACGGATCTCGATGTCTTCCTGCAGCAGCTCGCCAATGCGGCCCATGCCACCGGCTGCACGCTGCAGTTCGTTCCACACTTCGGCCAGCGCGCCCACCGAGCCGCCGCCGATCAGCGCGTACAGCACGAACTGCCCCAGCGTGCCGGCACTGAGGCGCCCGTCGATGACATCGTGCGCGCCCAGCCACAGCACGCCAACGATGGCGCCGAACACCAGCAGGATGGCGCTGGCGGTGACCAGCGACTGCGCACCGATGCGTCGGCGCGCGGCGCCGATGGCATCGCCCAGTGCCTTGTCGAAGCGTCCGCGCTCGTAAGGCTCGCGTGCATGTGCCTGCACCGTGCGCACGGCGCCCAGCGTCTCGCTGGCCAGGCTGTTGGCATCGGCGATGCGATCCTGGCTGCTGCGTGCAACCGTGCGCAGCTTCCGCGCGCCGATGATGATCGGCAGTACCGCCAGTGGGATGCCGAGCAGCGACCATGCCGCCAGCCTGGGGCTGGTGACGAACAGCATGGCCAGGCTGCCGACCACGGTGACGCTGCTGCGCAGGGCGACCGACATGGTCGAGCCGACCACGCTGCGCAGCAGTTCGCTGTCAGCGGTCAGGCGCGAGACCAGTTCGCCGCTGCGGCTGCGGTCATGGAAACCGGCACCAAGCTGGATCAGGTGTGCGTACAGGCGGCTGCGCAGGTCGGCCACGACTTTTTCGCCAAGTAGCGACACGAAGAAGAACCGTGCGGCCGTTGCCAGTGCCAGCACCACCGCCACCAGCATCAGCAGGGCGAAGGCACGGTTGATCTGGCCACCGCTGGTGAAGCCGTGGTCGATCATCTGCTTCACGGCGGGGGGCAGGCTCAGCGTGGCGGCCGAAGAGACCGCCAGCGCCAGCAGCCAGGCGGTGAACAGCCCGCTGTGGCGGCGCACGAACGGCCACAGCGTCCGCAGGCTGCCGAGGCGGCGCAGCGGTGGGGCCGAGGCGGGGGCGTCGTCCTTGTCAGTCATCCTGGTCGTCGTCTTGTATGCGGATACGGTCACGGGTGGCGTCGCGCAGGCGGATTTTCAATGCATCGACCTGATCGGCCGGCAATTCGACCCGCAGGCACACGCCGTTGGCATCGAACTGTTCATCGCGCTTCACGGCGCCGAAGGTGGGAAGGGTGGCATGCAGGGTGCCCAGATCCTCGAAGCCGGCCAACAGCTGCAGCCGGGCCATCGCCACCAGCGGCAAGCGCGGGGCGGTACGCAGGCATTCGGCGGCGGCGCCACCGTAGGCGCGCACCAGTCCACCGGCGCCCAGCTTGATGCCGCCGAACCAGCGCGTCACCACCACCACCACCCGGTCGAAGCCCTGGCCGTCGATCGCAGCCAGGATCGGCCGCCCAGCGGTGCCGGCGGGCTCGCCATCGTCACTGGAGCGGTAGTCCTGGCCGTGCCGGTAGGCCCAGCAGTTGTGGGTTGCGTCGGCTACGGCCACCTGTTGCAGGAACGCCAATGCTGCCGCGGCGCCATCGATTGGCGCGGCATGGGCAATGAAGCGGCTGTGTTTGACTTCCAGCGTGTGGCTTACCGGCTGGGCGAGGGTATCGGGCATTCCCGCCATTCTACGGGGTCGCCGGAGGTCACTGCCCGCTTCAGTCGTCCAGCAGCGGGCGCAGGTCGCGCGGCAGGCGCGCTTCCGGATACTGCTGCACATAGCGCTCCAGGCTGGCGCGGGCCAGGTCGCGCTGGCCGTCATCGCGGCGCGCGCGGATCTTCTGCAGCCACTGCCGTCGCGGCAGCTGTGCATCGGCGTCCACCTCGGCCTGCACGGCATCCGCACTGAGCCGCGCGTCGGCGCCGCGGCGCATGACGCCGGGCGCGGAGCGGCTCGGGGCCTGCCGCTTCATCGAGGTGATCTCTACCCGATCCAGTGCCTGCGCCCGTTCTGCATCGGCAGCGTTGGCCACTGGCGCCTCGGCGGTGCGTGCTTTCAGCGCCCCTGCCGGGGCCGGCGCCAATGCCGGTGCAGGTGCCGAATAGGCAGCCGGTGCGGGAGGCGCGGGCGGTGCCGCTGCCGGTGCGGCGGCCGGACCAGGCGGGAGCGCGGCAAAGGACGTATCGGCGGCCGCATCCGCCGCCATCGATCGTGCAGCCTGGGCCGGAGCTTCAGCAGTCTCGGTCGGCGCAGGCTTGGCTACCCGCGCGACGGACGGCGCCGGGGGAGCGGCAACAGGGGCCGCCTCGGGTGCTGCAGGTTCGGTGGCCGTTTCCGATGCGGCAACCGCGCTGTCGGCTGGACTGCTCCCAGCGGCCTGATCGGCGGCCGCGACGTCTGCCGCAGCGGGCGCCGCAGCAACAGCGGCCTCGCCTGCCGGAACCGGCGGCGGTTCCGGGCGCAGCTGCCAGGCGATGCCGATGGCGAACACCATCGAGGCGGCGATGCCGAACACCGCCGGCCAACGCGGACGTGTGCGCTGCCTGCGCGGCGCCTCGGCGGGGACAGCAGCATCGGCCGCCGGTGCGTGCACGGCAGCGCGCGCCGCGGCCAGGATGGTGGCGTCCAGCGCGGCCGGCGGGGCCTGTTCGACGCGACGGCCGAGCAGGCGCGCCAGCTCGCGTTCTTCCGGCGTCAGCGGTTCGTCTCGGTTCATGCGTTCAATCCCGCACGCAGCTTGTCCATCGCATAGCGCAGCCGCGATTTCACGGTTTCCCGGCCTACGCCGGTGATCTGGCCGATCTCCTCCAGGCTCAGTTCCTGATCCAGCCGCAGCTGCAGCACTTCGCGCTGCTCGGGCGGCAGTTGCTCCATCGCCAGCTGGATGCGGCGACGTTGTTCGAATTCGGAAAGCTCGGCTTCCGGGGTCTGCCCGTCCTCGATCGCGGCCAGGCGCAGGTCGGCGTCGGCCGGTGCGGCAGGGCGATGGCGAGCGGCCCGCCAGTGGTCGTTCAGGCGGTTGTGGGCGATGCGGAACAGCCAGGTGCTGAATGCAGCGTCAGGCTGCCAGCCCGCGCGCGCGCTGATCACCCGCTGCCAGACATCCTGGAAGATCTCCTCGGCCAACGCGTTGTCGCGCAGTTGCCGCAGCAGGAAGCCGAACAGGCGCTTGCGATGGCGTGCATACAGGCTTTCGAACGCGCGCAGGTCGCCACCGGCCCAGGCCAGCATCAAGGCTTCATCGGTTGGCAGTGCGCTGGCTTCCACAGCGTACAGGGTAAGGCCTGCAGGCGGTGGCGCATAGCCGGTGACGGGGGCGGGCAGGGCGAGGTTCATGGCGTGGAAGCGGCTACGGGCAGGAGGAAAAACGTACGGGCGCACGATTCGGGGTTTACGGGCTTCCATTGCCCCCCGGGTGGCGCGCTATGCTCGGCGGCTCAGGGGAGGCGACGCACAGACGGCGCCGAGAGATTGTCATTTGTCCACGCACGTTGAACCGGCGGAAGAGCCACCACACGAGGCCGTGCTGAGCACGGCGCTGGTGCGCGCATTGCATGCGCTGCTGCCGGACTCGGCCGTGGTCCGCGTTGGCTGGGATGACCCGCAGCTGGGCCGCGGACAGGGCGGCTGGCCGGCTGTCGCGGCGGCCGACGCGTTGACGGTGCCCGGCGTGGGCAACGGTTGCCATGGCTGGGAATATGACGGTGCCCGCCTGCAGTTGTCGGTCGAAGGTGCCGTGCCTTCAGCGGCGTGGTGGGGGCTGGCCCGGCAGGCCATGGAGCTGGCGCTGCAGCGCGGTCGCCAGGCCGGGCAGATCAAGGCGCTGGAAGAAGCTGAACGGCTGCAGCAGGCGCTGTTCCAGATCGCCGATCTGGCTGGCGCCGACCTGGAGATGTCGGAGATGCTGCGTCACGTGCACGGCGTGCTTGGCACGCTGATGTACGCGGAAAACTGCTACATCGTCGAGTACGACGATGTCCGCGACCAGATCCGCTTCCTGTACTTCGCCGACCAGGTCGATGACTTCGTCGCCGATCCGTCGCAGAGCCATGACGCCGATGAGATGCCGCGCAGCCTGACCGTGGCGTTGCTGCGCCACGGCAAGCCGCTCAGCGGCCCCTCGCGCGAGTTGCTGGCGCGCGTGGTCGAGCAGGAGCACGACCCGCAGCGTGGACCGGAGAGCCTGGACTGGCTGGGCGTGCCGATGCTGCGCGATGGCCGGGTATGCGGCGCCATCGTGGTGCAGAGCTATGAGCTGGCGGCCCGTTATGGCGAGGCCGAGCGGGCGCTGCTGGGTTTTGTCGCGCAGCACGTGCAGACCGCGATGGACCGGCGCCAGGCGCAGGTCCGGCTGGAACAGCAGGTGGAGCGGCGCACGCTGGAGCTGCAGCGTGCCAACCACAGCCTGCAGGATGAAGTGGCCGAGCGCCGCCGCGCAGAGCAGCTGCAGACCGCGCTGTACAACATCGCCGAGATGGCGATGTCGGCCGACAGCCTGGCCCAGTTCTACGGGCAGGTGCATGGCGTGGTCGGGCGCCTGCTTGACGCGCGCAATTTCTACATCGCGCTGGTGAACGGGGCCGGCAGCGGCCTGGACTTCGTCTACTCGGTGGACGAGCACAACGCCAGCCGTGCGCCACGCCCGTTCAGCCGCGGCCTGACCGAGTACGTGGTGCGCAACCGGCGTCCGTTGCTGGCTTCGCGGCAGCAGATCGACGCACTGCTGGCCAGCGGCGAAGTGCGCGAATCGGGCGCACGTTCGCATTGCTGGCTGGGTGTGCCGCTGCTGCGCGATGACGAGGTGGTCGGCGCGATCGTGGTGCAGAGCTACAGCGAGAACAGCACTTTCAGCGTGCACGATCAGCGCTTGTTGACCTTCGTTGCACAGAACATCGGAACCGGGCTGGCGCGCCAGCGCGACCAGCAGCAGCTGCGTTCGGCGCATGCCGAGCTGGAAAAGCGCGTGGAGGAACGTACCCGCGAGCTGGCCGAGGTCAACGAGAAGCTGCTCGGGCAGATCGGCGAGCGCCTGCGTGCCGAGCAGCGCCTGACCCATCAGGCCATGCACGATGCGCTGACCGGCCTGCCCAACCGCCTGCACCTGCTTGATCGCCTGCAGGATGCGCTTGCGCTGGCCAAGCGCGAGGGTGGGCCGGTGTTCGCCGTGCTGTTCCTCGACCTGGACCGCTTCAAGCTGGTCAACGACAGCATCGGCCACGCTGCCGGAGATCGCATGCTGGTGGAGGTGGCCAAGCGCATCGTATCGATGGCCGGCACCGATGACGTGGTGGCGCGGCTGGGCGGCGATGAGTTCGCGGTGCTGCTGCAGTGTCCGCAGGGGCTGGCACAGGCGCTGGAGTTCGGCCAGCGGCTGTTGCTGGCACTGCAGGAATCGATGTGGATCGCCGGGCGCGAACTGTTCCCGTCCGGCAGCCTGGGCATCGCCTTGTGGAACCCGCGCTACCGGACCGGTGAAGAACTGCTGCGCGACGCAGACGCGGCGATGTACCGGGCCAAGGCGCAGGGTCATGACCGCTGCGCGATCTTCGACGAAGACATGCGCGAAGAAGCGATGCGCAGCCTGGACCTGGAAGCGGATCTGCGGCGTGCGATCAACAACCGCGACTTCGTGCCGTTCTACCAGCCGATCGTGCGCCTGTCCGATGGCGAAGTGGTGGGGCACGAGGCCTTGCTGCGCTGGCGCCACGAGCGTCGTGGCCTGTTGCTGCCCGGGGCGTTCCTGGAGCTGGGCGAGGAAAGCGGCCTGATCGAGCAGGTCGACTGGCTGATCTACGAACAGGTCATCGCGGGACTGGCCGAAGGCGGCCACGGCTATGTCTCGGTGAACGTATCGCCACGCCATTTCCGCTCGGCCGAGTTCAGTGGCCGCCTGTTCGGCCTGCTCGATGCATGCGGTGCCGACCCGCGCCGGCTGCGCCTGGAGATTACCGAGGTGGCGCTGCTGGATGATGGCCCGCACACGCTGCGCATCCTGCAGGGCCTGCGCGAGCGTGGCATCCAGGTGCAGCTGGACGATTTCGGTACCGGCTTCTCGGCGCTGTCCTACCTGCACCGCTTCCCGATCAGCACGTTGAAGATCGACCAGAGCTTCATCGCCGGCCTGCATGGGCCGGAAGTGCAGAGCACGCGCGCGCTGGTCGAGGGCGTGTTGTCACTGGCCCGCACCTTGGGCATCGAAACCATCGGCGAAGGCATCGAGACCGAAGCGCAGCGGCAGACGCTGCGCGAACTTGGTTGCGACTACGGCCAGGGCTACCTGCTGGGCCGTCCGGCGCCGTGGGAGGGCGCGGTGGCCTGAGCCACCGCGCCGGGTCGCCTCAGCGCAGGGCGGAGCGACGCTTCTCGTCGATCCACTTGGAAGCCTGGGCCGGCTGATAGTTCTGCATCCACTCCAGCATTTCCTCGATGTCCGAGCCGTACCACAGGTCCTGGCGCTGGTCCGGATGCAGGAAGCGCTCTTCCACCATGCGATCGATCATGCCGATCAGCGGGGCGTAGAAGCCTTCCACGTCGAGGAAGGCGCATGGCTTGTTGCCGATGCCCAGCTGGCGCCAGGTCAGCATCTCGAAGATCTCTTCCATGGTGCCGAAGCCGCCGGGCAGGGCGACGAAGCCATCGGCGAGGTCGAACATGCGCGACTTGCGCTCATGCATCGAACCGACGATCTCCAGTTCGGTCAGGCCGCGGTGGGCCACTTCCCAGTCGGCCAGCTGGCGCGGGATCACGCCGGTCACCTCCCCGCCGGCGGCGAGCACGGCATTGGCCACGGTTCCCATCAGGCCGACGTTGCCGCCGCCATACACCAGGCGCAGGCCGTCACGGGCGATGCGATCACCCAGGGCAATGGCGCGTTCGGTGTAGGCCGGCTTGCTGCCAGCGTTGGAACCACAGTACACACAGATCGATTTCATGGATCTTCCTGTCTCTTGGCCGGAAACGAAAACGCCCCGTCGCCAACCGCAGGGCGGTCAGGGACGGGGTGTCGGTGGATTATGAGGCCTTGACAGGCCTTCTGTAGAGCCGAGCCACGCTCGGCTGCGCTTCGTTCAGATCGCGGCAAAGGCTGAGTCGAGCATGGCTCGACTCTACAAACGCCAAGCAGGCTTACGCGGCAGCCGCCTGTTCGCGACGCGGGCCTTCACGCAGGGCGCGGCCCACCATGCCGACCAGCAGGTCCAGCTCATCGCTGTCCATGCCGAAGTGCGGGGTGAAGCGCAGCGAATTCTCGCCGCCGTGGATCACGTTGATGCCGTGCTGGCGCAGCCATTCCTCGGTGGAATTGGCGCCGTAGCACTTGAACTGCGGGGCCAGCTCGCAGGAGAACAGCAGGCCGGTGCCCTGCACCTTGGTGATCAGACCGCCCAGTTCGCTCTTGAGCTGTTCCAGCTTGCGCACGGCCTCGGCACCGCGTTCGGCGATGTTGGCACGCACCTGCGGGGTCAGCTGCGCCAGGGTGGCACAGGCCACGTCCAGCGCGCGTGGGTTGCTGGTCATGGTGTTGCCGTAGATGCCCTTGCGGTACAGCTGCGCGGCGTGCTCGGTCACCGCCAGCACCGACAGCGGGTACTGCGCGGCGTTGAGCGCCTTGGAGTAGGTCTCCATGTCCGGCGGATCCAGGCCTTCGAAGCCCGGGTAATCGACCACCGACAGCACGCCATGCGCGCGCAGACCAGCCTGGATCGAGTCCAGCAGCAGCAGGCTGCCGTGCGCACGGGTCAGCTCACGGGCCACGGCATAGAACGCCGGCGGCACCGAACGGCCCGGGTCGCCTTCGCCCATTACCGGTTCCAGGAACACCGCCTCGATGAACCACTGGTTGCGTGCGGCGTCCTCGAACACCTTGCGCAGGCCGGCCTCGTCGTACGGCGCCACGGTGATCACCGAATCCTCGCCGCGGTAGCTGGCCAGGTGCTGCATGTAGCTCTTGCGGCTGGAATCGGAATACAGGGCAGGGCGGTCGGTACGGCCATGGAAGCTGCCCTTGACCACCACGCGCTTGATCGTGGCGCCGGCGTGGCGCGCGCCCGGGTCGGTCTGCAGCTTGGCGTTGACGTCGGCGATGCGCGCGGCCAGGCCAACCGCCTCGGAGCCGGAATTCAGGCACATGAAGCGCGCGAACGGGCAGCCGCCACGGCGGTGGCCGATCTCGGCGCGCAGGGCCGTGATGAAGCGCTGCTGCGACAGGCTGGGGGTCATGATGTTGGCCATCACCTGTGGGCGTGCCATCGCCTCCAGCACGGCATCCGGGGTGTGCCCGAAGCCGAGCATGCCGTAGCCGCCGGCGTCGTACAGCACCGCGCCCTTCAGGGTGACCACCCAGGGGCCACGCGCGGCCAGCGCCACGTACGGGGTCACTGCATCATCGGCGTAGAAATTGACGAAGCCGTCCTGCATCGCGTCGATCTGCGCCTGTTCGTCCTGCGCCAGCAGCGGCCCCAGGTCGGCCTGCACGCGCGCGAACTCCTCGGCGGCGGCATCCACTGCGGCGATCAGCTGCGGGTGGCGGACGGACAGGGCGGTCAGGGTGGCGTCGTCCAGGCCGGTGGTGAGGCGGGTGCCGGGCTGGGTGCGCAGGGGGGCGAGGCGTTCGATGAAGCTCATTGCAGATCTCCTGAAACGATGGGTCGCACGGGCCTTCAAAAGCAAAACGCGCGTCAACGCGCGCTTGGGGGCAGGCTCGTGCAGCGGACTTCCGACTCGATGCTAGCACTTGTTTTTTTGCGCGATAACCCCGCAAAAACCTGCTGCATAGCAGCATTTTGCGCGACGTTCGCCGCGAAGCACGCCGGCTCGCAGACGCTGGACGTACAATGCGCGCCATTGTCGACCTGTTGCCGCCCACTGCCTTGAAGAAGTCCGATTTCAACTACGACCTGCCGGCCGAACTGATCGCGCAGGCGCCCCTGGCCGAGCGTTCCGCCAGCCGCCTGCTGCTGGTGCCGCAAGCCCCCGCCGCGTTCACCGACCTGCAGGTGCGTGACCTTCCGTCGCTGCTGCAGCCGGGCGACCTGCTGGTGTTCAACGACACCCGGGTGATCCCGGCGCGCCTGTTCGGGCAGAAGGCCAGCGGCGGCCGCGTGGAGATCCTGATCGAGCGCTTGCTCGGCGGCCAGCAGGCCCGTGCCCAGGTCGGCGCCAGCAAGTCGCCGAAGGCCGGCAGCCGCATCGCGCTGGATGCCGGTGGCGAAGCCGAGGTGCTGGGCCGCGATGGCGAGTTCTACGTGCTGCAGTTCCACGTGCCCGAGTCGCTGGAGCAGTGGCTGCTGCATGCCGGCCGCCTGCCGCTGCCGCCGTACATCCAGCGCGAGCCGGGCGTGGACGACCGCGAGCGCTACCAGACCGTGTTCGCGCGTGAAGTGGGCGCGGTGGCGGCACCGACCGCGGGCCTGCATTTCGACGAACCGTTGCTGGCCGCACTGAAGGAAAAGGGCGTGGAGTTCGGCCACGTCACCCTGCACGTGGGCGCGGGCACCTTCCAGCCGGTGCGTGCCGAAGACCTGAAGGACCACGTGATGCACCGCGAGTGGCTGAATGTCGGTGCCGAACTGGTGCAGCAGGTGCGGCGCACGCGCGCCGCCGGCGGCCGCGTGATCGGCGTCGGCACCACCGTGGTGCGCGCGCTGGAAAGCGCGATGCGCGATGGCGAGCTGCTGCCGTTCGCCGGCGAGACGCAGATCTTCATCACCCCCGGCTACCGCATCCGCAGCGTGGACGCGATGGTGACCAACTTCCACCTGCCGGAAAGCACGCTGCTGATGATGATCTCCGCGTTTGCCGGCAAGGAGCGCGTGTTCGAGGCCTACCAGCACGCGATCGAGCAGCGCTACCGCTTCTTCAGCTACGGCGACGCGATGCTGCTGTTCCCGCAGGCGGGGTAGCGCGCCCCGGGAGGGCAGGGGCCCCCTGTGGGTGCGCACCTTGGTGCGCACGCCTTCTTGGGAGACAATAGGCAACTATTTGCCCCAATGACCGCTCCATGTCCCGACTGCAGTTCCAGCTCCAGACCCGCGACGGCCGTGCCCGCCGTGGCCGCCTGACCTTCCCGCGTGGCACGGTGGAAACGCCGGCCTTCATGCCGGTGGGGACCTATGGCTCGGTCAAGGGCATCCTGCCGGACCAGGTGCGCGCGCTGGGCGCCGAGATCATCCTCGGCAATACCTTCCACCTGTACCTGCGCCCGGGCCTGGACATCATCGCCGACCACGGCGGCCTGCACGGCTTCTGCCGCTGGGATGGCCCGATCCTGACCGACTCCGGCGGCTTCCAGGTGTTCTCGCTGGCGCACCGCCGCAAGATCACCGAGCAGGGCGTGACCTTCGCCTCGCCGACCGACGGCGCACGGGTCTTCCTCGGTCCCGAGGAGAGCATGAAGATCCAGAAGGTGCTCGATTCGGACATCGTGATGATCTTCGACGAATGCACCCCGTACCCGGCCACCGAGGACGTTGCCCGCCGTTCGATGGAGCTGAGCCTGCGCTGGGCGCAGCGCAGCCGCAACGCGCATGACGAACTGGGCAACGACGCGGCCCTGTTCGGCATCGTCCAGGGCGGCGTGCATACCGACCTGCGCAGCCGCTCGGCCGATGCCCTGCAGGCGATCGGCTTCGACGGCTACGCCATCGGCGGCCTGGCCGTGGGCGAGCCGGAGCACGAGCGCAACGCCATGCTCGACCACCTGGACCCGGAGCTGCCGGGCGACCGCCCGCGCTACCTGATGGGCGTGGGCCGGCCGGAGGACCTGGTCGAGGGTGTCGCACGTGGCGTGGACATGTTCGATTGCGTGATGCCGACCCGCAACGCCCGCAACGGCCACTATTTCACCTCGTTCGGCACCGTCCGCATCCGCAACTCCCAGTACGCGCGCGACATGGACCCGATCGAGCCGGGTTGTGGCTGCGTGGCCTGCACCGGCGGCTACACCCGTTCCTACCTGCGCCACCTGGACCGCTGCAACGAGATGCTGGCGCCGATGCTGGGCACCCTGCACAACCTGTTCTACTACGAAAAGCTGATGGCCGACATCCGCGCGGCGATCGAGGCGGGAACCTTCCTGGCCTTCCGTGAGTCCTTCTACGCGGCACGCGGGGCGGTGGCCCCGCCGCTGTAACCCGAACGCCCCCTGCCAAACGGCCCAAGGACGAACGCCCGGGGCCGTGGCATACTTCAAGGCTGACCCAGATCCGCGGTCGACACCCCCGTCCCTGAAGGGACGGGAGCGCCGCCCAACCAAAGGACCAACGATGAACCTGCTTGCTTTCCTGATTCCCGCCGCCCACGCCCAGGCCGCCGGCGGCCAACCGCAGGGCATGGGCCTGACCACGCTGCTGTTCCCGATCATCCTGATCGCCATCATGTACTTCCTGATGATCCGCCCGCAGATGAAGCGGCAGAAGGAACACAAGTCCATGCTGGAGAAGATCAAGCGTGGCGACGAAGTGCTGACCAACGGTGGCATCGCCGGCAAGGTCACCGACATCGGCGACAACTTCATCACCATCGAAGTGGCCGAGAACGTGCGCATCCGCGTGCAGAAGGGCGCTGTCGGCAGCGTACTGCCGACCGGCACCCTGGATTCGGCCAAGTAAGCCACTCCCTTTCCGAAGCACAACCGCGGCGCCGGGGATGGCGCCGCGCGGGACCCAAGCAATGCTCGAATTTCCACGCTGGAAGTACGTCGTCATCCTGATCGTACTGGCGCTCAGTGCGCTGTACGCGCTGCCCAACATCTACCAGAAGGACCCGGCCATCCAGATCACCGCCAACCGTGGCGGGCAGATCGACGATGCGCTGCGCGACCGTGTGCTGGCCGACCTGAAGAAGGCCGGGGTCACTGCCATCGGTGCCGAAAAGGAAGGGGAAAGCCTGATCGTCCGCCTGCCGGACCTGAAGTCGCAGTCTGCGGCCAGCGATGCCCTGCGCGACACCGTCGGCGAGAAGTACACGGTGGCCCTGAACCTGGCCTCGACCGTGCCGGACTGGCTGGCCCGGCTGGGCGGTCGCCCGATGGTGCTCGGCCTGGACCTTCAGGGTGGCGTGCACTTCGTGCTGCAGGTCGACCAGAAGGCCGCCCTCGACAAGCGCCTGGATGCCTACACCGAAGACGTGCGCGGCACCCTGCGTGACGCCCGCATCGCCTACCAGTCGGTGGAGCGCCGTGCGGACAACAGCATCGTGGCCAACCTGAGCCCGTCCGCCGGTGACGACGCCGCGCAGCGTGCCCGTGCCGCCCTGGTCAAGGCACAGCCGACGCTCGGCTATGACGTCAGCGGCAACCGCATCACGGTCACCGTGCCGGAGACCGAGATCACGCAGATCGCCAACGGCGCCATCGAGCAGAACATCAACACCCTGCGCAACCGCGTGAACCAACTCGGCGTGGCCGAGCCGATCATCCAGCGCCAGGGTGCCGACCGTGTGGTCGTGCAGCTGCCGGGCGTGCAGGACACCGCCGAAGCCAAGCGCATGATCGGCGCCACCGCCACCCTGGAGTACCGCGCGGTGGTCGAGGGCAATGCGCAGGACGCCATCAATTCCGGCCGCATCCCGCCGGAAGCGAAGGTCTACCAGCAGCGTGATGGCCGCGGCCCGATCCTGCTGAACAAGCGCGTGATCGTCACCGGTGACCAGATGGTCGGCGCGCAGGCGGTGACCGATTCGAACAGTGGCTCCCCGGCCGTCAGCGTGACGCTGAACAATGTCGGCGGCCAGCGCATGTTCGACTTCACCAGCGCCAACGTGAACAAGCCGATGGCGGTGGTCTACACCGAACGCGTGCCGACCGTGACCGTCGTCGACGGCCAGGAAGTGCGTGGCTTCAAGGTCAACGAGGAAGTGATCTCGGTGGCCAACATCAACGGCGTGTTCGGCAAGAACTTCCAGACCACCGGCCTGCAGAAGAAGGAAGCCGAGGACCTGGCCAAGCTGCTGAAGTCCGGCTCGCTGGCCGCGCCGATGGACTTCGTCGAAGAGCGCGTGGTCGGCCCGAGCCTGGGCGCCGAGAACGTCAAGAACGGCATGCGCGCGGTGGTGTTCGCGTTCCTGTTCACCCTGGTGTTCTTCAGCATCTACTACCGCATGTTCGGTGTGATCACCTCGGCGGCGATGCTGTTCAACCTGCTGATCGTGGTGGCGGTGATGTCGCTGTTCGGCGCCACCATGACCCTGCCGGGCTTCGCCGGCCTGGCGTTGTCGGTGGGCCTGTCGGTGGACGCCAACGTGCTGATCAACGAGCGTATCCGTGAAGAACTGCGCGCCGGCGTGCCGGGCAAGACCGCGATCGTGACCGGTTACGAGCGTGCCTCGGGCACCATCCTCGACGCCAACCTGACCGGCCTGATCGTCGGCGTGGCGCTGTTCGCATTCGGTACCGGTCCGCTGAAGGGCTTCGCGCTGACCATGATCATCGGTATTTTCGCCTCCATGTTCACTGCGATCACCGTGTCGCGTGCGCTGGCGACGCTGATCTACGGCCGTCGCAAGAAGCTCCAGAACGTGGCCATCTGACGGGACGACACGCACAATGAAACTGTTTCCGCTGCACATCCTCCCGAACGACACCAAGATCGACTTCATGCGCTGGCGCCATGTCGCCATGGCAGTCACCATCGTGGTGTTCCTGGCCTCGGTCGCCATCATCGGCATCAAGGGCTTCAACTACGCACTGGACTTCACCGGCGGCACCCTGATCGAAACGCGTTTCGAGAAGGCCGTGGACGTCGAGCAGGTCCGCGCCAAGCTGGAGCAGAACGGCTTCGACGGTGCCCAGGTGCAGAGCGTCGGTGGCAATACCGACCTGCTGATCCGCCTGGCGCCGCACGGCGAGCATGCGCCGGGCACCGGTGATGCCGCTGCCGAGGACAAGGCCACCGCCGCGGCCGTGGTGAAGGTGCTGTCCAGCGCCGACAACCAGGCCACGGTGATGAGTACCGCATTCGTCGGCCCGCAGATCGGCAAGGACCTGGCGAAGAACGGCCTGTACGCCACCATCTTCATGCTGGCCGGCTTCCTGATCTACATCGCGGTGCGCTTCGAATGGAAGTTCGCGGTCACCGCCAGCATCGTGGCGATGTTCGACCTGATCGTGACGGTCGCCTACGTGTCCCTGCTGGGCCGTGAGTTCGACCTGACCGTGCTGGCCGGCCTGCTGTCGGTGATGGGCTTTGCGATCAACGACATCATCGTGGTGTTCGACCGCGTCCGCGAGAACTTCCGCAGCCTGCGCGTGGACTCGATGGAGGTGCTGAACCGTTCGATCAACCAGACGCTGTCGCGTACGGTGATCACCGCGGTGATGTTCTTCCTGTCGGCGCTTGCCCTGTACTTGTACGGCGGTGCGTCGATGGAAGGCCTGGCCGAGACGCACATGATCGGTGCGGTGATCGTGGTGCTGTCCTCGATCCTGGTCGCGGTGCCGATGCTGACGATCGGCTTCCTGCGCGTCAGCAAGCAGGACCTGCTGCCGAAGGCGAAGGACGTCGAGGCCCTGGCCCGTCGCCCGTAAGCATCTGCTGCATGCGGCACACAGAGAACCCCGCGCAAGCGGGGTTTTTTGTGTGCAGGGCTTGCAGCCCTGCACCCACGGTAGTGCCGGCCGCTGGCCGGCAACAGCAACAGGGTGCATTCCGTGGTTGGGCGGGACGGTGTCGGAGTGCGGGGACGCCGCAAGTACGTCCGTGTAGGCTTGGCAGCCGCATCCATGCGGCTGACACCCCGCACTCCGACACCGCCCCGCCTCTGACAGATTCCTGCGGCTGTTGGTAGGTGTCGACCTTGGTCGACACATCTATCAGATATCGATAATCAGACTGGAATCAGATCTACCATGTCGACCAAGGGCGACACCCACCAGAGAAGAATGCTGTCCCGACAGGTCGCGGAAATCTGTCGAAGGCGGGGTGGGTCCGGTTGCGGGGGCGTGAGCCGCATGGATGCGGCGACCGAGCTTACATGGACGTACTTGCAGCGCCCCCCGCAACCGGATCCACCCCGCCAACCCACAGGAACCCCGCTTTTGACGCTGCTGTTGAGGTTGCCGGCCAGCGGCCGGCACTACCGCGTGTGCAGGGTGCAGCCCTGCAAAGAGAAACCCCACCCTACGCCAGCGTCGGTTGTGCAATCGTCCCCCGCGCACTACGATCCTGCGGTTCGCGCGCGCAGGCGCGCGCCCGTATTCCTGCTGAGCGCCCCGTGCGCCGCATCTGCCAACCCGAGGTATCCATGGTCATCAAACCGCGCGTCCGCGGCTTCATCTGCGTCACCACCCACCCGACCGGCTGCGAGGCCGCGGTCAAGCAGCAGATCGACTACATCCGCGCGCGCCCGCCGATCCAGAACGGTCCCAAGCGCGTGCTGGTGATCGGTGCCTCCACCGGCTACGGCCTGGCCGCACGCATCACCGCTGCCTTTGGCAGTGGCGCCGCCACCCTCGGCATCTTCTTCGAACGCCCGGGCAGCGAGACCAAGCCGGGTACCGCGGGCTGGTACAACTCGGCCGCGTTCCACAAGTACGCCGACGAAGCCTGCCTGTACGCCAAGAGCATCAATGGCGATGCCTTCTCCGATGAAGTGAAGGCGAAGACCATCGAAATGATCAAGGCCGATCTCGGCCAGGTCGACCAGGTTGTCTACAGCCTGGCCGCACCGCGCCGCAAGCATCCGAAGACCGGCGAGATCATCAGCTCCTCGCTGAAGCCGATCGGCGAGCCGATCACCCTGCGTGGCCTGGATACCGACAAGGAAGTGCTGACCGAGACCCACCTGCAGCCGGCTACCCCGGAAGAGATCGCCGGTACCGTCGCGGTGATGGGCGGCGAAGACTGGCAGATGTGGATCGACGCGCTCGCCGATGCCGGCGTGCTGGCCAACGGCTGCACCACCACCGCCTTCACCTACGTGGGCGAAGAGATCACCCAGGCGATCTACTGGAATGGCTCGATCGGCGCGGCCAAGAAGGACCTGGACACCAAGGTGCTGGGCCTGCGCGAGAAGCTGGCCAAGATCGGTGGCGATGCACGCGTATCGGTGCTGAAGGCGGTGGTGACCCAGGCCAGCTCGGCCATTCCGACCATGCCGCTGTACCTGTCGCTGCTGTTCAAGGTGATGAAGGAAAAGGGCACCCACGAAGGCTGCATCGAACAGCTGGACGTGCTGTACGACATCCTCTACGGCGGCAAGGCCGACGGCGTGGCGATCGATCGCCTGCGCCACGACCTGGTCGATGGCGATGGCCGCACCGTTGCGCTGATCGATGAGGAAGGCCGCCTGCGCGCCGATTACAAGGAAATGGCCGCAGATGTGCAGGGCAGGGTGGTCGCGCTGTGGCCGCAGGTGACCAACGAGAACCTGTACGAGATCAGCGATCTGGCCGGCTACAAGGCCGACTTCCTGCGCCTGTTCGGCTTCGGCGTGGAGGGCGTGGACTACGAGGCCGACGTCAATCCGGACGTGAAGATCGAAAATCTGGTCGACATGACCTGATCAACGAAAAGGCCGGCGAACGCCGGCCTTCTCGTTTGTGTAGAGCCGAGCCATGCTCGGCTGCTCTTCGCTTGAGTCCCGCAGCCGAGCGTGGCTCGGCTCTACAGAGAGGCGTCACCCGAACTCGAAGCCCATCTCCGGCAGCGCCGGGCCGACGAAGTCGCCCTGCACGTAATCCACGCCGGCACTGAACAGCAGCGTCATCGAGTTGGCATCGCTGACGAACTCGGCAATGGTGCGGATACCCGCTTCCTGTGCGCGCGCGGTGATCTGGCTGATGCGGTCGATGTTCTCGCGCGTGGCGGCCAGGTCGCTGGTGAAGCCCCGGTCCAGCTTGAGGAACTGCGGCTGGAAGTGGGCCAGCAGCTGGAATGAATCCAGCCCCGAACCGAACTGCTCCAGGCCGATGCGGCAGCCCAGCGGCGCCACTTCGGCTAGGAACTGCTGCGCACTGCGCAGGTGGGTGAAAACCTTCGCTTCCGGCGCATGCAGCCACAGCCGTTCGCCGGGCACGCCCTGTGCCTGCAGTTCGCGGCGCAGCGTGGCGATCATCTGCGGGTCGTCGAACGATTCCGGCGTCACCTTCACCAGCACCTGGGTGGCGTTGCCCTCGCGTGCCCGCTGGCCGAGCACCGCGATGGCCTGCGAGACCACCCAGCGGTTGATGTCGGCCAACAGGCCGTGTTCCTCGGCGATGCCCAGGAACGCGGTCGGGCTCAGCAGCTCGCCATTGTTCTCCAGGCGCAGGTAGGCCTCGTACAGCTCCAGTGGCTCGCCCTGCAGGTTCAGCACCGGCTGGTAGTGCAGCTGGAAGCCGTCGCCGGCCAGCGCCTCGCGGATGCGCGCAACCCAGCGCTGTACGCGTTCTTCCTCGACACGGTCGGCGGCAGCCGGGTCGAAGATGCGGCAGGTGTTGCCCAGTTCGGCGGCGGCCTGGGTGCAGTCGCTGGCGCGCGCCAGCACCTGGCCGATGCTGGCGATCTTCTCGCCCACCTGCACGCCACCGATGCTGACCGTCACCGTGGCCGAGCGTGCGCCGATGCTGAAGACATGTGCGGCATAGGCTTCGCGGATGCGCTCGGCCAGCGCCACGGTCTGCGCGTAGGGCCCGGCCTGCAGCACGGCGAAATTGTGTTCGCCGAAGCGGGCCAGTTGCGCGTCCTCGCCGACCACCTCGGCCAGCAGGGCGGCGAGAGCGCCGATCAGGATGTCGGCCGACGCCAGGCCGATATCCGGCAGCAGGCGCGCGTAGTGGTCAGGCTCGATCAGCAGCAGGCCGAACTGACCCTCGCTGCGCCCGGCCTGGGCCACCGCGCTTTCCAGCTGCAGCATGAAGGTCGGGCGATTGAGCAGGCCGGTGACCTGGTCGCGCTGGCGCAGGTCCTCGACCTCGCGCGCCAGCTCGGGGTCGAACTCCATGCGGCGGCGGAGCACCACCTGCAGGCAGGACTCGCCCTCGTAGGTGGCCGCGGCAAATTCCATCGTCGCCGGGAAGGAACTGCCGTCCTCGTGGCGCGCGTCGAGCTGGTACTGCGGCGGCGGCGCCTCGCCACGGCTGAGGCCTTTGAGCAGCTGTTTGAAGCCCTCCACGTGCTGGGCGGCGACCATGTCCAGCAGCGAAATGCCTTCGATGTCCTCGAAATGATCGTAGCCGAACATCTCCAGATAGGCGTCGTTGGCGCGGATGTGCATGCCTTCATGCACATAGGCGATGGGGTCGCGCGAGGAGGCGATCAGCGCGTCGCAGCGGCGCTCGGTCTCGCGCATCTGCGCCTCGATCCGGCGCAGGCCGCGACGCGCCTGCAGGTCGACCCACTGGTCACGGACCACGGCGAGCAGATGCTCGGGGCGCTGGCGCAGGGCGAGGGCGCGGATGCCATGGCTGCTGGCCTGCACCAGTTCGTCCTCGTCGATGCGCTCGGCCAGCAGCACCAGCGGGATGTCCTTGCCGCTGGCGGCGATGTGCTGGGCCGCCAGCTGCAGCGGGATGCCCTGCGAAGGCGAGGCCAGCACCAGGTCGATGGCCTGGCTGGCCAGCACCTGGGCCAGCTCGGCCGCATCCTGCGGGCGCCACGGGCGTACCGCGATGCCGCTGTTGCGCAGGGTGCTGACGATGGCTTCGGCATTCTCGCCGCTGTCATCGACGATCAGCAGGCGGATGGTGATGTCGTTCGCGTTCTGCATGCACTGCTCCCCAATCTGCGAATCTAGATACACGATGCGCGGCGAACCGTCCATGCGCGCACCCCTGGCGCGCGTCGAACGGCGAAGTGGTTCACACCACGCCGCCCGCTGCGTGGCCGCTGGCCCAGGCCCATTGGAAGTTGTAGCCGCCCAGCCAGCCGGTCACGTCCAGCACCTCGCCAACGAAGTGCAGGCCGGGCACGCGCTTGGATTCCATCGTCGAGGATGACACTTCGGCGGTGTCCACGCCGCCCAGGGTGACCTCGGCGGTGCGGTAGCCTTCGGTGCCGCTGGCCACCAGCGGGAATGCGCCCAGCAGCTGCGCAGCCTGGCGCAGCACCGGCTCGTCCAGCTGGCGCACGGGCCGATCGGGCAGCCAGTGCTCGCACAGGCGTTGCGCCAGCCGCTTCGGCAGTACCTCGCCCAGCACCGTGCGCAGCTCGGCGGCCGGGCGGTCGCGCTTCATCTGGCGCAACCACTCGCCGGCATCCTGGCCCGGCAACAGGTCCAGCTCCAGCACATCGCCGGGCTGCCAGAACGACGAAATCTGCAGGATGGCCGGGCCGCTTACGCCACGGTGGGTCAGCAGCATGAAGTTCTGGAAACTCTTTCCGTTGCAGCGCGCCTCGATCGGCAGTGCGACGCCGCTGAGGTCGGCCAGCCGCTCCTGGTGCTTGCCGCTGAGGGTCAGCGGCACCAGCCCCGCGCGGGTCGGCAGTACCTGGTGGCCGAACTGGCGGGCCACCTCATAGCCAAAACCGCTGGCCCCCATGCTGGGAATCGACAGGCCACCGGTGGCAACCACCAGCGAGGCGCAATGGAACAGGCCCTGGGTGGTGTGCACGCGGAAACCATCGCTGCCGTGCTCGATGCGCTGCATGCTGCAGTCGGTACGGATCTGTACGCCGGCCGCCTGGCACTCGTCCACCAGCATCTTCACGATCTGCTTGGACGAGATATCGCAGAACAGCTGCCCCAGTTCCTTTTCGTGATAGGCGATGCCGTGCTTGTGCACCAGCTCGATGAAATGCCAGGGCGTGTAGCGGGCCAGCGCCGACTTGCAGAAGTGCGGGTTGGCCGACAGGAAGTTGGCCGGGGTGGTGCCGGTGTTGGTGAAGTTGCAGCGGCCACCGCCGGACATCAGGATCTTCTTGCCGACCTTGTTGGCATGGTCGATCACCTGCACCTGGCGGCCGCGCTGGCCGGCAGTGATCGCGGTCATCAGCCCGGCTGCGCCGGCACCGATGACCACCACATCGCAACGGATGGTGCTCATGCCTTGGCGCGCTTGCGCCAGTCCGGGATCACGTCGAGCTGGATCTGGTCGTTGAGCAGCTGCACTTCGCCGTCCTGGATCAGCACGCTCCAACGCATGGCACGCTGGATCTGCTGGCCCCAGCGCTCGACGAATTCGCCGTCCAGAGCGACCACCGAAAGATTGTCGAAGCGCGCCAGGCCCTTGCCCTGCTTGCTCCACCAGATCTCCGAGGCGTTGCCGCCGTAGTTGACCACCTGCACCTGGCGGCTGCGATTGCTGGCCTTGCGGATGCGCGATTCGTCCGGATGGCCCAGGTCGATCCACTGCAGGATGTCGCCGGTGTAGTCGTGTTCCCACAGATCGGGCTCGTCATCGGTACTCAGGCCGCGGCCGAACTCCAGGCGATCGCCGGCGTTCAGCGCGAAGGCGAGCAGGCGCACCATCAGGCGCTCGTCGGTCTCGGACGGATGCTGGGCCAGGGTCAGGTTGTGGGTCGCGTAGTAGCCGCGATCCATGTCGCTGATCTGCAGTTCGGCCTTGCGGATGGTGGCGGTAAGAGCCATGGGGGATCCGTGGACTAAAGAGGACAATGATAGAGGTTTGCTCCGGGGGTGTCCGTGGCCGGACTGTCTGCGCACCGTCAACGGTGGCACTCTTTCGCTCTTTCCCTTGGCCGGAGTGGACGCCATGAGCTTGCCCAGCCGGTTGCAGCTGCCGCCCGGCCCCTGGGCCACCCTGCTGGATGGCCTGTGTGCACGTTTTCCGCGCATCGCGCGCGCGCAATGGCAGGATCGCTTCGCGCGCGGCCGCGTGCTGGACGCACAGGGCAGGGCGCTCACTGCGGACATGCCCTGGCAGGTCGGGCTGGACATCCAGTACTTCCGCGAGGTGGCCGACGAACCGGTGATCCCCTTCACCGAAACCATCGTCCATCTGGATGCGCACCTGCTGGTGGCCGACAAGCCGCATTTCCTGCCGGTGACACCGGCGGGCGGGCATGTACGCGAGACGCTGCTGGCGCGGCTGGTCGCCCGCACCGGCAATGCCGATCTGGTGCCGCTGCACCGGCTGGATCGGCTGACGGCCGGGTTGGTGCTGTTCTCGACCCAGCGTGCGTCGCGCGATGCTTACCAGCGCCTGTTCCGTGAGCGGCGCATCGAAAAGACCTATGAGGCCTTGGCACCGGCGCTGCCGGGGCGGGAGTTTCCGCTGCAGCGGTACAGCCGCCTGGTGCCGGGCGAGCCGTTCTTCCGCATGGCCGAATTGCCCGGCGAGGCCAATGCGCGCAGCCGGATCGAGCTGATCGAGGCCGAAGGGCCGATCTGGCGCTACCGGCTGCTGCCGGAAACCGGCCGCAAGCATCAGCTGCGCGTGCACATGGCCATGCTGGGGGCGCCGATCATGGGTGACGACCTGTACCCGCAGCTTCGGCAACGGGCACCGGACGTAGCCGAGGCGCCGCTGCAGCTGCTGGCTCGGGCCCTGGCTTTCGATGACCCGTTGAGTGGTGCACGACGGATGTTCAGCAGCGGCCGCAGCCTGAGCCTTCCGGCTTAGGGCGGCCAGGCGCTCAGCGGGCCGGGCGTCGCGCCAGCCAGCGGTCCAGCTCGGCGGCGAACAGCTGCCGGTCGCGGGGGCCCAGGGGTGGCGGTCCGCCGGTCTGGACCCCGGCGCCGCGCAGTTCCTCCATGAAATTGCGCATCGACAGTCGCTCGGCCATGTTGTTCGGTGTGTACAACTGGCCGCGCGGGTTCAGCGCGACGGCCTGCTTCTCCAGCACCAGCGCGGCCAGCGGGATGTCCTGGGTGACCACCAGGTCCCCCGCGGCGACCCGCTCGACGATGGCGCTGTCGGCCACGTCCAGCCCCTGCGGCACCTGGATCGAGCGCAGCCAGCGCGAGGGCGGGGTGCGGATCCACTGGTTGGCGACCAAGGTCAGTTCGATCCCGACCCGTTCAGCCGCACGGAACAGGATGTCGCGGATGACGGTGGGACAGGCGTCCGCATCCACCCAGATGCGGGGAGAGGCGTGTTCAGCGGGGGTTTCAGCTTCAGTCATTTACCCAGTGTAGGGTAGGAAAAACCTGAATGGGGACTCGGAGTTAGCCGCGAGAGGCTGCCAACCCTTGTCACGCCTAGCGGGTGACGTATTCCCATGAACGTCGGGGCTATCGCTTTTTGCAGAAAACACGCGTATCGTGCGACCCACTGTGTTTGCTAGGGTCACCGTGAATCGTGGCCTGGTGCAGTTGATCTCACGATCCGCTCATCGATCCGCTTTACCAACGCCTGCAACTCAGTCTCGGCCCCGATACCCGGTGGCTGCGATTTTTTTCAACATGTGTTTCAGGAGTTAGTAAAAATGTCTGAACGTCAGACCGGTACCGTCAAGTGGTTCAACGACGCCAAGGGCTTCGGCTTCATCACCCCGGAAAGCGGCCCGGACCTGTTCGTGCACTTCCGCGCGATCCAGGGCACCGGCTTCAAGACCCTGCAGGAAGGCCAGAAGGTTACCTTCATCGCCGTCCAGGGTCAGAAGGGCATGCAGGCTGACCAGGTGCAGGCGGTCTAATCCGTCTGCTACCGTTGGGTAGCCAGAACGCCGGAAGCGAAAGCTTCCGGCGTTTTTTATTGCCCGCCGTTTTTTTGTAGAGTCGAGCCATGCTGGACTGCGCCCAAAGACAGTCGAGCATGGCTCAACTCTACAAAGGACATGCAGCCGGCGCGGTACGATGCGCGTCTCCCCAAGGGATCACCCCCATGCGCATCGTCCACCACCTGGAAAACTCCCGTTCGCTGCGCGTGCTGTGGATGCTGGAGGAGCTGGGGTTGGACTACGAACTGCGCCGCTATCCGCGCGATCCGAAGACGCTGCTGGCGCCGCCGGAACTGCGCAACGTGCATCCGCTCGGCAAGTCTCCGGTACTGCAGGATGGTGAGCTGGTACTGGCCGAGTCCGGCGCGATCCTCGACTACCTCGCTGACCGTTACGACACGCAACGCCAGCTGTCGCCGTCACCAATGCCGGCCGACGGGGCCGAACGCATCGCTTACCGCTACTGGCTGCACTACGCCGAAGGCTCGGCGATGCCACCGTTGCTGCTGACCCTGGTGATGGGCCGCATACGCAACGCGCCGATGCCGTTCTTCGCGCGCCCGATCGCACGCAGCATTGCCGACAAGGCCGAGCGCGGCTTCATCGGCCCGCAGCGGCGCCTGCACCTGGACTGGATGGAGCGCCGCCTGGCCGAAAGCCCGTGGTTTGCCGGCGAGCGTTTCAGTGCGGCCGACATCCAGATGAGCTTCCCGATCCAGGCCGCTGCCGCGCGCGGTGGTGGCCTGGACGACAAACCGGCACTGCGTGGCTTCCTCAAGCGTATCGGTGAACGCCCGGCCTACCAGCGTGCCGAGGCCCACGGCGGCCACCTGCAGGCGCTCGGCGGCAATTGAGGAGGGCGGCCGTCGCCCTCATCTCCAGCACCATGGATACCGACACTCCCCGTTTCGACAACCGCCTGCTGCACACCCTGCCGGGCGACCCCGAATCCGGCCCGCGCAGGCGCGAAGTGCTGGGCGCCGCCTGGTCGCCCGTGATGCCGACCCCGGTGACGGCGCCCACGCTGTTGGCCTGGGCGCCGGACGTCGCCGAAATGCTAGGCTTCGATACCGCTGAAGTCGAAAGCGAAGGTTTCGCGCAGGTATTCGGCGGCAATGCGCTGTACGCCGGCATGCAACCGTGGGCAGCCAACTACGGTGGCCATCAGTTTGGCCACTGGGCCGGCCAGCTCGGCGACGGGCGTGCGATTTCGCTGGGTGAGCTGGTTGCGCCGGATGGCCAGCACTGGGAGCTGCAGTTGAAGGGGGCCGGGCCAACGCCGTACTCGCGGGGGGCCGATGGACGGGCAGTGCTGCGCTCATCGATCCGCGAATTCCTGTGCAGCGAGGCGATGCATCACCTTGGCGTGCCGACTACGCGCGCGTTGTCACTGGTCGGCACCGGTGAGGACGTGGTGCGCGACATGTTCTATGACGGCCATCCGCGTGCCGAGCCAGGCGCCATCGTATGCCGGGTCTCGCCGTCGTTCCTGCGCTTCGGTTCGTTCGAACTGCCGGCCTCGCGCGGTGAAACCGCCCTGCTGCAGCAGCTGGTGGATGCCTGCATCGCCCGCGACTTCCCCGAACTGCAGGGGCAGGGCGAGGCGCTGTACGGCGACTGGTTCGCGCAGATCGCGGTGCGCACGGCCGAGATGATCGCGCACTGGATGCGTGTCGGCTTCGTGCACGGCGTGATGAACACCGACAACCTGTCCGTGCTCGGTGTGACGCTGGATTACGGCCCCTATGGCTGGGTCGAGGACTTCGATCCGGACTGGACGCCGAACACCACCGACGCCCAGGGGCGCCGCTACCGCTTCGGCACCCAGCCGCAGGTGGCGTACTGGAACCTGAGCCGATTGGCGCAGGCGCTGTCGCCGCTGTTCGCCGATGTCGCACCGCTGCAGGCAGGCCTGGCGGCTTACCAGTCCACGTTCGTGGCCTGCACGCGTCGCGATGCTGCAGCGAAGCTGGGGCTGGCTGCTGCCGACGATGATGACCTGCAGCTCTACCAGCGCTGGCAACAGCTGATGCAGGAGGGCGCAATGGACATGACCCTGGCTTGGCGCGCACTGATGCGCATCGACCCGGCGGCAGCAGATGCGACGGTTCTGGACGCGGTGTACTACGACGAGGCGCGGCGACAGGCAGTGCAGGCACCGCTGCAGCACTGGCTGCAGGACTACGCAGCGCGCCTGCGCCGCGATCCGCTGGCGGCCAGCGAACGCCAGGCGAAGATGGCAGCGGCCAACCCGCTGTACGTGCTGCGCAACTGGCTGGCCCAGGAAGCGATCGACCGCGCAGAGCAGGGGGATCTCGGCGGCGTCCATGCACTGCAGGACGTGCTGCGCGACCCGTACACCGAGCGTGCCGGCCTGGAACACTTCGCTGGCAAGCGCCCGGCGTGGGCCGACAATCGCGCCGGTTGCTCGATGCTGTCCTGCAGTTCCTGAGGGTGGGTTTCGGCAGGGCTGCGCCCTGCACCTGCGGAGGCCAGATCAACAGCCAGAGCAAAAGCGGATTCCGTGGTTTGGCGGGGCGGTGTCGGAGTGCGGGGACGCTGAAAGTACGTCCCTGTAAGCTTGGCAGCCGCATCCATGCGGCTGACACCCCGCACTCCGACACCGCCCCACCTCCGACAGATTCCCGCGGCTGTGGGTAGGTGTCGACCTTGGTCGACACATCTGTCAGATATCGAATGAAATTCCGGGGTCAGATCCGTTTTCCTTCGTAAAACGGATCTGACCCCATGAGCAATTCCGACAGATCGCAGGAAACTGTCGAAGGCGGGGTGGGTCCGGTTGCGGGGGCGTGAGCGCCATGGATGGCGCGACCGAGCCTACGCGGACGTATCTACGGCGTCCCCCGCAACCGGACCCGCCCCGCCATCCCTCGGGATGCAGGCTGTTGCTGTTGTCGTTGCTGTTGAGGTTGCCGGCCAGCGGCCGGCACTACGGCAGGTGCCGGGCGCAGCCCGGCCGGACACCACCAGCAGGCAGGCGGCGCCCGGAACAGGTACCCTATGCCGCCATCAGATAGCCAATGTGACATGACCGACGCCATCGTCGCTCCGCAGTGGGCCTCCCGCCTGCGCGACATCGCCGACTTCCCCAAGCCCGGCATCCTGTTCAAGGACATCATGCCGCTGCTCGCCCATGGCGAGGATTTCCGCGGCGCGATCACCGCGATGGCCGACCGTTGGCGCGACCAGAAGCTGGACGCAGTGGTCGGCATCGAATCGCGTGGGTTCATCCTCGGTGCCGCGATGGCGCTGGAGCTGGGCGTCGGCTTCGTGCCGGTGCGCAAGCCGGGCAAGCTGCCGGGCCAGGTCCTGCGCGAGGAATACACGCTGGAATACCGCAGCGACTGCATCGAAGTGCATGCCGATGCGCTGCCGGCCGGCGCCCGCGTGGTGATCATCGACGACGTGCTGGCCACCGGCGGCACGCTGGTCGCTGGGCTGTCGCTGGTGCGCCGCCTGGGCGTTGAAGTGGTCGGCGCCGGTGTACTGGTCGAGCTGGACGGCCTCGGTGGCCGTGCGCGCTGGGAAACGGACCTGCCGCTGCACACCGAACTGGTGTTCTGATCGAAGGGCAGGTGCCAACCAAGGTTGGCATCTACCAGAGCGAATGGCCGGGAGCCGGTAGTTGCCAACCTTGGTTGGCAGCACTTTTCGCGACGGGTGCCATGGACGGGCCAACCAAGGTTGGCCGCTACCAGGCCAGATCGTTACCAACCGTGGTTGGCAACGCTGCTTCAATCACATCATCCGCACGCGGAAACGACGGCCCTTGATCTTGCCGGCTTCCAGCTTGGCCACGGCCTTGTTGGCCTGCTCACGCGCGATCGCCACATAGGAGCGGGTCGGGAAGATCGCGATCTTGCCGATGAACTTGCTCGACAGGCCGGCATCACCGGTCAGCGCACCGAGGATGTCGCCCGGGCGCAGCTTGTCGGTCTTGCCACCGTCGATGCGCAGCGTGCGCATCGCGGCCTGCGGCAGTTCGGCCGGGCGCGAGGTTGCCAGCGGCGTCTTCTGCCAGTCCAGCGGCTGCCCCATCTGCGCTTCGATGGCGTCGGCGCGGGTCTTCTCGCGGCCGGCCACCAGGCTGATCGCCAGGCCGCTGGCACCGGCGCGCCCGGTACGGCCCACGCGGTGCTGGTAGCTCTCCACGTCGGTCGGCAGTTCGTAGTTGATCACCGCCGCCAGCTCTTCCACGTCCAGGCCGCGCGCGGCGACGTCACTGGCGACCAGCACGTTGCAGCTGCGGTTGGCCAGCAGCAACAGCACTTCCTCGCGGTCGCGCTGCTCCATGTCGCCGTGCAGGGCCAATGCGGAGAAGCCGAACTGCTGCAGCGAGTTGGCCACTTCGTCCACGTCCTTGCGGGTGTTGCAGAACACGACCGCCGATTCCGGCGTGTACTTCAGCAGCAGGCCGGCCAGCGCCTTCTGGCGGTGCGCCGGTTCCACCTCGCAGAACAGGTGGCGGATGGCGGGGGCCTGGTCGGCGCCTTCCACGGTCACTTCCACCGCGTCGCGCAGCAGGTCACGCGCCATGGCGCGGATGCTGTCGGGGAAGGTGGCGGAGAACAGCAGGCTCTGGCGGTCCCTATGGGTGCGGCCGGCGATCTCGCGGATCGGCTCCTCGAAGCCCATGTCGAGCATGCGGTCGGCCTCGTCCAGCACCAGCGTGCGCACCGCGCCCAGGTTCAGCGCGCGCTTGCGTGCCAGCTCCTGCACGCGGCCGGGCGTGCCGACCACCACATGCGGATCGTGGCCTTCAAGCGAGGCCAGCTGCGGGCCCAGCGGCACGCCGCCCACCAGCAGCAACAGCTTCAGGTTGGGGATGCCGGTGGCCAGCTTGCGGATCTGCTTGCCGACCTGGTCGGCCAGTTCGCGGGTCGGGCACAGCACCAGCGCCTGCACGCGGATCAGGCTGGGGTCGATGGCCTGCAGCAGGCCCAGGCCGAAGGCGGCGGTCTTGCCGCTGCCGGTGGGTGCCTGTGCGATCACATCACGGCCATCGAGGATGGCCGGCAGGCTCTGCGCCTGCACGGGGGTGAGGGTGGTGTAGCCGAGGGCATCCAGGCCGGGCTGCAGGGCCGGGCTCAGCGGCAGGGTCGAGAAGTCAGTCATGGCGCATTGTACCTGCCTGCGCGGCCGGTCCCGCCTGATCGGATGGGGTCGGATCCCTTTCCGCAGGAAAGGGCTCCGACCCCATCGGAGTCGTCATCCACGCAGGGCGTGAATACACCCGGGGGGCATCCACGCATGGCGTGGATCTACGGGTGGGTGCCGACCTGGGTCGGCACGCTCCTGCTCAGCCAAGCACCGCCAGTACACCCTGATGGATCGCCAGGCCACCGAACAGCAGCCAGGCGAACAGGATCAGCGCCAGCAGCAGCGGCTTCAGCCCGGCCTGGCGCAGCGCCGAGACGTGGGTGGTCAGGCCCAGCGCGGCCATCGCCATCGCCAGCAGCACGGTATCCAGCTGCACCAGCCCCGCCTGCAGGCCCGCCGGCAGCAGATGCAGCGAGTTGAACCCGGCCACCGCCACGAACCCAAAAGCGAACCACGGCACCACGATGCGCGCCTTTTTGCCGTCGGCGCTGGCCTTGCCGCCACGCGCCAGCCACAGCGACAGCGCGACCAGGAACGGCGCCAGCAGCATCACCCGCACCATCTTGGTGATCACCGCCGTGTCGGCCGCTGCTTCGTTGACCGCGCGGCCTGCCGCCACCACCTGTGCCACTTCATGCACCGTCGCACCGGTGAACAGGCCGTACTGCCGCGCGTCCATTGCCAGCCAGCCGTGCGACTGCACCAGTGCATACAACGCCGGGTAAAGGAACATCGCCAGCGTGCCGAACACCACCACCGTAGAGACCGCGACGGTGACCTGCGCAGCGCGGCCGCGCACCACCGGCTCGGCGGCCATCACCGCCGCCGCGCCGCAGATCGCGCTGCCGGCGCCGATCAGCATCGCCGCTTCGCGCTCCATCTTGAACACGCGCATGCCCAGCCAGCAGGCCAGCCCGAAGGTGCTGGCGACCACCAGCACGTCCATCAGCACGCCGGCCACGCCGACGTGGCCGATGTCCTGGAAGGTCAGGCGCAGGCCGTACAGCACGATGCCGGCGCGCAGCAGCCAGTGCTTGGAGAAGCCGACACCGGCCGCGCTGCTCGGCGCCAGCCGCGGGTAAAGGGTGTTGCCGACCACGATGCCGGCGACGATGGCCACGGTCAGCGCGCTCAGGCCATGCGCCTGGAGCCAGGGAAGCTGGGCCAGGTACAGCGACGCCGCCGCGATCAGGCCCACCAGCAGCAGGCCGGGCAGGCGAGGCTGCCAGCGTTGGCGCAGGGCGGGCAGGGACCAGGAGGATAGAGCGGTGGCGTTCATGGCGTGACAGGACTGGGGTGATGGGCCAAGCGTGCGCCTGTGTCACTGACCTGTAAAACGAATAATATGGGTGAAAGCTACCTATAAAGCGGGTACATTCCATGCGCCTGACCTTGCGCCAGCTGCAGGTCTTCGTCGCCATCGCCGACCATGGCACCACGACTGCCGCCGGCCAGGCCGTCGCGCTCTCGCAGTCGGCCAGCAGCGCCGCCCTGCAGGAGCTGGAGGCGCACTTCGGCACCCCGCTGTTCGACCGCATCGGCCGCCGCCTGGCGCTGAACGGGCACGGCCGCGCACTGCTGGAGCCGGCGCGCACGTTGCTGGTCAACGCCGCCGATCTGGAGCGGCAGCTGGCCGCCGGCGGCGACCCGTCGCAGGGCGCACCGCTACGGCTGGTGCTGGCCGCCAGTACCACCATCGGCAACTACCTGCTGCCGCCACGCATCGCCGAACTGCTGCGGCAGGCGCCGCAGGCCGAGGTCGATCTGCGCATCGACAACAGTGCCGGCGTGGTCGCCGCGGTACAGCGCCTGGACGTCGACGCCGGCCTGATCGAAGGCCCGTGCCATGAGCGTGGCCTGCAGGTGACCGCCTGGCAGCAGGACCCACTGGTGATCGTGGCTGCCGCCGATGCCCGCGCACGCTGGTCGCTGGATGAACTGCGCCGAGCACGCTGGCTGCTGCGTGAGCCTGGCTCCGGCACCCGCGAAGCCGTGGAACAGGCCCTGCTGCCGCACCTGCGTGGCTTCGCGCAGACCCTGCAGCTGGGCAATACCGAAGCGATCAAGCAGGCCGCCATCGCCGGCCTCGGCCTGGCCTGCCTGTCGCGCCACGCGCTGGAAGAGCCGCTGGCTCTGGGCCGCCTGCGCGTGCTCGAGACTCCGCTGCCGGCCCTGCAGCGCACCCTGTGGCTGGTGCGCCACCCCGGCAAGCAATGGCTGCCGGGGTTGCAGGCGTTGCTGGGGGAGGTGGGGTAGCCATCAGATTTCCAGTCGATTCCATCCATCGACCCTTCTTGTAGCGCTCATCCACGCATGGCGTGGATCTACCGTGTCGACCAAGGTCGACACCCACCAGAGCAGAATGTAGTTCCGACAGATTGCAGGAATCTATCGAAGGGGGGATGGGTCCGGTTGCGGGGGTGTCCGCGGCATGGATGCCGCGGCCAAGCCCCCAGGGACGGGTTTACGGCGTCCCCCGCGACCGGACCCATCCCGCCATCCCACAGGAAACCAGCTTTTGACGTTGCCGTTGAGGTTGCCGGCCAGCGGCCGGCACTACCGCGGGTGCCGGGTGCAACCCGGCCGACGCCCCCAACCCGTACAATATCCGGATGCCTCTGATTACTCTGCAGAACGTCGACTTCAGCGTCGGCGGCCCGTTGTTGCTGGAAAAGGCCGAACTGTCGATCGAGCCGGGCGAACGCATCGCCCTGATCGGCCGCAACGGCGCCGGCAAATCCACCCTGCTCAAGCTGCTGTCCGGCGACCACAAGCCCGATGACGGCGAAGTCCGCGTGCAGCAGGGCGTGCGCGTCACCCGCCTGGAGCAGGAAGTGCCACACGGCGCCGCCGGCTCGGTGTTCGACGTCGTTGCCGATGGTCTCGGTGAACTGGGCCAGTGGCTGGCCGAGTTCCACCATCTCAGCCATGCCGAGGTCTTCGATGGCGAAGCCCTCGGCAACGTGCAGGCCAAGATCGACGCCGCCAACGGCTGGGGCCTGGACCAGCGCGTCAGCGAAACGCTGACCAAGCTCGACCTCGACGGCGATGCCGAATTCGGCCGCCTGTCCGGCGGCATGAAGCGCCGCGTGCTGCTGGCCCGTGCACTGGTCTCCAGCCCGGACGTGCTGCTGCTGGACGAACCGACCAACCACCTGGACATCGAAGCCATCGACTGGCTCGAAGCGTTCCTGAAGGGCTGGAGCGGCAGCGTGGTGTTCGTCACCCATGACCGCCGCTTCCTGCGTGCGCTGGCCACCCGCATCGTCGAGATCGATCGCGGCCAGGTCACCAGCTGGCCGGGCGACTGGGCCAACTACGAGCGCCGCCGCGAGGAACGCCTCAATGCGCAGGCGCAGGAAAATGCCCGCTTCGACAAGCTGCTGGCGCAGGAAGAAGTCTGGATCCGCCAAGGCATCAAGGCCCGTCGTACCCGCGACGAGGGCCGCGTGCGCCGCCTCAAGGCGATGCGCACCGAACGCTCGCAGCGCCGCGACCTCAGCGGTAACGTCAAGATGGAAGCCGCGCAGGGCGTCAGCTCCGGCAAGAAGGTCATCGACGTCAAGGACATTTCGTTCGCCTTCGGCGAGCGCACCATGGTCCGCGATTTCACCACCACCATCCTGCGTGGCGACCGCATCGGCCTGATCGGCCCCAACGGCAGCGGCAAGACCACGCTGCTGAAGCTGCTGCTGGGTGAACTGCAGCCGGCCAAGGGTGAGGTCAATGCGGGCACCAACCTGCAGATCGCCTATTTCGACCAGTACCGCGCGGTGCTGCGCGAAGACTGGAGCGCGATCGAGAACGTGGCCGAAGGCCGCGATTTCCTCGAGTTCAACGGCAAGCGCAAGCACGTGCATGCCTACCTGCAGGACTTCATGTTCACCCCCGAGCGCGCGCGTGCGCCGATCACCCGCCTGTCCGGTGGCGAGCGCAACCGCCTGCTGCTGGCCAAGCTGTTCGCGCAGCCGTCCAACCTGCTGGTGATGGACGAACCGACCAACGACCTCGACGTGGAAACCCTGGAGCTGCTGGAAGAGCTGCTGGGCGAGTACACCGGTACGCTGCTGCTGGTCAGCCACGACCGTGACTTCATCGACAACGTGGTGACCTCCACGCTGGTGATGGAAGGCGACGGCGTGATCGGCGAGTACGTCGGTGGCTACAGCGACTGGCAGCGCTATGCGGCCAGCGTGGCTGCGCCTGCCGCGGCCCCGGCTGCCAAGCCGGCGACTGCTGCACCGGCCGCTGCTGCGGCCGCGACTCCCGCAGCCCCCAAGCGCAAGCTGGCGTACAAGGAAGCGCGCGAGCTGGAGCAGCTGCCAAAGACCATCGAGAAGCTGGAAGGCGATGTCGAAGGGCTGACCTCGGCGATGAACGACCCATCGTTCTACACCCGCAGCAGTGCTGAAGTGACGGCGCACACCCAGCAGTTGGCCAAGGTGCAGGCCGAACTGGATGCCGCGTACGCGCGCTGGGAAGAGCTGGAAGGCTGAGCGTTGACCGGCGCCAGCGATCGCGCCGATTGATGTAGAGCCGAGCCCACGCCCGGCTCAGCAGACCCACGCCATGCGTGGATATCCGGAATCTGTGCGGACCAACGATCCGCACCTACCAACCAACGGTCCGCACCTACCAACCGACGGTCCGCACCGACCGGGGGGCCGGCCGTCATTTGACCCCGTGCAGATCCCGCAGCTGGCTCGGCCGGCTGCCGAAGTACGCCGCCAGATCGGCGATGTCCTGATCACTCAGGTCCTTCGCCTGCGGCGTCATCAGCGCATGCTGGCGGTCACCGGCGCGGTAGGCCTGCAGCGCGTGCGCCAGGTAGTCACCGTACTGCCCACCCAGCTTCGGATAGGTCGGATCGATCGGCGCATTGCCCTCGGCCCCATGGCAGTCGATGCAGCTCTGGTTGGTGGCTTTGCCCTTCACCTTGGCGCGGGCCTCACCGGCGGCCTCGCGACCTGCCGGCAGGCCGGCGGAGGACGATGAACCGTGCTCGCCGCTGGCATGGCCCGGGTCGGCGGCCGATTTTTCGCTGTTTTCCACCTGCGACTGTGAGCAGGCGGCCAGCAGCAGGGCAACGGACAGGGCGATGGCGTGACGCATCGGATGCGCGGCTTTCGACATGGGCGGGCCTTACTTGACGGTGGACAGGTAAACAGAGAGATCGGCGATCTCCTGTTCGCTGAAACTCATCGACTGCGCCTGCATCGTCGGATGCCGGCGCTTGCCCTGGCGGTACTCGGTCAGGGCCTGGGCCAGGTACTGCTGGGTCTGGCCGCCGATCTTCGGCACCCGGTAACTGGGGTAGGCGTTCTTGTAGCCGGTGATCCCGTGGCAGCCCTGGCAGGTGTAGGCCAGGACGCGGCCATTGTCGAAGTTGCCGGTGGGTGCGGCGGGCGCTGGCGCAACGGCGGGAGCCGGGGCCGGGGCGGGTGTGGCAGGAGCAGGAGCGGGCTGTGCGGCGGCCCCAAGGGGCAGGAGGACGGCCAGAGCGAGACAAGCGGCGAGCGGCTGCGGGCGCATGGTGTCGTTTCCGGGGATTCGGGTCTGGTCGTTCCGGCGTGGGGTACGGAACGACCCGAGTATAGCCTCAGGTTTCATCTAGCTGAAATGGGGGCGCGCCGACCAGCGGCGTGAAGGCACCATGACCTTTGGGATATGGTGTTGCCGTGAAGTGGTGCATTACTTTGCTACCACACCTGTCCACGCATCCTTCAGGGACCCGACGATGTCGCACCCAACCTTCCTGTCCGGCCGTCGCAGCGGAATCTGCGCTGCCGTACTGCTGATCTCCACCTCCCTGCTGCTGGGCGGTTGCGCCGCAGGGCCCAATTCCGAAGCCAAGGCCGCCGAGACCAAGGAGGAAAAGAAGGTCGATGCGGTCCCGGTCGAGGTGGCGGTGGCCAGCCATCGCGCGGTTGCGGCCAGTTACACCGGTACCGCCGCGCTGGAACCACGCGCCGAATCGCAGGTGGTCGCCAAGACCTCCGGCGTGGCACTGGCGGTGCTGGTCGAGGAAGGTCAGCGGGTCACCGCCGGCCAGCCGCTGGTGCGGCTGGACCCGGACCGCGCGCGCCTGGCGGTGGCGCAGAGCGAAGCGCAGATGCGCAAGCTGGAAAACAACTACCAGCGCGCACAGAAGCTGGTCGGCCAGCAGATGGTCAGCGCCGCCGATGTCGACCAGCTGCGCTACGACCTGGAAAACGTCCGTGCGCAGTACCGGCTGGCCACGCTGGAGCTGTCCTACACCACGGTGGTGGCGCCGATCTCCGGCGTGATCGCATCGCGCTCGATCAAGACCGGCAACTTCGTGCAGATCAACACGCCGATCTTCCGCATCGTCGACAACTCGCGGCTGGAAGCCACCCTCAACGTGCCCGAGCGTGAACTGGCCACCCTGCGCGCCGGCCAGCCGGTGACGCTGGCGGCCGACGCGCTGCCGGGGCAGAGCTTCACCGGCACCGTTGATCGCATCGCGCCGGTGGTGGATTCGGGCAGCGGCACGTTTCGCGTGGTCAGCGCCTTCGACGGCGCCGCACACGCGCTGCAGCCCGGCATGTTCGGTCGCATCCGCATCGACTACGACCAGCGTGCCGATGCGCTGGTCGTACCGCGCCTGGCGTTGCTCGACGACGGTGAGCCGGCGGTGTTCCGCGTGCGCGAAGGCAAGGTCGCACGCGTTCCGGTCAAGCTGGGTTACGCCGAGGGCCCGTGGGTGGAGATCCGTGATGGCCTGACGGCCGGTGATCAGGTGGTCACCGCCGGCAAGGTCGCCCTGCGCGACGGCACCACGGTGCAGGTGATTGCCGATCCGAAGGCGAAGACGGTCGCTGCGGCCGCCAAGCCCGCAGACAAGGCCGGGAGCAAGCAATGACCGCCCCGGGCCACGACCACGGTGCCTCGCCGGCGAGCGACGGCGCCGCCGGCGGCATGCGCGGCGGCCTGGTGGAGTTTGCCACCCGCCGCCGCGTGACCATCGCCATGTGCACGGTCACGCTGCTGCTGTTCGGCCTGATCGCGCTGGGCAATCTCAAGGTCAACCTGCTGCCCGACCTGAGCTACCCGACGCTGACCGTGCGCACCGAATACACCGGTGCAGCGCCGACTGAAATCGAAACCCTGATCACCCAGCCGGTCGAAGAAGCGGTCGGCGTGGTCAAGAACCTGCGCAAGCTGAAGTCGGTCTCGCGCACCGGCCAGAGCGACGTGGTGCTGGAATTCGCCTGGGGCACCAACATGGACCAGGCCAGCCTGGAGGTGCGCGACAAGATGGAAGCGCTGAACCTGCCGCTGGAGGCCAAGGCCCCGGTGCTGCTGCGCTTCAATCCGTCCACCGAGCCGATCATGCGCCTGGTGCTGTCGAACAAGACGGCGCCGACCAGCGATGCCGATGCGGTGCGCGAGCTGACCGGCCTGCGCCGCTATGCCGATGAAGACCTCAAGAAGAAGCTGGAGCCGGTCACCGGTGTGGCGGCAGTGAAGGTGGGCGGCGGCCTGGAGGACGAGATCCAGGTCGACATCGACCAGCAGAAGCTTGCCCAGCTGAACCTGCCGATCGATACCGTCATCAAGCGCCTGAAGGACGAGAACATCAACATTTCCGGCGGCCGCCTGGAGGAGGGCTCGCAGCGCTTCCTGGTGCGTACCGTCAACCAGTTCGCCGACCTGGAGGAGATCCGCAACCTGCTGGTGACCACCCAGGCCGCCAATGGCAGCGCGGCGGACTCGGCGCTGCAGCAGATGTTCAACATCGCCGCGTCGACCGGTTCGGCGGCCGCCATCGCGGCGGCGTCGGCGGCACAGAGCGCATCGTCCGGCGGTGGCTCCAGCGTGGTTGCCAACGGCGTGCCGGTGCGCCTGAAGGACGTGGCCACCGTGCGCCAGGGCTACAAGGAGCGCGAAGCGATCATCCGCCTGGGCGGCAAGGAGTCGGTCGAGCTGGCCATCTACAAGGAAGGCGACGCCAACACCGTGTCCACCGCTGAAGCGCTGCGCAAGCGCCTGGAGCAGATCAAGGGCACGTTCCCGTCCGATGTCGAGCTGACCACCATCGAGGACCAGTCGCGCTTCATCGAGCACGCCATCGCCGACGTCAAGAAGGATGCCGTGATCGGCGGCCTGCTGGCGATCCTGATCATCTTCCTGTTCCTGCGCGATGGCTGGAGTACGTTCGTGATCAGCCTGTCGTTGCCGGTCTCGATCATCGCCACGTTCTTCTTCATGGGCCAGCTCGGCCTGAGCTTGAACGTGATGTCGCTGGGTGGCCTGGCATTGGCCACCGGCCTGGTGGTGGATGACTCGATCGTGGTGCTGGAGAGCATCGCCAAGGCCCGTGAGCGTGGCCTGGGCATCCTGCAGGCGGCGATCGCCGGCACCCGTGAAGTGAGCATGGCCGTGGTCGCCTCGACCCTGACCACCATCGCGGTGTTCCTGCCGCTGGTGTTCGTCGATGGCATCGCCGGGCAGCTGTTCCGCGACCAGGCGCTGACCGTGGCGATCGCCATCGCGATCTCGCTGCTGGTGTCGATGACCCTGATCCCGATGCTGAGCTCGCTGAAGGGGCGGCCGCCGCTGGCGTTCCCGGAAGAGGCGCCGAACGCAGCATGGCAGCCGCAGAAGCGTTGGCAGAAGCCGGTTGCACTGGGCCGCCGTGGCGTGCTCGCCAGCGTGCGCTGGAGCTTCTATGCGCTGGCCTGGCTCGTGGTGCGCCTGTGGCGCGGCGTGGTGGCGGTGGTCGGCCCGGTGATGCGCAAGGCCAGCGACCTGGCGATGAAGCCCTATGCAGGCGCCGAGCGAGGCTACCTGCGCCTGCTGCCGAGTGCGCTGGCGCATCCCGGCAAGGTGCTGGGCGTGGCAGCCATCATTTTCGTGGCGACCATGGCGCTGGTGCCGATGCTTGGCGCCGACCTGATCCCGCAGCTGGCGCAGGACCGTTTCGAAATGACGGTGAAGCTGCCGGCCGGCACGCCGCTGAAGCAGACCGATGCGCTGGTGCGCGAGCTGCAGCTGGCGCATGGCAAGGGCGAAGGCGTGGCCTCGCTGTATGGCGTCAGTGGCAGCGGCACCCGGCTGGATGCCAGCCCGACCGAAAGTGGCGAGAACATCGGCAAGCTGACTGTGGTGATGGAAGGTGGCGGCAATGCGCACACTGAAGCGGCGATCACCGAGCGCCTGCGCGGCACCATGAGCCAGCACCCGGGTGCCCAGGTCGACTTCGCGCGGCCGGCGTTGTTCAGCTTTTCCACGCCGCTGGAAATCGAACTGCGCGGGCAGGACATGGCGACCCTGGAAGTGGCCGGCCAGCGCCTGGCGGCGATGCTGCGCGGCAACGCCCACTACGCCGACGTGAAGTCGACGGTGGAAGAGGGCTTCCCGGAAATCCAGATCCGCTTCGACCAGGAGCGCGCCGGTGCACTGGGCCTGACCACCCGCCAGATCGCCGACGTGGTGGTGAAGAAGGTGCGTGGCGACGTCGCCACCCGCTACAGCTTCCGTGACCGCAAGATCGACGTGCTGGTGCGCGCCCAGGAAGGTGACCGCGCCAGCGTGGAGAGCATCCGCCGGCTGATCGTCAATCCGGGCAGCACCCGCCCGGTGACCCTGGACGCGGTGGCCGACGTGGTCGCCACCACCGGCCCCAGCGAGATCCATCGTGCCGACCAGACCCGGGTCGCGGTGGTATCGGCCAACCTGCGCGACATCGACCTCGGCGCCGCCATGCGCGAAGTGCAGCAGATGGTGGCCGAGCAGCCGCTGGGCGCGGGCGTCGGCCTGCACATCGGCGGCCAGGGCGAGGAACTGGCGCAGGCGGCGAAGTCGCTGATCTTCGCCTTCGGCCTGGCGATCTTCCTGGTCTACCTGGTGATGGCCTCGCAGTTCGAATCCCTGCTGCACCCGTTCGTGATCCTGTTCACCATCCCGCTGGCGCTGGTCGGCGCGATCCTGGCGCTCATGCTGACCGGAAAGCCCATCTCGGTGGTGGTGTTCATCGGCCTGATCCTGCTGGTCGGCCTGGTCACCAAGAACGCGATCATCCTGATCGACAAGGTCAACCAGCTGCGCGAGGCCGGCGTGGCCAAGCATGAGGCGCTGGTGGAAGGTGCGCGCTCGCGCCTGCGGCCGATCATCATGACCACGCTGTGCACGCTGTTCGGCTTCCTGCCGCTGGCGGTGGCGATGGGCGAGGGCGCCGAAGTGCGTGCACCGATGGCGATCACCGTGATCGGTGGCCTGCTGGTGTCGACGCTGCTGACGCTGCTGGTGATCCCGGTGGTGTACGACCTGATGGATCGTCGCGGCGACGCCTACTACCGTGAGCGCGGCCGCAAGCACGCCGGTGAGGGCCTGCATGGCGACGAGGGCGGCACAGCGGGTGTGGAGGAACCGGCATGAGTGTTGCCGAGTTCTCCATCCGCCGTCCGGTCACCACCATCATGTGTTTCGTGTCGCTGGTGGTGATCGGCCTGATCGCTTCGTTCCGGCTGCCGTTGGAGGCGCTGCCGGACATCTCCGCGCCGTTCCTGTTCGTGCAGATTCCCTACACCGGCTCGACCCCGGAAGAAGTGGAACGGACCATCATCCGTCCAGTCGAGGAATCGCTGGCGACGATGACCGGCATCAAGCGCATGCGCTCGTCGGCCACCTCCGAGGCGGCGCTGATCTACATCGAGTTCAGCGACTGGGACCGCGACATCGCCATTGCCGCGTCGGACGCGCGCGAGCGTATCGACGCGATCCGCAGCGACCTGCCCGACGACCTGCAGCGCTACAACGTGTTCAAGTGGTCCAGCAGCGACCAGCCCGTGCTGAAGGTGCGGCTGGCCAGCACCACCGACCTGACCACCGCCTATGACATGCTCGACCGTGAGTTCAAGCGGCGCATCGAGCGTATTCCCGGTGTGGCCCGGGTCGACATCACCGGTGCGCCGCCGAACGAGGTGGAGATCGCCATCGATCCGAACCGGCTCAACGCGCATGGGTTGAGCATCAACGAGCTGAGCGAGCGCCTGCGCACGCTGAACTTCTCGATCTCGGCCGGGCAGATCGACGACAACGGCCAGCGCGTGCGCGTGCAGCCGGTAGGCGAGATCACCGACCTTCAGGAGATGCGCGACCTGGTGATCAACGCCAAGGGCCTGCGCCTGGGTGATATCGCCGACGTCCGCCTGAAGCCGGCGCGGATGAACTACGGGCGCCGCCTGGACGGCAACCCGGCGGTGGGCCTGGACATCTTCAAGGAACGCAGCGCCAACCTGGTGGACGTTTCGCGTGCGGCGCTGGCCGAAGTCGAGGCGATCCGCGCGCAGCCGTCGATGCGCGACGTGCAGATCAAGGTGATCGACAACCAGGGCAAGGCAGTGACGTCCTCGCTGCTGGAGCTGGCCGAGGCCGGCGCGGTCGGCCTGATCCTGTCGGTCACCGTGCTGTTCTTCTTCCTGCGCCATTGGCCGTCGACGCTGATGGTGACGCTGGCCATTCCGATCTGCTTCACCATCACCCTCGGCTTCATGTACTTCGTCGGGGTGACACTCAACATCCTGACCATGATGGGCCTGCTGCTGGCCGTCGGCATGCTGGTCGACAATGCGGTGGTGGTGGTGGAGAGCATCTACCAGGAGCGCGAGCGCATGCCGGGGCAGCCACGGCTGGCCTCGATCATCGGCACCCGCAACGTGGCCATCGCGCTCAGCGCCGGCACGCTGTGCCACTGCATCGTGTTCGTGCCGAACCTGTTCGGCGAGACCAACAACATCAGCATCTTCATGGCGCAGATCGCGATCACCATCTCGGTCTCGCTGCTGGCCTCGTGGCTGGTGGCGGTCAGCCTGATCCCGATGCTGTCCGCGCGCATGGCCACGCCCAAGCTGGTGCACTCGCAGACCGGCCTGATCGCGCGCCTGCAGCGACGCTATGCGCAGCTGCTGGACTGGTCACTGCATCACCGCGGTTGGAGCCTGCTCGGCATCCTGCTCGTGGTGCTGGTCAGCCTGGTGCCGATGAAGCTGACCAAGGTCGACATGTTCGGTGGTGAGGGTGGCAAGGACATCTTCATCGGCTACATGTGGAAGGGCGCCTACACCTACCGCCAGATGTCCGAGGAAGTGGCGCGGGTGGAGAACTGGATCGACCAGAACCGCGAGCGCCTGCACGTGAAGCAGGTGTATTCCTGGTACAGCGAGCAGGAAGGCAGCTCCACGGTGGTCACCCTGGACGAAAAATACGCCAAGGACATCAAGTCGCTGCAGGAGGAACTGCGCAAGGGCCTGCCGAAGTCGGCACGCACCGATTACTTCGTCGGCAACCAGGGCGGCGATGGCGGTGGCGGCAGCAACCAGGGCGTGCAGGTGCAGCTGGTGGGTGATTCCAGCTCGATGCTGCAGGAGATCGGCCAGGAAGTGGTGCCGTTGCTGGCGCAGCGTGCCGAGCTGCGTGACGTGCGCATCGACAACGGCGAGAAGGGCGGCGAGCTGAAGGTGCGCGTCGACCGCGAGCGTGCCGCAGCGTTCGGCTTCAATGCCGAGCAGGTGGCCAGCTTCGTCGGCCTGGCGCTGCGCGGCGCGCCGATGCGCGAGTTCCGCCGCGGTGACAACGAAGTGCCGGTGTGGGTGCGCTTTGCCGGCGCCGAGCAGAGCAGCCCGGAAGACCTGGCCGGTTTCAGCGTGCGCACCGGCGATGGCCGCAGCGTGCCGCTGCTGAGCCTGGTCACCGTGGACGTTGGTTCGTCGGCCACCCAGATCGGCCGCACCAACCGCCAGACCACGTTGACCATCAAGGCCAACCTGGCCGAGAAGGTCACCGCGCCGGACGGGCGCAAGGCGATCGAAGCCGTGCTCAAGCCGATGAACTTCCCGGCCGGCTATGGCTTCACCTTCGACGGCGGCGACTACGGCAACGACGACGAGGCCATGCAGCAGATGGTGTTCAACCTGCTGATCGCACTGGTGATGATCTACGTGGTGATGGCGGCGGTGTTCGAGTCGCTGCTGTTCCCGGCGGCGATCATGAGCGGCGTGCTGTTCTCGATCTTCGGCGTGTTCTGGCTGTTCTGGATCACCGGCACCTCGTTCGGGATCATGTCCTTCATCGGCATCCTGGTGCTGATGGGCGTGGTGGTGAACAACGGCATCGTGATGATCGAGCACATCAACAACCTGCGGCGCAGCGGCATGGGCCGCACCCAGGCGCTGGTGGAAGGCTCACGCGAACGCCTGCGCCCGATCATGATGACCATGGGCACGGCGATCCTGGCGATGATCCCGATCTCGCTGACCGATACGCAGATGTTCGGCAATGGCCCGGAGTATTCGCCGATGGCGCGTGCAATTGCGGGCGGGCTGGCGTTCTCGACGGTGGTCAGCCTGCTGTTCCTGCCGACCATCTACGCGGTGCTCGATGACCTGCGCTCGGCCGTGACGCGGTTGATCCGCCGTGCACGCGGGCTGGAGAGGATGGAGCCGGGCGCTGCCCGGCTGTAATGCGCGCCAACGTGTTGTGGTGTAGGGGAGGCCGGTCGTAGTGGGGCGGTCTCCCCCTTTTTTGCTCGCCGCGTCGCGGCGTCTCCCGAGCATGGGCTCGGGCGCTACAGATTCTGTGGCCGGTTGAGAGGCTTACCCCGCCACCTTGCCCCACACCTTGAAGGTGGTCAGCCACAGGCCGAGCATGCTGCCGATGTTGGTCAGCATGAAGGTCAGCACCACGCGGGTAACGCGATTGCGGTACCAGCCCTTCAGGCTCTGCGCATCGTCGCGCAGCTTCAGGAAGTCCTCGTAGGCCGGCTTGCGCAGGCGCGCTTCCACCAGCGCCGAGAATGCGCCGGTCGGGATGCTCAGGCGGAACGGCTTGAACGGGGCCACCGCGATCGCGGTGAGAATGCTCAGCGGGTGACCGCCTGCCAGCAGGCAGCCCAGGCCCGCCAGGCCGCCGGTATACATTGCCCAGGTCGCCAGCAGCTCGGTGCCCACGCCCAGGCCGCCGCGGTAGAAGCCCACACCGATGCCGGTCGCCACGATCGCCAGGATGCCGAGCGTGAACCACGGGATGTTGCGCTTCTTCGGCACCGCCTCCAGCTCGGCGCGCAGCGGCGCCGGTGCCTCGGTATCGGTTTCCAGGTAGCGCGCCAGCCCGGCCAGGTGACCGGCACCGACCACCGCCAGCACTTCACGCTGCTGCGGGGTGTGCTCCTCGCGCAGGCGCGTGGCCATGTAGCGGTCGCGCTCGCCGATGATGGTTTCGTACAGCGCCGGGCTCTCGCTGGCGAACTCACCGAAGCTCGATTCCAGCATGTCGCCCTGCTTGAGCTTTTCGATCTCGTTCTCGCCCACTTCCTCGGACGAGAACAGGCCGGCGCCCAGCCCGGCAACCAGCTTCAGCTTGCCGAAGAACCCAAGCCGCTGCGACGCCCGGCGGAAGGTCAGGCCGACCTCGCGGTCGATCAGGTGCACCGGCAGGTCGCGCTCGCGCGCCAGTTCCACCGCGCGTTTCAGTTCCGCGCCCGGCTCGATGTCGAGCTGTTCGGCCAGGCGGCGCTGGTAGGCGGACAGGGCCAGGTTGGCGGCGAACAGGGCGACGCGGCCCTTGCGGATCACCTCGACCAGGTCGAGCTTGGCCAGCGTGTCCGGGTCGCTCAGTGCCTGCAGGCGCTGCGGGTCCAGTTCAACGGCCACGGCGTCGAAGCGACCGCTGTCGATGGCTTTCTCCACCGCCTCGACGCTGGCGCGGGAAACATGGGCGGTGCCCAGCAGGGTGTAGCGCACGCCGTCGCGTTCGACGACGCGTACCGGCTGGCCGGCGAACAGGTCGTCGCCGGTCTCGGGAAGGGTTTCGGTCATGGGTTCATTCATTGGAAGGTGCAGTGTCGGCGCCATCGCCGAGCGCGCGCTGCATCTGCACGGTGTCCAGCCAGCGGCCATGCTTGCGGCCGAGGCCACGGAACACGCCGACCAGCTCGAAGCCGAAGCGTTCGTGCAGCTTGATTGAAGCGGTATTGGTCGGTTCGCCGATCACGGCCACCATCTGCCGGTAGCCACGCGCCACGCAGGCGTCGATCAACGCCTGCAGCAGGCCGGTGCCGACGCCCTTGCCCTGGAACGCGGCATCGACGTAGACCGAGTTTTCCACGGTCCACTGGTAGGCAACGCGGGTGCGGTAGGTGTTGGCGTAGGCATAGCCGGCCACCTGGCCGTCAATCTCGGCGACCAGGTAGGGGAAGCCGCGGTCGATGATGTCGCGCATGCGGCGCAGCATCTCGGACGCGTCCGGGATGTCGTACTCGTAAGTGTTGACGAAGTCGGTCACTTCCACCGCATAGATCGCGGTGATCGCGTCGATGTCGGCCGGGCCGGCATCACGGATGAGGACGGCCATGCGCGGGCTCCGGCTCAGTCGATGTAGCGCTTGAGCAGGTCGCCGTAGGCATCGATGCGGCGATCACGCAGGAACGGCCAGATGCGGCGCACGTGCTCGCTGCGCTGCAGGTCGACGTCGCACAGCAGCACGGTGGCCTCGGTGCCGGCCTCGGCCAGGAACTCGCCCTGCGGGCCCAGCACGTGGCTGTTGCCCCAGAACTGGATGCCCGACGCGCCCAGCGGCGAGGCCTCGTGGCCGACGCGGTTGCAGCTCAGCACCGGCAGGCCGTTGGCCACCGCATGGCCGCGATGGCTCAGCACCCAGGCGTCGCGCTGGCGGGTCTTCTCGTCCTGCACGTCGTCCGGATCCCAGCCGATCGCAGTCGGATACAGCAGCAGCTCGGCGCCGGCCAGCGCCATCAGGCGCGCCGCTTCCGGGTACCACTGGTCCCAGCACACCAGCACGCCCAGGCGGCCCACCGAGGTATCGATCGGCTTGAAGCCGATGTCGCCCGGGGTGAAGTAGAACTTCTCGTAGAAGCCCGGGTCGTCCGGGATATGCATCTTGCGGTACTTGCCGAGCAGCGTACCGTCCTTCTCGAACACCACGGCGGTGTTGTGGTACAGCCCGGCAGCGCGGCGCTCGAACAGCGAGCCGACCAGCACCACGCCATGCTGCTTCGCCAGCGCGCCAAGGCGCTCGGTGCTCGGGCCCGGAATCGGCTCGGCCAGGTCGAACTCGTCCACCGATTCGTGCTGGCAGAAGTACGGGCCGTTATGCAGTTCCTGCAGCAGCACCAGCTTGGCACCCTGCGCAGCCGCCTCGGCCACGCGTGCTTCGATCACCGCCAGGTTGGCGGCGGCATCACCGTGGTTGCGCTCCTGGATCAGGGCGACGGTAAGGGGGCTGCGCGAGTTCATGCGGGGCGTTCCTGCGGGGGAAAACCAGCATGTTAGCGCGGATGGGCGGCGACGGCGTGTCGCGCGCTGAATGGCGCAGCGGGTAGTGCCGGCCGCTGGCCGGCAATCCGGTGGATCCATCAGGCATTGCAGGGTTGCCGGCCAGCGGCCGGCACGACCGTTACGCCTTCAACAGCCCGGCCGGCAGCTGCATGGTGATGCAGTGCAGGCTGCCGTTCTGCCAGATCAGCGAGCGGCAGGGCACCTGCACGATCTCTCGGCCCGGGTGCGCCTGTGCCAGCACGTCGCGGGCCAGGTCATCGGCCGGGTCGCCATAGGCCGGCATCAGCACCGCGCCGTTGACGATCAGGTAGTTGGCGTACGAGGCAGCCAGGCGACGGCCTTCGTCGATCACCGGCCGGGCCCACGGCAGCGGGAACAGGCGGTACGGCTGGCCATCCCTGGTGCGTAGCGCGGCCAGCTCATTGCCCATCGCCTGCAGTTCGGCGTAATGCGAGTCGCTCTCGTCGTCGCAGGCCTGGTAGACGATGCTGTCAGCGGAGGCGAAGCGGGCGAGGGTATCGATGTGCGCGTCGGTGTCGTCGCCTTCCAGGTAGCCGTGGTCCAGCCACAGCACGCGGTCCTGCTGCAGCCAGTCGGCCAGGTCGGCGCTCAGGCTGGCGCGGTCGCGGTCCGGGTGGCGCTCGTGCAGGCACTTCCAGGTGGTCAGCAGGGTGCCTTCACCGTCGGTCTCGATGCCGCCGCCTTCCAGCGCGAACGGAATGCTGCGGACCGGCGCATCGTTGAATACGCCGGCCTGGTCGAGCACGCCCACCAGCTGGTCATCCAGGGTGGCGTCGAACTTGCCGCCCCAGCCGGTGAAGCGGAAATCCAGCAGCTGGAAGCCGCCGTCGGCACGGCGCAGGGTGATCGGGCCGGAGTCGCGCAGCCAGGTATCGTCGTAGGCCGCCGTGGTGAAGTGGACCTTGTCCATGTCGATGCGGTTGGAGCGCAGCCGCATCTCGGCGTAGGTCTCCACATCGTCGTCGGCCACGCAGATCAGCACCGGCTGGAAGCGGGTGATGGCCGCGACCAGGGCGATGTAGGTCTCTTCCACCTGGCCCAGGCGGTCAGCCCAGTCGGTATCGGCGGTGGGCCAGGCAATCAGGACGCCGCTCTGGGCTTCCCATTCGGCAGGAAAACGAAGGGTCTGGTTCATGGTCTCGCTACACAGGCCCGCCCACGGCGGGTAATGGGATCAACGGATCGGCGGTTTCGGGCCGATTTCGTTCGGGTCCGCCTGGTTGGCCACCACGTCGATCACCTTCTGCTTCTCGAAGTAGACGGTGAACTGCGGGTACACCCAGCGGTTGATGGTCGGCCATTGCCGCTTCTGCCCGCCACGCGGCTGCAGCTGCTCGCTGGGCGCGCCGAACTGCGCCTGCACCTGCTGCATGCTCTGGCCGCGCACGGGCAGGGCACCGGCCGGCTTCTCGCGGGCACGGTCGACAAGCAGGGTATCGGCCAGTGCCGGTGTGGCGGCGGCCAGGGTGGCCATCACGGCCAGGGCGGACAGGTAACGCTTCATCTCGATCTACTCCCCAGTGGTCAAGAAAGGCGATTACAGCAAAAACGGCAGGAAAAAGCCGCATAAACAAAAAACCGCCCGAAGGCGGTTTCTTGCATCGGGTCGGCCCCGCGTAGGGCCAGCCGCAGCCGGAAGGCTGTGAGGCTTAGCGCTGACGCGCCTTGAAACGCGGGTTCGACTTGCAGATGACGAAGATCTTGCCACGACGACGCACGACCTTGCAGTCACGGTGACGGGCCTTCGCCGACTTCAGGGAGGACAGGACTTTCATGGCATACCTCGGCGTAAACAGTAGTTGTTCGGGTGGAGCGTGGCCGCGATATGCGAAAGACAATCGGCAGTTGACGCTCGTTCAAGCCCGCCATTCTACCGGGCTTTTCCTCGTGGTTTCAAGTGGTTGCACAAAAGATCCCGCTGGGGGCGTCTGGCAGGGGCTAGAATGGCCTCTTCACACGCTCTGGGACCCCCATGAATCCACTCGCTCCCGTCCTGACCATCGACGGCCCATCCGGGGCCGGCAAGGGTACCATCAGCCGCATCATCGCGCGCCGGATGGGCTGGCATTACCTGGATTCGGGCGCGCTGTACCGGGCGGTGGGCGTGGCCGCAAGCTGGGCCGACATCGATACCTCCGACGCCTCGGCGCTGGTGCGTTGCACCTTCGACACCCACGTTCAGTTTGTCGAGCAGGGCGATGCCATGCGGGTCATGGTCAACGGCACCGATGCCACCGACGAGCTGCGCCTGGAGACCACCGGTGCGCTGGCCTCGGCCATTGCCGCCATTCCCGAGGTCCGCGCTGCCCTGAAGGAGCGCCAGCGCGCATTCAGGGAGCTGCCGGGCCTGGTCGCCGACGGCCGCGACATGGGCACGGTGATCTTCCCGGACGCCTCCTACAAGGTCTTCCTGACCGCCAGTGCCGAGGAGCGCGCCGAGCGCCGGCATAAGCAGTTGAAAGACAAGGGGGTTTCTGTTAACTTTGATGACCTCCTGCGCGAGATCATGGCCCGCGACGCCCGTGATGCCCAGCGTACCGTGGCGCCCCTGAAGCCGGCAGACGATGCTGTCCTCATCGACACCACAGGCATCGGCATCGATGATGTCGTTGCCAGAGTGATGGATCTGCTTCCGGTTCCGGCTGCCTGATCCGTTCGCGCGGGAGCGCTGCCAGCAGCATCGGCGGTGGTCGCGCATAGCAGTGCTGTACCAGCTCCGTCGCGCAATGATGCGTGGCGGTTTTCCTACTACACACGACCTGCGTTTCCGGGGTCGACCAACAGGCGGGCGGTCGCCATTCCCCTGAAGGGGACGCCACCGACCCATGTGTCCAACAGAGTAAATCTAATGACCGAATCATTTGCCGAACTGTTTGAAGCCAGCCAGGCCAATCTGGCCAAGCTGAAGCCGGGCGCCATCGTCAGCGGTACCGTTGTTGAAGTCCGCGGCGACGTCGTGGTGATCAACGCTGGCCTGAAGTCCGAAGGCATCGTGCCGATCGAACAGTTCCGTAACGACGCTGGCGAAATCGACGTCGCCGAAGGCGACATCGTCAAGGTCGCCCTCGACTCGATCGAGAACGGCTTCGGCGAAACCGTCCTGTCGCGCGAGAAGGCCAAGCGCGCGATGGTGTGGGACGAGCTGGAAGAAGCGTTGGAAAAGAACGAAACCATCACCGGCCGCATCAGCGGCAAGGTCAAGGGTGGTTTCACCGTGGACATCAAGGATGTCCGCGCCTTCCTGCCGGGTTCCCTGGTCGATGTGCGCCCGGTGCGCGATCCGGCCTACCTGGAAGGCAAGGAACTCGAGTTCAAGCTCATCAAGCTGGACCGCAAGCGTAACAACGTCGTGGTCTCGCGCCGCGCTGTCGTCGAAAGCGAGCACTCGGAAGAGCGCGAGCAGCTGATGGACAAGCTGCAGGAAGGCGCGATCCTGAAGGGTGTCGTCAAGAACCTGACCGATTACGGCGCGTTCGTGGACCTGGGCGGTATCGACGGCCTGCTGCACATCACCGACATGGCGTGGAAGCGCGTGCGTCACCCGTCGGAAGTCGTGAACGTCGGCGACGAGCTGGACGTCCGCGTGCTGAAGTTCGACCGCGAGCGCAACCGCGTTTCGCTGGGCCTGAAGCAGCTGGGAGAGGATCCGTGGGACAACATCGGCCGTCGTTACCCGGCCAACAGCCGCGTCTTCGGCAAGGTCTCCAACGTCACCGATTACGGTGCGTTCGTTGAGATCGAGCCGGGCGTCGAAGGCCTGGTGCACGTCTCGGAGATGGATTGGACCAACAAGAACGTCAACCCGTCCAAGGTTGTCCAGGTTGGTGATGAAGTCGAAGTGATGGTGCTGGACGTCGATGAAGAGCGTCGCCGTATCTCGCTGGGCATGAAGCAGGTTGCCGCCAATCCGTGGGAAACCTTCGCTGCCACCCACAAGAAGGGTGACAAGGTGTCGGGCCAGATCAAGTCGATCACCGACTTCGGCATCTTCATCGGCCTGGACGGCGGCATCGACGGCCTGGTCCACCTGTCCGACATCAGCTGGAACACCACCGGCGAAGACGTCGTTCGCAACTTCAAGAAGGGCGATACCCTGGACGCCGTCGTCCTGGCTGTCGATCCGGAGCGCGAGCGCATCTCCCTGGGCGTGAAGCAGCTGGAGCAGGATCCGTTCGGCCAGTACATGGCTGCCAATCCGAAGGGCTCCAAGGTTGAAGGCGTGGTGAAGGAAGTCGACGCCAAGGGCGCGATCATCGAGCTGGCTGACGGCATCGAAGGTTACGTCTCGGCCCGCGACATCGCCAACGAGCGCGTTGACGACGCCACCCAGCACCTGAAGGTCGGCGACAAGGTCGAAGCCAAGTTCGTGGGCATGGACCGCAAGGGCCGTACCCTGCAGCTGTCGATCAAGGCCAAGGACGACGCGGAAATGCGCGAAGTGCTGGAGGAATACCAGTCCTCTTCGGCTTCCAGCGGCACCACCCAGCTGGGCGCGCTGCTGCGTGCACAGCTGAACGGCAACAAGTCCGAGTAATCGGCCTTACGCTGTTCGTTGTTTCCTGGACGGCCCGGGCATTGCCCGGGCCGTTTCAGGCTGAGATGCCCCTGATGTGAGCCGGTAATGACCAAATCCGAACTGATCGAAATCCTTGCGCGCCGCCAGGCGCACCTGAAGGCCGATGATGTCGATCTGGCGGTGAAGTCGTTGCTGGAAATGATGGGCGGATCGCTGTCCGCCGGGGATCGCATCGAAATCCGTGGATTTGGCAGCTTCTCGCTGCACTATCGTCCGCCGCGCCTGGGTCGCAACCCGAAGACCGGCGAATCGGTTGCCCTGCCGGGCAAGCATGTCCCCCATTTCAAGCCGGGCAAGGAACTGCGCGAGCGGGTCAGCAGTGTGCTGCCGCTGGACGCCGATCCGGCCTGAGCCTTCCGTCGCGCCACCGCGTGCGAATCCAGCCGCGAGTCGGATAAGCTACGGACTCCTGCCACTGGAGCTGTCGCATGAAGGTTTTTCGTCTGCTGGTCCTGCTGGCGGTACTCATTCTTGGGTTGATCATCGGTGCCATGAACATGGACGAGATGACCATCAACCTGCTGTTCACCCAGCTTAAGACCTCGGTCGGCGTGGCCATCATTGCCGCGTTGCTGATCGGCGTCATCGTTGGCGCTGGCCTGGTGTTGGTGAGCGTGGTCATTCCGCTCTACAGCCAGCTGCGCCGCGCCAACAAGTCCGCTGCCGCCACGCCGGCACCGGTTGCTTCCCCTCAATCTTTTGATGGACGCTGATCGAAGATGGATTTCGTCACCGAGTGGTTCTGGTTCTTCCTGTTCGTTCCGCTGGCCGCCCTGGCTGGGTGGGTGATCGGGCGGCGCGGTGGTCAACGCCACGGTGACAGCCAGGTCAGCCGCCTGTCGAGCACCTATTTCCGTGGCCTGAACTACCTGCTCAACGAGCAGCCGGACAAGGCCATCGAGCTGTTCCTGCACATCGCCGAGCTGGACAAGGAAACCTTCGAGACCCAGGTCGCGCTGGGCCACCTGTTCCGCCGCCGCGGCGAAGTCGACCGCGCCATCCGCCTGCACCAGGGCCTGGTCAACCGCCACGACCTCAGTGATGCACAGCGCGTGCAGGCCCTGCTGGCGCTGGGCGAGGACTACATGAAGTCCGGCCTGCTGGACCGTGCCGAGACCGTGTTCACCGAGCTGGCGCAGCTGGATCAGCGTGCACCGCAGGCACTCAAGCACCTGATCGGCATCTACCAGGCCGAGCGCGACTGGGAAAAGGCGATCGACAACGCGACCCGTTTCGAGGACGTCACCGGCGAGCCGATGGGCAAGCTGATCGGACAGTTCGAATGCGAACTGGCCGAACGTTTCCGTGGCGCCGGCAAGCTGGAAGAGGCGAGGGCAGCGATCGCCCGCGCCTACCAGGCCGACGCGATGTCGGTGCGCGCCGGCATCATCGAGGGCCGTCTGGAAACCGACGCGGGCAATCCAGAGGCCGCTGTGCGCGCCTTCGAGCGCGCCGCGCGCAACGATCCCGAATACCTGCCGGAACTGCTGCCGGCACTGATGCAGAACTATCGCAGGGTCGGCGATCTGGCAGGTGCACGCGCGTTCCTGTCGGAGATGACCGAGCACTACCGCGGCATCGCCCCGGTACTGGCGCTGACCCGGTTGATGGAAGAGCAGGAAGGCGTGGCGCCGGCCCGTGCCTACCTCGGTCGCCAGCTCAAGGATCGCCCGTCGGTACGTGGCGAATCCGCGCTGATCGATCTGACCCTCGCCGAGGGAGCCGATTCCACCGCCACCCTGCATGACCTCAAGCACATCACCGACCAGCTGCTGGTGCGCAACCCGGCCTATCGCTGCACGCGCTGCGGCTTCGGTGCGCGTACCCACCACTGGCAGTGCCCGAGCTGCAAGGAGTGGGGGACGGTCAAGCCGCTGCTGAACTACGCGGTGCTCTGATCCATGCCCTGGCTTGTGATGGGCGCGCTGCTGGGGCTCGCCCTGCTCAGTGCGTTGCTGACCTGGGCTGCGCGGGGCTATGCACTGCGCCAGCAGTTGATGGACCAGCCGGGCGAGCGTCGCAGCCATAGCGTTGCCACCCCGCGCGGTGGCGGCATCGCCATCGTCATCAGCCTGCTGGTGACCGCCGGCGTGGCCATCTGGGCCTGGCCCGAAAGCACGCCGACGGTGCTGGTGGCCAGCCTTGGGCTGGTGCTGGTGGCCGGTATCGGCTGGTGGGACGACCACAAGCCCCTGCCGGCGATGCGTCGCCTGCTGGTGCATTTCATCGCCGCAGCGCTGTTGGCCGGCCTGGTCAAGGTGAATGGTGGCAGCTGGCTGTTGGCGGTGCTGGTGCTGCTGTTCACCGCGTCGCTGATCAACATCTGGAACTTCATGGACGGCATCAATGGCATCGCCGCCAGCCAGGCCGTTGTGGCGATGCTGGGGCTGGCGCCGGTACTGCCGTGGCCCTATTCACTGGCCGCCGTGGCGCTGGGCCTGGCCTGCCTTGGATTCCTGCCGTTCAACTTCCCTCGCGCCCGGATCTTCATGGGCGATGTTGGAAGCGGCGCGCTGGGGTATGCGGTCGCAGTGGTGCTGGCGATCGCCAGCGTGCGTACCGATATTAACTGGATCCTGCTGCTGGTACCGGTTTCGCCGTTCCTCGTGGACGCGGGCTTCACACTGCTGGCGCGCATCATTTCCGGACAACGCTGGATGGAACCCCATACCCAGCATGTCTACCAGCGCGCGGTGCAGGCAGGAGCCAGTCACCCGCAGGTGACAGGGATGTACTTTGCTTTGGGTCTGTTCAGTATTACAGTGTTCAATGTCTGCTCCAATTTGCAGCCGAGGTGGGAGGCTGTCGTGGCGATCGCGTGGTTCATCGCGCTGAGCGTCCTCTGGCTCCTCCTGCGCAATGGAATGCGCCACCGACAAGGAATTACCTGAATTATGGCTTCACCCTGGCGGGACAGAATCCTCGGCCTGATGCCGCGTTCGGCCATCGTCTGCCACGACCTCTTCATGGTCTGGGCATGCTGGCAGCTGCTCCATGCAGGGCGTTACTCGATCCTGCCCAACGCCCCGGCGCTGCCCCTGTGGAACGTCGATACCACCCTGGTCCTGCTGCTGCAGGGCCTGGTGTTCTGGCGCGTGGGCCTGTACCGCGGCCTGTGGCGGTTTGCCAGCGTCAGCGACCTGCTGAACATCTTCAAGGCCAGCTTCATCGGCATGGTGGCCATCATCCTGGTGCTGATGTGGAAGCGCTTCGACGGCGTACCCATGTCGGTGCTGGTGATCTACCCGTTCGCGCTGTCGGCACTGCTCGGCGCGCCGCGCCTGCTGTACCGCGCCTGGAAGGACTACCAGGCACTGCAGTCCGATTCCAGCGCCCGCCGCGTGCTGATCCTCGGCGCCGGCCAGGCGGCCGAGACCCTGGTGCGCGACCTGCGCCGCTCCGGCAACTTCGAGCCGGTCGGCCTGCTCGACGACGCGCCGCACCTGCGTGGCGCCAAGCTGCAGGGCCTGCCGATCCTGGGTACGCTGGATGACGCGCCCACGGTGGTCCGCGAGACCGCTGCCAAGCTGCTGGTCATTGCCATGCCGTCGCTGGACGCCGCAGGCATGCAGCGCGTCGTCGCGATCTGCGAAAGCACCGGCGTGCCGTTCCGTACCGTGCCCAAGCTCAGTGACATCCTGCAGGGCCAGTCGCTGCCGGGCCAGCTGAAGGAAGTGGCGATCGAGGACCTGCTGGGGCGCAAGCCCATCATGCCGGACTGGAACCTGATCCGCGGCTGGTTGGGTGGGCGCACCGTGATGGTTACCGGCGCCGGTGGTTCGATCGGCTCGGAGCTGTGCCGCCAGTGCGCGCGGCATGGTGCCGGTCGCATCATCCTGCTGGAGATCAGCGAACTGCTGCTGCTGACCATCGAAGGCGAGCTGCGTCGCAGCTTCCCCGATGTCGAGATCGAGGCGGTGCTGGGCGACTGTGGCGACCCGGCGGTGATCCGCCACGCGCTGTCGCTGCACCCGGTCGATACCGCTTTCCATGCGGCCGCCTACAAGCATGTACCGGTGCTGGAACGCCAGCTGCGTGAAGCAGTGCGCAACAACATCCTGGCGACCGAGAACGTCGCGCGCGCCTGCCTGGAAGCCCGCGTGGAGCATTTCGTGTTCATCTCCACCGACAAGGCGGTCGACCCGGTCAATGCGCTGGGCGCGAGCAAGCGCTACGCCGAGATGATCTGCCAGAGCCTGGACCAGAAGTCCACGCATACCCGTTTTGTCACGGTGCGCTTCGGCAACGTGCTGGCGTCGGCCGGCAGCGTGGTGCCGCTGTTCCGCGAGCAGATCCTGCGCGGTGGCCCGGTCACGGTCACCGACCCGGAAGTCAGCCGCTACTTCATGACCATTCCCGAGGCCTGCCAGCTGATCCTGCAGGCGGCCGCATCGGCGTCGCATGGTGCGATCTATACCCTCGACATGGGCGAGCCGGTGCCGATCCGCGTGCTGGCCGAACAGATGATCCGCCTGACCGGCAAGCAGCCGTACAAGGACATCCAGATCATCTATACCGGCCTGCGTCCGGGCGAGAAGCTGCACGAGACGCTGTTCTATTCGGACGAAGATTACCGCTCCACCGCGCACCCGAAGATTCTTGAAGCCGGCGTGCGTACGTTCTCGCGCGACCTGGTGCTGGGCAACGTTCCGCGCCTGCGCGAGGCGATTGCCAGCTACGACACCGCCCGCATCCAGGAAATCCTGTTTGCGACGATGCCGGAATTCTCGCCAATCGAACAGGATGCTTACATTTCATCCGCTAAAGTCGTGCCTTTTCCGGCACGTGAGGCCAACAGGCACCAATGAGCAAGCGAATTCGCAAAGCAGTTTTCCCGGTGGCAGGATTGGGGACGCGTTTTTTGCCAGCAACCAAGACTGTGCCGAAGGAGATGCTGCCGATCATTGATCGGCCGCTGATCCAGTACGCGGTGGATGAGGCGATCGAAGCCGGCTGTGACACGCTGGTGTTCATCACCAACCGCTACAAGCACGCCGTTGCCGACTATTTCGACAAGGCGTACGAGCTGGAGCAGAAGCTTGAGCGCGCTGGCAAGCAGGAGCAGCTGGAACTGATCCGGCACGTGCTCCCCAATGGTGTGCGCGCGATCTTCGTGACCCAGGCCGAGGCGCTGGGCCTCGGGCACGCGGTGCTGTGTGCCAGGTCGGTGATCGGTGACGAGCCGTTTGCCGTACTGCTGCCCGACGACCTGATCTGGAACCGCGGTGCGGGCGCGCTGAAGCAGATGGCCGACCTCAACGAAGCCAGTGGCGCCAGCGTGATCGCGGTCGAAGACGTGCCGCACGATAAGACCGCCAGTTACGGCATCGTCGCCACCGACGCGTTCGATGGCCGCAAGGGCCGTATTTCGCAGATCGTCGAGAAGCCGAAGCCGGAGGACGCGCCGAGCGACCTGGCGGTGGTGGGTCGTTACGTGCTCAGCCCGAAGATCTTCGAGCTGCTGGAACAGACCCAGACCGGTGCCGGCGGCGAGATCCAGCTGACCGATGCGATTGCCGAGCTGCTGAAGACCGAAGAAGTCGATGCCTATCGTTTCGAGGGCACCCGCTTCGACTGCGGCACGCACCTGGGTCTGGTGGAGGCGACGATCCGCTTCGCGCTGGACAACCCGAAGCTGGCTGGCCCGGCGCGGGAGAAGCTGGCGGCGATGCTGGCGGAATAAGGGTTTTATCAAGCGCTCCGTGCGGCGCCTTGATTGATACGTGGGGGAGAGGGCGGATGGCCCTCTCCAAAACACGCCAAAGCCCTTCCATGGTGCTCGATGGCGCCATCCATGGCGCCAACGGTTTTGGAGAGGGCCATCCGCCCCCTCTCGACAGTTTCCGTGTGGCGCGGACGGGAAGGGCGGAATCAAAGGCAGAAGCAAAAGCAAAAAGGCAGCCACTGGCTGCCTTTTTTCGTGGGTTGGGGTCAGATCCCTTTGCGCAGCAAAGGGATCTGACCCCAGCCTTTGACCCTGCCTTTGCTCATCCCTCCGCCGCGGGGAGGCTGGAAGGGCCGGGTTGGCAGGGCTGCCCGGGACCGTTGGCGCCATGGATGGCGCCATCGAGCCCCCATGGAAGGGTTCACGGCGTGTCCCGGGCAGCCCTGCCAACCCGACCCACGCCATGAAGCCCAACGAGGCAACGCCTTGAACCTTACAGCGCCTCGAAAATACCCGCCGCACCCATGCCGGTGCCGATGCACATCGTCACCATGCCGTACTTCTGCTGGCGACGACGCAGGCCGTGCAGCAGGGTTGCGGTACGGATCGCGCCGGTCGCACCCAGCGGGTGGCCCAGGGCAATCGCGCCGCCCAGCGGGTTGACCTTGGCCGGGTCCAGGCCGCAGTCACGGATCACCGCCAGCGACTGCGCGGCGAAGGCTTCGTTGAGCTCGATCCAGTCCAGCTGGTCCTGGGTCAGGCCGGCCTGCTTCAGTGCCTTCGGGATCGCGGCGATCGGGCCGATGCCCATCACTTCCGGGCGCACGCCGGCCACCGAGAAGCTGACGAAACGGGCCAGCGGGGTCAGGCCGTAATCCTTGATCGCCTGCTCCGAGGCCAGCAGCACGGCGCCGGCGCCGTCGCTCATCTGCGACGAGTTGCCGGCGGTGACGGTGCCGCCGAACTGGCCGTTGCGGAACACCGGGCGCAGCTTGGCCAGGCCTTCGGCCGAGGAGTCCGGGCGGGGGCCTTCGTCGGTGTCGGCGATCTTGTTGCGGGTGATGATGCGCTGGCCGTCGGCCAGGTCAGGCAGGTGCGAGACGATCTCGTACGGGCTGATCTCGTCCTTGAACTCGCCGTTCTGGATCGCGGCCATGGCCTTCTGGTGCGAGGCCAGGGCAAAGGCGTCCTGGTCTTCGCGCGAGACCTTCCACTCTTCGGCGACCTTCTCGGCGGTGATGCCCATGCCGTAGGCGATGGCAACGTGGTCGTTGTCGAACACGCTCGGCGCCATGGCGATCTTGTTGCCCATCATCGGCACCATCGACATCGACTCGGTGCCGCCGGCCAGCATCAGGTCGGCGTTGCCCAGGCGGATCGCGTCGGCGGCCTGCGCCACGGCCTGCAGGCCGGAGGAGCAGAAGCGGTTCACGGTCTGTGCGGCGATGGTGTTCGGCAGGCCGGCCAGCAGCACGCCGATGCGGGCCACGTTCATGCCCTGCTCGGCTTCCGGCATGGCGCAACCGATGATGGCGTCATCGATGCGGTTGACGTCCACGCCCGGGGCCTGGGCGACGACGCTGCGCAGCACGTGCGCAAGCATGTCGTCGGGGCGGGTGTTGCGGAACATGCCCTTGGGCGCCTTGCCAACCGGGGTACGGGTGGCGGCGACGATGTAGGCGTCCTGGATTTGCTTGGTCATTGCAGTGATCTCTTGAATTTTTTAGCCGGAGTGCCGACCAACGGTCGGCACCCACCGGAAGCAGGGATGGGCGATCAGTTACGCAGCGGCTTGCCGGTCTTCAGCATGTGCGCGATGCGGGCCTGGGTCTTTTCCTGCTGGGCCAGTTCGACGAAGTGCTTGCGCTCCAGGGTCAGCAGCCACTCTTCGTCGACCAGGGTGCCGCGGTCGACCTTGCCACCGCACAGCACGGTAGCGATGCGCTCGGCGATCTCGTAGTCGTACGGGCTGATGAAGCGGCCTTCCAGCATGTTGACCAGCATCATCTTGAAGGTGGCGATACCCACGTCACCGGCCACCTGGATGCGGCGTGCCGGCAGCGGCGGGCGGTAACCCGCTTCGGCCAGGGCGCGTGCTTCGGCCTTGGCGATGTGCAGGGCCTCGTAGCTGTTGAACACCACCTTGTCGGTGCTGCGCAGCAGGCCCAGTTCCTTGGCGTTGACCGCCGAGTTGGACACCTTGGCCATCGCCACGGTCTCGAAGGTCTTCTTCAGTTCGGCGAACACGTCGCCGCCCGGGCCTGCGGCCTGCGAGGCGCGCACGGCCAGTTCCTTCAGGCCACCACCGGCCGGCAGCAGGCCGACGCCGGCCTCGACCAGGCCGATGTAGCTTTCCAGGAAGGCCACGGTCTTGGCGCTGTGCATCTGGAACTCGCAGCCGCCACCCAGGGCCAGGCCGCGCACGGCAGCCACCACTGGCACCAGCGAGTACTTGATGCGCTGGCTGGTGCGCTGGAAGTTGGCAACCATTTCTTCGAACTGGTCGACCTTGCCGGCCTGCAGCAGGCCGAGGGCACCGGCCAGGTCGGCACCGGCGGAGAAGGGTTCCTTCTGCTGCCAGATCACCAGGCCCTGGAAGTCCTTCTCGGCGCGGCTCACGCATTCCTGCAGGCCGTCCAGCACCTGGTCGGACACGGTGTTCATCTTGGTCTTGAAGCTGACCACGGCGATGCCATCACCGTCGTGCCACATGCGCAGGCCGTCGTTCTCGAACACGGTCTCGCCCGGCGCGAACGTCTCGCCCAGCAGCGGATCGGGGAAGCGCTGGCGCTGGTACACCGGCAGCGACGAGCGCGGCAGCTTGGCGTTGCGCGACGGGCTGTAGCTGCCTTCGGCGGCATGCACGCCGTCGCGGCCATCGAACACCCAGTCCGGCAGCGGCGCGTTGCTCATGCTCTTGCCGGCGACGATGTCATCGGCGATCCACTGCGCCACCTGCTTCCAGCCGGCGGCCTGCCAGGTCTCGAACGGGCCCAGCGACCAGCCGTAGCCCCAGCGGATGGCCAGGTCGACGTCGCGCGCGGTCTCGGCGATGTCGGCCAGGTGGTAGGCGCTGTAGTGGAACAGGTCGCGGAAGGTCGCCCACAGGAACTGCGCCTGCGGGTGCTGGCTCTCGCGCAACTTGGCGAACTTCTCGGCCGGGTTCCTGATCTTCAGGATCTCGACCACTTCCGGCGCGGCAGCGCGATCGGCCGGACGGTAGTCCTGCTTCTCCAGGTCCAGCACCACAATGTCCTTGCCGACCTTGCGGAAGATGCCGGCACCGGTCTTCTGGCCCAGCGCGCCCTTGGAAATCAGCGCGTCCAGCCACTTCGGCGACTTGAAGAATTCATGCCACGGGTCATTCGGCAGGGTGTCGCCCATGGTCTTGATGACGTGGGCCATGGTGTCCAGGCCGACCACGTCGGAGGTGCGGTAGGTGGCCGACTTCGGGCGGCCGACCAGCGGACCGGTCAGGCCGTCCACTTCATCGAAGCCCAGGCCGAACTGCTGGGTGTGGTGGATGGTGGACAGGATCGAGAACACGCCGATGCGGTTGCCGATGAAGTTCGGGGTGTCCTTGGCGTACACCACGCCCTTGCCCAGGGTGGTGACCAGGAACTCTTCCAGGCCTTCCAGCACGGCGGCGTCGGTGGTGGTGGCCGGGATCAGCTCGGCCAGGTGCATGTAGCGCGGCGGGTTGAAGAAGTGCACGCCGCAGAAGCGGTGGCGCAGCTGCTCGGGCAGCACGTCGGCCAGCTTGTTGATGCCCAGGCCCGAGGTGTTGGAGGCCAGCACCGCGTGGTCGGCCACGAACGGCGCGATCTTCTTGTACAGGTCCTGCTTCCAGTCCATGCGCTCGGCGATGGCCTCGATGATCAGGTCGCAGTCCTTCAGCTGCTCCAGGCCGGACTCGTAGTTGGCCGGAGTGATGGCTTCGGCCAGCGACTTGCTGGCCAGCGGTGCCGGGCTCAGCTTGCCCAGGTTGGCGATCGCCTTCAGCACGATGCCGTCTGCCGGACCCTCCTTGGCGGGCAGGTCGAACAGCACGGTGTCGACGCCAGCGTTGGTGAGGTGGGCAGCGATCTGGGCACCCATGACGCCGGCACCCAGCACGGCGGCGCGGCGGACTAGCAGGGAATTGGACATGGTGTAGGGCCTTTGTTGGTCAGCAGTTACTGGGTGGAATCAAAGGGAAGCGGGCAGGGCGCTGGCGCGAGCGGCGGCGCGGAACCCGGCTTCGGCGAAATGGATCAGTTCGTGGGCGGCATGGGCACGATGCGCCGCTTCAGTGACACCGGCGGGACGCTTGATCAGCCCGAAGTCGGCCATGGCATAGGTGAGCGAGCCGGCCAGGAAATCCAGGCGCCAGTACAGCTCTTCCTTGCTCAGGTCGGGCACGCACTCGCCGATGGCCTTGCCGAACGCACGCAGCACGTGGCCGTAGTGGTCGGACAGGAACTTGCGCAGGTTGTCGTTCTTCTCGGCGTAGGCGCGGGCGATCACGCGTACGAAGGCACCGCCGTTCTGGCGGTCCTGGGCCAGCGCCAATGCCGGCTCGACGAAGGCGGCCAGCACCGGGCGCAGCTGCCCGGGGTGTTCGCTGCGGGCGCGTTCGAGCTGCGACAGGCGGGCGCCGGTCATCTCGTCCATGCGGCGGCGGAACACCTCGTTGACCAGGTTCTCCTTGGAGCCGAAGTGGTAGTTGACCGCTGCGATGTTGACGTCGGCCTGGCTGGTCACCTGGCGCAGCGAAGTGCCGGCGAAGCCGTGCTGTGCGAACAGCTCCTCGGCCGCGCCGAGAATGCGGTCCTTGGTCGAGAAGTGGGCGGGTTTGGCCATCGGCGGGCGGACCTTAATCAAACGATTGTTTGATACTAGGACCAGACGGTAGCGTATGGCATTTTGCAGTGCAGCAAAATCGGCCGGTCCGGTCAGATTTCACTCAGGTGGGTGAATGGGGTAGGGGTCGGATCCCCGCAGGGGCTCCGACCCCGACACTGGGCCCGGAATGGGGTCAGAGCCCCTGTGGGGATCTGACCCCTGCCATGCGGGTTTGCCGGCCGGCGACCGGCACTACCATGCCAGCGCTTTATCTTTTACAATTCGCCTACGTTTATCAGGCTAAGCCCGCGTCCCGACGCGGGTTTTTTTCATGTTACCCTTCGGGCCATCAGCGGCCCGATTCCATTGGAGACATCCCATGGCGCTGGAGCGCACCCTTTCGATCATCAAGCCGGACGCCGTTGCCAAGAACGTCATCGGCGAAATCTACGCCCGCTTCGAGAAGGCCGGCCTGAAGGTCGTGGCCGCCAAGTACAAGCAGCTGTCGCGCCGTGAAGCCGAAGGCTTCTACGCCGTGCACCGCGAGCGTCCGTTCTTCAACGCGCTGGTCGAGTTCATGATCTCCGGCCCGGTGATGATCCAGGCCCTGGAAGGCGAGAACGCCGTCCTGGCCCACCGCGACCTGCTGGGCGCCACCAACCCGAAGGAAGCCGCGCCGGGCACCATCCGCGCCGACTTCGCCGAATCCATCGATGCCAACGCCGCCCACGGCTCGGACTCGGTCGAGAATGCCGCGATTGAAATCGCCTACTTCTTCGCCGCCACCGAAGTCGTTTCGCGCTGAGAGTAATGCCGTGAACGAGGTCGTACAGTCCCCCGCCATCCAGCCGCTGCCGAAGTCGGCACCCACGGCTGGCAAGCAGAACCTGCTCGACCTCGATCGCGCGGGCCTGGAGAAGTTCTTCGTCGAGGTTCTCGGCGAGAAGAAGTTCCGTGCCCATCAGGTGATGAAGTGGATCCACCATCGCTACGTCACCGATTTCGATGAAATGACCGACCTCGGCAAGGTCCTGCGCGCCAAGCTGCAGGCCCATGCCGAGGTGCTGGTTCCGAACATCGTGTTCGACAAGCCCTCCGCCGACGGCACCCACAAGTGGCTGCTGGCGATGGGCGTGGATGGCAAGAACGCCATCGAGACCGTGTACATCCCGGACAAGACCCGCGGCACGCTGTGCGTGTCCTCGCAGGTCGGTTGCGGCCTGAACTGCACGTTCTGCTCCACCGCCACCCAGGGCTTCAACCGCAACCTGACCACCGCCGAGATCATCGGCCAGGTGTGGGTTGCCGCGCGCCACCTGGGCAACGTGCCGCACCAGATGCGCCGCCTCACCAACGTGGTGATGATGGGCATGGGCGAGCCGCTGATGAATTTCGACAACGTCGTGCGCGCCATGAGCGTGATGCGCGACGATCTGGGCTACGGCCTGGCCAACAAGCGCGTGACCCTGTCGACCTCCGGCCTGGTGCCGCAGATCGACCGCTTGTCCGCCGAGAGCGACGTCTCGCTGGCGGTGTCGCTGCATGCGCCGAACGATGCGCTGCGCGAAACCCTGGTGCCGCTCAACAAGAAGTACCCGATCGCCGAGCTGATGGCCTCGTGCGCACGCTACCTGCGCGCCAACAAGCGCCGCGAATCGGTCACCTTCGAATACACCCTGATGAAGGGCATCAACGACAAGCCCGAGCATGCCCGCGAATTGGCCCGCCTGATGCGCCAGTTCGACAACGCGGTGCAGGCCAAGGATTCGGGCAAGGTCAACCTGATTCCCTTCAATCCGTTCCCGGGCACCCGCTACGAGCGTTCGGAAGAAGCGCACATCCGCGCCTTCCAGAAGATCCTGCTCGACAGCAACGTGCTGACCATGGTCCGCCGCACCCGTGGCGACGACATCGACGCCGCCTGTGGCCAGCTCAAGGGCCAGGTGATGGACCGCACCCGCCGCCAGGCGGAGTTCAACAAGACGCTGCAGGCGGGGAAGGGGAGCGATGCCGCGGCCTGACCGCCTCTGGCTGGCGCTTCTCGCAGGCGTGCTGGCCGTTGCGGTCGGCGGCTGCAAATCCCATCCCAAGGCCAAGCTCGGTCCGAGCCAGGCGCCGGTCTATTCGGTGGGTGACCCGGAAAGCGTGCGGCGCGAAGTGCGCTGGCGCGACCTGTTGACGCTGGCGACCCGCGACATGCAGGTCGGCAATCTCGATGCCGCCGAGCGCAAGGTGCGCGAAGCACTGAAGCTGGCGCCCGAGGCGCCCGATGCGCTGGTGCTCCAGGCCGGCATCGATGACCGTCGTGGCCGCACCCGCCAAGCCGGCGAGAACTTCCGCAAGGCCGCCGAGCTGGCGCCGCAGCGCGGCGACGTGCTCAACAACTACGGTGCCTGGCTGTGCCAGCAGGGCCAGCCGGCCGAATCGCTGGTCTGGTTCGACCGCGCGTTGCAGGCGCCGGGTTATGCCACCCCGGGCGAAGCCCAGGCCAATGCCGGCAGCTGCGCACTGGATGCGGGCCAGCTTGAACGTGCCGAACGCGACCTGCGTGCGGCGCTCGTGGCGGCCCCGGCCAACCCGGTCGCGCTGGAGTCGATGGCCCAGCTGAGCTACCGCCAGGGCCGCTACATGGAGGCCCGGGCCTTCGCCGAACGTAGGATTGCGGCTGCACCCGCAACGCGTTCCGTGTTACAACTTGCGTCTCAAATCGAAGTGAAGCTGGGCGATCGGGCGGCATCTGATCGTTATCTGCAGCGGATTCGACAGGAATTTCCGCAGGACGCGGGCTCCTAACTCCAGGGTTGATGCATTGTGATTGATGACCAGACTGTGAGCGCTCTCGAGACTGCGGCCGGCTGCGGCACCCGCCTGCGCCAGGCCCGCGAAGCGGCCGGACTGACCCTCGAAGATGTCGGCTCGCGCCTGCGCATGCCGGTCCAGGTGGTCAAGTCGCTGGAAGAGGAACAATGGCAGAAGCTGGGGGCGCCGGTGTTCGTGCGTGGCCAGCTGCGCAGCTATGCGCGCCTGCTCGACGTGGATGTCGGCCAGCTGCTGGAACAGGCCCAGGTCGGCCCGGTGGTTCCGCCCACCCTGGTCAGCCATACCCATACCCCGCGTGCGCGCCGCATCGCCGAGAACCTCGGCCGGCGCGTGCTGTATGTCGGCATCACCGCCGTGCTGGCGGTGCCGGTGTGGTTCGCCACCCGTGGCCACTTCGACGGCAGCGCGACCCCGTCGCCGAGCACCGCCTCGCTGGATGTGATCCCGGCCGCCGTGCCGGTCACCCCGTCCACGGCCGGTGCCGAGGCTGTCGCGCCGGCCGAAGCGGCCACCGCCCCGGCCAGCAAGCCGGCGGCCACCCCGTACGTGGCCTCGCTGGCCCCGGTGCCGCGCCCGGCGCCGGCTCCGGCGGCTGCCGGCAACGCGCTGGAAATGCAGTTCAGCGGCGACAGCTGGGTCGACATCGGGGGTCCGGACGGCAGCACCGTCGAGAAGGCGCTGATCAGGTCCGGCGAGACCCGCAGCTTCACGCCGGGCCAGGTGACCCGGGTGACCCTGGGCAACGCCTCGGCGGTCCAGGTTCAGCAGAACGGCGCTATCGTCGATCTGACCCCCTACCAGCGAGCCAACGTGGCACGCTTTCAGGTATCCTCTGAAGGCTCCGTTGTCCCGGTTTCGCACTGAGGCGCGGTTTCACCACCTTCGATAATCCCAATGGTCCCTCCCGACGGGCGGGGCGAGAGTACGCATGGCGATCGACGATCTGCTCGACGAGCACGAACAAAGTGAACGCGTCCGCAGCTGGCTGCGGAAGAATGGCGCCAGCATCCTCGGTGGCGTAGTCATCGCCATCGGTGCCATTGCTGGCTGGCAGTGGTACCAGAAGGATCAGGGCGGCAAGCTGGCCTCGGCCAATGTCGAGTACCAGAAGGCCCTGCAGGGCCTGCAGCAGAACAAGCTTGACGACGCCGCCAAGGCGGTCAAGGCGCTCGAAGCCGGCCCGTCCAGCATCTACGGCGACCTCGCGGCGCTGCAGCTGGCCAAGGCCCAGGTCGACGCCGGCAAGAATGAAGAGGCACTGGCGACCCTGCGCAATGTGAAGGTCGAAGGTGACCTGCAGCGCGTGGTCGACCAGCGTGTGGCCCGCCTGCTGGTGGCCACCGGCAAGAGCGACGAGGCCATCAAGCTGCTGGGCAGCGCGACCGACAGCAGCAGCCTGGAAATCCATGGCGATGCGCTGATGGCGCAGGGCAAGCGCGATGACGCCCGTGCACAGTACGAGAAGGCGCTGAAGACGCTGGACGTGGCAGCGCCGCAGCGGCGCCTGCTGGAAACCAAGGTTATGGACGCCGGCGGCACCGTCGCCGCCCCTGCGGAGTCGGTTTGATGAGTCAGAAGGTCATGATCACCCGCGTCGCCACCGTGCTCCTGATGGGCATGGCCCTGACCGGCTGCAGCACCATGAAGGGCTGGTTCGCCGGCAAGGACGCGGCCGCGAAGAAGGCACAGGAACCGGCTGAGCTGGTCAAGTTCGAGCCGACCGTGAAGATCAGCAAGGCCTGGTCGGTCAACCTCGGCAAGGGCGAGCGCCGCATCGGCGTGCGCCAGGGCCCGGCGGTCGCCAACGGCCACGTGTTTGCTGCCGCGATCACCGGTGGCGTGCACGCCATCGACCTGCAGACCGGCAAGAAGGTCTGGACCTGGGAGCCGAAGAAGGAAAAGAAGAAGGCCAAGCTGCGCCTGTCCGGCGGCCCGGGTGTCGGTGAGAACCTGGTCGTGATCGGCACGCTGGATGGCCAGGTCATCGCGCTGGATATCAACGATGGCAGCGAGAAGTGGCGCGCCCGTGTTCCGGGTGAAGTCATCGCCGCGCCGGCCGTTGCCCAGGGCATGGTCTACGTGCGCAGCAACGACGGCCGCGTTACCGGCTTCGATGCCGGCAACGGCACGCAGAAGTGGTTCAACCCGAGCGAGCTGCCGGCGCTGACCGTGCGTGGCAACGCGCCGGTGGTGACCGGCCCGGGCGTGCTGTTCATCGGCAAGGACGAGGGCGCGGTTGCCGCTCTGGCCCAGCAGGATGGCCGCACGCTGTGGGAACAGAACCTCGGCAACGGCGAAGGCCGCACCGAGCTGGAGCGCATGGCCGACGTCGACGGCGCGCCGGTGCTGGAGGGCAACACCCTCTATGTGAGCAGCTTCAAGAACCAGACCATGGCCATCGAAGGCCCGACCGGTCGCCCGCTGTGGGCGCGCGACCATGGCGGTGCCGGTGGTGTGGCGGTGTCGTCGGGCAACGTGTTCGTCACCGACAACAAGGGCGGCGTGTTCGGCCTGGACAAGGCCAGCGGCGCGGCCATGTGGTCGCAGACCGCGCTGGCCCGTCGTTCGCTGACCGGCCCGGCGCTGCACGGCGACTACGTGGTGGTCGGCGACTACAAGGGATACGTGCACTGGTTGCAGGCGTCCGATGGTGCGATGGCGGCACGGGCAAAAAGTGGCGGCGACGCCCTGCTGGCCCAGCCGGTCGTCGCAGACGGGGTGCTGCTGGTGCAGAACGTTGATGGCAAGCTGACCGCCTTCCGGTTGGCAAATTAAAAATTGGAGTAATCGCGATGCTGCCTTTGGTCGCCCTGGTTGGACGGCCGAATGTCGGCAAGTCGACTATTTTCAATGCGCTTACCCGCACCCGTGACGCGCTGGTCCATGACCAGCCCGGCGTCACCCGCGACCGCAACTACGGTGTCTGCCGGCTGGACGAGGACAATCATTTCCTCGTCGTCGACACCGGCGGTATCGCGGAAGAGGAAGAGGGTCTGGCAGGGGCTACCACCCGCCAGGCCCGCGCCGCTGCAGCGGAAGCCGACCTGATCCTGTTCGTGGTCGACGCCCGTGAGGGCACCTCGGCGATGGACGACGAGATCCTGGCCTGGCTGCGCAAGCTGTCGCGCCCGACGCTGCTGCTGATCAACAAGATCGACGGCACAGACGAGGACACCGTGCGTTCGGAGTTCGCCCGCTACGGCTTCGGCGAGATGCTGACCGTGTCGGCCGCGCATCGCCAGGGCCTGGACGACCTGCTGGACGAAGTGATCCAGCGCCTGCCGGAAGAAGGCAGCGGCGAAGAGCTGGACAACGATCCGAACCGCATCCGCATCGCCTTCGTCGGCCGCCCGAACGTGGGCAAGTCGACCCTGGTCAACCGCATCCTCGGCGAGGAGCGCATGATCGCCTCGGACGTGCCGGGCACCACCCGCGACTCGATCGCGGTGGACCTGGAGCGTGATGGCCGCGAGTACCGCCTGATCGATACCGCCGGCCTGCGCCGTCGGTCGCGCGTGGACGAGGTCGTCGAGAAGTTCTCGGTGGTCAAGACCATGCAGTCGATCGAGCAGTGCCAGGTGGCCGTGCTGATGCTCGACGCCACCGAAGGCGTGACCGACCAGGACGCCACCGTGCTCGGTGCCGTGCTCGACGCCGGCCGCGCACTGGTGATCGCCATCAACAAGTGGGATGGCCTGACCGAGTACCAGCGTGAGCAGGCCGAAACCATGCTGTCGCTGAAGCTGGGCTTCGTGCCGTGGGCCGAGTCGGTGCGCATCTCGGCCAAGCATGGTTCGGGCCTGCGTGAGCTGTTCCGCGCGGTGCACCGCGCGCACGAATCGGCGAACAAGACCTTCACCACCAGCGAAGTGAACAAGGCGCTGGAAGTGGCCTACGAGACCAACCCGCCGCCGACCATCCGCGGCCACGTCTCCAAGCTGCGCTACGTGCACCCGGCCGGTTCCAACCCGCCGACCTTCATCGTGCACGGCACCCGCCTGAAGGAGCTGCAGGAGTCGTACAAGCGCTACCTGGAGAACTTCTTCCGCAAGCGCTTCAAACTGATAGGCACGCCGGTGAGCTTCATCTTCCGCGAGGGTACCAACCCGTACGAGGGCAAGAAGAACGTCCTCACCGAGCGGCAGGTCAAGGCCAAGCGGCGCTTGATGAAGCACGTCAAGGGCAAGTGATTCACGAGAAGGCGGCCGCAGGGCCGCCTTTTTCGTTGCGGAGAATCGGGTCAGATCCCATTTCCTCCGGAAAAGGGATCTGACCCCGGGTGCAGGGCGGGCGCTACCGCAGGCCTGCGGTGGACCCGTAGAGCCGAGCATAGGCTCGGCTCTACAGATGCTGGTCAAGGCGGCCTGCCGCCACGTGCGCGATAATGCCGCCATGAGCATCCAAGAGATTTCCCCCGCGCAGGCACGCGAGCGCCTGGCCCATGGCGCGGTGCTGATCGATGTGCGCGAGGCACACGAACGGGCCGGCGGCATGGCCGAGGGCGCGCGCGGCGTGGCCAAGGGCGAGCTGCAGGCCGACCCGGCCGCACACCTGCCGCGGCACGACCAGGAGATCCTGCTGATCTGCCAGAGCGGCAAGCGCTCGACCGACGCCGCGCAGTTCCTGCTGGAGGCCGGCTACACCCACGTGGCTTCCGTGACGGGCGGCACCGTGGCCTGGCGCGAGCAGTCGCTGCCGCTGGTGCAGCCGCTGGCCAGTGCTGCCGACCGTGACTTCTTTGATCGCTATTCGCGCCACCTGCTGCTGCCGCAGGTGGGCGAGGCCGGCCAGCGCCGGCTGCAGCAGTCGCGCGTGCTGGTGCTGGGCGCGGGTGGGCTGGGCGCACCGGCTGGGTTCTACCTGGCCGCCGCCGGGGTAGGGCACCTGCGCTTCGCCGACCACGACCGCGTGGAGCGCAGCAACCTGCACCGCCAGATCGTGCATACCGAAGCCAGCGTCGGCCAGTTCAAGGTCGATTCGGCGCGCGAGCGGCTGCTGGCGTTGAACCCGTCGATCGACGTCGAGGCGGTGCCTGAGCGGGTCACTTCCGAGAACGTGGATGCGCTGCTGGAGGGCGTGGACGTAGTGCTGGATGGGTCGGACAACTTCCCGCTGCGCTACCTGCTCAACGACGCCTGCATCAAGCACGCCACGCCGCTGGTGTATGCCGCCATCGAGCGCTTTGACGGCCAGGTAAGCGTGTTTGACGCTGGCCGCCAGCGCGGCGTGGCGCCGTGCTACCGCTGCCTGTTCCCCGAGCCGCCGCCGCCGGAGTTCGCGCCGAACTGTTCCGAGGCGGGTGTGCTGGGCGTGCTGCCCGGCCTGGCCGGCGTGCTGCAGGCGACCGAGGTGCTGAAGCTGCTGCTGGGCATCGGTGAGCCGCTGGTTGGCCGCCTGCTGCGCTTCGACGCGCTGGGCATGCGCTTCCGTGAGACCGGCATCCGGCCGGACCCGCAGTGCCCGGTGTGCGCGCCGGGCGTGCCGTTTCCGGGATATATCGATTACGCCGCGTTCTGCCGGGGTGGGTGAACCCGGCCGGGCGTCATCCACGCATGGCGTGGATCCACGGCGGGGAACCTGGCCGGGGATTCATCCACGCATGGCGTGGATCTACTGTAGAGCCGAGCCCATGCTCGGCTGCTTCTGGCCTCGGCACGAAGAGCAGCCGAGCGTGGGCTCGGCTCTACAGGTTGTGGTTGTGCCAACCAAGGTTAGCACCCACCGACGCGGATGCATGGTTTCGGGATGATGCTGGGGGTCACTCCCGGTATCGTTCCATCTCCAAGACAATCCGGCGCAACATGCGTGCTATTGCCGTCATCGGCATTGCTCTATTGTTGAACGCGATTCTGGATCTTGGGGAACACACCGCATGGCGGTAGAAGCAGCGACCAGCGAGCTGGTCAAGGTCGTCGCCCTGTTGGGCGCGGCGGTGGTGATGGTGCCTTTGTTCCGTCGCGCCGGCCTGGGCTCGGTGCTGGGCTACTTCGCCGCTGGCCTGGCGATCGGACCGTTCGGGCTGGGCTGGTTCTCCGACCCGCAGGCGATCCTGCATACCGCCGAGCTCGGCGTGGTGATGTTCCTGTTCGTGATCGGCCTGGAGATGCGGCCCTCGCACCTGTGGAGCCTGCGCAAGGAAATCTTCGGGCTGGGCACGCTGCAGATCGTCACCTGTGCGCTGGTGCTGACCAGCATCGCCAAGCTGTTCGGGTTGCCGTGGCAGGTGGCCTTCATCGGTGCCACCGGCTTTGTGCTCACATCCACCGCAGTGGTGATGCAGCTGCTGGCCGAGCGCGGTGACATCGCGCTGCCGTCGGGGCAGAAGATCGTCTCCATCCTGCTGTTCGAAGACCTGCTGATCGTGCCGCTGCTGGCGCTGGTGGCGTGGATGGGCCCGAGCGCGGGCAGTGCCGACGGCGAGGGCTCGCGCTGGCTGTCGGTAGCGATCGGCGTCGGCGCCATCGTCGGCCTGGTGCTGGTCGGCCGCTTCCTGCTCAATCCGCTGTTCCGCGTGCTGGCCGAATCGAAGGCGCGCGAGGTGATGACCGCCGCCGCGCTGCTGGTGGTGCTGGGCGCGGCGCTGCTGATGCAGCTGTCCGGCCTGTCGATGGCGATGGGCGCGTTCCTCGCGGGCGTGCTTCTGAGCGAGTCGACCTTCCGCCACCAGATCGAGGCGGACATCGAACCGTTCCGCGGCATCCTGCTGGGCCTGTTCTTCCTCAGCGTGGGCATGGCGCTGGACCTGGGCGTGGTGGCTGGCAACTGGCAGCTGATCCTCGGCCTGGTGCTGGCGCTGATGGTGGCCAAGGCGCTGTGCATCTACGTGGTCGCGCGCATCATGGGCAGTGACCACGCGCAGGCGCTGGATCGCGGCGTGCTGATGGCGCAGGGTGGCGAGTTCGCCTTCGTGCTGTTCTCCGCTGCCGCCTCAGCCGGCGTGATCAACCTGGAGATCAATGCCAACTTCACCGCGGTGGTGGTGTTGTCGATGGCGTTGACCCCGCTGGTGGTGCTGGTCTACAAGCGCATCGCGCCGAAGCCGACGGTGAACATGGACGGCGTGGACGAGGCCGAGGGCCTGTCCGGTAGTGTGCTGCTGATCGGCTTCGGCCGCTTCGGCCAGGTCGCCAGCCAGTCGCTGCTGGCGCGCGACGTGGACGTGACCATCATCGACAACGACGTGGAGATGATCCAGAGCGCCGCGCGCTTCGGTTTCAAGATCTACTACGGCGACGGTACGCGACTGGACGTGCTTCATGCCTCGGGCGCGGCCACCGCGCGTGCGATTGCGGTGTGCGTGGACAAGGCCGAGGCCGCCGACCGCATCGTCGAACTGGTGTCGCACGAGTTCCCGCAGGCCAAGCTGATGGTGCGCTCGTTCGACCGCGAGCATTCGCTGCGGCTGATCCATGCCGGTGTCGATTTCCAGATCCGCGAGACGTTTGAATCGGCGGTGCTGTTCGGCCAGGCCGCGCTGGTGGAGCTGGGCGCGGATGAGGACGACGCGGTGGAGATTGCCGAGCAGATCCGTCGTCGCGATGCCGAGCGTTTCGAGCTGGAGATCGCCGGTGGTGGCTTGAATGCCGGCGCCAAGATGGTGTTCGGCAATTCAGGCCAGGGCGTGCCGACGCCGACGCCGTTCACCGCGCCGAAGCGGGCAAGCAAGACGTTGAACCCGCAGGACGTGCCGGAAGAGGAAGAATAACGTTTGCGGGTCGGATCCCTTTCCAGCGGAAAGGGCTCTGACCCGCTACGTCGTGCTGGGGTCAGAGTCCTTTGCCTGTGGCAAAGGGATCCGACCCCGTCAGGACCCCATCCTGCGGTGGGCGAGGGGGCCTGAATCAGGGACAATAGCGTCCCCGCCGCCCCACGCCTGCCCCCGATGACTGATTCCGCCGCCCCGCATCCTGCCCGCATCCTTGATGGCCGCCGCATCGCCGAGGACCTGCTCGATAGCCTGAAGGTGCGTGTCGACGCCCGCGTGGCCGCCGGCGGCAGCCGTCCGGGCCTGGCCGTGGTGCTGGTCGGTGGCGACCCTGCCTCGACCGTGTACGTGCGCAACAAGCGCCGTGCCGCCGAGAAGGTCGGGATCGAAGCGCATGACTACGATCTGCCGGCCGGTACCACCGAGGCCGAGCTGCTCGACCTGATCGACCAGCTCAACGCCGATCCGAAGATCAACGGCATCCTGATCCAGCTGCCGCTGCCGGGAATCCCCGATGCGCGCCGGCTGATCCAGCGCATCGACCCGCGCAAGGACGTGGACGGCTTCCACCCGGAAAACGTCGGCCACCTGGCCCTGCGCGAGTTCGGCCTGCGCCCGTGCACCCCGCGCGGCATCACCACGCTGCTGGGCCACACCGACCAGCCGGTGCGCGGCCGCAACGCCACCATCGTTGGCGTGAGCAACCACGTCGGCCGCCCGATGGGCCTGGAGCTGCTGATTGCCGGCTGCACCGTGACCAGCTGCCACAAGTTCACCCCCAAGGACGTGCTGGAACAGGCCGTGCGCAACGCCGACATCCTGGTGGTGGCGGTAGGCCGCCCCGGCATCGTGCCGGGCGAGTGGGTGAAGCCGGGCGCGGTGGTGATCGACGTCGGCATCAACCGCTTGGATGACGGCCGCCTGGTGGGCGATGTCGGGTTTGAGGCGGCTGCCCAGCGGGCGAGCTGGATCACCCCGGTGCCGGGTGGCGTGGGCCCGATGACCGTGGCCACGTTGATGCAGAACACCCTGGAAGCGGCGGAAGCGCTGAGCTGACCTTTTGGGGTGGGGGCAACCATTGGCCTGCTCCTGGTAGGTGCCAACCTTGGTTGGCACACATCCATCGGGGCCATCGGCCCATCTGGGGTGCCGGTGTCGGACGGATCGTGCCAACCAAGGTTGGCACCTACCAAAGGCGGTTCCGTGGGGGTTCCCAGGCGGCGCGTGGCCCCGGTCCGTCGCCCTGAACCAATCGCCGCCGGCGCGACACTGCGTCGCATCTACCCCCTGCCACGCGGCGCGAAAAAGGGGTAAAATGTCGCGCTTCCCCACATCTCGGGTATGCCGATGCTGCGCATCCAGGCTGAAGCACTCACTTACGACGACGTCTCGCTCGTCCCCGCCCACTCGACCATCCTGCCCAAGGACGTCAACCTCGAAACGCGGTTGACCCGAGACCTGAAGCTGAAGCTTCCGATCCTGTCCGCCGCGATGGACACCGTCACCGAAGCCCGCCTGGCCATCGCCATGGCCCAGCTCGGCGGCATGGGCATCATCCACAAGAATCTCAGCCTGGAACAGCAGGCCGCGGAAGTGGCCAAGGTCAAGAAGTTCGAGGCCGGTGTCATCCGCGACCCGATCACCGTCGGCCCGGAAACCACCATCCGCGACGTGCTGGCCCTGACCCAGGCGCACAACATCTCCGGCGTGCCGGTGGTGGGCAGCGACGGCCAGCTGGCCGGCATCGTGACCCACCGCGACATGCGCTTCGAGACCGAGCTGGACGATCCGGTCCGCCACATCATGACCAAGAAGGATCGCCTGATCACGGTCAAGGAAGGCGCCGCGTCTGACGAAGTGCTGCAGCTGCTGCATCGCAACCGCATCGAAAAGGTGCTGGTGGTCAATGATTCGTTCGAACTGCGTGGCCTGATCACCGTCAAGGACATCCAGAAGAACACCGACTTCCCCAACGCTGCCAAGGATCTGTCGACCCGCCTGCTGGTCGGCGCGGCCGTCGGCGTGGGTGGCGATACCGATCGCCGCGTGGAAGCGCTGGTCGCCGCCGGCGTGGACGTGATCGTGGTCGATACCGCGCACGGCCACTCGCAGGGCGTGCTGGACCGCGTCAGCTGGGTGAAGAAGAACTTCCCGAACGTGCAGGTCATCGGTGGCAACATCTGCACCGGCGAAGCCGCACTGGCGCTGCTGGACAGCGGCGCGGACGCGGTCAAGGTCGGCATCGGCCCGGGCTCGATCTGCACCACCCGCGTCGTCGCCGGCGTCGGCGTGCCGCAGGTGACCGCGATTGATCTGGTGGCCGAAGCGCTGCAGGACCGCATCCCGCTGATCGCCGACGGTGGCATCCGCTACTCGGGCGACATCGGCAAGGCGCTGGCCGCCGGTGCCTCGACCATCATGGTCGGCGGCCTGCTGGCCGGTACCGAAGAATCGCCGGGCGAGACCGAGCTGTACCAGGGCCGTTCGTACAAGAGCTACCGCGGCATGGGCTCGCTGGCTGCCATGGAAAAGGGGTCGAAGGACCGCTACTTCCAGGACGCCGCCACCGCCGACAAGCTGGTGCCGGAAGGCATCGAAGGCCGCGTGCCGTACCGCGGCCCGGTGGGCGGGATCATCCACCAGCTGATGGGCGGCCTGCGTGCCACCATGGGCTACGTGGGTTGCGCCACCATCGACGAGATGCGCAGCAAGCCCAAGTTCGTGAAGATCAGCGGCGCCGGCCAGCGTGAGAGCCACGTCCACGACGTGACGATCACCAAAGAGCCGCCGAACTACCGCGCCTGATGCGCTTGCGAACTGCTCTTGCGATTACGGGCAGCCTGCTGATGGCAGGCTGTTCGGTGTCCGAACCGCCGCCGCGCTCCGGGTCTCCGGGCGCGGCGGTTTCGCAATTGCAGGACGTGCAGGCGTGCCAGAACGCGTTCTCGCTGCCGAAGGGCTGGCAGGTGCAGGCCGCTGGCGAGCAGCGCTGGCTGCTGAAAGGTACCGGCGAGCGCCCGCTGCAGGTCATCCTGCGGTGCGTTACCGATCTGGGTGACAGGCTTGAAGATCCTGTGGTCACCGCCGAGCTGGGGCCGCTGGAGCCGAAACGGATGAGCGTACAGTCCGCGTTCTGGGGCAACGCCGTGGATTCCGGCTACCCGATGCACGCCTTTCAACGGCGCATCGTGCCCGGCACCGAAGTGCAGGAAATCGCCGAACTGCCGCGCGCCGACCGCGCCAACCCCAACGCACCGCACGGCCTGCTGATGCTGCGCTGGGACGAGGAAGACCCCTCACATATTCAACAACGCGAGGCGTTCATCGCCACGCTGACGCAGAGCCTTGAAGCGCCGGGCGCTGCGAAAAACACCACTGGAACGGCACCATGACCAACATCCATAACGACAAGATCCTCATCCTCGATTTCGGCGCGCAGTACACGCAGCTGATCGCCCGCCGCATCCGCGAGCTGGGCGTCTACTGCGAAATCTGGGCGTGGGACCACAACCCGGCCGAGATCGCCGCGTTCGGCGCCAAGGGCATCATCCTGTCCGGTGGCCCGGAATCGACCACGCTGCCGGGTGCCCCGGCCGCGCCGCAGGAAGTGTTCGACAGCGGCCTGCCGATCTTCGGCATCTGCTACGGCATGCAGACCCTGGCCGCGCAGCTGGGTGGTGCCACCGAAGCGGCTGACCAGCGCGAGTTCGGCCACGCCGAAGTGAACGTGATCAACCCGGATGCACTGTTCAAGGGCCTGAGCGACCACGGTGGCGAGCCGAAGCTGAATGTCTGGATGAGCCATGGCGACCACGTCTCCGTTGCGCCGCCGGGCTTCACCATTACCGCCACCACCGACCGCATTCCGGTGGCCGCCATGGCCAACGAAGAAAAGCGCTGGTACGGCGTGCAGTTCCACCCGGAAGTGACCCACACCCTGCAGGGCCAGGCGCTGCTGCGCCGCTTCGTGGTGGACGTGTGCGGCTGCCAGACCCTGTGGACCGCCGCCAACATCATCGACGACCAGATCGCCCGCGTGCGCGAACAGGTGGGCGATGACGAAGTGATCCTGGGCCTGTCCGGCGGCGTTGACTCGTCCGTGGTGGCCGCGCTGCTGCACAAGGCCATCGGCGAGAAGCTGACCTGCGTGTTCGTGGATACCGGCCTGCTGCGCTGGCAGGAAGGCGACCAGGTGATGGCGATGTTCGCCGAGCACATGGGCGTAAAGGTGGTGCGCGTGAACGCCGCCGACCGCTACTTCGCCGCGCTGGAAGGCGTGAGCGACCCGGAAGCCAAGCGCAAGATCATCGGCAACCTGTTCGTTGAGATCTTCGATGAAGAGTCGAACAAGCTGAAGAACGCCAAGTGGCTGGCGCAGGGCACCATCTACCCGGACGTGATCGAGTCGGCCGGCAGCAAGACCGGCAAGGCGCACGTGATCAAGAGCCACCACAACGTGGGCGGCCTGCCGGAGCACATGAAGCTGGGCCTGGTGGAGCCGCTGCGCGAGCTGTTCAAGGACGAAGTGCGGCGCCTGGGCGTGGAGCTGGGCCTGCCGCGCACCATGGTCTACCGCCACCCGTTCCCGGGCCCGGGCCTGGGCGTGCGTATCCTGGGCGAAGTGAAGCGCGAGTACGCCGAGCTGCTGGCCAAGGCTGATGCCATCTTCATTGATGAGCTGCGCAAGGCGGATCTGTACGACAAGACCAGCCAGGCGTTTGCCGTGTTCCTGCCGGTGAAGTCGGTGGGCGTGGTGGGTGATGCGCGCGCTTATGAGTGGGTGATTGCGCTAAGGGCCGTGGAGACGATTGACTTCATGACCGCGCATTGGGCGCACCTGCCGTATGAGTTCCTGGGTACGGTGAGCAACCGGATCATCAATGAGTTGCGGGGGGTGTCGCGGGTGGTTTATGACATCTCGGGGAAGCCGCCGGCTACTATTGAGTGGGAGTGATAAGAACGAGGGCGCCGAGAGGCGCCCTTGTCGTGTGTGGTGTCCTCTAGCGCTTCGTCCGGTTGTACGCTGGCTTGTTAGTCGAATCCAGTCGCCCTAATATCGAGCTGTATTGGGGAGAGGCCACCATATGGCGCTTTGTGGATACGTCGTATAACCGGACCTACGGGTCCATCTATTAGATAGTTAGTCCCCTAGGGAGCATCACCGTATTGGATACTCTCACATTCGCAGCTGAGGTCATTAAGGCTGTAGTTTGGCCGGCCTCACTCCTCGTACTGGCTTTCTTGCTTCGCAAGCCACTTAAAGAGCTGATGCCTCTATTAAAGAGGCTGAGGTACAAAGAGGTTGAAATTGAGTTTTCTAGGGAAATCGCGATGCTTAAGGTCAAAAGCCTCTCGGAACAGTCATCTGATCAACCGAGTGCGGGCGTTACTTCGCCCGGACTTCCGAAAATACTAGAGAGTAAGCGACTAGAGCTGTTGCGAATGGTGCCATTTTCTACTCGTGTCGCTGTCATGGAAGCTTGGCTCGAAGTTGAGGGGGCTGCAAATGAAGTTGCTAGCTCGTTCTGGAGCCAGCCGCCAAGCGAAATTTTTAGAGGCGACCCGACGATCGGGGAGTATCTTTTCAAGTGCAATGTAATAAGCAGGGATGACTTGGAAACCTTTAAAAGGCTTCGGCATTTGCGTAATAGCGCCGCTCACGCTGAGGAGATCAATTTGAGCGATGGTGACGCAATTAGCTATGTGGAAGTAGCTATGAGCCTTGCAGCAAAGATCAGGTCTCACTAAGAGACCTAAAAATTCGTTCAAGCTTACGCGGGCATTGCACGCGAGCTTGAGGCATCGGGGATCGCCTCCCAGTTCGGGGGGGGGCATTGGACTGTGGCTGGCGTCCGGAATATAGTGATGTAGCTTGGTATCGCGTTCTAGGGGGGGGCATGGAAGTTTCTCAAAGTCTGCGCCAACAGTCGGCTATCAATGTGCTATCGCTGACTGGTGGTGGGTACAGGGGGCTTTACTCTGCGAGAGTTCTGCAGTTACTTGAAGAGCGTGCTGGTAAGCCCATCGGTCAGTGCTTCGACCTGGTTGCGGGGACATCGATCGGAGGAATTCTGGCGCTAGCTGTTGCGTTCGAAGTTCCAATGAAGGACGTCGTCGCAGCGTTCTTGTCCAAAGGTAGTGTGATATTCCGCAGGAACTTGTTTCGAGCGGGGCTGTTCCGCAATAAGTACGACTCCGAGCCAGTGGCCGACCTGCTTGAATCTCTGCTGCCGAGAGGTGCTCGGTTGGCAGATGCTAAGCACGCGTTGATAATTCCTGCGCTAAATCTGACTCTTGGACGAGGCACTCCTCTCAAGTCGAGGCACAATGCCGACTGGACGAGAGACTATAAGCTTTCTGTAAGGGATGTTGCGCTGGCAACTTCAGCCGCGCCGATCTACTTCCCGATTGCCAGCTTTGGCGAGAACTTGTACGCAGACGGTGGCTTGTTCGCGAACGCTCCAGACCTTGTGGCGCTCCATGAGGCGAACACGTACTTCTCGGCGAAGGATGAGTCCGTTCGCATGCTCAGCATAGGCACTATGTCTACCACTTACGTAGAGCCGATGGGGATAGAGAAGAGAAGGGGCGTTCTATCGTGGCTTCGACCGACCAGCTTTCCGCTGATCCAGACCATTCTTGCTGCACAGGAACAGATGGCGCTTCAGATCGTTCGGCATAGACTCGGTTCGAATCATCTACGTCTGGACGAGTCGCCGAGCCAGAGCGATCAAAAGAAGCTCGGACTCAATATCGCAACTGAGTATGCGCAGAAACGATTGCTTGGCGCTGCGGAGGATACGTTCCATCGGCTACGCGAAGAAGATATAGAGCCGTATTTGGCTCACTCGCCACACAAGTGGATCATTGCAGGGGGTGAATAGTGGGTGTTGCAGCCAGCTTGTTCTTTTCCAATGACGATGCAGAGTCGCTCAATCGACGCGTTCGACCGACGGATGGACAGTTGGAGTTCCTAAGAGATAACAAGGACGCGCTCGAGCAGTGGCTGCTGGATGACCTGGCAGATTCTGGCTATGGAGTTTCAACCTTTCTGCAAGGGTCATATCGTTTCCACACATTGATCAAGCCAGTGATGCCGGGAGCCGAGTACGATGTGGATGTCGGATTTTATTTCATAGATGGTAGGGCGGAGCCTGACAGCGCCGAGTTGCGAGGGTTGTTGGGACATTCGCTAGAGCAGTTTGCAAGAATTTGCGACGATGTAAAGCAGCTGGATGCTCCGAAAGAGCGATGCTCGCGGGTTAGGTACGAGCGAAAATTCCACATCGACGTTCCTGTCTATCACAAGGCGTCAGACGGAGGAGGCGTCCGGTTAGCGACGTTATCGAATGGCTGGGAAAGGAGCAACCCAGCAGCCATGCTTGATTGGTTCCAAGAAGCGCTCGATGGCGACGATCGCCAGAAGGCGCGAATTCGACGACTGGTTCGATACATGAAGGCGTGGGCTGCACTTAAGTTCGCGGGCTCTGACGGAATTCCTTCTTCACTTCTTCTGACGGTGCTGGTGGTCGATGCTGCGCAACGCCTCAACGGAGAGGATGACGACGATGCGTTGGGGATCGTCGTCCATTCGATCTACGAGCGACTGTTGGTGGACAGCACTGTGCGCAATCCTGTAGGTGGCGACAGCGACACGAACCTAAATCGTCTGGATGAAAGTGACTTTGGCGCATTCATGGAAGAGCTGGCACGATTTAAGGACTCGTCGTCTCGCGCTGTGGATTGCGAAGATGAAGCTGAAGCTGCAGCAATCTGGTGCGAGCCATTTGAACACCTGTTCCCACTGCCAGAAGGCGTGGATGGGCTTGCGCTGGAGGTGGTGGGTACGGGGCTTGCAATCCAGAGTCCAGTTATCAGCATTGCGGTGCTAGACGCGGATAGCTATAGCGTACTGAGGAACTACATTGGGCACGTCCCCTTCGCACGAGTCGGTGAGAAGCTAAGGTTCGCGATCACAAATCCCCATGTTATCCCCAACCATGCCAGAGTGACTTGGGTGGTGAGGAACACGGGCGCTGGCGCTCACGAAGAAAGCGATTTAGGACACAGCGGCGTTGATGACGGATCCCGCGTCTGGACGCGTGGTGTCGCATACATCGGGCGGCACTTCATGGACTGTGAGGTGAGGGTGCACGGTCAACTTCGTTCTGTCACCAGGGTGGCGGTTGATGTGAATCGTGCAGCAATTCCTCCACGCCACCCCGTAAGTAGGCCCTCCTACGTGAAACTAATTGGGAAGAAGGGGCGGTGACTCGGTTTACGTTAGAGTGCTGGCTGGAGGCGGCTAGCGCCAGAATAGATGGCTGTCGTATGCGCAGATGGTGCCCCGGCGGCTGCGCCTTCCAACCTCTTGATGGGGAGGATGATGAACGTTTAACCGCCGAAGACATTGATGCAGCTCGATCCATGACCACCTTCATGTCGGGGGCTCAAAGGGGGTTGTTCAGCTCCGCCAGCTGTTGGGCAAGGGTTGCGAAGGAGTCATGTAGAAATCGTAGGACAGCCTAGCCTTGTGGCCAAGGTCTGCCTCAAGCACATCGCATCGGAACGTATAAAGAAACCGCGCGATGAGGCAACTGCTCACCCGCGATCTTGCCAGGCTGGCGTGGCAGTATCCCTCACGAATTGCTCTTTGGGGCTGCAGGAACAACGCGCGTCGGCCTCTGGCCGAAAGCGAAGATCCGAAATTGTTCGATGAAGCCTACGCCCCTTGGTGTCTCGGTCCTATTCACGCTCTATACTTTGCTAGATCTTCTGGAAATCGACAGGGTGAGGAATGCACGAACATCAGAACCCGATGACTGGGTTTAAGTCGCTGGAGCAAGCGTTCTCTGACGGCTTCCGTATGCGTCCAGTCCCAGGTGCCGAAGATCTTTTCGTAGAGATCGATCAGGGAGTTACATCAGAGCGTTACACTTATGCGCGCCTGGCAGGGCTAAAGGTCCAACAGCTTGTGGTACTTGACGAGAATGAGCCGCTTAATGGTTTGCCTTGCTTTTGTCTATTCTATGGCACGTTAGAGAGCCTTCGGGGGCGCGGTCTAACCTCGACCTTTATCCGTCAATGCCTCGAGCAGTTCAAGAAGGATCTTCGACCACACTACGGTCAACGCTACTACATTGAATCCTTGATTGAGACAGACAATGAGCCATCGCTGGCAATCGCTAAGAAGCTCTTTGGCGAGCCAAGTCATGATGGTGTTGACCAGCTGTCTGGAACGCCGACGAGAATCTGGCAATTCGAAGAGATTCGCTAGCTTCGATAGCTATGCATAGCAAGTAATTCAATCCGAGCCCGCTTCGCGGATCGGCTTAGTTTAGGCGCTGGACGACAACAGGGGGATGCATGCCGAAGGAAGATTTGTACAAGATATTCATTACTCGAATGAAATCGGCGTCTGACGCCGGAGTGTACCTGGAGGCATCTTGGTACGCATATGCCGCGCTGGAGGATCGACTCGTTTCGCTTCTACAAAATTCTGGCGGGGTCGGTGAGAAGGCCGGCGGTGCCAATGGAAAGCCCATAAAGATGATGGGACCAAAACTCAAAGAACTGAATCGGCGCGCAGAGAAGGATAAGCTTCTCAAGGAGAACTTTGAGCACGACAAGCTCAACGCCTGGAAGGAGTCTAGAAATAATCTAATGCACGCCATGGGCGATGCCACCATGACTATCGCTGAGATTGACGCGTCCGCAAAGAAGCTCGCGGAGGATGGACAGAAGCTGTTGCGAGAATATGCAGCAGCTTGTCGCAGGCTGAAAAAGCACCGTGACAAAGTTGCTGTTTAGCAATTAGTTGGAAAGTGAAGGTTCCAGGTTCACTTTTTTCCTAGTGAAGCTGTCTGATTGGCAAATGGGTCAGCACCCTTTAGAAGCCGACGTCTGCTCATTGCCGGAGGCAGACGTTGTTCTATGTGATGCTCAACGAGGTCTGCCGCGAATATGCTCCGGGAAGCAGATCACTCCGGTCTTACCTCTCGACAAGCCCACTCAACCAACCCCCGGCAAGCCAGAAACAGCCCGTCCACAATCCCCTCATCCAAATGCCGCTCCGGCTCCGCTGCCACACGGCAGCGGTCCGCGGCGTGCAAGACCTCCAGCACCGTTAGCGCCCCCACCATTGCCCGCTCGGTCCTCGCCAGGCTCACGCGACGACCGGGTGACACATCGGTTTCCGGCCAAGGGTGCCCATCAGCGCCCTCGCAGCCGCGCATGCGCTTGAGGATGCCGAGCAGGGAGTCAGGTCGGGCAGGGGAGTGTCGTCGTTGATGGGCTCAACAACGGTATACGAAGAGAAGGTGTCGGATTCGTTCATGGCGTCGGCTTCCGTGGCTGTGCTTAACAGCGCCACCGTGAAGAGGTGGCGGACGATGCGTGGCTGCAAACCGGGATGAGATAGCACCATAGACCGGTGGGCCCGAAGGCCCCCACGCACCGTCCGCCAGAAAGGCCGACGGATTGCCCGCCGGCACCGGTTAAGGACGGTGCCGACGGGCAAGCGCAAACTACAGGTGCATCTCTCATCACGGGTTTGCAGACCCGCCGCCACCCGTTGTCGGTGGCACGTCATGGTGTTTACGCCGCCGCTTCGAATACCAATAGAAATTCGCGAAGGAATCGTGGAATCCGAGAGCGAAGAACTATTGTTGCACGCACCCTTCGTGCAGCACGCGACGCCAGCAGACGCATTCGCGCAGCTGTTCTGCTGATGGCGAATCAAAGTGGCGCAATCGCCCATGCCACAAGCGAATAGCGCGACGGCCTGCTTTGCAACAGTTCCTAGTCCGCCTCGGCAAGCAACGGCACCTGATCGGCCGCACAGCCCGAAAATCGGTTCAAACCCGACACCATTAACAAGCCCCGGGCTTCAACCAACGCCATCCTCAACCGCGCTCGGATTCCCCACCAGCAACTCAATCATCGCCCGCGCCGCCGCCGACTGCCGCCGATGCGGCGCATAGATCACCGAGAACGGCCGCGACCGCCCCCGCAGCTGCGGCAGTACTTCCACCAGCTGCCCACGTTGCATCCGCTCGCGCACGATGAACTCATAGCTCTGGCAGATGCCGATGCCCTGTTCGGCCAGCGACACCACGCCCAGCACATCGTCGGAAGTCTCGATGGACGAACGCGGCAGCCAGTCCACGTCGCGCCCGCCGTCGCGGAAGATCCAGGGCGCCAGCCGCCCGGTGCGCGGCATCACGAACGGCAGGCACAGATGCTGCTGCAGCTCGTCCAGCGTCTGCGGTGTACCCCGGCGCTGCAGGTACTCCGGCGAAGCCACCAGCACCAAAGGCGCATCCTCCAGCTTTCGCCCCACCAGCCCGCTGTCCGGCAGCTGGCCCAGGCGGATGGCCAGGTCGAAGCCCTCAGCCACCAGGTCCACGTTGCGGTTGGTGATGTTCAGTTCCACCTGCACCTGTGGGTACTGCTGCGCAAAGCGCGCCAGCACGGGCGGCAGCCGGTAGTGGCCATAGGTGGTGGGCACGCTCAGGCGCACGCGGCCGGCCAGCGCACCGTCCTGGGCCAGTACGTCGCGCTCGGCGTCGTCCAGCAGCCCGAAGGCGGTGCGCACCTGGTCCAGATAGAGCCGCCCGGCGTCGGTCAGGCCCACGCGGCGGGTGGTCCGCTGCAGCAGCTGCCGGCCCAGCCGCGCCTCCAGGCGGGTGACCGCGCGGCTCAGCACCGAGGGCGTGGTGGACAGCGCCACCGCGCCGGCCGTAAACGAACCGTGCTCGACCACCGCAAGGAACACCTCCACATCGCCCAGGTAGTCGAACTTGCGGCTCATTTGGCTCTCCGGGGAACAGATGTTTTGCGATGGGGCCAATTTATCGCCGCTGGGGCGATGAATAAAGTGGCGGCCATTCCCCGATAGGAGCTACCCCATGAACCTGATGACCCGGCTGGCCGCAGCGCTGGCCCTGACCCTGGCGGCGACCGGCGCGCATGCCGCCAACGTGCTGGTGGTGCTGTCCGACGAAAACCACCTGGACCTGAAGGACGGCAAGGTCCTGTCCACCGGCTTCTATCTCAACGAGCTGATGCAGCCGGTCAAGCTGCTGCTGGATGCGGGCCACGAGGTGACCTTCGCCACGCCGCAGGGGCGGGCGCCGACGGTGGATGCGTCCTCGGTGACGGCGGCGTACTTCGGCAACGATACCGCGCAGCTGACGCTGCACAAGAATCTGCTGGCGAAGCTGGCGCTGACCTCGCCGACGGCCTCGCCGGTGGTCAGCCTGGCGCGCGTTGAGCAGCAGGGCTACGCGCGTTTCGATGCGGTCTACATTCCCGGTGGCCACGCGCCGATGCAGGACCTGCTGAAGAGCCCGGCGCTGGGCCGGTTGCTGGCCGACTTCCACCAGCGCAACAAGACCACCGCGCTGGTCTGCCACGGGCCGATCGCGCTGCTGTCCACGCTACCGGATGCTGCGGGTTTCGTGGCGAAGCTGGAGGCGGGTGCGACGCCGGCCACGCCGAAATGGATCTACAGCGGCTACCAGATGACGGTGATCAGCAACCAGGAAGAAGAGCAGGCCAAGCCGCTGCTGGGCGGCGGTGAGATGAAGTTCTACCCGCAGACTGCATTGCAGCGGGCGGGTGCGAAGTTCAGCAGCAACACCACGCCGTGGACCGGGCATGTGGTGGTGGACCGCGAGCTGATTACCGGGCAGAACCCGGCGTCGGCACTGGAGGTGGGGCAGCGGTTGGTGGAGCGGTTGAAGTAAGGCGGTTTCTGCATCGCATGCGGTGCCGTGGCACCATGATGGGCTGGCCTCGCCCTTCCGGGCGGGGCCGTTTTCCTAGGGAAGCCCTCGAACACGACATGCGAACGTCTTTTTTCATTCTCTCCGCCCTGTGCCTTGGCTTGCTGTCCGGCTGTGCCAGTGGCCCGGAGGAGCACGCCTCAAGCCGCGAGATCACCAGTGCGTTCGTGGCCGACGACGGCCAGCTGTACCTGTTGCCGCACTATGACGAGCCGATGCGCTTCAATGCCGCGCCGTTCCGCGAGTACCGCGCGCTGATGGACAGCCCGCTGCGCGAGGCGGTGGCCTGCGCGCAGATGTACTTCCATGAAGACTGGCGCGACCCGGCGAACAAGGCCAAGGTGCACGGCAGCTATGCGCTGCTGCTGCGGCCGGAGCAGGTGACGGCGCAACAGGCCGCGCAGTTCAAGCTGGAGCGGATTGAGGTCGCCCCGCGTGAGGCCAAGGCCGTGGAGGAGCGGGCGCGCTACTACCTGCCGATGGACCGGACCCGTTACGCGCTGGCGTTTGATCGCGCCTGCAATCTTTCAAGGAAGGGCGGCAGCTATTACAGCGCGCTGTTCGAGGGCGACGGCGAACGGGTGCAGTTGTCGGATGCTGCGGTGCTGGCGGAGAAAGGGAAGCTTGCACAGCCGATCAATGCGCGGGCGCAGCGGATCCTGCCGGAGAGGGAGGACAAGCCGGGTGCGGGTTCGGCGGCGGGCAAGGTGCTGGGGGCCGCGTTGATCCCTGTGGCGGTGCCGGTGTTTGTGTTGAGCCTGCCGTTCCTGGGGCCGGATCATTGGAAGTGATGAGGCGTTGAGGCGAGAGCCAGCCGTGTGGCGTGGACCTACCGGGGATGGCCGTCAGGTGGAGCGCTTAGGCCTCCACCTCAACCGACTGTTCTGCGGCTGCCTGTCGCTGCAGCCGGGCCCTGAAGTAGGCGGCAACCTGCGGGTCGGTTGCGTAGACGTAGCAGCCCTTCATCCCTCGGGTCATCAAGGTGCGGTAGGTGTTCCTGATGATGGTGTCTGCAAGCTCGGCGGCATGGGCGGGATGGGACTTTGACAGCTTTACGAACCCCTTCATGGTCTTGTCGTGCCGGTCCCGCGCGCGAGGTACGGTCTTGAGCTCGCCGTCTTCCACGACCAGGTCCGGCCCGATGATCACCCCAATGTAGTCGACTTCCAGCCCTTGGCAGGTATGGATGCAGCCGACTTGGTCAATCGAGTCTGCGGAGACGATCCAGAGGCTTCCGTCCTTGTCCAGGTTCCATTGCCGCCGGTAATTGCCGATGACAATGTCCATCTCCTTGCTGTTCTTCTTGCTGTTCCAGGGCCAGCAGTAACCTGCCACTACGCGTGCGCGGTTGCCGGTGTTCTTTGATTCAATGGCAGCATGCAGCGCGGTCGGGTCGTCGAATATTTGGAAGTCGTAATTGATCCCGTCCAGTGTAGGGTTCGCGGTTGGGCGGATCTGCAGCACGTCATCCAGCCATGCCAGGTAGCCGTCCGAGCCCGCGCAGCGGAACTGCGATGACAGGGCGTACTCTTCCACGGTAGCGCCGCGGGCAATCGCAAATTCCCGGATGGCTTCCTTGGTGCCGATATCCTTGAGCGTGACTCGTTGATCCTCATCAATGAAGAACACGCTGCACAGGGCAGCGTTGATCAGCTCCATGATCTGGTTCTTGCCCTCGTTTCCGTAGAATCCGCCTTGCTCGGTAAGCCGGTGTGCTTCGTCGACAATCAGCGCGTCGAATTCGTTCTCAGGGGAATCAATGAACGCCCCGGAACCGCCAAAGAAATGGTGCAGGCGCGCACTGTCCTTCGATTTTCCAAGCGCATTGCTGTAGACCGCACGCGGTGCAGCATTCTTCGAGACGTACTTTACGTTCAGGCCATCGCGTAGCGTGGCCAGAAGATTCACAGCGACGACTGATTTGCCCGTACCTGGGCCGCCTTCAACGATGACGACACGGGGTTTCCTGTCTGCGTGGGCCTGAGCACATGCCGCCTTGGCTGCTTCGAATACATGTTTCTGCTCGTCCAGCAAGGTGAACGCGCTATTTCCCAACAGCAGCCGATACACTTCGTCGGCGAGTGCCTTGGAGGGTCGAATGCGCCCGCTGTCCAGTTCGGCCAGTACAGGCAGGCCGTTACCCTTGCCGGTGTACTGGCCAATGAAAGTGCGCAGATCCTCGAGGTCAGATGAGCCTTTCAGAAAGAGCGGCGCACGCTGGATGTAGGGCTGGTAGTGCGGCGAGTCGATTACGCCGTCCCGCGCATAGTTGTGCAGATAGGCACAGGGGTGAAGCTGGAGCTTGCCTTCATGGACAGCTTCGTTGAAGCCCTCCAAGAAGGCAGCATAGGACCACGCCTGATAACTGGGATGGACGCGCATGTCTCCCGGGCGTAGCTCGATCATGGCGTCGCGTGCGGAAGGCTTGATCGCCGACCATTGCTTAAGTTCTACGATGATGACGTGAGGCGATCCATCTGCGGCGTGACCGGTTAGGACAACATCGATGCGCTTTCGCGATTGCGGAAGAATGAACTCCACCGCCACGCCGATGTCCCCAGGAATGGAGGGGTGGTTCAGCGCGCGAGCAACGTATCCTAGTGAGGAACGCCAGGAATTGACCTCAGAATCGCTGACCTTGGTGCTCGTCGCTGCCTTGTAGCTGGCGAGGATGACTTCCTCGATCTCCTCATTGTTGCAGTGGCGAAGGAAGGCGTCCTTGTCCGCCTGATAAACGATCATGGCTGCGCCAGCTTGTTGTACTTGGTACTGACGCCACGCGAGAGATCGACCGGGTACTTGGCGGCATTCATGACCAGCTTGCTGCTGACGGCTTCATTCAGATCGATGCCGAGCACGTCCGACAGCCGGATGAGGTACAGGGCTACATCGGCGATCTCATCGCGCACGGCCTTGGCGGTGGCTTCTGAAGACGCTGCCTTGAAGGAGTCGGCCTCGGTCATCCACTGGAATATTTCGTTCAGCTCTCCGACTTCACCAGAGAGGGCCATGACAAGGTTCTTGGGGGAGTGGAACTGCGCCCAATCACGGGCTTCGGCAAATTCCTTGAGCGCTTGGGCAGCGCCCTGAACCTCGACAAGAGGGTGTTCCATGGCATGGCCTTATACGACACGATATGGCCAATTCTACCCATCCCGGCGGGGCGTAGGCGACATTTCACGCTGTGGCATCGGGAGAAGCGACGGGGATCTGGAGCAGATCTGGTGAGTCAAGGGTTGCGTTGCAACAGCGTCAGTAGGGCCGACGACAGTGGATACAATGGCTTTCTGCACCCGATGAAGCCCATCATCGTTGAAAGTAATGGGGCGATAAGGCGATAGCATCCACGCATGGTGTGGATCTATTAGGCCCGGCGAGCGGGTCGTCGCCCATGTTGAACGTTCATCCAGGAGATCTGTGTGCCCGGCGCACTGGAATCTGTTTTGAAGGCTGTTGCCCTCGTTGTCCTCGCGGCACTTCCGTTGGTGATCCTCTGGTTCATTCTTCGGCGAATGTCAGCGACCGCACGTTCTGCATTGGGATCAGGGCTGCGTTTGACTCCCCCTCGCCGGATTTCCGGTAAGTCCATGACCCTGGTGATGGTGGATGGAAAAGAGGATCGGGAGCACTACTTCTTTGATGCGGCGTCCTTTTACCTGCGGCGTGGGCCGGTGCCCACGGCGGTTCCGCTTTCGCAGATTACCTCAGTCACACGAACGTCCGACAGGATCTACGGGCGCTATGTCTGGCAGGTATGCTTCAGCAAAGCGTCGGGCAGAAAGTGCGTGACGTTCACCAACAACCTGACGCTGTTCAACCGCGACTTCCTGCTGTTCCTTGAGGCGGTGCGGAAGGCCAATCCACTGGCGACTGTGGATCAGGCGGGTCTGTTCTTCTGATTGCGCGGGGACATCAGCGGCGCTGATTGGCAAATGGAGGGGACAGGGGGCGAGTTGCCTTGGACACGGTGGTGGGCGATTCAGTTGTGCGGGCGTTGAGGGAGTGAATCCACGCATGGCGTGGATCTACTGGCACCTCTGCCTGCCGCCAGCCACACAGCTTGCCCGCCAGCGCTCCCAGGTCTTGCCATCGATGCCGGCCTTCAGCGCAATGCCCTGCAGCTCGGCCCAGTTCCTCGGCGACGGCGCGGCCAGCAGCCCGCGCATGAAGGCCTGCATCTTCGCTTCGCCCACCTGTTTCTCCAGCGAGAGCAACAGCAAGGGGGCATAGACGTAGCGATACATCTCGCCCAGATCGGAGTTGCCGTCGATGGCATCGAATGCTGGCAACGGCTTGTCCTGCGTGTCGATGGCCGATTGCAGTCGCGCAATGTAGCGATCGGCCGCGGCATCGCCACTGATCTCGCGCAGCGCCTTGATCGACAGGAACTCGGCGCTGGACTCCAGCAGCACCCAGAAATACGGCCCCTGCGGACGGTTCAGTGTGCCGAAATAGTAATGGCCCATTTCGTGTGCGATGTACTGCACGCGCCGTTCGGCCTGCTCGCCCCCGGCCAGCAGCGAGTCGGCCACGTTGCCGATGCTGCCGCTCATGGCGATGGTGGGCCAGGTGGCAAAGCCCCATTCGCTGCCTTCGCGATCGCGCTCGATCTGGTTGAGCGTGACCATGCGCAGGAAGGTGGGGCGGTCGGCCAGCGGCATGCCCATGTAGCGGCTGTGCACGTCGGCTACCTTCTGCACCGTGCTGGACAGTGCATCGACCTTGGCCGTGGGCAGGGTCTCGTTGAGGATCGTGACCTGCGCGGTGCGGGTGATCGGGCCGCTGCCGCCGAACAACAGGATCGGCCGCGCGTTGTCGCTGCGGAATCGCCCCTGCGCGCCTTCGATGGCCGGGCTGCCGTTGAGATACAGGAAGCGGCAGCCGGCGCAGTCCACCTGCAGGTCGTAGCGGCTTTCGTTGCTGCGCACGCGGGCCTTGGGGTCGAATGCCTGCGGCAGCCACGCGGACTGTTCGGTGAAACGGGCGCTGTCGCCGTTGAAGGCCATCATGCCCTTGAAGTCGCCCAGGGCATCGTGCTTCGGGTACAGCGGGAACGCGCCCACGTACTGCACGCAGAGCGTGGCGGTGGGCTCGGCCAGGGTGTAGACGCGCGCCTCGCCATCCACGCCCGGGTCGTACCAGCCATCGAACCCGACCGGTTTACCCTCGCCATCTGTGACCCGCGCGACGTTCAGGCCGGCGTTGAGTACGAACGCGCCCCTTGATTCGGCTGGGAGGTTGGACATGCAGACATCGCCCTCGACACGGCCGCTGGCAATATCCAGCCGCACGCTGCCGGTGGTGAGCGGTGTGGCCGGTTGTGCGGCCGGTGCGGCCACGCTGGTGGCGGGAGCGAGCAGCGCGATCAGGGCGGCAGGCAGTAGGGCGTTGCAGGGGTTCATCGGGCCATCCTTGGGTGGATGGCGTTGACTATAGGGCCAACATCGATGGACGCGGAGAGTCTTCTGGTCACCCGGTCTTGTGGGGCTGGCGCAATACCCTGGCCTGGTGCAGGCATACTGTCAGCCGGGCGAATGGATGCCCGCGAACAGGAAGGACGCCTGCGCCATGACGGACATGCCAACCCAGCTCACGACCGACTTCGATGCGGTGCTCGACCGTGGTGACATTGCCGAGGCGCGACGGCTGTTGGCCCCACAGCTTGCACGCGGCTGTGCCGAAGCGTTGTTTCTCTCTTCCTCGATGCCTGTGGGGGAGGACCACGCACATGCCGAGGCGGACAGCTTCGCGACCCTCAAGCAGGCCGCAGAGAAGGGCTATATGCCGGCGATCCATGCGGTAGGGCTGTGCCTGCTGACCGGTGACCGCGTCGAGCAGGACGTCATGCGGGCGGTCGCGCATTTTGAGCGGGCATCGGAGGCCGGCTATCCGTCGGCCATGTACGAGTTTGGCCTGGCGCTGTTCCATGGCAAGGGTGTCCCCAGCGACGTGCCACGTGCGGTGTACCTGATCCGCGCTTCGGCGCAGGCTGGGAATGAGTACGCCAGGGAGTTCCTGCTGGCGTACTCGTTGGACGTGGGCACATAGGAGGAGGGTGCGGAGGCCGATAACGCTACACTGGCGTCCTACCCCCGATGGAAACTCACCCATGTTCAGTGGAAAGGTTGCGGTGATCACCGGCTCCACCAGCGGTATCGGTCTTGGCATTGCCACCGCGCTGGCCCGGCAAGGCGCCGATATCGTGCTGAACGGCTTCGGCGATGCGGCGGAAATCGAACGCATCCGTTCCAAACTGGAAGCCGAGTTCGGCGTGCGCGTGGCGCATGACGGCGCCGACCTTTCCCATGGCGAGGCGGTGCGCGGGATGATCGATCGCGCCGTTGCAACGATGGGCCGCATCGACATCCTGGTAAACAACGCCGGCATCCAGCACACGGCGTCGATCGAGGAATTCCCCGTCGAGAAGTGGGACGCGATCTTGGCGCTGAATCTCTCGGCGGTGTTCCATGCGACGGCGGCGGCCTTGCCCCACATGAAGCAGCAGGGCGCCGGCCGCATCATCAACATTGCGTCGGTGCACGGGTTGGTGGGCTCGGTGAACAAGTCGGCCTACGTGGCGGCCAAGCATGGCGTGGTGGGCTTCACCAAGGTGACCGCGCTGGAGAATGCGGGCACGGGCATCACCGCCAATGCGATCTGCCCGGGCTGGGTGCGGACGGCGCTGGTCGAGCAGCAGATCACCGCGTTGGCCGAGCGCGAAGGCACGGATCAGGAGACCGCCGCGCGTGAGCTGCTGGCTGAGAAGCAGCCGTCGTTGCAGTTTGTGACGCCCGAGCAGCTGGGTGAGATGGTGGTGTTCCTGGCCTCGGACGCGGCGGCGCAGATTACCGGCACGGCGCTGCCGGTGGATGGGGGCTGGACGGCGCGCTAGCTGGCTGGCTGTGCTTTACGCTGCAGCATGGGCAATGCCACCAGCGTGGCGAGAATGGTGAACAGCACCAGCGACGAGCCTACCGTGCCGAAGCCCAGGCCGCCCTTTTTCAGCGGCTTGGTGAGCAGGTCGCCGAAAGTGGCGCCGAACGGGCGGGTGAGCACGAAGGCGATCCAGAACAGGATGACCCGGTTGATGCCCTTGATGCGGCTGGCCAGCGCGGTAAGCGCGATGAGGCTGCCGATCAGCAGGGCGCCGCCGGTGAAGCCCAGCCCGGAATCGTCGGCGAGGAAATCACCCAGCGCGGTGCCGAGCGTGTTGGAGAACAGCACGGCGGTCCAGTAGAAGCCTTCGGCGCGGCGCGGCGCGATGCGATGTTGCTGACCGAGATCGACTTTTCCGACACCCGCCAAGCCAGCAGCACCAGCACCAAGCAGCCGGCCAGCAGACTGGCGCCGGTGGCGTAGCCCAGGCCGAGCGTGCGGTCGATCAGGTCGGACAGGGTGGTTCCGGCACTGCTGGTCGCCAGCACCACCGACCAGAACAGCACCGGGTGGAAGCGCCGCGCAGACAGTTGCATGCCCAGCAGGCCGGCAAAGATCGCCAGCAGGATGGCCGAGCTGGCCACGTAGCCCAGATTGAGCGTCATCGACAGCAGGTCACCCGCAGTCTCGCCGAGGGTGGTGGCGGCGATCTTCATCACCCAGAAACCGAGGGTGACCGCCGCCACTTTGCTGTGCAGGGAATCTGCGTCTGAAGCGCGCATCGAACGTCGCCTGGGGAGCCCGCGGGTGATGCTGTGGCGGGCGGCGTCGGAGTGCAGTCGGAACCAGGTTTGGCGAGGGTGAGCGTGGGGGCGGCGTTCAGCCGGCGCTGGCGGGGGCCGAAAGGCGCGCCAGCAGGGCGCCCCAGTCGGCCACGAAGCAGCCGTCGCGGCCGCGGTTGCATTCGGTGATCCACGCGTCCAGCGATTCGCTCTGTGCGCGGTAGCCGCTGACATCGCCCAGGACGGCGAAGTGCAGGCGGTAGTTCACCAGCATCTGCAGCCATTGCCCGGCCATGCCGGAGCGCAGCTCGAAGAAGTCTGCCGAAAGGCGCTGCACTGGCACGGCGATCCACTCGGCCTGGTGCCCAAGGGCATCGCCGACCAAGTCGCGCAGGGCGTTGCCATCCAGCAGCGGGCCTGTATCGGCGCTGCGCAGGACGCGGGTGCTGCCGATCTGTTCTACATGTGTGTGCATCGTGCGCTCTGAAGTTCGTATCGTCCGCCTAGTATGGCCATGGGAGAGGCCGACAGTAAGCAGATGCAGCATGAATCTGGCGAACGAACGCGCTAGGCTGCGCCGGGCGCCCGCACGAGGCGGGTTCACGATACCGGGGAAGGGCATGGCAGGGTGGAGGAGTCGTTCGTTGTTGAGCGCGGTGCTGGTGTGTTCTGGCCTGCCGGTTGCAGCCGCCGAGCTGTGCACGGTCAGTGCCTACGGTGACGGGCAAGGCAACATCGTGGTGCTGGGCGCACCCGCTGCGGCGCCGGCCACAGGCCAGCGCTATCTGATGCTGGACGGGCGACGTGGCGCCACCGGTGATGCCAACGCGCCGGTGAGCTGCAGCGACGATGTGGTCAGCTTCAGGTCGTCTGCGGGAGCCACGCAGCGCTGGCAGCGACTGCCGACCCGCGATACCGATGCAACGTTCATCAGCGCGGGAACCAAGCTGGTTGGGCAGTTGATCGAGCCGGCAGGGCCGGCCGACCCGACGCGACCGCTGGTGGTGCTGGTGCACGGCTCGGAACGCACGATGGCGGCGGCGGCCATCTACCAGCGCATGCTGGTGGCGCAGGGGATTTCGGTCTTCGCTTACCAGAAGCGTGGGACCGGCGATTCGGAAGGCGAGTACACACAGAACTTCGAGCTGCTGGCCGACGACGCGGCGGCGGCGCTTGCTAAGGCACGTGAGCTGGCAGCGGGGCGTTTCGGCCGGGCCGGCTACTTCGGTGGCAGCCAGGGCGGGTGGATCGCACCGCTTGCGGCGACGCGCTCGCAGGCGGATTTCGTGGCGATCGGTTTCGGGCTGGTGGTGTCGCCCATCGAGGAGGACCGCGAGCAGCTGTTCGACGAGGCACGCCGCATGCAGCTGGATGCAACGGCGATGAAGCAGGTCGGCCAGCTTTCAGACGCGACCGCGCAGTTGATGCGCACGCATTTCACTGAAGGGTTCGAGGCGCTGGCGAAGGTGCGTACGCAGATCGGTGCCGCACCGTGGGCAAAGAACATCAGCGGCGAATACAGCGGCGACATGCTGCGCATGAGTGACGCTGACCTGCGCCGGATCGGTCGCGCGCGATTCGACAACCTGGAACTGATCTGGGACTACGACGCCGAGGCCGCGCTGCGCCGCCTGAAGGTGCCGTTGCTGTGGGTGCTGGCCGAGCAGGACCGCGCCGCGCCGATTGCCGCCACGCGTTCGATCCTGTCGCGCCTGCGCGCGTCGGGGCAACCGATCGACACCTACCTGTTCCCGGATACCGACCACGGCATGGTCGAGTTCCGCACCGATGCCGAGGGCAACCGGGTGTCGACACGGATCACCGACGGCTACCTGCGCCTGCTGGCCGATTGGATCAAGCAGGATGTGCATGGCAGTTATGGGCGGTCGCGCAGATTGAGCGAAATGAAAAAATAGGGAGCCTCGATTGCGACCTATTTTTCTGAAGTAGGCATGGTAGTTGATCTACGTCGTTTTCGCTCCCGAGCCACGCTCCTCACTACACTCTCTGCCATTCTTCCGGTTTCCAAGTAGTACACCTCGGCCGTTATTCTGTAATTTGAGAAGAACTCTGCAAGTTGACGATGTAGCTCCGTTGCCCATCTCAATCTTTGACCATCCTGCGAGAAAAACGCTTCTAGAGCCTTGGCATCAGTGAGTAGATGGAAGACATTGTTTCGCAGAATTCTTAGGGAATTAGCGTGCTTCTTGAATAGGCTGTTCAGTTCGTCTAGCAGCGGAATCGCTTCCTGAAAAGAGTGATGGCGCCTTCTCTGAAGTAGTAGTCTTACCCCGATCGACTGAATGCCTTCCATTGTTGAGTGCAGATATCCCAGCCATGACAGCAGGTAGACGCGGAGTCCTATTCTCTTCAATCGGCTCAGTCCCTTATGCTTCTCTGCGTAACGGACGGTTGAATTGTAGTGTCCGAGCATCACGTCGGCCGAGAGAAAGCATTCAGAGTGCAGTGTTAGTATCCTGTCCTGAGACTGGTGGGGCAGGCCACAGCCATCCGTCAGGATTCGATTTACATCCTGGTTCTTGCTGATTGCAATGTCTGCAACGTAATACAGGCCATAGGGGGCTTGGATTAGTTCACCTTTGATGATCCCATCTTTCAGCCATACTCCGAGCTCGGGGCGAGTCGAGGTCGGGTAGGCATCGCGCCTGCTGTCCAAGAAGCATTCAAGACGCCATCTGTCAAATCCAGTGGTCTCTCCTTGATCTCCAAAGTCAAAATCAACTTGTCCGTCAGGTAGATCCAGCCAGATTCCGCGGCCATGCCTTTGGTAGCTCACACCTCCGACGAGCTTTCCCTCTCGGGGATCGGTCCGAAGGGTCCACTCGTGGCTGCTATATGGCATTTCAATGCCAGATTCTCTCAGAATCTTTACTGCGTACGATACTTGCTTCTGATAGTCGCGAATGAGATTCGCGAAGGCTAGTTCCATGGTCTGTCGTCAATGATTGGCGATGTCTGATTCTGGTGAATCTATTCTGCTCATCTCGGCTTCGCAAACACATCCAGCCCCTTGCCGGTTTCCAGCAGCGACTTCAGGCTCGACAGCACGATCGGCCAGCCCTGGCGGATGCCGGTATCCATGCCGCTGCCGGGTTCCAGTTCCTCATGGGTAACCGTCAGCCGCACCATGTCCTGGTAGGGCACGATGTCGAAGGTGACGCGGCTGTAGGCAGCGGGATTGTCGGCCTGCGAGGCGGCGGCCCAGGTGATGACCAGCCGCGAGGGCGGGGTGCTTTCCACCACTTCGCCGACCAGCTCGACCGAGCGCGTTTCATTTGCACGCACGTGCTGCCAGCGCGAGCCCGGTTTCCAGTCCGAGACGTTCTCGTGACCCCAATAGCGACTGGCGATCTCGGGGCGGGTGATGGCCTCGAACACCTTCTGTGGGGTGGAGGCGACATAGATCACGTGGATGAAGCGGGTTGACTCTGCAGACATCGTCATTCTCCTTCCAGTTCGCGTTTCAGGTCATGCAGCAGGCTCAGGCGCTGCTGCTCGAACTTGCGTACCCAGCGTTCGTAGACTTCATGCAGGGGCACCGGGTTGATGAAGTGCAGCTTCTCGCGGCCACGGCGCACGGTACTGATCAGGTTGGCGTCTTCCAGCAGGCCCAGGTGCTGGGTGACCGATTGCCGGGCCATGTCCAGGTGTTCGCACAGCTGGCCCAGCGTCTGCCCGTTGTCCTTGCAGAGCAGATCCAGCAGCGTCCGGCGCGTGGGATCGGCCAGTGCCTTGAACACCTTGTCTGCGTCGCGCAGGTGGTCTACCGCCATGGGGAGGTCTTCAATTCCAGTTGTCGATCCTGACGTCGTGTGGGTTGGGCTGGCCCTTGCCGGTTTCCAGCAGTGCCTTCAGGCTCATCAGGAACACCGCCCACTTGGTGCTGCAGTGGGAGGTGAACTCGACACGTTCCTTCCAGCCTTCGTGGGTGAACAGCACGATGCAGTAGTCGCCTTCCTGCTTCAGCGCGAAGCGCGCGTGGGTGCCGATCCATTCGGCGGGGCCGGCGAGGAACCGCCACAGCACGAGCTCGCCTGGAACAAGCTGCTCAAGCTTCATCTCCATGGCGCCGATTTCCTGGCCGTTGTTGGTGAAACGGACCTTGACCGTGCCGCCGGCTTCGTGGTCGCCGTGCGCGTCTTCGGCCCACCAGGCGGCCACGCCTTCGGGGGTGGCCAGCGCCTGGTACACCTGGCTTGCGGGGGCCTTGATGCCGACCCTGTGTGCGATATCCACCATTGCAGGTTCCTCGCGATGGGCCGGCAGGCGCCGCCCTTGAGTGGACTATATGCAGGTAAATGCCTGCATGTCAAACCCCGCCACGAACGCCCGGGCGTGGTAGTGCCGGCCGCTGGCCGGCATCCCGGTGGCGTTGGGTGCGTGCAGTTGCCGGCCAGCGGCCGGCACTACCGGGGCGATGGCTCAGTTCTCCGCGTCCTGAAGGGCGGCATGCAGTTTGTCGGTGATCCGCTGCAGTGCGGCACGATCATCCGCGGAGAGATGGTCGAGAAAATACCGGCGGACACCGGCGGCGTGTACCGGCCGTGCCGCGCGCAGCTGCGCGTGCCCTTCTGTGGTCATGCGGATCACTACGACGTTTTCGCTGTCGGTATCGCGTTCGATCAGGCCACGGCCCGCCATGCGGGTCAGCTGGTGCGAGAGGCGCGTCTTGTCCCATTCCAGGTAGTCCAGCAGTTCGCGCTGGCGGCGGCAGCGATCCTTGGACTGGTTCAGCTCCATCAGCACGATGAAGTCGGCCCTTGAGAGCCCGGTGCTACGGGTGATGTCCTGGACGATGCGGCCGGAGGTGATTTCTGCCATGCGCCGGAAGCCGCGCCAGGTGGCCCATTCGTCGGGTGTGATGCTGGGGGAGGTCATGGCCGAACGTTGCCGGGCAATGGTTGACATGTCAACCCTTGCGGCATACGGTTGACGTATCAACTAACCTGGATCGCGCCATGCAGCACCCTCCCCGTATTGCCGTCATCGGCGCAGGCCCCGCTGGCCTCACCGCTGCGCTCATCCTGCATCGGGGCGGTCACCCCGTGAGCGTGTACGAGGGCGAAGCATCCGGGCAGCAGCGCACACAGGGCGGCACGCTGGATCTGCACGACGATTCCGGGCAGGTGGCGCTGCAGCGCGCGGGCCTGCTGGAGGCCTTCCGTGCGGTGGCGCGGCATGAGGGGCAGGAGGCGCGGATGGGCGATCCGTGGTCCGGGGAGATCACCACCGGCGGGTTCGGGCCGGAAGGGAGCAAGGACAAGCCGGAGATCGACCGCGGCGACCTGCGCCAGCTGCTGCTGGACGCGCTGCCGGCGGACACGGTGCAGTGGGGCCACAGCCTGACCGCGCTGGTATCTGCACAGGCGAACGGCCACGGCCTGCGATTCGCCAACGGCGTGCAGCGCGAGGCGGACATCGTGATCGGTGCCGATGGTGCGTGGTCGAAAGTGCGCGCGGCCTTGAGTACGTGCCAGCCGGTGCCCACCGGCATTACCTTCTTCGAAGGTTGGATCGCACAGCCTGCTGCGGACATCGCAGCGATGGTCGGGCAGGGCAGCCTGTTCTGCTTTGGCGGCGAGGAGGCCTTGTTCGTGCAACGCAACAGCCGCGATCGGCTCTGCGTGTATGCGGCGCTGAAGCGCTCTTCCGAATGGCTTGATGCACAGATCGCGCAGCACGGCATACGGACGCTGGTGACAGGCTGCTATACCGGGTGGGCCACGAACCTTCGGCGCCTGCTGGAGGCCTGCACGGACTTCGTGCGGCGGCCGATCTACAGCCTGCCAGCGGATTTTTGCTGGGCCCCGCGCGATGGCGTGACCTTGATCGGCGATGCGGCGCATCTGATGCCGCCGGTGGGCGTGGGCGTGAACCTGGCGATGCTGGACGCGTCGGATGTGGCGATGGCGTTGTGCGCGCGGCCGGATGCGATCAGCGCGATGCGCGACGCCGAAGTGCTGGTGCGTGAACGCGCCCGCGCCCTGATGCCGGATGCGATCGAGGGGTTCCAGCGCTGGTTCACTACCGGAGGGGATGCTCCACGCGGTTGATGAAGCATTGAGTCTGTACGCACCTGCGACACTGGGAACAGCAGCAGAATCCTGGCGGCGCGCTGGAAGTCACATGGACTTCCGACTGCTTTGGTCCGGTACAGGTGGCCACGCTGGGGCACGCGCTAGACTGGTTGAACCGGCCGCCGCTCCCCTGTTTTCCAGGGTTGGGGAGCGTGGTCTGACAGGAGCGGAACGCATGACTGAAACCGGAAAGGACCCCTTGAACATCCGCCGCGCCAGCGCGGCCGATGCCCCCGCAGTGTTGGGGCTCTTTGACGAGGTGATCGAGTGGTTCGTGTCGATCGGCAATGTGCAGCAATGGGGCAGCGAACCGTGGTCGACGATGCCGCGCCGGATTGCCCAGGTCACCGAGGCGTGTGCACTGCCAGGCGCATGGGTGGCGCAGAACGAGCAGGGCGACGTGCGGGCGTTCCTGGCACTGGGCGAGTCGATGCCCTATGTGCCGGCCCCCACCGGGCCGGAGCTGTATGTGCGGGTTCTGGTGGCCTCGCGTGATGTGCGCGTGCGTGGCATCGGCCGCCGACTGATGGCGTTTGCCGACGAGCAGGCGCGCGCTGCCGGTGTCGACCATCTGCGTGTGGACTGCTACGCCGGAGGCAGCGGCGACCTGGTGCGCTTCTATGAATCCTGCGGGTATACGCGCATCGCGCCGTTCAACGTGGACGGCTGGCCAGGCATGCTGCTGGGAAGGACGCTCTGACGCGGCTGCGTCATTCCGTCGCAGCCTGCGTGCAGGAAACGATACATCGGATCGGCGCTAGAGTAGGGTCATGACCTGCATCGGATGGCTGTGTCATTCCGCTGCCGGTTCCTGATGACCCCCTCCAGGAAGGTGCAACGCATGTATTACAGCAGTGGCAACTACGAAGCCTTCGCGCGCCCGCGCAAGCCGGCCGGTGTGGATGGCAAGCGCGCCTGGTTTGTGGGCTCGGGCCTGGCCTCGCTGGCCGGCGCCGCGTTCCTGGTGCGCGACGGGCGCATGGCCGGTGAACGCATCACCATCCTTGAACAGCAGCAGATTCCCGGCGGCGCGCTGGATGGCCTGAAGGTGCCGGAGAAGGGCTTCGTGATCCGCGGCGGCCGCGAGATGGAAGACCACTTCGAGTGCCTGTGGGACCTGTTCCGCTCGATTCCGTCGCTGGAAATCGAGGATGCCAGTGTGCTGGACGAGTTCTACTGGTTGAACAAGGACGACCCGAACTACTCCCTGCAGCGCGCCACCATCAATCGCGGCGAAGATGCGCACACCGATGGCCTGTTCACGCTGACCGAGCAGGCCCAGAAGGACATCATCGCGCTGTTCCTGGCCACCCGGAAGGAGATGGAGAACAAGCGGATCGACGAGGTGCTGGGCCGCGACTTCCTGGACAGCAACTTCTGGCTGTACTGGCGCACGATGTTCGCGTTCGAAGAGTGGCATTCGGCGTTGGAGATGAAGCTGTACCTGCATCGCTTCATCCACCATATCGGCGGCCTGCCGGATTTCTCGGCGTTGAAGTTCACCAGGTACAACCAGTACGAATCGCTGGTGCTGCCGCTGGTGAAGTGGTTGCGGGACCAGGGCGTGGTGTTCCAGTACGGCACCGAAGTGACCGACGTTGACTTCGATCTGTCGGTCGGCCGCAAGCAGGCCACCCGAATCCACTGGACGCGCGAAGGCGTGGCCGGCGGCGTGGACCTGGGCGTGGATGATCTTGTTTTCATGACGATCGGTTCGCTGACCGAAAACTCGGATAATGGCGATCACCACACCGCGGCGCGTTTGAACGAAGGACCGGCGCCGGCCTGGGACCTGTGGCGCCGCATCGCCGCGAAGGACGAGGCCTTTGGCCGCCCGGACGTGTTCGGCGCGCATATCCCGCAGACCAAGTGGGAATCGGCGACAGTGACGACGCTGGATGCGCGCATTCCGGCCTACATCCAGAAGATCGCCAAGCGCGACCCGTTCAGTGGCAAGGTAGTGACCGGCGGCATCGTCAGCGTGCGCGACTCGCGCTGGCTGATGAGCTGGACGGTGAACCGCCAGCCGCATTTCAAGAACCAGCCCAAGGACCAGATCGTGGTCTGGGTGTACTCGCTGTTTGTGGATACGCCGGGCGACTACGTGAAAAAGCCGATGCAGGAGTGCACCGGCGAGGAGATCACCCGCGAGTGGCTGTACCACCTGGGCGTGCCGGTGGAAGAGATTGATGCGCTGGCCGCGACCGGTGCGAAGACGGTGCCGGTGATGATGCCGTACATCACGGCGTTCTTCATGCCACGCCAGGCCGGTGACCGCCCGGACGTGGTGCCGGACGGTGCGGTGAACTTCGCCTTCATCGGCCAGTTTGCCGAATCGAAGCAGCGCGACTGCATCTTCACCACCGAATATTCAGTGCGCACGCCGATGGAAGCGGTGTACACCCTGCTGGGGATCGAGCGCGGCGTGCCGGAGGTGTTCAATTCCACGTATGACGTGCGCTCGCTGCTGGCCGCCACCGGTCGCCTGCGCGATGGCAAGGAACTGGATATTCCCGGGCCTGCGTTCCTGCGCAATCTGCTGATGAACAAGCTGGACAAGACCCAGATCGGTGGCCTGCTACGCGAGTTCAAGCTGGTGCAGGAAGACTGAGCGGGCAGGGGGAGGTCGCCGGTGAGGGCATCGGCGGCCTCAAGATCTCACGCTACGCCGTCGGTCGAACGGCTCAGCTGTTCCCACGCGTCGATGCTACCGGCCATCGATGCCAGCTTTGCCCTCACCAGCTGCAGTGCATCACTGCCCAGCAGCAAGTGGCGGGGAGGAGCGTCGCTGTCGATGACCTGCAGCATGGCCTGCGCAGCCTTCACTGGATCACCGGGCTGGTGGCCACTCTTCGCCTCACGCGCGCTGCGGATGGGATCGAACAATGCGTCGTAGTCGTCAATGCTGCGCGGTGCCCGCACCATCGAGCGGCCTGCCCAGTCGGTGCGGAAGGAACCCGGCGCGACGGCCGTGACGTGGATACCAAACGGCGCGACTTCCTTGCCAAGCACTTCACTGATGCCCTCCAGCGCGAACTTGCTGCCGCAGTACCACGCGATGCCCGGCATCGTGATGAAACCACCCATGGAGGTGATGTTGAGGATATGGCCGCGGCGCCGGGCGCGCATGTGCGGCAGCACGGCCTTGATCAGCGCGGCTGGAGCGAATACGTTCACCTCGAATTGCTGCCGCAGCTCGGCGAGCGTGGATTCTTCGAGGATGCCTTCGTGGCCGTAGCCAGCGTTGTTGACCAGCACGTCGATGCTTCCGATGTTGGTTTCGATATCGGCGACGAGCGCATTGATGGCGGCGGTATCGGTTACGTCCAGCAGGCGACCGAATGCGCGGCCGGGAGCGAGCGCTTCGAGTACCTGGCGGTCGGTTTCGTTGCGCACGGTGCCGACCACGCGGTGGCCGGCCAGCAGGGCCTGCTGGGCAAGGGCGCGGCCGAATCCACTGCTGACACCGGTGATGAGGAGAAAGCGGGAAGGGGGCATGAGGGGGCGTTCGTGGTGGGCAGGGCTTGCACGTTAGTTCTTGAACGACCGGGGTCACAGGCCTAGGATTCGGCCATTCTTGCCTATTCCTCTGGAGTGCCTGTGGTCGATTCCCTGCAACGGCGGGTGCAGGCGCGCATGGTCGGCCTGCTGAAGACGCTGGCGGTGGAGGAGGGCTACACGCTCACGCGCCTGCCGGGGGTGCGGTTGCTGCGATCGGACCGGCCACTGGCGCGCACGCCGGTGTTGTACGACCCCGGCATCGTGATCGTCTGCCAGGGCGTGAAGCGTGGCTATCTGGGCGGGCAGGTCTACCAGTACGACGCGCAGCACTATCTGGCAGTGTCGGTGCCGGTGCCGTTCACGATGGAAACCGATGCGTCGGCCCAGGCGCCGCTGCTGGCGATCTACCTGCACCTGGATCTGCAGCTGGCGGCGGATCTGCTGATCGAACTGGGTGAACAGGAGGGCACCCCGCCGGCGACACCGGCGCAGGGCATGATGTCCAGCCCGATGCAGGCGCCGATGCAGGCCACGGTGCTGCGCCTGCTGGAGGCACTGGCTGAACCGTTGGAGGCTGCCGTGCTCGGCCCTGCGTTGGTGCGTGAGGTGTACTTCCGCGTGCTGACGGGTGCACAGGGCGGCGCAATGCGCGAGGCGCTGGCCATGCGCGGGCGCTTCGGCAGCATCGGCAGAGTGCTGCGGACGATCCATGCCGGATATGCCACCACCCTGGACGTGGGGCAACTGGCCACCGAAGCGGGCATGAGTGTGGCGACCTTCCACGACCACTTCCGCGCGATTACCGGCACGTCGCCGATGCAGTACGTGAAGTCGACCCGCCTGCACCAGGCACGGTTGCTGATGCTGCGGCAGGGGATGACCGCCGAAGCGGCATCGCTGGCGGTGGGGTATGCCAGCCCATCGCAGTTCAACCGTGAGTTCAAGCGCCTGTTCGCGTTGCCGCCGGCGGCCGAGGTCGCGCGGATGCGGCGCAGTTTCGCGCTGCCACCTCCGCCAGCCGATGCGGTGTACGTGTCTTCGCATTGAGGGGCAATCGAAGGTCACGTTGCCAGCGGCCGGCTCTGCCGGGAATGATGCCTGACGGGTGCAGCAGAGAGGGGTTGACAGGATGTCTACCTACTAGTAGGTTTATTGCCATGAAAGAGTCGCTCTCACCCAAGGCCCAGGAAATCCTGGCCCATGCCCGTGCGCTGCTGGAAGCCGGTGGCTACAACGGCTTCAGCTACGCCGACGTGTCGGCGCGGGTGAACATCAGCAAGGCCAGCATCCATCACCACTTCCCCAGCAAGGCGGATCTGGTGCGCACGGTGGTCGAGCTGTACCGGGCCGAAGCGCGCGAAGGCCTGGCGTTGCTGGACCGGCAGTTGGCCGACCCGCTGCAGGAGCTCAACGCCTATGTGGATTACTGGTCCAGCTGCATTGCAGGGGGTACGTCCTCGTTCTGCATCTGCGCGATGCTGGCCGCCGAAGCGCCGATGATTCCGGCAGAGATCGCTGAGGAAGTGCGCGGCCATTTCGAGGACCTGAGCGGCTGGCTGGCAGTGACGCTGGAGAAGGGCGTTTCGATGGGCCAACTGCAGTTGCAGGGCTCGGCGGCCGATGAGGCCAAGGCGTTCATGTCATCGGTGCACGGCGCAATGCTGGCCGCGCGCGGTTTCGGTGATGCGGCGACCTTCGCGGCACTGGCGCGGTTGGCGATCGCGCGGGTGAGCGCGGCGTCCTGAGAGATGTGTGGTGGGCCTGCGGCGACGCGGGCCTTCTTTTTGAGTCCAATGCCTACCTACTAGTAGGTTCATTCTGTCCCTGGAGATGTCCCATGTCCCACCCTCTGTCCACACTTGGCGTGATCCATACCGCTGTCAGCCTGATCCCGGTGTTGAGTGGCCTGTATGCCTTCATTCGCCACCGCGCAATCGATCCCGCCACGCGCGCGGGCAAGCTGTACCTGGTGGGGCTGGTGCTATCGGTGGCCACCTCGTTCACCGTGTCCAGCACGGGCGGGATCAACCCCGGCCACGCATTCGGGGTGATCGTGCTGCTGGTGGCATTCGGCGGCGTGCTGGCCGCGCGGCTGCGCTGGCTGGGGCGCGCCGCGCGTTACCTGTCGACCTTCGCACTGTCGTTCAGCTTCCTGCTCTCGTTGGTGCCCGGCGTCAACGAAACGCTGACCCGCCTGCCGGCAGCGCATCCGATTGCGGCGGCACCGATGGCCCCGGTGGTGCTGCACACGCTGCTGGCCTGCCTGGTGGTGTTCGTGATCGGCTTTGCCGCGCAGTGCTGGAGGCTGCGAAACCGTGCCTTGGCAGGACGATCCTGAGACGCCGCCGGTCACCCCTGCGCGGGAAGTGCGCCCAGCAGTGCCGCCGGTTCGATCAGTGCAGCCGAGCGCGCCGGATCGAGTTGAATGTGCCGGCTGCAGAAGCAGAACGATTGGCCCGCTGCAGGCTCGGGGGTGTTCGCGCTCGCGTCCGGCGTCTCGATCTCCAGCACTTCGTCCACGGCCAGCGCCAGGGTTGCGGTGCCGGCGTTGATCAGCAGCATGGCCGGGCTGCCACCCTCGAATGCCGGTTGGCCGCTCATGCGGCGCAGGTCGACGACGGGTAATGGCTGCCCACGGACCTCCAGGGTCGGCCTGCCGTTGCGGTCTGCAGGGCCGAATGCCTCCGGACCGCGGATTTCGACCGCCGCCTGGATGTCGATGGCGAACAGGACGGTGCCTGCACGCACGACGACGATCTCGAACAGGTCGGCAGGCGATGCGCGTGTTTCCGTTGCAGGGTGGGCGGGTAAGGGCATGCGATGGGCGTGGCGAAGACGATGGGAAAGGAGATCTGGATGATGACGCCTGAACGCAGCGCGCGGCCGCGTCGGCGTGCGCGTGCGAGGCGATGGTTCAGTGTGTATCAGGCGGCTGCGCGTGGCGCGCCGACGCTGCCGACGCGTGGAAAATGCGGACGCAGCAGGCCGACGAGCTGGTCCATGCCCGGAATGGAATGGCCGAACTCGTCCCAGCGCGCATTCACCAGGCCGGACACCACGATCTGCCCGGTCTCGATGTGGGTCATTGCCCAGTACGGAACGGCACGCGCGCTGATGGCCATGTCCAGTACCGGCACGACGGCAGCATGCGAGCGGCTGTCATGGATGCGGCGCTTGACTGCTTCCAGGGCGTCGGGCGGGCCTTCGATGTACTGGAAAAACCGCTGCCCGTCGACGATCAGCGCACCGGTAACGTCCACCCGGCGATTGAACGTGGCAGATTGCGAGACGATCTGGTGGAGGGCGTGATTGGACAGCCCAGCCGACATGCGGCTGGAGTAAGCAAATGCATGGAGCATGGAAGGGGCTTCTTGTGACGCACGTCACTATACGCACGCAAGCCCGGACCGTCGTGAGGCTTTGCTCACGCCACGCTTGGCTCCGCGCACTGGATCAACAGCCCACCAACCGGTCGGCACCGAGACCGCCGCGATGCTGGCTGCGGTACTCGGTAGGGCTCGCGTCGACCTGACCGCGGAAGTGCCGACGGAACGATTCCTGCGAACCAAAGCCGGCCTGTTCTGCAATCCACTGCAGTGGCCGGTCAGTGGTTTCCAGCAGCTCGCGCGCGAAAGCCACGCGCTCGCGGATCAGCCAGTCGATCGGCGACAGGCCGGTGGCGTCCAGGAACTGCCGCTGCAGCGTGCGTTGGCTGAGCGCGGCCTGCTCGGCGAGGCTGCCCAGCGAGTGGGGCTCGCGCAGGTTGCGGCGCATCCATTCCATCAGCTTTGCCAAGCGGGTGGGCTCGCCGTGGGGAATGGCGCGGCTGACGCGCTGGCTGCGCCCGGCATCACGCCACGGTGCCAGGACCAGCCGTTCGGCCACCAGGTTGGCCACGCGCGCGCCGTAATCCTTGCGCACCATGTGCAGCATCATGTCCATGCCGGTGGCCGAGCCGGCCGAAGTGATGATGCTGCCGGTATCCACGTACAGCGCATCCTCGCGCACATCGATGCGTGGGAACTCGCGTGCCAGCGCTTCGGTGAGGCGCCAGTGGGTGGTGGCCTGGCGGCCATCGAGCAGCCCGGCCCAGGCCAGCACGAAGGCACCGGAGCAGATCGAGGCGATGCGCGCGCCACGTGCGTGGGCACGGATCAGTGCATCGAGCAGTGCCTGCGGTGGGCGCTCGCTGGGTTCGCGCCAACCGGGAATGACGATGATGTCGGCGTCATCAACCGCGCTGAGATCGTAGGGAAGCTGCACCTGCGCATTGCCGAGCATGCGCAGCGCACCGGGTTCGCCCGCGCACAGCTGGGTGCGGTACCAGGCCACGCCGAGTTCCGGCCGCACCGGCGCGAACAGGCCAACCGCGCAGCCGAACTCGAACAGCCCCTGGCCGTGGCAGGCGACGATGGCAACGAGCGGCGCGGTGGGATCGGCGGGTGGGCTGGGCATGGCTTGATGCTACGGGTGGCGGTGCGTGGCGTTGCGTGATGCGCGGGCATGAGGTGATGCCGGGCGGGCATATGGGAACCGGGGTCGGATCCCTTCCGCAGGAAGGGCTCTGACCCCGTGGTGGGGAGGCGTGCGTGGGGTCAGAGCCCTTTCCTATGGAAAGGGATCCGACTCCGTGGGGGACCCTGTGCGTGTGCGCCGCCTAACGTCATTACCAGCGGTCATGTGGGTGGCCGGATGTTACGGCTGGGTGACGCGATCGCGCCTGTCGCACCAGGTGAACAGGCCCTTGAATGGAAGCGTGTTTCCGGCCCCCCCACGAGCCCCCATGCCTGCCGCCCACGCCCCTGTCCTGAGCACTCTCGCTGTTCTGATCACAGCCATCCTTGCCGCCTCGCCCAGCCATGCGGCTGAAGCAGACGCAGATCCTGCTGCCACCGCCGCGACAGCCAACGTGGCAGCGTCCACGCTGGATGCGGTGGTGGTCACCGGCTCACGCACCAGCACGCGCACGGTGAAGAACAGTTCCACGCCCATCGATGTGATCTCTGCAGAGGACCTCGCCGCGACCGGGCAGGGCAACCTGCTGGAAGCGCTGCAGCGCAGCCTGCCGTCGCTGAGCCAGATCGGCGGCTACCAGAGCGACCAGGAGAGCCTGATCCGTGGCTACCAGCTGCGCAACCTGTCGCCGGGCTACACGCTGGTGCTGGTGAACGGCAAGCGCCGCAATGCCAGCGCTTACGTGAGTGGCGCAAACGGTGGTGGCTTTCCGGGCCACGCCTGGGCCGACCTGGCGTTGATTCCGGTCTCGGCCATCGACCACGTGGAAGTGCTGCGCGATGGTGCGTCGGCCATCTATGGCTCGGACGCGATCACCGGCGTGGTCAACGTGATCCTGAAATCGCAGGCGCACGGTGGCGATGTGTCGGTGGAGAGCGGGCAGAGCATCGATGGTGATGGTTCGCGTACCAGCGTGCGCGCCAATGTCGGCCTGCCGTGGGGCCAGGATGGCTTCGTCAACCTGTCCGGCGAGAACACGCGGCAGCACCACGCGATCCGCACCCGTCGCTACATCGATGGCTACCTGAGCTATCCGGCAGTAGATGCCAACGGCAACCGGGTCGCACTGCGCCCGAACAATCGCTTGCCGACGGGTGCATCGCCGAACCCGGCCGAGGCCAACCGCGATGCCGAGGCCAACACCATCCTCAGTTCGCCGTCGTACGCGTTGAAGGCTTTCGCAGTGAATGCAGGCCATGGCCTGGGCGAGAGCGCGCAGTTCTACGCCAACGCCACGGCCAGTGACCGCACCGCGCAGGCGATCCAGAACTTCCGCCTGCCGGCGACCATCTTCACCACCTACAAGGCACCCGGCGTGCTGAGCGTGTTTCCCGATGGCTTCCTGCCGGTGCTGGAGACCAAGGAAAAGCAGTACACCGGCACTGCGGGCGTGAAGGGGCAGATCGCGGGCTGGGATTACGACGCCAGCCTGACCGGCAACCGCAGCACGGTGCGCACCTATACCCGCAATTCGGTGAACTACTCGCTGCCGTATCCCGGTTCGCCCACTGACTTCTATGACGGCAAGCTGGACTACCAGCAGGGGATCGCCAACCTCGACCTGCGCCGTGGCTTCGAGGTGGCGGCCTTTGCGTCGCCGCTGGAAGTGAGCGCAGGCGCCGAGTACCAGCACGAACAGTACGAACGCGGGGCCGGGCAGTGGGAGTCGTACACCGGCTTCGGTGCCGCGGCGTTCGTGGGCTACTCCACAGCCGATGCGGCGAAGGCGACGCGCAACAGCAAGGCGGTCTATGTGGGCGCGGCCAGCAACATCACCTCGCGCTGGTATCTGGATGCGGCGGCGCGCTGGGAAGATCATTCCGACTTCGGCAGCGTGTCCACTGGCCGCCTGACCACGCGCTTCGACTTCACCGACGCGTTGGGTGTACGCGCGACGGTCAGCAACGGCTTCCATGCGCCCAGCCTGGGCGCACAGTTCTACCAGGCCACGGGCAGCTGCCCGTGCGGGACCACGCTGGTGGCGCAGGTGTCTTCACCGGCGGCGGTTGCGCTGGGTGCTACGCCGCTGAAGCCCGAGAAAGCCACCAACTACAGCCTGGGCGTGACCTGGGACCCGAGCCCTGCATTCCATCTGGCCGTGGATGCGTACCAGATCGACATCCGTGGCCAGCTGGGCCAGTCCAGCCAGATCGGCTACAACGCGCAGGATCCGGCGCGCATCACCGACAACAGCGGTACGGTGTTGAGCGCGGCGCAGAAGAACACCATCGATGCGCTGCTGGGTTCGGCCGGCATCAGCATCCTGCCGGGTGATGCGTTCTACGCCAGCTACTTCACCAATGTGGGCAATACCCGCACGCGCGGTGTCGAGCTGACCCTGGAAGCCAACCAGGACACTGCGTGGGGCAAGCTGCGCTGGAGCTACGCGGCCAACGTCGGCCGTACCACCATCCAGAAGGTGAGCGACATTCCGGCGGCGCTGCAGGGGCTGCCGAACATCAACCTGCTGACCAAGAGCAGCGAATACGCGCTGCGCTTCCGCACGCCCAGCTACACCCAGGTAGCCGGGCTGGGCTGGCAGAACGGGCGCTGGCGCTCGAACGTCGATTTCACCTACTACGGCCCGATCAAGCGCCTGAACAACGGCGTGGAGTACAAACAGCCGCCGGTGCTGGTGACCAACCTGTCCGGCGGCGTGGAGCTGGGGGCGGGCTGGAGCGCGGCGCTGGGGATCAACAATGTGTTCGACAAGCGCACGCGCAAGGTGCCGGAGTACGCGCGCAGTGCTACCGATGTGGCGAGCATCGAGACGACGTGGGACAGCGGCGATGTGCTGGGCAACGTCGGGGCGTATTGGTATGGGCGGATCAGTTACCGGTTCTGATCTGGGGCAGCCGAGCATGGCTCGGCTCTACAAAGGCGGGAAGCAGCCGAGCATGGCTCGGCTCTACAAAAGACGAAGTGCGGCCGGAGGTAGTTCGGCATTATCGAGGAGCAATTCATGTCTTCTGCATTGAAGGTGGTTGCATTGGTGGGGTCACCGACCAGTTCGGCGACATCGCGCACGTTGCTGCTGGTGCGGCATCTGCTGGCGTCGCTGCAGCAACGCGTGCATGCCAGCGTGGAGCTGGTGGAGCTGGCGCCGATCGCGCGCTCGCTGGGCCAGTCGTTGTCGCGCGATGAGGCGGGGCCGGAGGTGGAGCAGGCGCTGCAGAGCATCGAGGCCGCAGAGCTGCTGGTGGTGGCCGCGCCGGTCTATCGCGGCTCGTATCCCGGGTTGTTCAAGCACCTGGTCGACTTCGTCGGGCTGGAGGCGCTGGTGGATACGCCGGTGCTGCTGGCGGCGACCGGTGGCAGCGAGCGCCATGCGCTGGTGATCGACCACCAGTTGCGGCCGTTGTTCAGTTTCCTGCAGGCGCACACGCTGCCGATCGGGGTGTATGCCACGCCTGCCGACTTCGACGGCGAGCACATCAACAGTGCTGCCTTGCAGGCACGCATCGCGCTGGCAGCCGAGCGTGCGGCCGGCCACCTGGCGACGCAGGCGCTGGCGGTAGCGGCGCCGCTGCGACGCATCGCCTGACGCCATAACCGGCGGCGCTTTGCTTATGGCCACGCTGCATCTGCATGGCCGGATCTGACCGCCGATTGTCGCCAGGCGTCGCTGCCGCAGCCGCAGGCATCTCTAGCATCGATATCGAAGCGGCATCGCATTGCCGGCCCAGATGAGGACCCCCCCAGTGAAGCTCGACGCAGCAAGCAAACCCATCCTGTTCCTGCTCGATCGCGAGTTCGAGGACGGCCAGATTCCCGGCCAGCGCTTCTTCTGCCGGCACAGCCTGTTACTGGAAGGTGCACTGTCGAGCATCGACGGCCTTGATGCGCAGCTGGACGTACGTCGCATCGGCTTCGCGCGGCCGCGCCGCGAGGTGATCGCCGAGATCGGCGAGCAGGACCAGTCGTTGCCCAAGCTGGTGCTGCCGCAGGGCGTACGCAGCGACCTGGCCAGTGGCGCGCACCAGGACCGGCAGTACATCTCCGGTGCCGAACCGATCCTGGCCGCACTGAACGGATTGCTCGGCATTCCCGTGGCCCACCCCTGAGCGAGGACGCGACCGTGAGCTATCAGATCAGCGTGCTGGACAAGAGCCCGGTAGCCGAGGGCGCTTCGCCGGAGCAGGCGCTGCGCAACAGCCTGCAGCTGGCGCAGCGCGCCGAACAGCTGGGCTATCACCGCTACTGGTTTGCCGAGCACCATGCCGCACCGACGTTGGCCAGCCCTGCACCGGAAGTGCTGGCGGCCTGGGTGCTGGCGCAGACCCGGCGCATCCGCATCGGCAGTGGCGGGGTGATGCTGCGCCACTACGCGCCGTACAAGGTGGCGGAGAACTTCAACCTGCTGGCGGCGCTGGCGCCGGGGCGCGTGGATCTGGGCGTGGGCAAGGCCCCCGGCGGCCTGCCGGCCTCGACTGCCGCGCTGGCAGCCGGGCGTCCGCCGTTCGCTGATTTCGACCAGCAACTGCGCGACCTGGAGGGTTATCTGGCCGGCGCCGAAAGCGAGGCGCTGGCGCGGCCGCTTCCGCAGCAGGCGCCGGAGCGTTTCCTGCTCGGCGCAAGTCCACAGAGTGCAAAGCAGGCGGCCGAACTGGGCTGGCGCTTCGTCTACGCCGCGCACTTCGATGGTGACCCGAAGCACATCGAGGCCGCGTTCGACGCCTACCGCAGCGTCGCCTCGCAGCCGCCGCTGCTGGCCACGGTGGCCTTCGCCGCACCGACTGCGGAAGCCGCTTCGCGTCATATCGGTGCGCTGCGCGTCTACAAGCTGCACCTCGGTCCCGGGCAGGCGGTGAACCTGCCCAGCGCCGAGGCAGCTGCCGAGTACGCGCGCCAGGTGGGGGTGGCCGACTTCCGCATCGAGGAAGCGCGCCCCAGCGTGCTGTCCGGTGATGCGCAGCACGTGCGCGGCGAACTGGATGCGCTGCACCGGCGTTTCGGCGTGGGCGAGTTCATCCTCGATGCGCCGGTGGCCGACCTCGACGCACGCCTGACATCCCTTGAACTGCTGTCGCCCGCGCCGCGCGCGGCGGTGGCCTGACCTGCAGGAGCGTTTCCCATGAGCACGACCCCGCGCCACATTCCGTTCGGCATCATGCTGCAGGGCCCCGGCAGCCACATGCATGCCTGGAAGCACCCGTCCAACCCGGCCGATGCCAGCGTCAACCTGCAGTTCTACATCGACATCGCGCGCACCGCCGAAGACAACGGCATCGCCTTCGGCTTCGTGGCCGACGGGTTGTATATCAACGAGAAGTCGATCCCGCATTTCCTCAACCGTTTCGAGCCGATCTCGCTGCTGTCGGCGCTCGCTACGGCGACGAAGAAGATCGGCTTGGCCGGTACGCTGTCGACGTCCTACAGCGATCCGTTCACCGTCGCCCGCCAGTTCGCCTCGCTGGATCTGCTCAGCGGCGGCCGCGCCGGCTGGAACGTGGTGACGTCGCCGTTGGAGGGCTCGGGTCGCAATTATGGCCGCCCACATCCCGAGCATGCACTGCGCTACCAGATTGCCGACGAGTACCTGGAGGTGGTGCAGGGGCTGTGGGATTCCTGGGATGACGACGCCTTCGTGCGTGAGCGCGACAGCGGCACCTTCTTCGCACCGGAGAAATTCCGCCGCCTCGAGCACAAGGGCCGCTTCTTCCAGGTGGAAGGTCCGCTCAACATCCAGCGTTCGCCACAGGGCCAGCCGGTGATCTTCCAGGCCGGTTCGTCCGACGACGGCATCGCGCTGGCCGGCAAGTACGCCGATGCGGTGTTCACCCATTCGCCGTCGCTGGAAGAAACCCGCGCGTTCACCCAGAAGGTGAAGAACTCGGCGATCGCGCATGGCCGCAGCGGCAACGACGTGAAGATCTTCCCGGGCATCGGCCCCATCGTTGGCCGTACCGCAGAGGAGGCTGAAGCCAAGTACCAGGCGATCGCCGCACTGGCCACGCTGGAGGATGCACTGGCGTACCTGGGACGCTTCTTCGATCACCACGATTTCAGCCAGTACGATCCGGACGCGCCGTTCCCGGAGCTGGGTGAGATCGGCAGCAACTCGTTCCGTTCCACCACCGATCGCATCAAGCAGGATGCGCGGGAGAAGGGGCTGAGCCTGCGCCAGGTGGCACTGGAAGCCGTGAGTCCACGACCGAACTTCATCGGCACGCCGGAGCACATGGCCGATGAGTTGATCCGCTGGTTCGACGCCGGTGCCAGCGACGGCTTCATCCTCGGATTTGCGGCGCAGCGCGAAGGCCTGGACGATTTCGTGACCCAGGTGCTGCCGATCCTGCAGGCGCGCGGCTACCACCAGCGCGAGCTGGAGGGGCAGACCCTGCGCGAACATCTGGGCCTGCCGTACAAGGCCAGCCGTCATTCGACCGATGCCGAGCCGGCGCGGAAGGCGGGGTAGGGCAATGAGCGGAGAAACTGCGGCAGCACCGGGCCATGTCCGGCGGGATTCCCAAACGACGGGCGTATTGCCCGAGATTGCGGCACGCGCCGAGGCCACCATCGCGATCCGCCATGACCTGCACCGCCACCCGGAGCTGGCCTTCGAGGAGCACCGCACCAGCGCCCGTGTGGCCGAGTTGCTGCAGCAGTGGGGCTATGAGGTGACCACCGGTCTCGGCGGCACCGGCGTGGTCGGCACGTTGCAGCGTGGGCAGGGCGGCCGTCGGCTGGGGCTGCGTGCGGACATCGATGCCTTGCCGATCCACGAAGACTCGGGGCTGGCCTACGCCAGCCAGACCGACGGCCTGATGCATGCCTGCGGCCATGATGGTCACACCGCCATCCTGCTGTCCGCCGCGCATTACCTGGCCCATCACGGCACTATCGACGGCACCTTGCAGCTGGTGTTCCAGCCAGCCGAGGAAACCGGCTCGGGTGCATCGAAGATGATTGCCGACGGCCTGTTCGAGCGCTTCCCGGTGGATGCGATCTATGGGCTGCACAACTGGCCGGGCGTGCCGGTGGGCCACTTCGGCTTCGTCGACGGCCCGGCGATGGCGTCGGTCGACTGGGCGCGGCTGAAGGTGATCGGCAAGGGCGGCCACGGTGCCGAGCCGCAGGGCAGCGTGGACCCGATCCTGGTCGCCGCGCACATCATCACTGCATTGCAGAGTGTGGTGTCGCGCAATGTCGACCCGCGGCAGATGGGCGTGGTCACCGTCGGTTCGATCCATGGTGGGCAGGCCGCCAATGTGATTCCGGACGTGGTCGAGCTGAAGCTGACCGTGCGCGCCTACCTGCCCGAGGTGCGCGACACGCTGCGCCGCCGGGTGACCGGAATTGCCGAGCAGACCGCTGCCGCTTTCGGGGCACGCGCCGAAATCGAGTTCCCGCGTGGCTTCCCCAGCGTGATCAACCACCCGCAGCAGACCGCCTACATCCGCGACGTGGCCGTACAGGGCTTCGGCCACGAACAGGTGGTGCCGGAGTTCGCGCCGCGCACCGCCAGCGAGGACTTCGCTTTCCTGTTGCAAGCACGGCCCGGGAGTTTCGTGTTCGTCGGCAACGGCGACAGCGCACCGTTGCACAGCCCGCGCTATGTGTTCAACGACGCGGCCATCGCACCGGCCGCCAGCCTGTGGGCGCGACTGGCCGAAGACTATCTGGTGAAGGACGTGGCATGAGCAGCAACGAACGCTTCCTCTATACCTCGGTGGATGATCCATTGGCGCGGCCGCTGTTCGATGGCCTGGAGCAGGAGTACGACATCCGTTACGCCGACGTGCGCCGACGCATCGGCGGCAGCGCCCGCGAGGAGCTGCAACGCTATCCGGCGCAGGCCTTCGCGGCGCCGGTAGGCGCGTTCGTGCTGCTGCTGCGCGATGGTGTGGCGATCTCCGGCGGCGCCTTCATGCCGCACCGCGATCCGGACACCGCCGAATTCAAACGTATCTGGACGCTGCCCGGGCTGCGCCGGCAGGGCATCGCGCGTCGCGTGCTTCAGGAACTGGAAGACCAGGCGGCGCGGCAAGGGTACCGGCGGGTGTTCCTGACCACCGGCTTCCGCCAGCCTGAAGCCGTCGGCCTGTACCTCAGCCACGGCTATACCGCGCTGTTCGACCTGCAGGCCGACCCGGAAACCATCGCGCATCTGCCGTTCGAGAAGCATCTACGTGCGCCGGCGCCAGTGCTTTCGCCGTCGCAGACCGTGTTGCACGGAGCCCACGCATGAGCACGCCTTCGACTGCGCTGGATGGCATTGCCGCACCCCCCGCGCCAGCACCGGCGCTGAAGATCGTGCCGGCCCGGCATCCGCTGCAGGTCTTCGGCACGGTGCTGGCACTGGCGCTGATCCTGATCGGGCTGCAATCCGTGCTGGGCAATCCGCGCTGGGGCTGGGGCACGTTCGCCGAGTGGTTCTTCGCACGGCCTGTACTGGAAGGCCTGGGTCGCACGCTGCTGCTGACCGCGCTCGGTACCGGCCTCGGCTTCGCGCTGGGTACCTTGCTGGCGCTGGCCCGCGTGTCCGGCTCGCCGCTGCTGTCGGCGGTGTCGTGGGGCTATGTATGGCTGTTCCGTTCGATCCCGCTGCTGGTGCTGTTGCTGCTGCTGAACAACCTGGGCTACCTGTACAGCACCATCGAGCTGGGCGTGCCGTTCACCGGCATCAGCCTGTTCTCGTACCCGACCACGCAGCTGATCGGCGTGTTCACCGCCGCAGTGCTGGGCCTCACCTTGAATCAGGCCGCGTTCTCGGCCGAAGTGATCCGCGGTGGCATCCTCTCGGTCGACCATGGCCAGTACGAGGCGGCAGCGGCACTTGGCCTGCCGCGTAGCCGCCAGGTGCGCCGCATCATCCTGCCGCAGGCGATGCGTTCGATCCTGCCGGCCGCGTTCAACGATGTGATCGGCCTGGCCAAGAGCACCTCGGTGGTCTACGTGCTGGCGCTGCCGGAGCTGTTCTACACCGTGCAGGTGATCTACCGCCGCAATCTGGAAGTGGTGCCGCTGCTGATGGTGGCCACGGTCTGGTACCTGGTGATACTTACCGTGCTGTCGCTGTTGCAGCGGCGCGTGGAGCAACGCTTCGCGCGCGGCCAGCTGCAGCGCGAGCGCTCGGTGTCGCCGGTGTCATCGCCCCCGCGTGTGCAGAGCGAAGCCGCACCGCGCGCAGCAAGCCGCCCACGTATCGCCACCCAGGTTGAAGCGGGCGAGGGCGCGGCGGTGTCGCTGCATGGCGTAGGCAAGGTGTTTGGCGACCAACCGGTGCTGGAAGACGTGAACCTGGACCTGCGCGCCGGCAGCGTGACCGTGCTGATCGGCCCTTCGGGCGCCGGCAAGTCCACGCTGCTGCGGCTGATCAACCACCTGGAACGCGCCGACGGCGGTTACGTGACTGTCGGCGGCCAGCTGATCGGCTACCGCCGCGAGGGCGACACCCTGTACGAGCTGCCCGAGCGCGAGATCCGACGCCGCCGTGCGGAAGTGGGCATGGTGTTCCAGGGCTTCAACCTGTTCCCGCACCTGACCGCGCTGGAGAACATCATCGAGGCACCGATCGCGGTGCGTGGCGTGCCGCGCGCGCAGGCCGAGCAGCAGGCGCGCACGCTGCTGGAACGGGTCGGCCTGGCCGACAAGGCCGATGCCTTCCCGCGCCAGCTGTCCGGTGGCCAGCAGCAGCGCATCGCAATTGCCCGCGCGCTGGGGCTGCAGCCCAAGGTGCTGCTGTTCGACGAACCGACGTCGGCGCTGGACCCGGAACTGGTGGCCGAGGTGCTGAGCGTGATCGAGGAGCTGGCCCGCTCCGGCACCACGCTGGTGATCGTCACCCATGAGCTGAGCTTCGCCCGCCGCGTGGCCGACCACGTGGTGATGATGGACCAGGGCCGGGTGATCGAGCAGGGCACGCCCGAGGTGCTGTTCGAACGCCCGCGCCAGCAGCGCACCGCCGATTTCCTGGCCAAGACCCTGTAACCGAGAAAGGAACACCATGAGCCCTGCAGCACCGCGTCGTCCCTCACGCAGCACCCTGTTGATCGTGGGCGTGCTGGTCATCGGCATCACCGGTATCGTCTATTCGCGCGTGCGGCAGGCACCGGATGCCGGCACCGTGGCCGCGACCAGCCTGGCCGGTGCGAACACGGCGGTGTTGAAAGGCACGTTCGATCCAGAGGCGCAGTCATTGATCCCCAAGGGGTATCGCTTCGTCACGCCCGGGTCCTTCACCGTGGCCACCCATCCAGGGCAGCTGCCGCTGGCCGACTACGGGGCCGACAGCAAGGACGTTGTGGGCATCGAGCCCGACATCGCGCGCCTGATCGCCGATGCGCTGGGCCTGAAGCTGGTGATCGTGCCGGTGGCCTGGGCCGACTGGCCGCTGGGTCTGGAATCAGGCAAGTACGATGCGGTGCTGTCGAACGTGACGGTTACCGAAGAGCGCAAGAAGAAGTTCGATTTCTCCAGCTACCGTTTCGACCTGCTGGGCATCTACACGCGCGCAGACGGGCCGATCCAGAAGATCGAGAAGCCGGCCGATGTGGCCGGGCTGAAGGTGGTGGTGGGTGCCAGCACCAACCAGGACCAGATCCTGCGGCAGTGGGACCAGCAGAACATCGCGGCGGGATTGAAACCGGTGGAGTACCAGTACTTCGATGACGCCGTGGTCGGGCGGCTGGCGGTGATCACCGGCCGCGCCGATGTGTCGTTCGAGCCCAACGCCACCGGCGCCTATTCCGCACGCGACGGTAAGGTGCGGCGCGTCGGCCTGTTCCCCGGTGGCTGGCCGAACGCTGCGGCGATCTCGGTGACCACGCGCAAGGGCAGCGGCCTGGCTGATGCAGTGACGCAGGCGCTGAACACCCAGATCGCCAGTGGCACCTACGCGCAGGCGCTGAAACGGTGGAACGTGGCCGAGGAAGCCGTGCCGCAGTCGCAGACCAACCCGCCGGGATTGCCGACGTTGCAATGACACCGGGCGTGGCCCGGCGCGACCTCCGCTTTTGTAGAGCCGAGCCATGCTCGGCTGCTTTACCAACGCGCCTCCAGCGTTCTGAACGGTTTCGCCAGGCGCACGCCCTCGGCGTCGAAGTCGGAAACGCTGCGTCCGTCCACACGCACCGTCTTCGGCATCGTGCGCGCCGGCCACCAGACTTTCACCGCCGTTCCGCCGCGCAGCCCTTTGCCAAGCCCCACCGTCAGCACCCCGTCGCGCTGCCGCGCCTGCATCTGCAACGTGCCATACGCCGTCGGCAGGCGTTCCACCGCCAATCCATCCCCCGCCACCCACGAGGGCGGTGTGCCCGGCAGCAGCGAGAGCGCATCATCGTCTTCGCGCATCAGCATGCCGAACAGGGTGCGGCCGTATTCGGCGCCGATCCAGGTATGCGGCATGTCGCCGAGGTAGCGCGGGAAGCGCAGCCGTGAATGCACTACTTCGGCCAGCACCTGCCATTCAAGCGGGCGCCGGTCATGAAGCAGGCCCTGCAGCAGCTCGTCAGCCACGTCTGGCTGGCCCAGGTGCACATAGCTCAGCACGTTGCGGATCTCGTACGGCGTGTAGGCATACAGCGCACCGGGCTGGCTGCGCTTGCGCACGTCTTCCAGGTAGCGGGCGAAGGTGGTCCGCAACGCATCTGCCGGCAACACGCTCTGCGCGCCGGTCGGGTCCAGGGCGATCGACACGCCGGTGGGGTCACCATCGCCAAGATCGGCCGATGACGGAATGAAGTCGATGCCCTTCCACGCCATCGTTGCGCGGATCGAGGCACGCAATGCGTCGTACAGCGCTTTGTACTGCTCGCGCGCCCAACGGGCGGTTTCGTGGTCGCCCAGCGCCTCGGCCAGCCACGCGCCGTCGTGCCACCCCTTCAGGCCCCAGTAGTCATCCCAATAGCTGTGGGTGGGTGATGGATAGCCCTCATGGCTGATCGATGGTGCAAGGATGCCCGCAAAGCGTTCCGGGGCAGGCTGGTCAGCCTTGTAACCGGGCACCAGCGTGCGCTCGCGCAGTTCCTGCAGGAAGTGCAGCGCGGCCTTCACCTTCGGCAGGTAGTCACGCACCGACTCGGGTCCGCCATCCAGCCGTGCAACGTCGGCGACCAGCGCCACGTACTGGCCCTGGCTGTCGTACTCGATGTCCGAACCGAAGCCGGTGTTGACGCTGCCATCGTCATTGAGGATCGGCGAGACCAGGCCGTTGGCATGTACGCCGTGTTCGCTGTACCAGGCCAGGTAGTCGCGCGCGACCTTGGCCTCGCCCATGCGCAGCAGCACGGCCGAGGTGGCCATGCCGTCGCGGATGAAGGAGCGGTTGTAGTTGCGCGGGCCGGGCTGCATCGCCGGGCCGGTCTGGTTGATCAGCATGTAGGCGGCCTGCGCGCGCAGCATGTCCACCAGTGATGGGTCGGGCAGGCGCAGGCCGACCTGGCCCAGCCGTGCCTGCCAGTCCGCGGACGCCTGCGTGGCCAGTGAATCGAACGCCGCATTGGCATCGCGGGGAAGCGTGGCCAGATCCAGCGCAGGCGCTTCGGGCAGCACGCCATTGGCATCCGCGGCGGCGGTGCCCAACGGGAACGCGACCACGATGGCATCGCTGGTTCCCGGCGCCAACGAGGCGCGGTAGTCCAACGCAGCCGAGGCAAGACCCTGGTCATCACGTGCCTGTTGCGCGGAAGGCAGTTGGCCGGCAGCGATGTCCGCGGTGATTTCCGTGGCGCCATCCCTGCCGAACGGCGCCGCGCCGGACGCAGCCACTGGCGTGAGCGAGTGCAGCAGCGTGCGGCCATTGATGCGCACGGATTGCCTGTCGATGGCCACATCGCGGATCGGCGACAGCCCGCCGTTCTGCCATGGCGGGTTCATCTGCATCGGGCGCACGACCAGGCTGAGCGTGCCGTCGATCCGGGTTTTTCCGGTGTTGTGCAGGCGATGACGCAGGAACGTTACCGGCTGGCCGTTGCGCTCGATGGCGAATACCTCGCTGCGCAACTCCAGCCCGGGCTGCGGTGACCACGTAGCGGAGGGCATCGGCTTCCAGCCATCCCGCAGCGCGTGCTGTATCGGCTGTCCTGCCGCGCCAGCGGCGCGACCGTCAGCACTTCGCCAGATCGGCTGCACCAGTGGCGCGCCCTTGAAGGCTTCCAGATTGCCGTATTCGTCGAAGATCGACTTCTGCCGGCCCGCATGCACGCCCACTGCGGTCCAATAGGTCTGCTGCATCTGCAACGACGCCGGGAACAACGCGCGCTGCGCGCCGCTGGCAGCGATCTGGTAGCGCTTCATCGGCGTCATCACGGCCTTCGGGCCGAGCAGGCGCAGGCGCGCGATCTGCGGTGCAGCGCCGTCCACGCTCAGGCGGAATGTACGTAACGGTTGTGCTGCAGTGGCGGCCAGCCAGCTTTGTCGATGATTGGCCGCTTGTGCATCGTGTGCGAGGTCCTGCCAACGGCCCTGTGCATCCTGCACCTGCAGTCGCGCGGCGCCGCGCGCGCCATCGGCCCAGTCGACGACCAGGCCAGCCGTTGATTGGGCCCGCGGCAGCGTGATCTCGAACGTATGGGATCCATTTGCCCCGGCCGGCATCGCGACGGTGCCGCCCCCTTGCCACAGCGCCGCTGCCTGCGTTGCATCGATACCGCTGATGCGTGCGCTGAGCGTGCTGTCCAGTGGCTCCATCTCGAAGATCGACACGCCCCAATCGGAGGTGCGCTGCGGGCTGGCCAGCCGCAGGTAGCGTGCCTGCCGCGGCGCGAAGTACAGCGTTTCCACGTCGCCCAGCGAATCGGCCATCGTGTACGCGGTCTGCCACTGCGTGCCATCCAGCGAGGTCTGCAGTGAATAGCCTTCCGGATTGGAGACATCCCAGGTAAGGCGCGCACCGGCCAGCAGGGTGGGCGCGCCCAGATCGATCTGGAACCAGTGGCCGGGGCTGAAGGCGCCGCCGGTCACGGTCTTCGGGTCGCCGTCGATCAGGTGGCCGATCGCCATCGCCGGTACCTGCTGCGAGGAACTGCTGGCCTGCCATTGGTTGCGCGGGGGGAGGGTCTGTGCCTGTGCGTTGGAGGCCAGGGCGGCCAACAGCAGGGCGGCGGCAGATCGCCATGGGATAGCTGAGCGGGAGACCTTGGAGCGTTCGGCGCGCAACGTCATTACAGACAGCCTCGCAGGTTCGACCGGAATCGGGCGAGCGCTACGCTAGCAAGGGATGTAATCGGTTACATGACGCACTGCAGCGCCGCAGGCCGCTTCCGTGGTTGACGCAGCCGAGCATGGCTCGGCTCTACATGGCTTCCGGCAGGTCAAACGGCATCCCCCGCTAAAGCTCCACCGTCTCCCACCATCGCGTACCCGCCTGCGGCGCCTGCATGTCCAGTGCTTCGCCCATCATCGGCGTGGCCACCGGCACGTTCTTTGCGGCCGCCAATGCCGTGATGCGCTCGAACGGCTGCTGCCATGCGTGCAGGGCCAGGTCGAAGGTGCCGTTGTGGATCGGCAGCAGCCACTTTCCGCGCAGGTCCAGGTGCGCCTGCAGGGTCTGTTCCGGCTGCATGTGCACGAACGCCCAGCGCGGATCGTAGGCGCCGGTCTCGATCATGGTCAGGTCGAACGGTCCGTACTTCTCGCCGATGGCCTTGAAGCCATCGAAGTAGCCGGTGTCGCCGCTGAAGAAGATGCGGAAGTCGCCGTCCTGGATCACCCATGACGCCCACAGGCTGCGGTCGCTGTCACCCAGCCCGCGGCCGGAGAAGTGCTGGCCCGGGGTCGCGGTCAAGCGCAGGCCACTGGCTTCAGTCGACTGCCACCAGTCCAGCTGTTCCACCTTGCTGGCGTCCACACCCCATGCAATCAGCTGGTCGCCGACGCCGAGCGGTGCGATGAAGCGCGCGGTCTTGCCGGCCAGCTGCATTACCGCGGCATGGTCGAGATGGTCATAGTGGTTGTGCGAGAGGATCACGCCGGCGATGGGCGGCAGTTCGTCGATGCTGATCGGCGGTGCGTGGAAGCGCGCCGGCCCCATCCACTGCACCGGTGAGGCGCGCTCGGAGAACACCGGGTCGGTCAGCCAGTACTGGTCACGCAGCTTCAGCAGGATCGTGGAGTGCCCAAGCCGGAACAGGCTGCGATCCGGGGCAGCATCCAGGGAGGCGCGGTCCAGCGGCTTCACCGGAATCGGGTGGGCGGGCACGGTGCCCTTGGGCTTGTTGAACAGGAACGTCCACCAGATCTCCGCACCGTCGCGCAGGCCCATCGCCGGACGGGGCAGGGCATTGCGGAACTTGCCGTCGCGGTACTGCGGCGAATCGGGGAAGTCGGGGAGGGACCAGGACTTGCAGAAGGTGTAGGCGGTCACGGCGAGGATTCCAAGCAGGAGGACAAGGAGCAGGCGCTTCATGGGTGACGTCCGCTGGGTACACTGCACAGTGTAGTTTCGCATTTTTCAAAAGTACACTGCTGGGTGTAAAATGGTGGCATCCGTTCAGCTATCCGGTTCCTGCCATGCCCCGTGCCCCACAACGCCTGACCGACCGCAAACGCGAGGCCATCGTGCGCGCGGCGGTGGAGGAGTTCCGTGCATCGGGCTACGAGGCGACCAGCATGGACCGCATCGCCGAGGTGGCCGGGGTCTCCAAGCGCACCGTCTACAACCACTTCCCGAGCAAGGAAGCGCTGTTTTCGATGATCCTGGAGGAGCTGTGGGAACGCAGCGTGGCCAGCGACGCACTGCCGTATCGCGCGGACCAGCCGTTGCAGGCGCAGCTGCTGCAGTTGCTGGGCCAGAAGCTGGAACTGCTCAGCGATGCCAACTTCATCGACCTGGCACGGGTGGCGATGGCCGAGGTCATCCACTCGCCGGAGCGGGCGCAGGCCATCGTCTGCCGCATGGGCGAGAAGGAAAGTGGCGAGAGTGCGTGGATCCGCGCAGCGATCGCCGATGGCCGGTTGCGAGAGGTTGATCCGGAATTCGCCGGCCACCAGCTGCATGGGCTGGTGAAGAGCTTTGCGTTCTGGCCGCAGGTGACGATGGGGCAGCCACCGTTGACCGCGCAGGAACGCGCACGCGTCGCCGAATCGGCGGTGGCCATGTTCCTGGGTTTCTACGCGGTCTAGCTGGCGGCGAAGCGACGGAACTCGTCGGCCGGCAGTGCGGCCGAGTACAGATAGCCCTGGCCGACATCCACGCCCAGCGCGCGCAGGTGCTGTTCCTGCGCCAGGGTTTCGGTCCCCTCGGCCACCACGATCGCGCCGCAGCGGTGCGCGACTTCGACGATGAAGCGAACGATCGACTGCGACTTGGCGTCGGACAGCGTGGCGATCAACGCCTGCTCGATCTTGACCTCGGCGATGGCCAGCTGCGAAAGCAGGATCAGGGTCGAGTAGCCCGCGCCGAAATCATCCAGCGACAGGGTGACTCCGGCCGCCAGCAGCTGTGCGATGTTGGCATCGACCAGGTCACGCTCGACGATCTCGGTCCACTCGACGATTTCCAGCCGCAGCATCGCGCCGGGGATGTCGTGCAGCTGCAGCAGTTCCTGCAGGCGCAGGCCGAAGTCGGGCAGGCGCAGGGATTCGGCTGACACATTGACTGCGATGGTCAGCGCCGCGCCGTCCTGCCGGCAGTGCTGCAGGAAGTGCACCGCCGACTGCAGCGTGGCCCATTCCAGGTCTGCCAGCCGGCCCTGCCGGCGCAGCAGCGAGATCACCCGCATCGGTGCAATCGGCCGGCCTTCGCCATCGCGCATGCGCAGCAGCGCTTCGGCGCCGACCAGCTGGCGGTCCTGCAGGCGATGCTTGGGCTGGTAGCACAGCGGTGCGTCGCCCTGCTGCAGCCAGCGTTCGAGGGCGACTTCGATCAGGGCGTCGATCTCGCCGTCGCGCTGGATCGGGTCGTCGAAGAACACGACGCCGGATTCGATCGCGCTCAGTGCCACGGTGATCGCGCGGAACGGAAGATGTCCTTCGTCGGCATCAACGGGGGGCTTCAATTCAACCACCGCACAGCGGAACAGCGGCCGGAAGCCAGGCCAATCGCGGCCGACCCGATCGGCCAGGTTGCTGGCCAGCTCGGTGATCTGCGGTTGTATGCGCAGTTCGGACAAGGTCATGCCGCGCACCAGGATCGCCAGCGCGGCATCACCGAACTGGTAGACCTCCACGTCGTCCACCGCCAGCGATGGCAGCAACCGGTGGACGTCGGCCGGTGTATCGCGCTGCCACAGGCCGTTGTCCTGCAATGGCCCGTAGCGCAGGCGCAGATCGCGCAGGTTGCCCATCTCGGCCACGATCAGGCAGGCCTTGCCGATGCCGTCGTTGTCGCGCCAGTACCGCTGCAGGCGTTCACCGAGCGCACGCATGTTGGGCAGGCCGCTGATCGGATCGATGCGCAGCCACGCCTGTTCGCGCTGGCGCTGCGCATCGATCTGGGCATCGTTGTAGACCAGTGCGAACACTGCGCCGAGTACCAGCAGCGAGACCGGCAGTGCCAGCACACGCTGGATCGCCAGTTCGGCCACCGGTAGTTGATCGGCCCCAATGATCGCCACACCCAGCGCCAGGCCCAGGGCGGTCATCCCGATACGCACGGACCACGCCTGCAGGATCGTGCGTGGCGAGAGTTCGTTGAGCATGCGCGGGTGCAGGCGCCTGCGCAGCCAGACGCCGGCCACCATCTGCAACACGGCCTCGAGGCTGGCAGGCAGGAAGAACTGGGTGCCGACGAACTGGTAGCGGGCGAGCAGGGCGGCGGCCAGGCAGGCCAAGCCGCCGCGCCAGCCACCGAGCAGGCCACTGACCAGCAGGATGTCGAAGCCGAGGTGCAGCTTGACCACACCCTGGGTGTAACGGGCCACGAACCAGGAATTGAACAGGTAGATCAGGCCCAGCGCTATGCCGACATACAGGCGCCGTCCTTCAATGGCGTGCCCGGCGCGACGGGTGGCGATCAGCAGCACGCCGATCATGCCGATCACCGCCGTGGCCTGCAGCAGGTACAGCGGCAGGCTGGGCAGGGCGCTGTCCAGGACCTGGGCCGAGACCCGTGAAAGCGCATCCATAGCAGGTTCCCGCCTGTGACCGACGGCCAGTGACGAGCAGGGTAAACCACAGGCGCCTGTGCGGCCACCAAGGGGCAGGCCAAGGTCCCTGCGGTCAGTAGCGCGGGTCGGCGATGGCGGGCAGCACCAGTTCGCGCACGAAGGAGGACGGTGACAGCTGCAGCAGGGCGCGTACCATCGCCACGACATCATGGACCGGCACCAGTGCGCCGTCGCCGCGCGCTGCGGCGTCCGCTACCGGCACTGACAGTGCATCGTCGGTGTTGAGGTAGCCCAGCTGCAGACTGGTTACCGCCAGGCGCCGATCCCGGAAGCCTTCGCGCAGCGCATCGGCGATGCCGTTGAGCGCGAACTTGGATGCGCCGAACGCCACTTCCGGGCGGCCGCTGCGCGGCAGCGCCGAGGTCGAGCCGGTCAGCACCAGCTGTGGACGTGCTGCGCCCAGTACCCTTGGCAGCAGGCGCCGCAGCAGCACCAGGGTGGCGGTGATGTTGACGTCGACCAGCTGGGCAAGCGCGGCATCGCTTTCGTCGAGGAAGGCGTACTCGTCGCTGAAGGCCGTCTCTTCCCAGATGCCAGGTTGTGGATGAGCACATCCAGATCGGCCGGCGCCTGCGCTGCGATGTGATTGGCAGCAAGGGTGGGCTGGGACAGATCCGCTTCGATCCACTGCAGGGTGACGCCCTCGGGGCATTCGAGGTCGTGCGGGCGGCTGCGCGAAACGCCGATGACGGTGTCGCCCGCACTGCACAGGCCTTCGACGAACGCTCGACCGAGGCCCCTGCTGGCGCCGATGACCATCAATTTCATGTGGCTTCCTTGTTGTGCTGCGGCGGCCTCAGTCGGCCGCCAGAATGGTGTCCCAATCGGCGAACGCGCGCAGGCCGCTGCGTCCGGCGGTGATGATCGAGGCGGTGTTGTCGAGCTGGCAACGGTATTGCGGCTGCAGCCCGGACGCCCGCGCGGACACGGCCATGGCGTGTACCAGCTGTCGCGCGTGACCGCGACCGCGGGCCTCGGGCAGGGTCAGTACGCCCATATCGGCGAAGGCTGGATCCAGGCTCCAGGGGTACATGCTTCCCGCAGCGACCAGGCGCTCGCCGTCGAAGGCACCGAACACCTGCCAGTGATCCAGCTCGACCCATGCGGCATCGAGATCGTCCTCGCTGGCGGTGGCCTGGAACGCGTTGAACGCTGCCGCGTCGGTCGCGCCGAGGCGGCGGATATGTGGTGGGGCAGGGTGTTCGGCGAGGGCGGCGAGTGTTGCGGTGGGGAAGTAGAAGACACGATCCGCGCCGTGCATATGCTGGCCGAGCTGCTGCAAGCGCTGTTGCAGCTGCGCCAGTGTCCAGTGCGGTTGCGCACGCAGTTGCAGGCGAGCGGCCAGGGCAGGACGCAACAGCGCTCGGGCGGGGCCCGCGACCGGCTGTAACAGCATGCGGTCCTCACCCTCATCGACATCATCGCTGCACGCCAGGTGCAGCTGCGGCCCCTGCTGCAACGTGCGCTGGCCGGCGAACACGCGCTGCCAGGCAGCATCGATCAACGGGGAAATCGCATCATCCATGACAAACGGTTCGCTCAGTGTCGGGGCAGTTCAACCTGCAGGCCTGCGGCCTTCCATTCGGGATAGCCGGCGGCCAGTCGCTGCGCGCTGAGGCCGGCTTCGCGCAGCATCATCACTGCATCGTTGGACAGCACGCAGTAGGGCCCGCGGCAGTACGCGACAATGTGGACGGCGCGCGGCAGTTCGTCCATCCGCGCGTGCAGTTCAGTTGCGGGAATGTTCAGCGCGCCGGGCAGGTGGCCCAGATCGAATTCCTCGCGCGGCCGCACGTCCAGCAGTACCACGCTGTCGCGTTGCTCCAGCAGCTGCTCGACGGTCAGCCCTTCCAGTGCATCGCGGCGCTGCAGGCTGTCGGTGAGGACGCCCTGCATTTCGCTGCGCTGGTGGTCGGCATAGTCGCGCAGCGCGGCCAGCAGGTTGGCCAGTGGGCCGTCAGCGCTGCGGTAGAGGATGCGCTTGCCGTCACGGCGGGTCTGCGCCAGGCCGGCACGACGCAGCTGCTGCAGGTGCTGGGACGTATTGGCCACCGACAGGCCGCTCAGTTCGGCCAGGCGCTCGACCGCACGCTCGCCTTGGGCGATGTGCTCCAGCAGGGCCAGGCGGTGCGGGTGGCCCAGGGTGCGGGCGATCTCGGCCAGCGCTTCCAGCGGGGACGGCGGCAGCTCGGTTGCAGCGTTCATGCCGGGCACGCTAGCATCGCTCTATCATTCAAGCAAATAATTGAAGGTTGGCGGGATGAGTGGCTGGGCGACGACATTGGTGATCGATGCGGTAGTGATCGGCGTCGGCGCGACCGCGCTGATGGATCTGTGGGCGTTGCTGCAGCGCAGGCTGCTCGGCATTCCGTCGCTGGATTTTGCGATGGTCGGCCGCTGGCTCGGCCACCTGCGGCGTGGGCGCTTGCGCCATGAGGGCATTGGTCGTTCGCTGCCGGTGGCCGGCGAGCGCGCGCTGGGCTGGACCGCGCATTACGTGATCGGTGTGGTCTTCGCCGTGTTGTTGCTGGCCGTGGTCGGGAACGGTTGGGTGCAGGCACCGACCCTGTGGCCGGCGCTGGCCTTCGGCGTTCTCAGCGTTGCCGCGCCGTTCTTCATCCTGCAGCCGGGCATGGGCGCCGGCATTGCCGCTTCGAAGACCCCGGCGCCTGGCAAGGCGCGGCTGCGCAGCCTGGTGGCACACAGCGTGTTCGGCGCAGGCATGTACCTTTCCGCGCTGCTGTTGGCCGGGGTCCGTGCAGGATGAGCGAGAATCCGTAGGGTCACCGGCAACAGGAACATCCCGCCATGGAAGCACCCGATCCCTTCACTGATGGCATGCCGCTGCCGTGGGCGTGGCGGGAAACATTGGCCGATGCGCGAATCGAGCGACAGTCGATCGGCGTATCGCGTGCGGACGTTGCCCGCGTGCATCGTCCGGGGCAGGCCGATGCCTTCCTGAAATCGGAAGTGATAGACACCTTCAGTGAGTTGGGCGATGAGATCGCGCGCCTGCGCTGGCTGCAGGCGCAGGGCCAGCCGGCGCCAACGGTAATTGCCACCGCCGAAGAAGCGGGCCGGCGCTGGTTGCTGATGAGCGCGCTGCCCGGCCGCGACTTGGCCTCGTCGCCTGAGCTTCCGCCCCAGCGCCTGGTGGAACTGCTGGCCGATGCGCTGCGGGGCCTGCATGCCATACCGGTGGCGGCCTGTCCGTTCGACCAGCGGCTGGCCTCGCGCCTGCAGGCCGCGCAGGAACGGGTCGAGGCGGGCCTGGTCGACGCCGATGACTTCGATGACGAGCGCCTGGGGCAGAGCGCACAGCAGGTGTTCGCCGAACTGCGCGCTACCCGGCCCGATCACGAGGATCTGGTGGTCAGCCACGGCGACGCCTGCCTGCCGAACCTTTTGGCAGCCGAAGGCCGTTTCAGCGGTTTCATCGACTGTGGCCGGCTGGGTGTGGCCGATCGCTACCAGGATCTGGCGCTCGCCGCGCGCAGCCTGGTCCACAACTTCGGCGACACGCGCTGGGTCGCGCCGCTGTTCCGGCGCTATGGCGTTGTGCCCGACGAACGGCGGCTGGCGTTCTACCGTCTTCTCGACGAGTTCTTCTGAAACCGCACAGGGCAGCGTAGGGCAGGGCTGAACGGCGCCCTGCCAGCGGATGCGCGCGCCTTAAAAATGGACGAACGTTCGTTCACTATTTGTGGCATGAACCGAACCGACCGCAACGGGCAACGCATCGCGCAGATCCTGCAGGCCGCCCTGCAGTGTTTCCTCGTGAAGGGCTTCCACCAGACCAGCATGCGTGACATCGCGCAGGCGGCCGGCGTCAGCCTCGGCAATCTCTACAACCACTTCCCGGGCAAGGAGGCGATCATCCTTGCGGTGGCCGTGGCCGAAGGCGAGGAACTGGCACCGTTGCTGCAGCGACTGGCCGCGTCCGATGGCGAGCGCGCACGGGTGCTGGTTTTCCTTCAGGACTTCCACGCACTGTGCCAGCAACCGGAGTGGGCAACGCTCGCCGTCGAAGTGCTGGCCGAGAGCGCACGCAATCCGGCCGTGGCCGAGGCATTTGCGGCCAATCGCAGGCAATTGCAGGCGACGCTGGCCGAAGCCCTGCAGCAGGTGGCACGGCGCGAACGTCGGCGCCCCGTGCTGGCCGCGGCACTGCAGGCACAGGTGCTGCTGGATGCCATCGAAAGCGATGCCCTGCGCCGAGGGCTGGGCGAAGCCGGGGGCACCGATGAGGCATCGCTGGATCTCGGCCTGCTTGCGCTGCTGCTGGGCGCACGCGCATGAGCGCCGTCGACCGGCGACTGCACGGCGTTGATCTGGCGCGTTACCTGGCCTTGGCCGGCATGGTGCTGGTCAACTTCCGCCTGGCGATGGCCGTGCCGGCAGAGGGCGCCGGATGGTTGGCAGGCGTCTTCCACTTTCTGGAAGGCAAGGCTTCGGCGACGTTCGTTACGCTGGCCGGGTTGGGCCTGGTACTGGGCACGCATCGGCAGGGTTGGTGGCCGGCCAGTGTGCAGACCTGGCGGCGCGCACTGTTCCTGCTGGTGCTGGGCCTGCTCAACCTGACGCTGTTCCCGGCCGATATCCTGCATTACTACGCGGTGTATTTCGCGCTGGCCGTGCTGTGGCTGCGGGCCTCGCCGCGGGTGTTGCTGGCCAGCATCGTGGGGATCGCGGCCTGTTCGTTCTGGGCGTTGCTGCACTGGGACTACAGCCAGGGATGGAACTGGCAGACGCTGGAATACGCCGGTCTGTGGCAATGGCCGGGCGCGGCCCGCAACCTGCTGTTCAATGGGTTCCATCCGCTGCTGCCGTGGCTGTGCTTCTTCCTGCTGGGCATGCTGCTGGCGCGGCTGCAACTGTCGCAACCGCGGGTCCAGCGCGCGCTGCTGGTGCTGGGCCTGATGCTGATCGTGGCTGGACATGGCGTGCAGCAGCTTGCGCAGGGGACGCCCTGGCAGGCGTGGCTGGGAACGCAGCCGATGCCACCGGGACCGGCCTACGTACTCACAGGCGCGGGCGCGGCCTGCAGTGTCATTGCAGCCTGCCTGTGGCTGACGCGTGTACGACCGGGTGACTGGCTGGAACCGTTCACCGCGGCCGGGCGCATGACCCTGACCCTGTACGTCGGCCATATCCTGCTGGGCATGGGCACGCTGGAAGGCCTGGGCCTGCTTGATGGCAGCGCGTCGCTCGCGTCGGTGCTGCTGTGGGCATTGTTGTTCCTGATGCTGGCCACGAGCGCAGCGTGGCTGTGGTCCTGGCGGTTCGCGCGGGGCCCATTGGAAGCGGTGATGCGACGCGTCGCCGGCTAGCACTTTGGTCGCGCAGGCACGATGTTGTGACGGACATGTCTGTGTCGCGGCCCGCGCATCTGCGATAGTGGCGGCAGGTAATACTCTCCGCTTGCATCCATGTCATTCGCTTCGGCGCAGCATCTCGGCGAAGTCCTTCAGCAGTCCTATGGCATCACCGCCAATGCCGTGGTGCCACGCCCGGTTGGCGCCGATGCCAACGCCAGTGTGTATCGCATCGATGCACGGCGCGGGCAATGGTGGTTGAAGTGCCGCAGTTACCAGGTTGCCCCTGCCGTCTGGGACACCCTGCATTGGCTGCGCGGCACGCTGGGCATCGAGGAAATCGTCGCGCCCTGGCCGGCCCTGACCGGTGGAGCGTCAGTGCAGCGCTGGGGCCTGCAGTTCACCCTGTTCCCGTATGTGGAAGGCCAGTCCGGCTTCGAGGCGGCGTTGAGCCGCACGCAGTGGCAACGATTGGGCGAGGTGCTGCGGCGCCTGCACGAGGCGTGCCCGCCACCGGCGCTGCAGGAGGCGCTGCCGAGCCTGCGGATGGAAACCGCGGCGCTTGATACGGTCGGGCAATGGCTGGCCGGCGAGGGCCTGGCGGCCGCCAGGGATGGGCTGGGCCGCGCCTTCGTATCCGTCTGGGACCAGCAGCATGCGCGCATCGCGGCGCTGCATGCGCAGGCACTGCAGCTGCACGCGGCGTTGCAGGATGTCCCGGTGCGGCTGCACCTGTGCCACACCGACCTGCATGCCGGCAATCTGCTGATGGGCAATGACGGCAGCCTGCACCTGATCGATTGGGATGGCCTGTCGCTGGCCCCGCGCGAGCGCGACCTGATGTTCATCGGTGGCGCGGTCGGTGGGCGCTGGGGGCGCGAGAACCCGTTGGGATTCGAGGAAGGCTATGGCAGTGACCGCGGCGATCCACGCTGGATCGCCTGGTACCGGCACTGGCGCATCCTGCAGGACCTGATCGAGTTCCAGCAGGTCCTGCTGGGCAGTGATGGAGAGGACCGTTCGCCGCAGCTGCGCCGGCAGTCGCTGCATTTCCTCAGCGAACAGTTCGCACCGGGCAATGTATTCGACGCGGCAGAGCGGGTGTATCGCGCGCTGTAGATCCACGCCATGCGTGCATGGCATTTTCTACGATGAACCCTCACGCTGCGCGATGAGTCGAGCATGGCTCGGCTCTACAGGGGGCCGCGGTGTCTGCGCGGGGTGTGGATCTACTCTGCGGGCTTGGCCGCTGCAGAGGCCGCCGCGCTTGCAGCGCGGCGTGACAGCACGGCTTCGCGGTGGGCGATGTAGGCGTTGGCGGCGAGGATGATGCCGGCACCGATGATCGTCCAGCGGTCCACCGTTTCGTTGAACAGCAGCCAGCCGAACAGCGTTACCAGGGGCAGCTGCAGGAAGCTGATCGGGGTCAGGGCGGAGACTTCGCCCAGCCGTAGCGCGCGGGTCCACAACAGCTGGCCGACGGTGCCGAGCACGCCGGTGGCCAGCAGCCACAGCCAGGCCGACCCGGTTGGCCAGGCCCAGACGAACAGCGCCGGCACCAGCGACAGCGGCACCCAGAACACGTAGGTATAGAGCACCACGGTATCGGCACTGTCGACGCGGGTCAGCTGCTTGATCTGGATCGCCACCAGCGAGCTGAGTACCGCCGCACCCACCGCGACCAAGCTGCCGGCGGTGAAGCCGGCGGTGCCGGGACGCACGATCACCAGCACGCCGATGAAGCCGACCACGACCGCGGCCCAGCGGCGCACGCGCACGGTTTCACCCAGCCACAGCACGGCGGCAATCGTGACGAACAGCGGCGTGGAGTACGACAGCGACACCGCCTGCGCCAACGGCAGGTGGCCCAGTGCCCAGAACGCGCACAGCATCGAGCCCAGGCCAATCGCACTACGCACGAAATAGCGCGGCAGCTGCTGCGTCTTCAGCGGCGCACGGCCCGGCCGCAGCAGCATCGGCAGCAACGCCAGCAGGCCGAAGGCATTGCGGAAGAACGCCACTTCCTGGGTCGGAACGTAGCGTGTGGCATAGCGGATCGCTACCGCCATCAGGCCGAACGCCATCGTACTGCCGAGCATCAACAGCGCCGCCCGCATCGGAGTGGCGCCGGGGGAGAGGGCGAGAGTGTTCACCACTGTGCGCCGAGCAGGCGGGGCTCCGGTTCGATCGGCACGCCGAACTTCTCCAGCACCGAGGCCGAGATGCGGCGCGCCAGCGCCAGCAGTTCAGCGCCGCTGGCATTGCCGTGGTTGACCAGCACCAGCGCGTGGCTGGGAGCCACGCCGGCATCGCCGTCGCGGAAGCCCTTCCAGCCGCAGGATTCGATCATCCAGGCCGCCGAGACCTTGCGCTTGTCGTCCTGCTCGGCCGGGAACACCGGCAGGTCGGGGAAATGCTGCAGCAGCACGTCGACCTGCTCCAGCGGCAGCACCGGGTTCTTGAAGAAGCTGCCGGCATTGCCGAGTACCTCCGGGTCGGGCAGCTTGCGGCGGCGGATCGCGATCACCGCATTGGCCACGTCCACCGCGCCCGGCAGCACCACGCCCTGCGCCTGCAGCTCTTCGCGGATGCCGGCGTAGTCCATGCGCAGATCGTGCAGCAGTGGCAGTTTCAGTTCGATGGCGGTGATCAGGTAGCGATCGGGCTGTTGCTTGAACACGCTGTCGCGGTAGGCGAAACCACACTGTTCGTTATCCAGGCGCACCCAGGCCTGTTCCTGGCAGTCCCAGGCTTCGACCGCCTGGATGAACTCGCCGACCTGCGCGCCATAGGCGCCGATGTTCTGGATCGGTGCGGCACCGGCGGTGCCGGGAATCAGCGCCAGGTTTTCCAGGCCGGACAGGCCTTCCTGCAGCGACCACATCACCAGGCCATGCCAGGGCACGCCGGCGCCGGCGCGGATCACGGCATGGTCGGCGCGGTGTTCAAGGAAACTGATGTCGCGGTTGCCGAACACCAGCACGGTACCGGGCAGGTCCTCGGCGATCAGGACGTTGCTGCCGGCACCCAGCACCAGCAGTGGGCCGTTGGCCACCTCGGGCAGTGCCAGCACCTCCGGCAGCAGCGCGGCATCGTGCAGTTCCAGCAGCTGTTCCGCATTGGCCTGCACGTGGAAGGTGTTCAGTCCCTGCAGCGGCGCATTTTGGGTGAGCGTCCAGCGCAGCGGGGCGTTGCCGTCGATGGTGTCCATGGGCGCGCTCACAGTGGGGCCACCGCGCCGCGGCTGGGCGCTTCGCGGCGGCGACGGATCGCCTCCACGCATTCGGAAACCAGCGCCGGTCCACGGAAGATCAGGCCGCTGTAGCACTGCACCAGCGCGGCACCGGCCGCCATCTTGGCCACGGCATCGGCACCGGACAGGATGCCGCCGACGCCGACCAAGGGCACCGACTCGGGCAGGCGCGAGCGCAGGCGGCGCAGCACCAGCGTGGACTGCTCCAGCACCGGCGCACCGGACAGGCCACCGGCCTCGTTGGCCAGCGGATCGCCGGCCACCTTGCTGTGGTCGATGGTGGTGTTGGTGGCGATCACGCCGTCCACCTGCAGCTCGCCCAGCACGCGGGCGGCGGCATCGATGTCGCGCTCGCTGAGGTCCGGCGCCACCTTCACCAGCATCGGTACGCGGCGGCCGTGGCGGGCCGCGAGCTCTTCCTGGCGGTCACGCAGCTGGCTGACCAGCTGGCGCAGCGCGGTTTCTTCCTGCAGTTCACGCAGGCCGGCGGTGTTGGGCGAGGAAATGTTGACAGTGATGTAGTCGGCCAGCGCGTACACCTTGTCCAGGCAGGCGATGTAATCGTCCACGGCCTGTTCGTTGGGGGTGTCCTTGTTCTTGCCGATGTTGATGCCGAGCAGGCCGCGGCGGTTGCGCGCGCGCTCGACGTTGCGCACCAGTGCGTCCACGCCTGCATTGTTGAAGCCCATGCGGTTGATGATCGCGTTGTGTTCCGGCAGGCGGAACAGGCGCGGCTGCGGATTGCCGGCCTGCGGGCGCGGGGTGATCGTGCCGATTTCGACGAAGCCGAAGCCGAGCGCGAACAATGCATCGATGTGCTCCCCGTTCTTGTCCAGGCCGGCGGCCAGGCCGACCGGGTTGGGGAACGTCAGCCCGAACACCGTGCTGGGCATCGGCGCGATGCGTGCGGCCAGCAGCGGCGTGGTGCCGGTGCGATAGGCCAGGTCCAGTGCGGACAGGCCGAGGCCGTGGGCGCGCTCGGCGTCGAGCGAGAACAGGAAGGGGCGGGCAAGCGAATACATGCGTCGGTTCAGTCCAGCGTGCCGAGGAAGGCTCGGGTTCGATATTCAAAAGCAACCTGGCCGTCGACCGCGTGGGCGGCGAACAGGTGCTGCAGAGCGTCGATCATCGGTGCGTGGCGCGGATGACCGGGTTGAGGGGCGTAGGAGGAGGAGAGCAGGCGCCCGCGCAGGGCGTCGAAGTCCAGGTGCTGCACGTTCGGCAGCTCCACCCTGCCGCGCAGGCCAGCGCCGAACCAGGCCTGCATGGTGGCGTCGTCCTGGTAGCGCTCGGCCACGGCGGTGTAGTCGGTGCCGTAGTCCAGCAGCAGCTGTTCGTACCCGATCAGGAACGGGCTCGCATCGAGCAGGCGAGAATTCCAGTAGATGAGGGCCTGGCCGCCGGGGCGCAGGATGCGCTGCCACTCGGCGCGTACCGCCACGGTGTCGAACCAATGGAAGGCCTGCGCGACGCTGACCAGATCGATGCTGGCATCGTCCAGCGCGGTGGCCTCGGCGCGGCCGTCCACCGCACGGAACTGCGGGTACTGCGGTGCCAGCCATTCTTCGGCCGCGCCCCGCATGGCCGCATTGGGCTCAACCGCGACAACGGGATGGCCGCTGGCCAGGAACAGGCGGCTGGAAATGCCGGTGCCGGCGCCGATGTCAGCCACACGCACCTGCTGGCTGACACCCATCGGGCCGTGCAGCCACTCCAGCAGCGCGGGTGGGTAGTCGGGCCGGTAGCGGACGTAGTCGGCGACGCGGCTGCTGAAGCGTTCAGTGCTGTCGGAGGCGGTCATGGCGTCAGTTCGACACCGCCGCCAGCCACGCCAGGCCGCCGAAGAACAGGATGAAGACCACGATGGCGGCAAGTGCCGCGCCGACCATGACCCAGCCCAGCACCAGGCCGGTAACGGCCAGGCCATCGCCTTCCAGTTCGTGCGGGCGGCGGCGGATTTCGGCGCGGGCCATGTGGCCGGTGATGATGGCGACGATGCTGGCCACGAAGGGCAGGACGGTCCAGCTGGCGATGCCCATGACCAGGCTGACCACGGCCAGGGCGCTTGTCTGTCGGGGTGCCACGCTCATCGGGGTCCTCCTTGGCAGTGTGCACATGATAGTGCCTCTGCCCCGGCAATCCCATGCCCGGCGGATGCGATGGCAGGCGTCGACCCTGGCCGACGAATGGGATTTCGGCCCTGGTAGGCGTCGACCTTGGTCGACGAAAGGCATGCCAACCAGGCTTGGCGGCTACCGAAGTGCCGGTATCAGCCCATCAACACCTGGCCGCCATCCACATTGAGCACGCTACCGGTGACCCAGCGCGCCAGCGGCGAGCACAGGAACAGGGCGGCGTCGGCGATCTCGCGCGGGTGGCCGAAGCGGCCGAACGGAATCTTCGCCAGGGTGCCGTGGTACAGCGCGGGGTCCTCGACGCGGCGACGGTCCCAGAGGCCGTCATCGAACTCGATCGAGCCCGGGGCGATGGCATTGACCCGGATCCGGTCCTTGGCCAGCGCCAGCGCCTGTGACGTGGTGTAGTGCGAAAGCGCCGCTTTGGCCGCAGCATACGGCGCGCCACCGGGGCGCGGCTGCTGCGCGGCAATCGACGACAGATTGAGGATGCAGGCGTCGCTGGAGGCACGCAGCCATGGCAGTGCCAGACGCGAGGCACGCACGGCCGCCATCAGGTCGATCTGCAGGCTGGCCGCCCAGCCGTCCTCGTCGTCGGCCATGCCGTAGCCGGTGGCATTGTTGACCAGTACATCGATACCGCCGAGGGCATCGGCGGCGGCCTGCAGCCAGGCCTGGATCTGGCCGGGATCGGCCAGATCGGTGGAAAACGCGTGCAGTTCGAAGCCCTGCGCCCGTGCATCGGCACGCAGGGCATCCAGGCCGGCCTGGCCGCGGGCGCAGGCCGAGACCTGTGCGCCGGCGCCGGCAAACGCCAGCGCCATTTCACGGCCAATGCCCTTGCTGCCGCCGGCGATGAGCACGCGGCGGCCGCTGAAATCGAGGGTCGGAGCCCCTGCGGGGATCCGACCCCTCGCTGGGGCCAGGTCCCCGGAGGGGCTCTGGCCCACGGACGTGTCTGCGTCGTTTGCCATCACAGGTCGAACTTGATGCCCTGGGCCAGCGGCAGCGAATCCGAATAGTTGATGGTGTTGGTCTGGCGGCGCATGTAGACCTTCCACGCATCCGAACCGGATTCGCGGCCACCGCCGGTGTCCTTCTCGCCACCGAAGGCGCCGCCGATCTCCGCACCGGACGTGCCGATGTTGATGTTGGCGATGCCGCAGTCGCTGCCGGCAGCCGACAGGAACTTCTCGGCAGTCTTCAGGTTCTGGGTGAAGATCGAGGACGACAGGCCCTGCGGCACGCCGTTCTGCATGTCGATGGCTTCATCGAGGGTGTCGTACGGCATCACGTACAGGATCGGCGCGAAGGTCTCGTGCTGGACCACGGCGTCGCTGTTCTTCAGGCCGGAGACGATGGCCGGCAACACGAAGTTGCCCGGGCGGTCGATGCGGCTGCCACCGGTTTCGATGGTGCCGCCGGCCGCCTTGGCCTGGGCGATCGCATCGAGGAACTGCTGCACGGCGCCTTCGCTGTTCAGCGGGCCCATCAGGTTGGCCGCATCGGTCGGGTCGCCGATCTTGCCTTCCACCTGCTTGTAGGCCTTGACCAGGGTGGCCAGCACGTCGGCGTAGATCGAGCGGTGCACGATCAGGCGGCGGGTGGTGGTGCAGCGCTGGCCGGCGGTGCCGACAGCGCCGAACACGATGCCCGGCACGGCCAGCTTCAGGTCGGCGGTTTCGTCCAGGATGATGGCGTTGTTGCCGCCGAGTTCCAGCAGGCAGCGGCCGAGGCGGCGCGCGACCTTCTCGTTGACGGTGCGACCGACCTGGGTCGAGCCGGTGAAGCTGATCAGCGGCACGCGTCGGTCATCGACCATCTTTTCCGACAGCGCGGTGCCGGCATCGTTGATCAGGAAGAAGATGTCCGGGAAGCCGGCTTCGCGCAGGGCGTCGTTGCAGATCTTCAGCGAGGCGATGGCGGTCAGCGGCGTCTTGTTGGACGGCTTCCAGATGCACACGTCGCCACAGATGGCGGCCAGGAACGAGTTCCAGCTCCACACCGCGACCGGGAAGTTGAAGGCCGAGATGATGCCGACCAGGCCCAGCGGGTGGTACTGCTCGTACATGCGGTGGCCGGGGCGCTCGGAATGCATGGTGTAGCCGTACAGCATGCGGCTCTGGCCCACGGCGAAATCGGCGATGTCGATCATCTCCTGCACTTCGCCATCGCCTTCCGGCTTGCTCTTGCCCATTTCCAGCGCAACCAGCGAACCCAGGGCGTCCTTGTGCCTGCGCAGTGCTTCACCGCACAGGCGCACGGCTTCACCGCGGCGCGGGGCCGGCGTGGTGCGCCAGACCTTGAAGGCTTCCTGGGCGCGGGCCACGACGGTCTCGTACTCGGCCTCGGTGGTCGCGCGGACCTGCGCGATCGGCTCGCCGGTGGTCGGGTTGACCGGGGTGATCAGCTCACCGCTGGTCGCGCTCGACCACTCCCCGTTGCCCAGGTACGTGCCAGCGTTGATCGCGTCCAGGCCAAGGGACTTGAGCAGCTCGGAAGACATGCAGACTCCTGTATTTCGTTACGTTGTTTGGCGCCATCGCGGGCAGGTGGGGGACGCGATGAACTGAATCGCCGATGGTAGCAGAGCGCCCCGGCCAGCCATGGTGCAACGCGCCAGCCAGGCCTGGCCGAACATGAATGCTTGGAGGGCGGGGCACGTTGCCTGTAAACTTCCCGGCTGCATGGCCCCGTAGCTCAGCTGGATAGAGCGTCCCCCTCCTAAGGGGAAGGTCGCCCGTTCGAATCGGGCCGGGGTCACCAGAATTCAATGAGTTACGCCTCATTGCCCCTAGCCCGTCTGCTCTTATTCGGTCGGGTTGAGCCCGGCCTTGGCACAGCTGGCACACCTCGAGGCTGCCGTTGTTTATCCACTCGGTGGCTTCGTGGGCGAAGCCGTTGTTAGGCGATCTGTCAGATCCCTCAACAATGTTCGTGCGACGTGAAGTAACCTGTCCTATCTTCGCTAGGATGGCTTACTCATGTCGATGTCTTCCCCTCAATTTTTGACCTCCAGTGACGTCTCTAGCGTTGTCTCTCGCTTAGCCACTCGAGATGCCGTGCTGTGGATCCGGAAGTCGGCCTGCAAGTCTCCTGATGAATCAGATCTTGCCCGATTCGTAGGCCTGCCGTGGTCGATGGTTGTCGCTGAGGAGTACGACCGAAAGCTGGTTGAGGCAATTCAGCACGATGAGAGCGTGGATAGTCCGCTCGTTCGCCGGCGCGGATTCGTGCAAATCATTGAGAGCGATATCGGCAAGGTTGATCTTCCCGCTCGATCCCTGCCTCTACTTTTTCTCGCGGGCAGTGATCGCAGGTCGTCGGATAGCCTATTTGAGCAATCGATGCGCCGTATGGCGATGCTGGACCACGTCAGAAGGTCTTTTGCCAGCCATATCGTTGTTGTGGGTGGAGAGGATGCCACTGTCCCCCATGATATAGCCCAGATATGGGGAGCAGCATTTCAGCCATCGTTGACCGTGGTCTCTGACGTTGAGGGAGCGCCAGAAGCACTTGCCTTAGCAGCTCAACAGTACGGCAATCTAACCCTGATCAACTGCGGTTACGAAACCTTCGTACGCCGAGTCCTCCACCGATACATGGAGGTGTTTCCGCCCGATCGACTAATGGTCCGTGTCAGAGATCGGCGCGGAACCCCACGGGTTTTTGATCTGACGAGTTGCGATCAGCCAGAGCGACCAGTATTGGGTGACTATGACCTAATTCAAGAAGGTGACTTGGCCTCGCTGATGCCGGCGGAGCTATCTGACGAAGCGTTCACGAGTTTCTTCACAGGCGATGCCGCAAGCTGGCAGCCATACGCTGCGGGGCTACCTTGGCCTAGGGCCAATGTCGGCCGCAAGGAGTTGAGGACGCTGTTCCATCGGCTGGACGCATCGGGCCCGGAGGCGAATGCGATTGGCTTCGTGTCCTCCGAGCCTGGAGCAGGTGGAACGACGCTTGCCCGTGCGCTTGCGTGGGAGGCTGCCAGAGATGGCTACCCGGTGATGGTTGCCAAGCCCGTGCCATTTCATTTGAGTGCCCTGTCCCTAGTTGACTTCATGCATCGGGCGAAAGATGCAGTTGTTCACCCGGAGGGTTCGGAGCAGATCACGCCCGCCACTCAAGGTGAGCAAGACCTTTATGAGACTCCCTGGCTCATCGTGTTTGATGTAATGCACTGGCAGCACCGAGCCGCAGAGCTTGTTAGTTTCTCGCAAGAAATCAAGCGTTCTGGGCGGCCCGCACTCATTCTAGTTGTTACAGATGCGCAACTGCCTATTCAGTACCATAACCGCTCTGTATTCAAGCCGCTCGCGTCGCTGACGCATGTGCTTTCAAGTAGCGACGCGGGCGATCTGGGCCGCCACCTAAACGCGTTTCTCTCTTCGCGCGGTCTTGCTAAAACTGAGCATCAGTGGCAGGCCTTCTATCGCGCTCATTCCGTGGACGGCGTCAATGACGCGGCTTCCTTCTGGGTGGCGCTGTCGTTCTGGATCCGCGGGCAATACGACCTGGAGCAATCGCTACAGACCTGGATATTTAATCGATTTATGGCTGGTTGCCCAGGTAAAGAGTTGAAGCTGGCAGTTATGGAAATTGCAGCGCTGAGCGCCGAGAGAGTTCCCACGCCGGAAGGACTCCTTTATCAGTCATCTGGCCAATGGCCAACTTCGGCGTTACTTTCAGATGCACGGACCGATCTGGCTGCTGTAGGTCTGGTAAGCATAAATGGTGCTACCGGTCGACACTGGGCGCTCGTCCACGACATTCTCGGAAAGTACTTGCTTAATGCAATTTTCTTCGATCCAATGCTTCTTGATGAGCTCCAGCTATCGACAGCTAAGAGCGCAGATCATTTGCGCCTGATTCTCCTCGGGCAGATCGCGCGCAAGTCGGAGCTCGGCGAGAGGCGATACAGGTCGCTGGGTGAGGACTTTGCGACCACATTTCTTAAGATTGACCCAGATCATGGTCACTTTAGTTTCGCTCTGTTTTGGAGGGAGGCGCTTGGCATTCTCAATAGCATGCCAAGCACTTTGCGAGACTCCAGTCGTGTCTTCCGGCACCATGCCGCAATCTCTCGTAGGCGCATCGCAAAGCTAGGGGCGGCGGCGAATGTCACTGTTGAGGACAAGGTTGAGCTTCTCCAGCAGGCGGTGACCGATCTTCGATATGCGCTTGACTTTGTAGACCAAGACGAAGACTCAGAGTCGGATCTCAACCTTCTAAACTCGATTGCAAACGCGTATTTCGACCTTGCATCTGCCCAGGCCGAAAGTGGTGCAAGCAAGGACGTAGTGAATGCCACACGAGACCTTGGCTATACTGCTGCGGCCAGGGCATACGAAATTAGTCCGGCTAATCCTTTTGTGATCGAGACCCACGTCAAGAGTATTTTGGAGCGTGCGGCTGAAGATCCGCACGCTGCACCTGCACTCTGTGTCGAAGCGTTAAACGCGCTCTTTGCTGCTGCAGAGTCGAAGGATGTGCAGTATAGGCGCGATCAACTTGCGAAGATGGCCGATCAAGCGCTGAATCTCTTGCTGGCCCATGCTGTCCCGACTGAACGCAGCGGAGATGCGACGGCTCGGAGAAGCCCAGTTCAGGTTTTGGTCTCCGCATGGATCTCTCTATCAGCGAGTTTCGAAGGGGCGACCTTCTTTGACGCAGATGCTCTGGATTTCGATGAAATCGATAAGGCGCTTGAGATTCTGGCTGACCCCGCAGGTGCGGGGAATGCGCAGGTCCTAAGGCTAACGTTCGACCTCGTCGTGCGCCGCGATCCGCTAAATTTCGAACGTCAGCTTGATTTGCTCAACGAACTGATGTTCGTGGGATACCGGCTTCCTGCCCAGCTCCAGTTGGATAGGGCTGTTCTACTATATCAAGCCGGAAAAGCTACGCAGGGTGAGCGGGAGTTCAAAGTGTTACGCGCGCTTTGGCGAACTACTGAGCAGTATGTCTCGGTTCCAGATCGCCTCCGCTGGCTGCTTACGTCAGATAGGAAAGATCGACGCATTGTTGATGCCGTGGTCATGTCCGGATACGGCTCGCGCGCGCTGGCTAGGATTGCTGAATTCAACAACTCCAGTACTCCCTATCGGCCGGAGGAGCATGCGTTAAGTGCGCCAAAGCTCGGGTTGAGATTTAAAGCTTACGTCTCCTTCGGTCACAATGGGCCATTCCTCCGGCCGCTGTCTGCACTTTGGACTCATAGCTGATGGCTGAAGTGCTTGATCAAGTAGGCTTGTACGCTCAGTCGGCCGGTCTGGTGATTAGGCCAAGGACCGTTCTCGTTGAAGGGACCAGTGATGTCCAGTACTTCAAGATTGCGGCAGACTTGGAGGCCGCGTCCGGGGGAGCATCGCTGTTGGACGAATCGTTCTGCATTACTGCCGCCGGCGAGAGGGAGCAAGGCGGCGTCGACGGTTTGGTGCACCAATTCATAACGCTTAGGAATATTGGGAAATATTGCCTAGATAGGAACGGCCGGGCTGTTTACAGCTTTCTGGGTCTCTTCGACAACGATTATGCCGGGAGGCGTGCGCTTAGGCTGACTACAACTCTTAATATGGGAGTCCTGGAGTTCAAGGATGTTTTTTGCCTATTTCCAGTAATGAACGCCGCGGTCGGTGATCCTCCCGCTGTTGGCAGGGCAATTCACAATTCGAACCCTGGATTTTCTGGGATTGATTGGGAGATTGAGGATATGCTTGCGCCTGACTTTCTTAATGCCTTTGAGGAGTCATGTCCTTCTGCGGTTAAGAGCAAGGTCGTGTCACCTGGGAGCCACGTGCATCGCGAATATACAGTAGAGGGAAAGGCTGCGCTTCTGAGGTTTACGCGGCAGAACGCGATGAGAGCGGATGTTGACAAAATTGTCGCGGCGCTCATAGGGCTGAGGTCCTACATTCGCGCGTGACGCTGTGTCGGTCTAGAACTTGAGCTTTCCAACTGCTTGGTAGTCGCCTTCAGGAGTCAGATGGGCGTAGTATTTTTCTGTTGTAGCGTAATCCGCGTGGCCTGCTAGGACCTGCACTCTTCGTAGCGGTACACCGCCCATCACCAAGTGGGCGCAAAATGTGTGCCTTAGTCTGTGGAGGTGGCCACCTATGTGCGCGGCCTCGGCATCCTTTGCGAACCAATCCGACACCGTGTCCTTATGAACGGATACCAGCGGATCAGGCAGATGGCGCAGCGCCCACTTGGCATAGCGATTGAGGGGCACTTCGCGCCATTTGCCGGATTTGGTTCGTCCGGCACCTGTCTCGTCAGGTTCGCTCTCGACTAACAGTCGACCTGCGACCACCGAGCTCTTCTCTAACCCGATTACTTCGCCTCGGCGCAGCCCCGTGTGCGCCATAAATAGCCACAGTGGTGCCCGCGCAGGGTTCGCCCGATACAGCCGTCGCATCGCCGCCCGGTCATAGAACTTGACTGCCACGCTCCGCACGCCGCGAGGCGCCTTTACAGAGGCGAGCGGGTTCACGTCAAGCTCATTCCATTCGACGCCGCGGTTGAACGCCGCCTTCAGCCGTCGAATTTCCTTCCCCACAGTCTCCTTTGCCGCCTTGTCGTCCAACAGCCTGGCGCGCTTGTACTGCTCCACCTCGACCGCTCGGATGCTGTCGATTGGCCGATGGCCGAAACGCTCGATGAAGCGCTTCACCTCACTCCTGGCCTTCGAGATGGTGGTAGGGTGCTCGGCCTCGTACCAGTCCAGATACCACTCCAGGTAGTCGCGAACCTTAGGCAGTCGCGCGAGAATACGGACCCCATGCGTCAGCTCTGCTTCTTTCGCTGCACGAATTCTCTCCGCCTCACGGGCGTCAGGTTGCCCAATGGACCTGCGAAAGCGCTCGCCGCCTTCCACCCAGTCGAGGTAGGCCTTGCTGCCGCGCCAGTAGAGTCGAACCTTTGCCATTCCTCTGCACCTTCGATCGCGGCATAGAGAGCCGCCTTTTCGTACAACTGCTTTCCCATGAAGCGGCGGGGCGTCAGCCCATAGCCCATGGCGTTCTTCCTGAACTGGCTGTTTGAGACGCCGCAGTAGTGGGCGGCCTCCTCAACGGTCAGCCAATCCTTCCCTGATAGATCGAGCCTTTCAGCGGCGCCCATTGGCGCCTCCTGCGGCCTTCCTCCTGGCCGGCGCCTGCTCGGCGAGGCTCAGGTTGAACTGCACGACGTTGTCGGCGACGGCCGGTAGGGCTGTCGCCCGTGCGCCGCGTGCTGGCCGGTTGAGGCGGTGCCAAGCTGCGATGGCCTTGTCGGGGGCTGCATGCTTGCTGGTCGACCTGCAGGCGCACTCGACCAGGTGGCCATCGCCGGCGGACGCGCAGCGCTTGTCGTGGATGTGGCGCGCGCGGTGGCCGGCGGCGCAGTTCGGCAACCCTTCCGGGTGGCTGATATGTTCCTGGGTCATGGCGTCGTGCACTCCTCGATGTGGGCGACCAGCTTTTCCAGCAGGAAGGCAGCTTGCGCAGCGCCAATTACGCGGTGACCGTCATCCATGGCTGGCTTCCTTCGGGCATTGGTTGCAAGGGGCTGTGTGAGGTGCGCGCAAGGAGAACCTGGTGCCTCGCACGTGCTCGCCGGGGCGGATCACGACGTGGCCGCACGACAAAAGACATTGGAACCGAGCGGAGAGAGCGCTTGCGCCTGGCGAAGCAACGAACTGCGCGCTGGTGACGTTGCGTACTGGTGCGGCGGTGGGGAGCGGCCCAGCCGCCAGAGTGGATGCTGTCGCCTTGCCGAATTCAGCTGTACAGTGCTGCAAGTCCCCTACCGCGCTCGGCCCATGACTACCCGTGGCTTTCATCGAACCCTGCGCGGTTTCCACAATGGCTACCATTTCGTGCTGACCATCACCAGCAGCGTGGATGACGTTTTCTCGTACACAGCCGAAGTCGACGGCATCGCTGTCGAGTTGCGATCCGAGGGTGTGATCAGGAGCAAGGGCGACGCTATGCAGCTCGGCATGGCTGCGGTTGAGCGCTACGTGGCGGGTCTCGTCCCCAATCGCTGAAGGCGCGCTGGTAGAAGCCGTGGAGAGCAGCTGGTCAGCCATGGGTCGAGCCCTCCACGCGTTCCCACCAGTTCATTCCTTGGTGGCACCACGGCTGGTAGCGCTTCACGATGCCGGCCTTTTCCATGCGCTTCAGCTCCTTCAGTGCGGCCGGCGTGGTTACGCCGGCGGCTCGCGCGATGCTCGGTGTGGATTGCACCCGCCGCTTGTGCGCCGTCTCGGAGCGCTTGAGGAACAGCATGATTTCTTCGGGCAGTTCAGCCATTGCCCACCCCCTGGCTGTCGAGGACGCGCCGGGCAGCCTGCAGGTCTACGTCGTTGGCTTCCATCACATCGACCGGATCGCAGGTGCCGCCAAGATCCAGGATGCGATCCCGGCCAGACTCCAGCAGGCGTACGTAGGCTCGATACAGCGCCTTGAAGTCGGCCAGGTCCACGGCCTGCGCGGGCCGGGTGTCGGTCTGCCCCATGGCGTACGCTGCATCGGCACGGCAGTTCGCGCAGTTCGCGTCGACGGTGAAGACGTAAGGCCGGTTCGGCTTCAGGCTGACGTGGCGCAGCTCGCAGATACGCATTTGCATCGGCGGCTCCCCCACCGGCTGGCGGGCGGCGAGGGCGCCGGCCAAGATCTCGACGCATTTGTCGTCGTCGGCAATTTCTCCCAGCTCATCGAATAGCTTGCGTGCGTGATCTAGTAACGCATCCCCCTGACCACCCGGGGAGGGCTGGGCGGAGAGGGCGGCGAACACGGCCTGAGCTTCCTGAGCGTTCACCGACCAAAGCCCTCGGCCGGTCTTCTCCAAGATACCGAGCGTGGTCAGCGCATCAATCATCGGACGACCGCAACTGTAGTCATCACCGCCGTCGGCGCAGTCGATGACGTGGCGAGTGGCGTCCCGCAAATCTTCGAGCGGGCGCGGGATGGCATCCCCCAGCCTCACCCTCCCACCGGGCTGCACGTCCGCCAGGGTCTTGTTGTCGTTGCTCATGCCTGCATGTCCTTGCTGTTGGTGGAGCGCGCGCTGTGCGCGGCGAGGTGTTCCCAGCGTTCGGCTTCGCCCAGGTAGTACTGGTGGCGTTCCTGCCGCACGGTGGCGGTGAACTGCACATCGCTCAGTGCGCGCTCGGCGGCGGCGCGGTTTGCCGCGGCCATGCGGGCTGGGTCGTGATCGAAGATGTCGAGCTGATTACGCACGCTGGACTCCTGGAAGGGATTGCCGGCTGGTGGAACCCGGCCGGCGCGGGTTCCCTGCGCTACAGGGGGAGAGCGCAGGGCAGGGGGTCAGTAGTCGGTGTCGGTGATCGGATGGCGATTACGCTGTGCCTCGCGGCGGCGCCGGTCTGCGTCGCGCTGCCGATCGGCCTCGAACTCCGGCCATGACTGCCGGGCATCCTTGATGCCGCGCCAGGCGAAATAGCCGATGCCGAACAGCACGGGCGGGAGGAGGGAGCCGGCACCGGTGTAGATGGCGCGCGCGAGCAGCGCCAGCAGCAGGCCGACGACGATGGCGCAGTAGAAGGGCAGGGCCAGGTGGCGCATCAGCGATCCCCCTGAGCCGTCGCACGGACAGCTGTCCTTGAGTAATTCAGTTGTTGGCCTGCCTTAGCCTCCGCAGCCTGTTGCTTCACGCGGATTTGACAGTACGATTGTGCGCTGATCGTCTCCTCAGGAGCTTGGATGTACGTCGAGGTGTACCGCCGCTCAGGGTTATGGGCCCAACTGACTGGCACTGTTGGCTGGCGATGGCGCCTGCGCACATTCGACGGCGTGACGTTAATCGACGCACAAGAGACTTTCTCGGACCGGGGCAGTTGCCTTGCACTGGTGGCCCTGTTGATTTCAGGGCTCAATGCTCGTGTCGTGGACTCGCAGGTCAAGCGTGTCCTGCGCCGGAGTGGTGATAATTGGCTCGAGGGTGAAGAGTTCAACCCAGCCGTGCTTTGAACGGGAAGCGGAACGCTCATCTTGTTGGCGCTCATGCAGCACCTGCCTGTGAGCGTGCTGCGCGGCGGGCCGCAGCGACAGCGCCTGCAGCGCTCTTCCCCTGCCGCAGGACGGCATTGGCGGCGAGGCTGGCGGCGGCGACGACCTGGTAGGGGAGGAGGCCCCAGCGGCGCCCGGCGCGGGCGACGATGCCGGCTGCTGCAGCAGCGCGCCGAGCGTTGGAGTGGTGAGCGAGGGCGGCGCTCATGCGGCGGGGCCTTGCTGCGCGGCGCGCAGCTGCTTTGCTGCGTCCTGCAGCTGTTGCGCGTGCAGTTCAGCCTCGTGGACGGTCAGGTGCAGGCGGGCGGCGCCCATGTCTGCGATGACACGCTCGCTGACAGGGTCAGCGGTGACTTTCATCTCTGCCGATCGGCAGCCCAAGGAAAGGGTGGCCATGCATGGTCTCCTGCGCCCGGCCCCGGGATGGGGTTGCTGGGCGATGGCCGTAGATTAGGAGTGGCTAATCCAACAGTCAATAGGAGTGGCTAACATTTTTATGAATTCGCGGAGGCGCGCGCTTGGAGTCGCTGGGGCGCCTTCCGTGGTTCCAGCCGCAGAGGAAGTTGAGCCAAAGTGGACATACACGACCATCCGCGCTGCCGCCGTCCGACAAGCTGACAGGCCCTGATTGCAGATCAGAAAAGGCCCCGTTAGACGGGGCCTTTGCTTTCGGAGCCAGCCATGATCCCTCTAAAACTTCCTCAATCCCGCGTGGATCAGCGCTTTTCCTAAGATGCTGACATCACCCGGATCGGGGCGGTATGCCGGGAAGTCGGTGTTCACGCTGACCACGTACAGTCCATCTCCGCGCTTCTGCAGCATCTTGATCTGCGTCTCGCCACCGATGTTGATGAGATAGTAATCGTCACCGTCGAAGTAGTCGCAGCTGGTGTCGATCCAGACAATGTCTCCATCTTCCAGCTTTGGTCGCATTGAAGGCCCGCGACCGGTGATGATCTGGATCCGACCAGGCTTGGGCAGGTAGCCGAGCTTGCGGCGGACCTCCCACTCCGCGACCTCTATTGTTTTCACTACCTCGGGGTAGTCCTGGTTGACGATCCCTGCACCCATTCCCGCGCCCCCTTCAAACAAGTCGAAGCGAACATAGCCGGGAGTCGTCTCAATGTGAGCGACGTATGAGACAGGCGCTTCGCGCACACCGGTGTGCATGGGCGCGTGCATGGCGCCTTTGCCTGTGGCAAGCCAAGTCTCGCTTACGCCCAGCGCCTTTGCTGCGGCGAGTAGGTTCTCGCCTCGAAGGAACTTGGCCTTTCCGCTAAACCAGCCGTTGACGCTAGGGGCGGAAATCCCCACGCGGCGGGCAAGCTCGGCCTTAGTGATCTGCGCATGCTCGATTGCGAGCGTCAAGCGTTCGGCAAGAGTCGTCATTAGGAAAGGCTAACGGCTATTGAATTAGGACTGGCTATTGACCCGGGCATTAGCTAGTCCTAATCTTCGCCTATGGACAACCTTACTGCTTCCGAGATCATCGACCGCTTGGGTGGCACCACCGAGGTGGCCCGCATCTGCCGTATCAAGCCGCCGTCTGTCAGTGAGTGGCGTACCAGTGGAATCCCTCCAGCGCGCCGTCAGTTCCTCGAATTGCTGCGGCCGGAAATCTTCAGGGGATCCAGCAACGCGGCCGACGTTCGGCTGGTGCACAGCCGCATAAGTAAGCGCGCGCTGCGCGCCAAGCTGGGCCTGGGCAGCGACAAGCAGTTGGCCAAGGTTTTGCAGCTGCCGGCGGAGCAGGTGAGCGGCTGGGCGGATGAGGACATGGTCCCGGCGCTACCGCAGGTGGAGAACCTGTTGAACATGCAGCGCAGGGCTGCCCCCAGTGAACTCGAGGACTCCGATGCAGATCGCATCGTCAGCGTGGAGGTCGCCTGAGATGACCGTGACGCCTGTACCGCTATCGCAGCAGGCACCTGTGCTTCCCGGTGCCTGCTGCGAAGCCTTTCTACCAGCAGATTGGCTATTCGCCGTCCACTGCGATCGCAATTGCCGCCAGAAGCGCCTCTGCGGTGTTCCCGTACTGGACGAGCGCTGGTCGATGAGCCCCCCTTCGAGCGGCTTCCGTTGCTCCCTGTTCCAAGACTCTCCGTACTTCTGTCTGCACTTCTGCAGCTGGCTTGCCCCACGAGCGGAGGGTTGCGCTCAGGGTGGCATCCAGCGCGAGTGCTCTGCCCGCCGTCTGGTGAAGCCGTTCTTGAGTCGACGCCAGCTGCAGCTTCAGCTCTTCGATAGCAAATCGCGTCTCGTCGTCCATGTCGCCCTCCTTGTGGGCTGTTGTTGGCACATCCAGCGTAGCGCAAAGGAGGCGACGCCCGTCGTCCGTGAGTTGTTGATCTCCATGGCGCTCATCGTGCGCCACCCGGGCCCGGCCCGAAACCTTGAAACACAGCCTTCCCCAAGGTGACCCATGACCTGCCGTACATCCGCACTCAACTGGCTCGACGTTCTCTACAACTCCGTGCGTAAAACGCCCGGCGGTGTTGCGGATGCGGCCGCATTCCTGGCCGACCGCCGCGGCAAGTCCATGCACCCAGAGACGCTGCGCGCGAAGTTGCGCGGGCTTGAGGGTGAATCGGTGACGCTGGAAATCGCCGAACTGCTGACCGAGTGGATGCAGGAGAAGGCAGGCGGAAGCGATTACGCCCTGGACTGGATGCAGGCGCTGGCCGGGCAGTTCGGCATGGCGGTGGCCACCGTCCCACCTCCGCCGGAGGGCGGCTGGTCGGACGAGATCGGGGCCATCCAGACCAAGCTGCTGGAAATCACTACGCGGGTTGGGCGCTTGTCGGGCACCGCTGTGGAGGCGATGGCCGATCACCACATCGACAGCGACGAGGCCAAGCTGATGGTGGAAGAGGCCAATTCGCTGATCACGATGGCGCACCGGCTGATCCGCAACGTGTCGCGCGCTGCAGCAAAGGGGAGGGTGCGTCGATGAGCCATCCGGCCCGCGTAACCGACCTCAGCACCAGTCACGAGGCCGCCCGGTACGTCGTTCAATCCGGCTTGCAGGGTGACCAGCAGGCCGCAGCGGCGTCTGCAGTGAAGCGCCATCCTGGCCTGACCAGCCTTGAGCTGGCCCAGGAGACCAGCTTGTGCCGCTATGTGCTGGCGCGTCGTCTTCCCGAACTGGCAGAAACCGGCCGTGTTTGGCGCGGCCCGAAGAAGCCCTGTTCCGTGTCGGGTCGCAGTGCCTGCACCTGGTGGCCGGTTGCGCCGGGCTCCAACTTCAACTTGGCAGTCTGAAGAAATGATCAAGATGACCGCATCGGCGCTAGGATCTGCCGTACCTCAATGCTCGAAGGAGCGAGACCTTGGCCGACCCGACCATTCTGAAAGCGCTGCAGACCGTTGCGAGCGCAGGGGGCATGTTCCTCTTCAGCATCGAGGCACCGTTCGGTGCGAGAGAGGCATTCGCAACCGCCGAACAAGCCGCAGCGATAGCGGCCGGGGAACTGCATACATCCGCTCTGTTGGGCCTGACGCCTTCCGAGTACTACGACTGGATCGAGTGGGGAGGCCGTGTGCAATGCAGCGCCCACACTGGGGCCGGGCAACGCTGCCGGAACACTGTGACCGGAGCGGCGGACGAGGTGCCCGCTCGGTGGAAGTCGCTGTACGACCAGCAGCCCTACTGTCGGGTTCATGGCGGGGAGTAGTCTGCCCTGAGCAGAACACCCGGGGTGCCCTGTGAGCGCCCGGGTAACGGGCCTGGTGTTCTCCAGGTATCCGGGGAGCGGCGGGGAGCTGCTGCTTGCGTTGGCATTGGCCGACCACGCGCATGATGATGGAACGCACATCTTTCCGTCGATCGCCAGGCTGGCACACAAGACGCGCCAGTCTGAGCGCTCCGTGCAATACCAGCTGCGCCGCATGGAACAGGCTGGTTGGTTGCTGCTAGTCAACTCTGGCCGCGGTGGCCGCCGACGGGGTTTCGAAGAAGGTGGCGTCACCCGCGAGTATCGGATAAATCCGGCTTGGTTGAAGGGTGCAGAATTTGCACCCTTTGATGAGTCTCCCGTGGAACATCTCGGGGTCTCGATTCAAGGTCAACCCGTCGTCCAAAAGGGTGCAGATTCTGCACCCTTTACGGATACCTCGAAGGGTGCAAAAAACCCTCGTCAAGGGTGCAAAAAAGCGTCGCGAAGGGTGCAAAAAGTGCCCTCAAAGGGTGCAACAGCTATTGCACCCGAACCAAGAGCAACCAAAAGCAACCAAGAGCAACCCTCACACCGCGAGTGTGAGCACGAGGCCGATCCGCTGGCGCTGACCCGGGAGCAGGTCGACCGCGAGCTGGCCGGTTTCGGCAGCACGCCGACCGGCGTCGACCGCGAGCAGCTGGCCAGGTTCGTCCGCCACCGCGCCGCGATCCGCCGCCCGCTCTCGGTCCAAGGCTGGCTGCAGGTCCGCCAGCAGCTGCTGGACCTGATCGCCACCGGCCACGACCCAAACGAATCCCTGAAGCAGACGATGGCCGCCGGCCTGGCGCTGCCGGTGACCCCTGTCGCCCAGCATTCCGCAGGAGCAACCCATGCAAGCCCTCAACACGGTTCTGCCGACCGCACCGAGCAGCTCGAACAGCAGTTCTACGCCGAACGCCGAGGCGGTGGCCACGGTGGCGGCGCTGGGTTCGAGCCAGGCGATGTCGTCGACGTCGAGTTTGCCGTCGTCGGCTGAGCCGCTCAGCGATCAGCAGTCGGCCTACCTGTGGGAGTTCTGGAAGCAGATGACGGCCATGTTCCCGGGAAAGTGGGAGCGCGAGAACGGCGCTGCGCCGTTCAAGAAGGACGGCAGCCTGACCATCGCGGCCGGCACGTGGTTCCAGGTGCTGAAGGGCCGCAGCCGGGCCCAGCACGCGCGCGGCATGGCCTGCTGCCTCACCGAGGGCCGGGAGTGGCCGCCGAACCCACCGAGGTTCCTGACGATGTGCCTGGACATTCCGGTCATGGCGGCGGTGGAGCGGGAGATGGCGCCGGGCCGGCCGCAGAGCGGCTTCACGGTGCTGGTGCGGTCGCTGCTTGACCTGCACGTCTACGCCTCGGCCGACCACGGATCCCAGCAGAGGCGGATGTTGGAGGAGGCCTACACGCGCGCTGTCCAGCACGTTGTCGACGGCAAGCCCGTGCCGCAGCCGGTGCTGGCGATCGAGCAGGAGAAGCACGGCGTGCGGCCGGTGCGTGACCGGGAGTCGGCGCGCGCTGCGATGGAGCGGGCGGCGGCCGAGCTGAACTTCGATGGTGACTGAAGCGGAGCTGGCCCAGGCGGAGCAGGCCGGCCGCTGGGCACGCGACGCATGCCGCAGCCGGGAATCGGCACCGCGGTACGAGATGGGACTGGACGGTGTGACGCGGCGACGCCGCTGGCAGGCAGGGTGGGACAAGCGGGACCAGGAACTGAGCGCCGCACGGCGCAGCACGACGAGGAACAGACGCTGATGGACTTCACCAACTACAGCACGCGCAGCAGGTTCGCCAAGGAGATCAATGCCGGTTACTCGGCGCGGCTCAACGACGGGCAATGGTGGGACAACCCGCACCTGGTCTGGATCGAATGCGAGACCGAGGACGGCGCCCACCGCAGGGCGGGGCCGCTGAGCGAGAAGGCGGAAGCCTGGCAGCACGGCTGGTGGCTGGCCGATCAGGGCGCGCGCTGATGTGGTCGAAGGCACCACCGCCGACCAGGGCAGAAGCGGCCCGGATCGAACTGGCCAAGACGGGCCCGTGCATGGCCTGCCTGGCGCTGCAGATGCAGGGCCTGCTGGACCCGGAGTTGGTGGTGTACGGCTGCGACTACAACCACGCCAAGAGCGGGAACCTGCGGCGCGGTCACATGGAGGGCTACGGCCTCTGTAAGTGGCACCACATGCGGCATCCGATGGAGGGGAACACCTTCGCGACGATGCGCCAGATCTACGGCCCGAGCCTGATGGATGGCTCGCGGACCTTCCACGAGACGTACGGCTCCGACGACGAGCTGATCGCAAACCAGACCTACATCAATGAACTGAGGGCGGCAGCATGAAGAAGACGAAGGCCATGGCGCCGAAGATCAACCCCCAGCGTGCGCCCCGCGAGCGGCGGATGGACCACAACACGGTGTCCCGGCCCAGGCGAGCCAAGGCACGTGTGCTCGCCGATGGCCCGGCCGAGACGGTGGAGCAGTTCAAGGCGCGCGGCGGAAAGGTGCAGTACCTCGCGGCCAGCTGGGACCGCGCGGCGTGACCGGTGCCGCACCGAACGACCACCAGGCGCGATCGCGCGCAGCACGAGCAAACCATCAAGGGGAAGGCGCATGGATATGAACAAGGCACGCGAACTGCTGGCAAGTCGCATGGGGCCGGCCACGCAGAGGTTCGACGCATTCGGCGGCGGCGGACGCCCCGAGCTGACGACGCAGGACATTGCCGCTGCCATAGCGTATGTGCAGGACGGGCTTGGCCGGGAGCTGATGGAGGCGCTGTGGTGGCCTGAGAGCGCTTCTCGCCGCCGCGAGCATCTGCGCAAAGCGGTAATCGGGCTGGTAGCCCCGGAGTTCATCCGGCAGATGCACGACCTGGCTACCGCACGAACGGAGTTCGGTATCGCCAAGGCGTGCATGGGGTGGGGTGGCAGCCAGGTGACGGATGCGCAGCGGCGCGAACTACAGAGGACCGAGAACGCGCTGGATGAGGCGCGCGCTGCAGCCTGGCCGAACAACACCATGGAGCAGCTTGGGGTACTGGCCCGCGCAGTGATTGCGGAAATGGCCAGCTGTGGCTGCTGCAAGACGTGCCAAGGCACGCGGGTTCAGGCCGCGCCGACGGGGAGCGGAGTCGTTGAATGCGAAGCATGCGGCGGCGTGGGGCTGGAGCAGCTCAGCGGCCGCAAGCGTGGTGCGGCGATCGGTGCCGACGACGCGGCGTATCGGCGGTTCTGGCGTCCGGTGTACGAGTGGATGCTGGAGCGCATGCGAAGTGCGGAGCATGTTGCTGCCGAGCAGTTCTCCCGGGCACTGAATCGCGCTGCGTAGTGAGGACTTGCAGGGTCCGCAGATTGGCAGGCAAATTGACCACCATCCAAACGCAAGCCCCGGCCCAGCCGGGGCTTTTTCTTTGCCCGCGTCCCAGCCGGACTAACTCTCGTGCCCAGCCGGCGCTAGGGGCGGGCACCAATCAACCGGGAGGGGCATATGCCGAACCGGACGACCTACGGGGCCACCATGAAGGACGAAATCATTGGCACTGCCGCTGGTGCTGTAGCGAAGGCTGCTCCACCGGTGACGGTAGCCGGCGCGGTCGCCGCAGGAGCGAACCTCGATCGCGTGGTGGTAGTCCTGACAATCATCTACCTGGTGGGCCAGATCAGCTACCTGGGCTGGCGCTGGGTTCGCGAGTGGCGGCAGAGGGCGCGAGCATGAAGGCCAGGATAATCGGCAGCGGCGCAGCCGCCGTCATTGCTTTGGCTGCTACTGCGCTGGTAAAGCCATGGGAGGGCTACTCGCCTACTCCCTATGTCGACATGGTCGGCGTCGCCACCTACTGCTACGGCGATACCAGCAGCCCGGAAAAGGCTGTCTACACCGAGCAGGAGTGCGCTGAGAGGTTGAACAGCAGGCTTGGGCAATACCTGACCGGCATCCAGGCATGCATCCGCGTCCCACTGCAGCCGCACCAGGCTGCGGCGCTGCTTAGCTGGACCTACAACGTGGGCGTGGGCGCTGCGTGCCGCTCGACATTGGTGGGGCGGATCAACGCTGGCCAGCCCGCCGCGAGCTGGTGCCCGGAGCTGGACCGCTGGGTCTACGCCGGTGGCAAGCGCGTGCAGGGCCTGGTGAACCGCCGGGCCGCTGAGCGCCGGATGTGCGAGGGCCAGTCGTGAACCGCATCGCCGTCGCAGTCGCCGCCTTCGCCTTGTGGTCCTCAGCCATGTTCGGTGCAGGCTGGGCCTGGCGCGGCGACCGGGCAGAGGGCAGGGAGGCCGACCAGCGCGCCGCCAGCGCAGAGGCAGTCGCCGCCCAGGTGAACCAGACCCGTGCCACCGAGCAGACCAAGGCTCTGCAGCTGGCCGCTATTGGAGCGAAGCATGAAGAAGACCGCACTGCGGCCGCGACCGTCCCTGCTGCTGTTGTGGCTGACCTGCGCGCTGGGCGTCTCCAGCTGCGCGACGACCTCGCCACCTGCAGCACCAGCCTCCTGTCCCAAGCCGTCGCCGGCACCGTCGAACGTGATGCGCACGCCGAACTACGAGCAGAGGTTGCGGGAGCTGCTGTTCAGATCGGCCGCGACGCCGACGACCACGTCCGCGCCAGCCAAGCAGTAATCGCGGCCGACCGGCAAACGGTGACGCAATGAACCGCCGGATGCTGGCCCTTGGCCGGCTGAAGACCGGCGAGATGAACAGGACCGAGGCAGCGTATGCCGAGCGGCTGCGCGCGCTGGAAGCGGCAGGCGAGGTGCAGTGGCACCGGTTCGAGGGCATGAAGCTGCGCTTGGCTGACAACACGTTTTACACACCGGACTTTGCAGTCATGGCTGCCGACGGCGTCATGGAGTGCCACGAGGTGAAGGGCCACTGGCAGGACGATGCCAGGGCCAAGATCAAGATTGCCGCGGCCATGTACCCGTTCCGCTTTATCGCGGTGAAGGTCAGGCGCAAGCGCGACGGCGGTGGCTGGGAAGTGGAGGAATTCTGATGCACGCGACAGTGACTGCGTCGGTCCGCCTGCGCTGGTGGCTGCGGTGGTATCTGGCTGCCGTGGTGTGGTTTGCCCGGGCCACGGGCATGGAACCGGACTGGGAGCGGGTCGAGTGGTGGATACGCCGCGGCCTGGTACTGCGAACGACGAGGGATGGTGATGGACGCTGCACGGATTGAAGAGGTGGCGGCTGCCCTGACCGCTGAGCAAGCGGCGCGCGCTGGTGCTGATGCTGCCCTGTCAGCGCTCATCGAAGGCAGCACCGACAGCCGCATCGACCGACTGGTCGGGATCATCGAGCAGCAGGGCAAGCAGATCGCCGAGCTGGCAATGCACGTTGGCCTGCTCGTGCAGGCGGTGGCGCAGCTGCTGGGCGAGGAGGCCGGTGCACCGGTGCAGGATGAAGGTGCCGAGCCTGAGCGCGTCGACCTGGACGGGAAGCCCTACTGATGAGCGCCCGAGGGCTGGCGGGTAACCGGCAGGCCAAGCGCGCCTTGCCGACGAACAGCCGAGCTTGGCGCGCGCTGCGAGAGACCATTCTGGTTCGGGACCTGTACCGATGTCAGGAACATGGCTGCGGTGTTCTCTGCACCGGGCGCGGCCAAGCCCACGTCGACCACGTGGATGGCGACCCCAACAACAACGCCCCGGAGAACCTGCGGACGATGTGCATCAGCTGCCATAGCCGGAAGACGGCCCGCGAGGACGGCGGCTTTGGGAACGCCCAGCAGGTGGTTGTGGGGTGCGACGCCGACGGTTGGCCGATCAAGTAGGCCAACAGCGCCGGCGCGCGGTTATCCACAGAAAGCTGAATGAAAAGGGGAGGGGGGCTCAAAAGTTTGGGCCGATCGCCCGGCGATACGTGCGCCCCCCTTTCTTCGCGCATCCACAGTTGGAAAGACGACCCCCGACCGGGGCAGAAAATGGCAAATCCAAGGACACCAGCCGCAAAAGCGGCAGTTTCTGGCGCAGCGGCCAAGAACCCAAAACGGCACAAGGACCGCAAGACGCCGAAAAAGGCCAAGGCGGTCGGGCCTCCCTACAAGGGGATGACCAAACCGCAGATCGCGGTATGGCGTGAGCAGGTCGAGAACATGCCGTGGCTGCATGCCGGCCACCGGCTGTTGCTGCGCCAGGTCTGCATCTTGGCGGCTCGGATGGAGACCGACCCCGACATGGGGGTTTCGGCCCTTCAGGCGCTGGGCTCCCTGCTTTCCAAGCTCGGCGCAACGCCGGTTGACGAGACAAAAGTGAATCATGGCGGCGAAGAGGACGAAGACCCCGACGACAAGCTCTTCTGATCGCACTGCGGCCTATGCGCTGGCGGTGGTAGCAGGTGAGATCGTGGCCGGCCCCCACGTGCGGAATGCATGCCGCCGGCACCTGAAGGACCTGCAAGACGGTCACGAGCGTGGCCTCTACTTCGACCAAGCGGCGGCGCAAAGGGTTTTTGAGTACTTCGAGACGATTCTGAAGCTCTCCGAGGGCCAGTTCGAGGGCCGCTCCTTTGAGCTGCACCCCTCGCAGGCATTCATTCTCGGATCGCTGTTTGGCTGGAAGAAGGCAGACGGCAACCGGCGATTCCGTCGCGCCTATATCGAGATGGGCAAGGGCAACGGAAAGTCGCCCATGGCTGGCGGCATTGGTTTGTATGGGATGACCTCCGACGGGGAGGCTGGCGCGCAGATCTACGCCGCCGCCGCGAAGAAGGAGCAGGCCGGAATCCTGTTCGCCGACGCGGTGAAGATGGTTAAGGCGTCAAAGGCGCTGATGAAGCGTCTGGAGTTCTCCGGCGGCGAGGGGCGCGAGTACAACATCGCCCACCACAAGAGCGGCAGCTTCTTCCGGCCGGTTTCGCGGGACACCGGGCGAACAGGCTCCGGTCCTCGTCCGTACTTCGTGCTTGCCGACGAAGTCCACGAGCTGCCGGACCGGCGCGCCATCGAGATGCTGGAGCGCGGCTTCAAGTTCCGGCGACAGCCGTTGCTGTTCATGATCACCAACTCGGGCAGCGACCGAAACAGTGTCGCCTGGGAGGAGCACGAGCATGCGGTGAAGGTGGCGGCTGGGCATACCGAGGCAGTCAACGATCCGACCTTTGTCGGTGAGCCGCTGGACGATCGCACTTTCAGTTACGTGTGCGCGCTCGATGATGGCGACGACCCGCTGGAGGATCCGACTTGCTGGGCCAAAGCGAACCCGCTGCTCGGGATCACAATCACCGAGGAGACGCTGGGGGACATTGTTCACCAGGCCAAGGCGATTCCCGGCCAGTTGAACGGCGTGCTGCGCCTGCACTTCTGCGTCTGGACCGATGCTGAAACTGCATGGATGACCCGCGCGACGCTGGAGCCGGCATTGGCCGACTTCAAGATTGCCGAACACCACGGAAAGCCGGTGTATGGCGGGCTCGACCTGTCGCAGGTGCGCGACCTGACCGCCGCGGCGTTCGTCGTCCAAACCGGCAGCTTGCCGGTCACCGTCATGGTGGAGGGCGAGGAGCGCGTGGTCGAGAAGCCGACGTTTGATGCTTGGATTGAGGCATGGACGCCCGGCGACACGGTGGACGCACGCCAGCTGAAGGACAAGCTGCCCTACCGGACGTGGATCGAGGCTGGCCACTTGCACGCGCCGAAGGGCAAGACGATCAGCTTCCGGCATGTGGCTCAGACACTGGCCGACTACGACCAAGGCTACTCCATTCAGCTGATGGCCTATGACCGGTATGTGTTCCGCCGCTTCGAGGACGATGCCAAACAGATTGGCCTTTCGCTGACCTTCGCCGAGCACCCGCAGGGCGGCACCAGGAAGGGCAAGCCTCTAGAGGCCGCCGCCGAGGCCGCCAAAGCAGCAGGGCAGCCGGTGCCAGAGGGCATGTGGATGCCCGGCTCGCTCAACCTGTTGGAAGAGGCCCTCTTGGAGGGTCGTATCCGACTGAAGAAGAACCCGGTCCTCGTTTCAGCGCTCATGTCGGCGGTGATCGAAACCGACAAATGGGATAACCGCTGGCTCTCCAAAGAGCGGTCCATCAACAAGATCGATCCGGCCGTCGCACTGTGCATGGCTATCGGTGCAGCGCACGCGAGCTTTGTCCGCGCAGCTTCTGTGTACGAGAAGCGTGGGATCCGATTTCTATAAGGAAAACCATGTCCAGGTTCAACGAAGAAGACCTTAAGTCGCTGGACCGGCTCTGGAATCCGTCGCCGGCGGCGCCACCAAGCGCACGCGCTGAGGCCGGCCAGTTCACGGGAATGAATGATCCGGCACTGCTGGAGTTCATCCGATCACAGGGCGGCCACGGCGGCGGTGGCTACCAGCTGCGTAATATGGCGGTACTCCGCTGCCTGTCTCTGATCTGCGGGACCATCGGCATGCTGCCGCTGAACCTGGTCGAGTCGGGCGGGAAGAAGCGGATAGCCGCCGAGCATCCCGCGCACCGCCTGCTGAAGATCAAGCCGAATCCATGGCAGACCCCGCTGGAGTTCAAGCGGCAGATGGAGCTAGCCCGGCAGCGGCACGGGGACGCCTACGCGCGGATCGTGTGGTCAGCAGGCCGGCCAATCCATCTGATCCCGCTGGATTCCCCAGCGGTGAGGGCTGAGCTTGGCGACGACTGGCGCATGCTCTATCGCTTCAACAGCAAGAAGCGTGGTGAGGTCATCCTCAAGCAGGAGGAAGTACTGCACATCCGCGACCTATCCGTGGACGGCGTGACGAGCCTGTCCAGGATGAAACTGGCAGATCGGGCTATCCGCCTGGCGCTGGATGCGGAACAGGCAGCGAGCCGGATCTTTGAGACCGGCAACATGGCCGGTGGTGCCATCGAGGTGCCCAATGCGCTCAGCGACGTGGCCTACGAGCGCATGCGCACGTCCCTCGACACCGAATATGCCGGCGCTGCCGCGGCGCAGCGCTGGATGCTGCTGGAGGAGAACGCCAAGGCCAACAAGTTTGGCAGCACCGCCCAAGAGGCCCAGCATGTCGAGAACCGCAGCGCACAGGTGGAGGAGGTGGCCAGGCTCTACGGTGTTCCCCGCCCGCTGCTGTTCCTGAGCGATACCAGCTGGGGCACCGGCATCGAGCAACTGGGCATCTTCTTCCTGCAGTACACGATGCTGGAGCACTTCACCAACTGGGAGCAGGCGGTCGCGCGATCGCTGATCGACGAGCGGGACCTGGAGCGCTATCAGCCCAAGTTCAACGTTCGGGCGCTGATGCGCGGCACGCTCAAGGATCAGGCGGACTTCTTCAAGGCCGCTCTCGGTTCCGGCGGTACGGCGCCGTTCCACACGCAGAACGAGATCCGCGACCTGCTGGACTATCCGGAATCTGATCAGCCAGGGGCCAACGACCTGATCAACCCCATGACACAGAAGGGAGAAAGCAATGAGCCTCCGGCAGCTGCCTGAAATCCGTGCTGAGCGACGGCTCGGCGCAGCCCAGTTCGACATGCGCCCCGACGCGCTCGAACGCTGGGAACCCGAAGTACGCGCCGCCGGTAACGACGCGAACAGCATCTCGATCTATGACTCGATCGGCGAAAACTGGGAGGGTACTGGCGTCACTGCCAAGCGGATCAGCGCCGCCCTACGCTCCATCGGCGACAAAGACGTGGTGGTGAACATTAACTCGCCCGGCGGCGACTTCTTCGAAGGCGTCGCGATCTACAACCTGCTGCGCGAGCACCAGGGCAGGGTGACCGTCCAAGTCATGGGCTTGGCCGCGTCGGCGGCGTCGGTGATCGCGATGGCTGGCGACGAGATCCTGATGGGCGACGGATCGTTCCTGATGATCCACAACGCGTGGGCGGTGGCCATCGGCAATCGCCACGACATGGCCGACGCGGCAAAGCTACTGGAGCCCTTCGACACGGCCATGGCCAAGGTCTACGCGGCCCGCTCGGGCGTCACCGAGGCCGAGGCGGCCCGGATGATGGACGATGAGACCTGGATCGGCGCCTCCCAGGCGGTGGAGGACGGTTTTGCCGATGGCCTGCTGGACGGATCTGCAGCGACCAAGGATGCCAAGCAGGCATCGGGTGGACGCAAGGCCCTGGCCCTGGTCGAGGCGGCGATGGCCAAGGCAGGCCACTCCCGCTCCATGCGGCGCGACACCCTGAAATCGCTGTTCAACGGCAAGCCGAGCGCTGCCGGGTCTGCCACGCCGAGCGCTGGCGGCAACGAAACCTCGGCCCTGCTGCAGGGCCTTCTCGACAACATCAAAGCCTAAGAGGCCAACACATGACCAAGATGACCCACGGCCGCGTCCCGCGCGGCCTCGTTTCCGTGCACGCCGATGGCGGCAGCCAGCCCGACGTGAAGGCGCTGGTGGAGTCGCTGAACAAGGCATTCGCCGACTTCAAGGCTGAGCACACCAAGCAGCTGGAAGAGATCAAGAAGGGCAGCGCCGATGCACTGCAGGCCCTGAAGGTCGACAACATCAATGCAGACATTACCCGCCTGCAGGCCGCGGTCGACCAGGCCAACACCCAGATGGCCGCGTTCCAGATGGGCGGCGGTAGCGCCGGCAGTTCTGTCGCTGATGCGGAGTACACCGAGTCGTTCCGTGCCCACTTCCGCAAGGGTGAAGTGCAGGCTGCCCTCAACAAGGGGGCGGCCGATGAGGGCGGCTACTTGGCACCGGTAGAATGGGACCGCTCGATCACCGACCGCCTGGTCATCGTGTCGGACATGCGCCAGCTGGCCAACGTGCAGCCCTGCTCCGGGGCGGGCCTGACCAAGCTGTACAACACCGGCGGCACGTCCTCGGGCTGGGTGGGCGAAGAAGATCCCCGCCCGGAGACAGCAACGGCAAAGCTGCGTCCGCTCAGCTTCGGCTGGGGCGAAATCTACGCCAATCCGGCGGCGACCCAGCAGTTGCTGGACGATGCAGAGATTGACCTGGAGGCATGGCTGGCCGGCGAGGTCGAGTTGGAGTTCGCCAAGCAGGAGGGCGATGCGTTCTTCTCCGGCAATGGCGTCAACAAGCCGTTCGGCATCCTGACCTACGTGGAAGGCGGCGCCAACGCGGCCAAGCACCCGTTCGGTGCTATCAAGGCCGTGAACAGCGGGTTGGCGGCTGGCATCAACGGTGACAGCATTCTGGACCTGGTCTATGACCTGCCGTCGGCATTCACTGCGGGCGCCAAGTTCGCGCTGAACCGCAAGACGCAGGGTGTGGTGCGCAAGCTGAAGGATGCCCAGGGCAACTACCTGTGGCAGCCGTCGCTGGTGGCGGGTCAGCCGTCGACCCTGGCCGGCTTTGCGGTGCAGGATGTGGCCGCGATCCCGGATGTGGCAGCAAACGCCATCGCCGCGCTGTTCGGCGACTTCAAGCAGACCTACACCGTGTACGACCGCAAGGGCGTGCGCGTTCTGCGCGACCCGTACACCAACAAGCCGTACGTGATGTTCTACACCACCAAGCGCGTGGGCGGCGGTGTGCACAACCCGGAGCCCATGCGAGCCCTCAAGATTGCCGAGTAATCGGCACAGGGAACAGCGGAACATGGGGCGGCTTCGGCCGCCCCTTCACTGGGAGAAGCCATGAGCAAGCTCACGAAGCCGTTTCGCGGTGTGCGCGACGGCGAGATTTACCCGACCGATTTCGCCGTCGGGGATGAATGCCCGCCCGAATTGGAAGCAGGTGCCCGGGCCTTGGGTGCGCTGTCGGAGGGCAAGTCTTCGGCTGAATCGGGATCGGATGAGAAGCCGGTGCTTATTGCCAAGCTCGAGGCCGCCGGCATCCCGTTCGACAAGCGCTGGGGGGCGGAGAAGCTGGCCGCGGCTCTGGCTGAAGGGAAGAAGGACTGACATGCCCATCGTCTCACTCGCACAAGCCCGCTCGCATGTGCGAGTTGAGGCCGATTACCCTGAGGAACAGCTGCAGGCCGCCATTGCCGGCGCGCAAGATGCAGCGCAGGCATACCTCAATCGGCGGATCTACGAGGACGCCGACGCCTTGGCTCTGGCAAGGCGCAGCTACCCAGCCGTAATGAAGGCCGCAGCGCTTGCAAAAAGCCAGGCGCTGGCAGATGCGGCGTTCATTGAGGATGGGGACGAGCGCACCGCCGCGATACGGCTGGCGGTTGTCGCCCATCGCGAGGCGACAGTAGAGGCGGAGGCCTGCATCCACGGCGTTGTTGCGAATCCGAGCATCTTCTCTGCCATCCTGCTGACGCTCGGTCACCTCTACGCGAACCGCACGGATGTGATCGTGGGGGCTCAGGCGGTCGAGCTACCCAACGGTGCCAAGAGCCTGCTGCGCCCATTCCGAAGGGTGATGATGCCATGACGATTCTAGATGGCGATCTGCAGCACCGTATCCGCTTCGAGCGGAAGACCGAACCGCGCGACCCGCTGGGCGGCCAAGGTAAGCCGGTGTGGGTCGAGGTTGTGAGTGTGTGGGCCAAGGCCACCAACAATCTTGCGGCGACGACAGAGGCGGTCGCCGCCGGTGCCGAGCGCTACCGGGAGCAGGTTCGGTTCGATATCCGCCCGCGTGACGTTGATCCTCAGTGGCGGATCGTGTTCCGTGGCCGTGCCTTCGATATCAAGAGCATCGCACCCAGCAACGACCGCAGCGAGATGGCGATCATCGCCGTAGCGGGGTTGACCAATGTCTGAGCAGGTGAAGATCGACGGTCTGGACGGCCTCCTGCGTTCACTACGGGCGGCTCCCAAGGCGATCCAGGGAAGGGCGGTTCAGGCCGGCATGCGCAAGGGCGGCAACGTCATCCGCGACGACGCCCGGCGCCGGGCTCCGAGAGCATCGGGGTTCATGACCACGCAGATCGTCACCCGCCGGGCCAACACCAAAGCCCGACAGCGCGCAGGTGTAGGCCAAGGCGGCGAGTACTTTACGGTTGGGGTTAAGACTGGTCGCCGCCGCAAGTACGCCAACACCAAGCGCAATCAACGGCGTGGGCGGACCGGCAAAACCTATGTGGATAGAGGCTGGGCCTACTACTGGCGGTTCGTCGAGTTCGGCACCAAGAACATGCGGGCGTCCCCGTTCCTCACGCCAGCGGGCGAGGCCAATGGACCGGAGGCGGCTCAAGTTGTCATCGATGAAACCTGGGCTGCGCTCGACAAGCAGCTGAAGAAGGATGGCTGGCGATGATGGTTCCCCTGATTCAGTCCCTGCTGCAGGTTGACGCAGCGGTTCGGCACGTGCTGGGCGACCCGATCCGGTTGTGGCCGGCAACCGCGCCACAGGATGCAGCACTGCCCTACGCGACGTGGGAGGTCGTCGGCGGATCGCCCACCGCGATGCTGTCCGAGGCGCCGCCGGCCGACGGCTGGCGAGTCCGATTGACCGTGTGGGGCGAAACCCTGACGCAGGCCAACGGCGCGGCCGTCGCCATCCGCGACGCGATCGAGCGCGTAGGCAGCATCGAATCGTACAACCCGACGCCTGACAGCGACGGCGCGGACGCCTTTGGCGTCTCCTTCGACGCCAGGCTCCTGCAACTGCGCTGAACCACACAACGGCAACCCACTGGCCCCGCAAGGGGCCTTCTTCATGCCCGGCGACGGGCGCAATACAAGGAAACCCCTATGGGACAGGTAATCAAGTCGAAGCACTCGCAGCTTTTCGTCGCCATCGCCGCGGCCGAGGTCATCAAGGTCACCCGCCTGCGTTCGGTCGGCTTCCCGGATGGCCAGGCGTCGGAGATCGATATCTCCGATTACGACGACGACTGGGACCAGTTCGTCGCCGGCCGCAAGCAGACCGGCAGCACCAGCATCGAGATCATCTACGACAGCGTCGATCACGAGAAGCTGGAGGAGCTGCACGAGACCGGTGCCGTCGTGAACTGGCTGGTGACCGCGCCGTTGTCGGAAACCGAAGGCGTGGCCAAGCCGACCGCCGTTGCCGGCAAGATCACCCCGCCGGACACCGTGCTGTCCAAGCAGTTCGACGGCTTCGTGCAGAACTTCGCGGTGACCAGCCAGGACAACGACGTCTGGAAGGCGACGATCACCATCCGCGGCTCCGGCGCCGTCACCACGCACCGCCCGACGCCGTAAGGCTACGGCAACGGCCTCCACACTCCCGGCCCGCTTCGGCGGGCCTTCTCTTTGACAGGGCGCGCGGATCCTCCGCGTGTTAGCCGTGCGCGGCCCGCGCGCCCTGTCGCCATTCAAGGAAACGGCCAATGAGCAAGACCAGCGAAACCACCCAAACCCAGCCGCAGCAGCCCGTGAGCATCCTGCAGTCGTTCACCAACCTGGGCATGTTCGCCTCCAAGGACGTCCGCGCCGACACGATCACCTTGCCCAACGGTGCCAAAGCGCAGTTCCATGTTCGCGAGCTGCCGGATGCGGAGTTCCGCAAGCTGTGGGGCGAAGGCGATCGCGCCAAGCTGATCGCAGCGACCATCTGCGACGAGGACGGCAAGCCCGTCATGAATGTGGAGCAGGCTGCCCAGCTCAAGCCGCTGGTTGCCGCTGAACTGCAGCGCGTGGCCATGAAGCATTCCGGCTTCGGCGAAGATGCTGCCCAGGCCCAGGCCGACGCGGGAAACGGCTAAGGCAGCGCGGCGAGGATTGGTTCTGGAAGGTCCTCGCCGGCCACCTGCATCGCACAGTGTCGGAGCTGCGGGCGAGCATGTCGCGCCGGGAGTTCCTGGAATGGTGGGAGTTCCATAAGCGGAATCCCATCGACCCGGTAAGCCTGCACATCAAGCCCGCTGCCTTCGCCGCGTACATCACCGCCTCACACAGCCAGGGCGGCACCAAGCGCTCCTTCCAGGAGTACCTGGAAACCCTCGTGCCGCGTTCCGAGGAGGACGAGGCGCAGGACTGGTTCGATCGACTGGGATGACCATGACCAACACCTTCGGGCGCTTTGCTGCCCTCCCCATCGGCCCTCTGCTCGCTGCGCGCGACGGAGGGCTCACGCTCGCCACGACGAGCGCGGCCGACCTCAACCGCATGGCACGGTCGGACATAGCGCAAAGTGCCGGCACGGTGGGCGCAGAGTTCGCCCTATGGGGTGAAGACGATATGTCGGCGGTGGTAGGCATCGTCAACGGCGCCGCATCGTTGGCCGGCTACCCGGGCTCAGATGCCGGCGGAATCGGCTGGAACCTTGCTGGGGGCAGGGTGATCGCCAATGGCAGCGCGGTCGCGGTAGGGCTTCCATTCGTTGGCCGAGGGGATACCGCTGGCGTACTGGTGGAGATCGGAATTCCGAACCGCCTTAAGCTGTACCGCAACGGTGAGCTTGTCCACGAGCGGGATTTCACGTTGGCCGGGCCCCTGCACTTCGCCGCTGCACTCGCCGCAACCAAGGCCGGCGGGCTGTCCCTGGTGGTCAATGCGGGTCAATGGGGCGCACGGAGCCCTGCCGCCGCCGCTGGTTGGTACACCCCAGGACCTGCCGCCGATGTGGTGCGCCTCGCCGACGCTGACTGGCTCACGGCCCCGGGCGATACACCCGCGAACGTTCGCTTCGAGGGGTTGGTTGCCGAGGGCCTGACCCTTGTTAGCGAGATCAGCTTCTGGCCGTGGGGAGGCGAGTCCTTGATCCAGACCAGTGCCGCGGAATGCTTGGTGCTGGATGCTGAGGGGCTGCTGGACGGACTGGCACAAGCCGGGGTGTCTGGACTGCCGGTACGGATCCGAACCGGTCCGGAAGACGGCATGCTCAATGACACGGTGCCTGTGTTTCGCTTCGCGGTTGACCGCATCGAGATCAACGACGACGGCAGCAAGACGTTGCACTTCAAAGATGCCCACGATGATCTTGATGGCACGATCAACCGTGGAGTCTTCCTGCCCAACATTCCCGCACTCGCCTGGAAGCCGCAGCCGGTGGTGATTGGGGCTGTTGCCAGCGTACCCGCCATGGGGGCCAACTCAGATGCCACGGCCATGTTTGTGGCTGATGTGCCGATCTATGCGGACACGGTGATGGACCGAGGCGACACATTGGAGCCGGGAACGTTCAGCGTCTCGCCGGATGGGCAGCAATTGCTGATGAAATCGCCACCGGTAACCCCTGTGGTGGCAGACCTGTCCAGCATCGGCCCGGGGCAGCAGCCTGCCACACTGCGGCAGGCTATGGCCGATATCATGGGAAGGCTGGGCAAGACAGCGTGGGTAGCGGCTGACTGTGCAGCGATCGATGGCGAAACCGGGTATGCCGGCATTGGCTACTACGCCGGCAGCGCGGTCACCGGTCGAGATGCAATGAACGCGATCCTCCCCAGCTACGGCGCGGGTTGCTACCAGGATCCGAGCGGGCCGCTACGATTCGCGCGGGTGATTGCGCCGGAGACCTCGGGGGCAGCGCCAGCGTTTGATCTGAGCGAGGCGGACATGGCTGAAGACCTGCTCTGTGTCCCCGATGACGCGCCGAATTTGACCCGCCGGATGGCGTATCGGCCGAACGCCCAGGCGCTGTCGGCATCGGACCTGGTGACAGACGTAGTGGATGTGCCTCAATGGCGCCGTGACGAACTGGTTGGCCTATTCAGAGCGCAGGTGTACGGGGCCGGGGCGCTCCATCCTCACTATCGCAAAGCTGACGCTGCCGACCCAGTCGTGTCGCTGTTCTGGCGCTCGGTGGACGCACAAGCAGAGATCGACCGAGTAGTGGGCATCTACCGCGACCAGCGCTTCTTCTACCAGGTCACCGTCCGGGGCGATCAGCAGCTGGCCCCGCTTCCGGGACAGATTGGCCGGCTGACTTACAGCCGTTATGGCCTGGCCGACGGTAAGCCGGTGTTGGTGCGGCGCGTGGAGCGCAACCCTGCCACGGGGGACGTGGTGCTTACCCTGTGGGGGTGATGACGTGTTGATTGGATATGGCATGCCGGCGGTGCAAGCGGTCACCCTCACCGGCGGAACGTGGCTGTCGGCGGACCAGGGCTCGGCGCTCTTCGATGGTAAGCCTGGGCGAGCGTCGCGGATGCGGCGCACCAGTTCGCTGGCGATCACGATCACCCTGGCCGAGGCTGTTGTGCCGGGGATCGTCGCGGTTCTCGGCCTCAACATCCCGCCCGGCGTGCAGGTGAGCGCGGCCGGCGCCAGCGGCACCACGGTGCGACTGCCCGACGGGAGTGTCTGCGCATGGCTGTTTCCGCAGGCCGATGCCTTGGTTTCGACCGTGTCCGTCGAGATCGCGACAACCGCGGCGAACGTGGACGTGGGCGAGATCGCGATCTTCCGGGCAGTCGAGGTGGGCATCAGCGACGGCTGGGCGGTGGCCACAATCGACACCAGCGTCCACACCCGTACCAAGGGTGCGCAGGTCAACACGGTTGCTGGACGTCTGTACCGCCGGCTGACGTGTACCCTGTCTGGTCGGGCGACGGCTGCCGTGCGCGGCGGTGGACTGGGCGGGACCGATTGGGAGACGGTGGCCGCTGCGATCGCGGGACGCCGGCGATCCTGCGTTGTGCCGCAGTACCGGGACATGATCAGCAAGGCGTTTGACCCGCTGCTGGCGGCGCGGTCGGCGCTCTACGGCTACTCGACGCAGCTGCCGTCGGCGGAGAACATCAGCCGTCAGTACTTTTCAGGATATATGGAGTTTGAAGAAATTCCGGCCTAGGCCGCTAAGGATTTGGGAGAGAACAAAACAAGTGTCTATGAATAAGATTGATGCAGAAAATGCCATTGTCGACGATCTAGAGGCGTGGTCGCTGGAGTTCCTGGCAAGCGCTGGACTAGCCATGGGGCTTCTTGTCATCTTAAAACTTGGTGGGTCGTTCCAGTTTCCATTTGAAAGCAAGCTGGTGGAGGACGCGATCGAAGGGATATCTTCCAGAGCCCTCGTAGCTGTCTCTGGCGGGTTAGCAGTAATGGGGTGCCTGGCGAGAGTGCTGTTTGGCATCTGCCCGCCACTGGGTAGTTTCCTTGGTAGGTGGTTAGATCAGTTCCTATCGTCCGTGACTCAGTTTGGGGCTGCTTGCTTCGGTGTATCTGTCGGATTGTTGTTGCTGTCTTGGTTCAACGTGGATCACATTGTTGACGCAGCGGTCATGCTGATGATCAGCACTTGGCTATTGATCGTTCGAGCGCTAATGAAGAGTCTGTATTCCAACGGATACGAGTTCTCACCTGTGGTCCAGTTCGCTCTGACTATTGGGAGCGGAATTGCACTGATCACAATGTTCATATGGGTCCTATCAGGTTAAGCGAGGTTCGCCCTCAAGAACGTCGCAGGTTGTTCATCGAAGCCCCGCCAAGTGCGGGGCTTCTTCGTTTCCGGAGCTACCATGTCTCTCTACACCCTTACCGTCGATCTGCTGCTGAAATCGGGCTCGTTCGAGCGCGACAGCGGGAAAGCCGCGCGCATCGTGCAGCGCGACATGGCTACGATTCAATCGTCTATGTCAGACGCCGCGCGCCGCGGCGCCGATGAGGTCGCGGCCGGATTTCGTCGGGTAGCGACTGAGGCGGTGGGTCTTACATCAGCCTTGGTGGCCGTAAAAGCCGCAGTTGGCAAGGCCGACGAATGGACGAACCTCAACAACAGGCTGCGGCTGGTCACGCAGGGCCAAGCGCAGTTCGCTGCAGCGCAGGCTGACGTGATCCGGATTGCCGGCGCAGCGCGACAGCCTCTGGGTGCGACCGCGGAGTTGTACCAGCGAATCGCGATGAACCAGGAGGCCCTCGATCTGTCTGGGAGAGACTTGGCACGCATTGTCGAGACCATCAGCAAAACGATGGTGATCAGTGGCACGTCTGCGGCGGGTGCCGATGCCGCCCTCGTGCAGCTGGGTCAGGCGTTTGCCTCCGGCACCCTTCGAGGTGAAGAGCTGAACTCGGTACTCGAGCAGGCGCCAGCCCTGGCCCAGGCCATCGCCAAGGGCCTGAACGTACCGATCGGGAAACTGCGTGAACTGGGCGCCGCGGGCAAGTTGTCGTCACAGCAAGTGATTAACGCGCTGCAGAGCCAGGCTGGCGCCGTGGACGAGGCGTTCGGCAAGATGGATTCCACCGTTGGGCAGGCAATGACACTGTTCAACAACAACCTGCAGGTCATGATTGGCCGTGCCGACGAGGCAACCGGCGCATCCAAGGCGCTTGCAGCCGGCATCGGTGCCCTCGGCAGCAATCTGGAAATGGTAGCTGTCGCCGGAGCGGCAGTCGCATCTGGACCGCTGCTGAAAGCCGTCCTGGCGCGGGTCGCTGCGGCCAACGCTGGTATGGCGGCAGACCGGGCCGCAGCGGCTCAGAACTTGGCCGCTGCGCAGCAGCTCGAGCTGCGGACCCGTGCCGCAATGCTCGATGCGGAGGCGGAAGTGCGCCGCACGGCTGCGATCGGCGGTAGCGTTTCGGTGAGCAGCAAAGCTGCTGCAGCGACCCTTGAGCATCGACAGGCCACGCTGCTGCTGGCTCAGGCCCAAACGCAGGCTGCAGCGGCCAACGCCGGTTGGCTTGCGCGTGCTGGATCAGCGACGCTTGCCATGCTGGGAGGTCCGGCGGGCATTGTGACCATGCTGGCCACTGCCGCTGTGGGCTGGTTGATCTTCCGCGACAACACGAAGATTGCGTCGGCTGCGCTGATCGATTTTGGTGGTGCGGCTGACACTGCCATCGAGAAGTTCAAGACCCTCAACGCCCAGATGCAGGCCGGCGAGATCCTTCGACTGCAGAAGGAGATCGACGAGAACTATCGGACCATCACCCTTTCGATCACGGAGATGGTCGCTGCGGCGACGAACTTCTCCACCGCGAGCCAGGCTTCAGAGTTCATCCAGGAAACGCAGCGGCTGGATGCCGCCTTTAAGGCCGGCAAGATTGGCGCCGATGAGTTCTCCAATGGTCTGGAGGCGGCATGGCGAGCAATGATCGCTGGCTCGCCAGCTGCTGCCACCGTGGCCAAGAGCCTCACGGAAGAGACCGCTGCCGCGGCGACTGCTGGCAGGGAGGTCGATCGTAAGCGTGCGATCCTCGACGCCTTCACGGGCAGCAGTAGCCAGGCGAAGAACGCAACCGACGCCCTGTCGGGTTCATTCAACGTTCTGGGCGACTCGGCAGGCGCCGCGGGCAAGCGCATCGCGTCGGCAATGCAGTCGCTGCCGGGCCAGCTCGCCCGCGTCGGCAAGAGCGCGGCCGAAGTCGCAAAGCTCGACGTAAACGACTGGTTCAAGGAGGCCCAGGCCAGCGGCGTCGACTTTTCCAAGCGCGACGACCCGATGGTCAAGCAGTACATCGAGCAGGGCGCACAGTACATCCGGCTCCAGACCGAGCTGGCTGCCGCGCAGAAGAACTTCACGGAGTCGCGCAAGGCTTCCGCGGCCGCTGAGCGTGCTGGCGCCAAGGATCGCAAGGCGGACGCGGAGGCGATCAAGCGCTACAACGAGCAGGCGGCAATGGCGGCTGCGACGATGGCCGGCCCACTGGCCGAGGCCACCGAGCACCAGAAGCAGCTCGAGGACAAGCTGAAGGAAGCGCTGAAGGAGGGGCGCATCGAGCGGGCCGCGTACAACACGCTGGTCCTAGAGTCGCAGAAGGCGTTGGAACAGTCCAGCGCGGAGATCAAGAAGGCCCTCGCCAGCCCCGAGGCGCTTCTTGCGACGATGGATGCCGAGGTCGCCGTGCTCGGCAAGGTCGGCCGTGCACGCGAGCTGTCGCGGCGCGAAATGATGAACGAGCGGGACATGCGGCAGGAGCTGCAGAAGGCGGTGGAGGCCGCCGGCGGCAAGGAGGCCCTGGCGTTGTCCAAGGGGGCAGCGAGCTACGCGCAGTACGAGCAGTCCATGCTGGATGCCGCCCGAGCATCGGCCGATCTATCCCTGCGCGTGGAGGAGGCTGCTGCCAACGTTGAGGCGTGGGCCGGCGTGGTCGTCAACGGTGTGGGCGATGCCGCCGACGCCATGGCTGACTTCGTTGCGGGCGGCATGCGGGACTTCGACAACCTGTGGGACGACCTGAAGGATGCCGCCAAGCGCGGGCTGCGTGACCTGGCTCGCGAGTTCCTGCAGCAGAAGATCGTGATTCCGATCCAGACGCAGATCCTCAACGGGATGAATGGCCAGGGCGGTGGCCTGAGCCTTCAGAGCATCATGGGGCTGTTCGGCGGCAATGGCGCCGCCGGCGGCGGCCAGAACTTGGGGACCATCGCTGGGCTGCTGTCCAAGGGCCAGGGACTGTTCAGTGCGGGCGCAAGTGCGGCGAGCAGCGGTGCCAGCGCCGGCAGTCTGCTGGGCTTAGGTAATAACGTTGCCGCCCTCACCGGTGGCGGCGCGGCCGCAGCGAGTGGTTCTTCGGCCGCTGCTGGTGCCGGTGCGGCCGGGTCCGCTGCTGCAGCGGTCCCGATCATCGGCTGGATCGTGGCCGGCATGATGAAGAACGCCGAGCTGTTCGATCAGGGCTGGAACATCGCCAACGGGGAGAGCTGGGCCGGCAAGATTGCCACCGCCGGCGCGGTGGGCCTTGCCGACAAGACGTTCCGCGGGCTGGGATTCAACGACAAGGTCGCATCGATCCTGTCCGGGTCGAGCATCCACGCCAAGCTGTTCGGCCGCGGCGCGCCGAAGATCACCGGCCAGGGCCTGACCGGCTCATATGGGTTCGGTGGCTTCGACGGCCAGACCTACGCCGATATCAAGCAGAAGGGCGGCTTCTTCCGGTCCGACAAGAGGTGGACGCAGTACGGGGCAGTGGATCCCGGTATCGATCGCACGTTCGATATGGCGGCTCGCCAGGTGCGCGGCGCCGCCACTGACCTTGCAAAGCAGCTGGGTGTAGATCTCTCCGGGCAACTGGCCGGGGTGAAGGTATCGCTGGGCAAGATGCAATTGTCTGCGGATTCGGCTGAGGCCAAGGCGCAGCTGGAGGCGTACCTTGCCGACATGACGGACCGCCTGTTCACCGAGGCGGTGAAGGCTGCAGGCTTCGGAGGCCAGCTGGATGGCTACTTCGAGGCGTCGGATGTGTTCAACGCGCTGAGTGCGTCGATTGCACTGGCGGTGGGCAATGCTGACGAGCTGGGCCGCGCCCTCAACGGGATGGAGGTCGACAAGGTCAACAAGGCGGTGGATTACTTCCAGGATCTGGCCAGCGTCGCCGGCACGGACCTGGCCACCCAGGTCGAGAAGGTGACCGGGTTGCTCGGGAACTACGCCTCGCTGATGGCGGACGTTTCCACGCAGCTCATGACCGGCGACCTGTCCAGCTACCAGCAGCAGGCCCTGAGCATCGAGCGGACCTACCGGCAGCAGGTGAAGTCGGCCAACGACTACGCCAAGGCCCTGGGCTTGTCCGGTGCACGTGCCGAGGATCTGGCCAAGATCGAAGCGCTGCGCGCGATGAACATGGGCAAGCTGCAGGCGCAGATCGACAAGGACAAGAAGGCCATGCAGTACGGCCTGTCGATCAGCGACCTGTCTCCGCTGACGGACCAGGAGAAGCTGGGCGAGGCGATGAAGGAGCTGCAGCGGGCGGTGGCCGGTGGGGACACCAGCGCCGCGCAGTCTGCGGCCCAGGCGGCCCTAGGCTTCGGTCGGAACCTCTACGCCAGTGGCAAGGACTACAACGGGCTGTACGACCAGGTGACCGGGCTCATCGACGGCATGAAGGTGGGCAACCTCGACAAGGATGACGGCACCAGCATGGGCCAACTGGCCGACGCTATCGAGGCCCTGCCGGACAACTTCAGCCGTGCGGTGTTCGACCTGGTGGTGGGCAACAAGGCGCAGGCGGAGACGACTGCAGCAGTACGGGAAACCAATGCACTTCTGACCGATGCCCGCTCGCTGCTGCAGGACCTGGTCTCCGTGACGACGCAAGGGGTGCGCACCAGCACCAGCTCGGCCATTCGCGCGGCTCTCAACGCAAGGTAAGTCACATGCAAGAAAGGAAAATAACCCTGATCGAGATCGGGGCAGGGCCGCTGCCATCGGTGACCCCTGTTCCGCTGCGGGAATCCTCTTGGTTCCCGATCGCGTACGTGTCCCCGGACGTGCCACCGGTGGAGGGTGTGGTGCCCAATCCGGTCGCTGATGGTGTGCTCATCGAGTGGGACGCCGTAGACCAGGAGGGCGTGATCTACATCATTGAGCGCGGACCAACAGCGCAGGGGCCGTGGACGGAGATCGCCCGGGTGGTTGAAACCCGCTATCTCTACAGCGATGGCAGTGGGCAGGAATGGTGGTTCAAGATCACCGCCAGCGTGCGCGGCAAGGCGGGGGAGGGGTCGATCATTCCGGTGAAGCCACCGCCGACGGCGCAGGAGATCATCGACCTGATCGAGGAGCAGAACCGGCTTGGTCAAGAGATGGCAGCGGGGTTTGCCGAGCAGGCACAGCAGATCGCCAATCTGGACGCTGCCTTGAATGCGGCTGTCTATGACCCTGAGATGGCATACAACCCGGGGGCGGTCGTTAAGTGGGAAGGCGGGCTGTACTACGCACTCGTGGAAACGAAAGGGAATTTGCCATCGGATGCGGCGTTCTGGAAGAAGATCGGCGACTACAGCTCCTTGGCGGAGGCGGTAGGGGCTCAAGGCTTGCAGCTGACAAATCACAGCGTTCGCATCGAGCAGACGGAGAATGGCCTGGCGGTCACCTCCGAGCGCGTTGATGGCGTGGCAACGGCGCTGGAACAAAAGGCAGACGCGGCTGCATTGAACGCCCTATCGAGCCGGGTGAGCGAGAGTGAGGATGGAATCCGAGCCAACGCCGAGGCAATCTCCGCAGCCAACGCGGCGATTGCAGGAAAGGCGGACACGTCCGCAGTGACGGCACTGTCCACCACGGTGCAACAGCAGGGCGAGAGCATCGCGGCGAACGCATCGGCGCTGACCAGCGTACGGTCTGAGCTGGGCGGCAGCGGAAACCTTGCATTCAACACTGGATTTGAGTGGGATGCGGGTGGATGGGACTGGATCTGGAATCCGGCCGGCTTCCAGGTGATGCGCAGGGATTGGTGGTCTGCGGACTGGTTCCCTGTCGGGGGGCATACGATTGGCTCAGCCGCCAACGGTGGGGCCGCGAGCTACAACATCCTGCGCAACGGAGCCAACGTGTCCTGCAAGCCTGGGGAGAGGTTCTGCGCCTCGACCAAGTTCCTGGCACATCGATGCGATATCGCCTTCGGCATGATTTTCTACGATGCCGATGGCATTCAGATCGGGGAGCCGCAGGCGGCAGCGTCCGCACGCAATCCGCAGGGTGGTTCGGTGTACGCCAACTATGCCACCTCTACGCGATTCGCCACTGCGCCTGCCGGTGCCGCATCTGTGCGCCCTGTGCTGTTCGTTTGGACCACGATCGAAACCAGCTGCAACTTCTGGCTGCTTGAGCCGCTCTTTGCTCGCGTGACGGCGCAGCAGACGGTGCCGCCTCCCTACCAGCTCGGCGTTCGCGGCATGGACTACAAATATGCTTCGGTCACCCAAGCGATTGAGGCACGAACGACGATCAATGAGAACGGGATCGCCGAGTACCGAGCCAGCTGGACCATGTCGCTTGACGCCAATGGTCGGGTGGCCGGTATACGTTCGGTGAACAACGGCACGACGAGCACGATTGATTTTCTGTTCGACAAGGTGCGATTCGTGTCCCCTGGCAACGGCCGGCGGATGGAATACAGCGATGGGCACTTCACCGGATACGACGAGAACAACAAGCGGCGCATCCGTCTTGGAACATGGAGCAGCTGATGCCTACGGGACTGCAATGCTGGGACGAGTTCGGCAACATCACCGTTGACCTGACTAGCCGGATGACCCGGCTTCTTGGGGTTGTGAATCAGAGCGCCGGTGGATCGCTTCAAGAGCCTGCGCTCTCGCAGGGAATCCCATTCGTGCTACCGATCCTTGACCAGAACGGCCTCATGTATCCGGTCGATATCACGGTGCCAACTATCAGCGGTACAAGCGTTAGTTGGACCACACCTGCGAACTTCTACTTTGGGACGTACTGATGCCTGCCGGCTTCCAGTTCATCAACAACAATGACAACGTCATCATCGACGAAAATTTCTTCAACTACGCCTTCATTTTGAAGCACACGCTGACCTTCCAGAATGCCGCCGGGCCGGTGACGGGAGGTTTCGGAAACCAAGCCTTCCTGACCGTTTCCGGCGAAAGACCTTTGGTAGCCGCTCGCTGCAGCAAGCCATTCACCGTGAGTCGTGCTCGCCAGGTGAGCGGGGGTTGGGAGTTCGGCTGGATCAGCGTGCATGGAGGCGGTGCTGCAGTCGGCGACACGATGGAGGTATTCGTGTTTGACCGACCTCCCGTCCGGTCCGGCCCGGGCTTCGGATTGCAGGTGTTCGACGCCCAGGAACGCGTTGTGTTCGACTCGCAGAACCGGTACATGCGCGTAGTGGATGCTCGCACCCTGGTGGGCTCTACGCCGTCCGCAGACGTGAACTTAGGTCCAGGCACCTACGCGCAGATCATCACCGTGCCGGGATTTCGCTGGACTGGCGTGCAAGCCTCGCCGAGCGCGGATTGGCAGTGGGCTTGCTTCGCAGGCTTGCTTACATCAAACGGAAACGGCTACACGGTCGCCCAAGGGACGACTGGGGAGGGGACATATGCATTCTTTGGCAATCCGGCGCCGCGGGCGATTAGCAGCCAGATGCACATCATGACCGTAAACGTGGCGGGGTACTGACATGGAGACCAACATGGCGTTGATAAGCGAGAGCGCGGCCTTCGGAACTCGGGTGGAAGCAATTGCGCCGCGCATAGGCATCGACTGGAACCCGTACACCAACGATGGCCCGGTAACATTTCACTTCGAGAAGCTGACCACACAGCCAGACGGTACGGTGTTGGAGCGCACCTTTCTGGGCGTTCTTCCCGCAAAGATCAGTGACCTGTTAGCAAAGGCCTACGTCATAACCAACCCGCTGACCGGTGAAGAAAGCACTGAACCTGGGTGGAAGCTCATGGCGATGATTAAGGCAGCGACCGATGCCGTCTATCTTGCGAGCCTGCAGCCACCAGCAGGCGTTATCTCGCCGCCTACGGCAGAGCCATAGATGGCCGGCTAAGGCATCGTCTTGGTCACGTTGGACTCGGCTGTTAGATCGCGGGGACGAGTCGGTGCCGCAAGGAGCCGCGCTCATCATCGTGGGCCTGGCCGCAGTGCCGCTGGGGTTCGGTTGACCTGGCTAAGCAACCTGTTGCAGCAGATCCTCGCGGTTGTTCCGCGGCGTGTTGACGGAGCGGCTGACGCGGTAGGCTTCCATTGCTGGCGGCTCGCTGGCCAGCAGCATGGCCATGGCGTCGTCGGGGCTGGCGGACATCCACTCATCGATCTGCCCGGCCTGTAGCCACACCGGCATGCGGTCGTGGATGTCGGCCGACACGCCGCTGCTGTCGCCGGTGATGATGGTGAAGGTGCCCAGGTTGCCGTCGGGGAGCAGCGGGCTGGTGTCCTCCCACAGGCCAGCGGCCAGCAGCGGCCCGGTGGCGTGGATGAACCAAGGATCCTTCTTCTCGTCGATCGGGCTCACCGACCACTCGTAGTAGCCGGCCATGGGGATGACGCAGCGGCGCTTCTTGAACGCCGACCGGAAGGCCGGTTTGGTGGCCACCGTCTCCATCCGGGCGTTGATGGTCGAGCCCTGCAGGCCTTTGGCCTTGGCCCAAAACGGCAGCAGACCCCACGCCAGCCGGGTCACCTGACGGCCTTCGCCCCGGTCCAGGATCACCGATGCGCGCTGTGTCGGCGCGAGGTTGTAGCTGGGCTGGATCTCGGCCAGGCCGGAGGCAAGGTCAGCCAGCCCCGGCTGGCCGAAGTCGACAACGGGGAGCTGGACGAATCGGCCGCACATGGTCGGAGGGTAGCCCTGCCGGCTGTGGCCGGCGTGTGTAGGGACAGCGCGGCTGGTGTGGCGAAGTCACCCAAGCGAGCCAGCCAGCGGCGCCTGGGTTTGCGGCATGAGCTGTCTAGGAACTTTCGTCAAAGCCAGATCGTCCCTTCTGCCGTAAATCTGCCATCCTGAGGTGCAGGGATACTCCTGCGACAGGGGGAACTTCCGGTGGCGCTTCAATCTATCGCCTACGCCAGCGAGGCGAGCAGTGGTGTAACTGCGGAGCAAGTCGAAAGGCTGAAGCGTGATGCGGCACGATTCAATGTCGAGGCTGGGGTGACGGGTGTCCTTCTTTTCGATGGCCAGCGCTTCTTGCAGTACTTTGAAGGCCCTGAAGATGGAGTAGAGGCCGTCTACGGTCGAATTCTCGCGGCAACCAGTCATAGAGAGATTGTTGAGCTTGGGCGTGGTCGTGCGTCCATTCGGCGATTCCCTTATTGGGCAATGCGACTTGTCCCTGTTGTGTCTGATGACCTCAGGGATCTCATACGTCAGGACTGGGACGGGCTGCGCCGTTACGAGGCGAATGCAGGTGCCATCGGAAGCGCTATGGTCCAGCTTGCGGACATCGTCACTCCGCAGGTAGACGGCTGATGCCCCTGCGCGCAGGGCTGTAATCTGATGGGGCAGCGGCCGTTCTCCGGATGGCGCCGGTGTCGCCAGATGGGTAAGCTGACCGTGCCGGATCCGGGGCCAATGGCCGCTCAACCCGTGGGGGCGCGTGAGCTGCGCCGCGCCGGGACTAGCCAAGTGACGATTAGGGGTGAGCGTCGCCGATTTGCTCGGTGAGAAGTCTCAGTGACTGCTCGAAGGCGGCAGCGAAGAGCTCTCCTCCGTCGCCTCTATGCTTCGCGGCGATGCCTGGCAGCAGCTGCGTCCACGTTTCGGTCAATTGCTCCGGCGCGGGGTGGGTCAGTACAGACACCCGCAGCGCGTACTCCATTGCCTTGAGATACCCGCGATGGACCTCAATCGCAACTTCGCAGGAGTGGACTCGGTCTAGCAGTTCGGAGATGCCATCGGTCATTTTGGGTCCTCGATATCGAGTGGTTCGTCGGGCTTGCGGTCCAAGAGCGCTAGGAGCTTTTCGCGACGGCGCTGCTCGAGCCAGTGATGCCAGATCTCCATTTCGTCCATCAATCCTGTAGCTCCGCAAGCTGGGCACTTCAGGGTCGTGCCCCTGATGTCCGTATGGAATCCAGCATCGTGGGCCAGTGATGACCTAAGCCCACAGTTCTTGCAGGTTGAGCGCACCTGCTCCAGTTGGATGATTGCGCCATTTAGCGCAAGCAGGGGCAGGATCGAGTGGATCCTGAAGGCATTGGGAGGGTGCATGGCCGTGCCGTTTAGGGGCTGGACACGGGAGCAAAGGATTCTGCACCAGAGAAGAGCCGCGACACAGAAGTGTCTACTACATGATGTGAACCTCGCATCACACCAAGCTCAAGTGGACTCTCGCGCTTACTTCCCTGAGCCTCGGGGCTGGTGGACTCGAAGCGCTCACGCTGCCATATTTCGCAGAACTTCCGGCTGCTTTCTAAATGAGCATCCTCAACGTTCTGCTCACTCGTGACCACCTGGTCGTCGCGGTAGACACTCTGGCAGTGGATTCCCGGACAGGGGCGCATTCTGCGGGGGCGAAGCTACTGCTGATCCCTCAGCACAACCTGGTGCTTGCCACTCGCGGTTCCACCCAGTTCTTCCTTCGCATCTATGAGCTGGCGCTGCAGGCGAGCTTCCGCGCAGATTTCACAATGGAGCAGCTGTCCGTCGAGCTGGGGTTGGTCGTGGACGAGCTATGGCCGAACTATGAGAAAGCAGCAGTCGAGGCCGGCCTGCCGATCGAGCAGCTCGGGACCGAGCTGGTGCTGGGTGGTTGGTCGCCGAAGAACGGCCGGATGATGGCCACGGGGTACGCCAAGAGCGACAGTCAACGCTCCTGCTTGGTGCAGGCTATTGCGGGCCAGCTGGCGTCACCCGGGGAGCCGCTCCGGGCATTGACGCCGAGCATGGGCCAAGCCGATCTGATGGCCCACGCGCGCCTGCAGGCCAGTTACCTCAATGAGCAGATGGGCCGGCAGGTGGCGGGAGGCCGGCTGTTAGCCGGCTTCCTGAAAGCGGGGCAAGCCGTGATCAAAGATCTAGGTGAGCTTTAGATCTTCGGGCGTTAGCCCGGCCAAGGCGAGGATCCTGTCCTGCCTCATCTGCTCGGCCCAGAGAGTCCACGCTTGGTCTAAGGTCAAAATCCCTGTCACCCGGCATGCCGGACACGTGAGTTCTACCCCTCCTTCCACCTCGGCAAGGCCATACCCTCGGGACATACGGGACTCGTCGCCGCATGAACTGCACTTGGCGTGCAGAGTTTCGACTTGCTCGATCGTTCCGTTGAGGCGCAGCAGCGGGCGGATCCGAAGGATCCGAAAAGCTGTCAAGGGTGTCATGTGCCGTGCCTGCAGGGGGCTAGACACGGGAGCGAAGGATTTCGCGCCTGAGAGGAGCCAGATGCTTCAACCATACAGCATGAATCGTTAAGAACTTCGTGTTGGACGAATTCTCTTCGACGGACGCTTGGCCGGCAGCAGCTCAGCCCGGAGCGCATTAGCTGCCCCACGCCAGTAGCCAACCCGAACGATTCAGACATGTGCCTGCGGCTTCGCAGGATCTGCGACCGCCTGCTGGCCGCGTTCCTGCAAAAACAGCCAGCCGTCGTGAAGGATCTTGGGTCGCTGTAAAGCAGTGTCCCCGCTCGCGCGGGGACGTGTGAAGCACAGGTTCGAGCTACTGGCAGACGTATTCTTGGGAACTTTCGTAGAACCTGTCGTAGAAGTCGTCGGGCATGTGACCGGAGCCGAAGTAGACGAGTTCTCTGCGGTAGAGGTGGCTTACGCCATAGATCCCAGGCGAGCTACAGGTCGCTGGCATTGGGCCTTGGTAGGTCTGACCGCCGAAGGTATGGTGATTCTCTTCGCAGGAGTAGCCGCCACCAACGCCTTGGGGATCCGGTCTGCATGTGCCGCCGGAGCCCTTCATCTCCTGAAAACCGGTGTATGGGTCGGTTGGGCACGAGCCGAACCCTTCCGAACCCCAGTCGCCGTACAGGTAGACGCCGCTCGGCCCATCCACGCCGCCCTGGCAGAAGTTGGTATAGGCCACTGGGTAAGGCTGAATAGTTTCCGAATCCACCCAGAGTACGCGGCCCGTCGGCACCCATTGGCCGGCGAAGGCGCTCTGGGCAAAGCCGGCTGACAACAGAGCAAGTGACATGCCCAGCATCAGGCGGCGAGGGGTCGAGCGGGCAGTCCTGCAATCGCTTTGCATTGAGTTCACTTCCATCTCTCCATGAGTAGGGTAGTGCTGCACTGCCCGGGCACGGTCGCAACCCCTCGCCTGAGGTGCAATCGGAAAACCGGCCAGTTCGGTGTAGTTAAAGCCCCACCGAGGCGAGGGATGTGACAGGGATCCGAATGTGACCGGTTCAGACATGTGCCCGCCTGCTTCGCAGGATCTGCGACGGCCAGCCGTATTCTTCCGGCCATGCATTCCTCCCAAGGCTTCCTCAGCACCCCGATCCCCTCTGGCTGGGTCCAGACCGGTGAGCGCTGGGCGCTTTGGTGCAACGGCCGTGAGACGGCCAGCGTCATGCCCGATGGCGGTCCCGGGGTCCGGCTATGGATGGAAGGCCAGAAGATGTGGCAGGTGAAGGAAGTGCGCGCGGCCAACGTCCGGCAGGCGAAGCGGTACGCCGAGCGCTGGTGCGCGGCCAGGCTCTATCCCGATCTGCCCCTGCGCCAGGCGGTTGCCCGGCTGACCGACAGCACCCCGATCCAGCCGCCCCCACCACTGCCGGGCCTGCCGCCAACCCGAGAGCAGCAGCAACAGGCCCGGCGCCTGGCGGACGCCGGGACTGTGGAACTGGCGCGAATCAAGGAAGCGCTGGAGCCGCGCCGACCGCCGAAGGAGACCAAGCCCAGGGCGAGGGATCCCATGAAGGCGTGGGTCAGGGTTGGGCAGGCGCAGCTCCGCCGTGGCTACTGACCGGTGGCCGGGTTCCGACTGCTCAGCAGCAGGCCGACGCTGGCAATGAGACATGCGGCTAGGGCTGCGCTGGACAGAGGGAGATGGAATTCCTCACGCCCAGCCATGGCAAATGCGACGTGGATTGCCGCCGTGCCAGCACCCACTAACCCGCATAGGCGGGCATACGCTCGCGCGGACGGCTTGACCAGCGCGACCTGGCGATACCCATGCAGCAGGGCGCCAACAGCGGCCAGGTTGAAGATGAGAAACCCTTGGATGCCCCCAGGGACGCGGAACATGTCCCATTCGTGCCAGAACGCGGCGTCAATCTGGTGCAGGATCAAGGCCAGAAGTGTTGCCAGATACCACCGTTCCATGGGGCTTTCCGTCCAAAGCTGCGCGAAGTCTAACAGCCGGGTTCGGTTGTGCAGAGCAGGGAGACGCAGATGGCAAGGAAGGGCCGGTGCCTGGCCGGCCGCCGGCCGAAACCCAGCCTAGGGCGAAGGACTCGATGAAGGTCTGGTTAAGGGCGGGACGCCCCATGCCATGCGCGCGAATTGGCACACGCTTGGCACATTTGGGCCGTGAGCCCTTGCTACGCATGGACGGGTCGCCCCCCTCCTAAGGGGAAGGTCGCCCGTTCGAATCGGGCCGGGGTCACCAGAATCAATGGAACAGGGCGAGCGGCGTCGTCGGGCTTGAATGGGTCTACTTCGGACGGACCGGGATGATGGGTTTCACCGTGACAACCCCGCTGCCACCTCCTCCGCAGCTTCCATAGCAGCCTCCGCCAGGGTTAAATCCGCCGGTTCCACCAGCACCTCCGCCGCTGCCACCGCCGGCACCTCCACCGCCACGGCTGGGCGGCTGCTGAGTTCCCGGCAGGGGCTGGACGCAAGGGCTTCCAGTGAGGCAAGTAACAGCGGCTTCTTCGACGGACCCGTCACCCCAGCTCACCTTGATCCTGCTGCCGACAGGCAAAGACGCAATGCCATGCGTGATTCGGTACATGCCCGCCAAACCGACAAGGCCGGCGCGTCGCAGCTCCACCATTTCGTAGGCGGACAAATTCTGCGCAACTGCAACCTGGTTATACGGATACGAACTGGCGTTGATCGATACTGTTGCAGCAACGGCGGCAAAGGCCGTGAAAACCAGCCCAGCGATACTCCACTTCGTTCTTCCGGAGATTCGATTCACTGCGGCGTCCTTTTCAAGATGGCTTCTTCCCAACTGCTCTGTTTACTTCTCCTATTGCTCTATCAAGCGACTCTTGCTGTCCAGCAGGAACCACCCTGCTCCTGATGGCGTCTTCAAAATTCTCTGATCCGCACACGCCCGAATTGACACATAGTGAATCCATGCGGAATGAGCCGGCTCCGCAATCTGCCCCCATTCGGCAGGCGACGATGCCCCAGGCATAGTTGGCGTATGGACCCGTAGCGCTTGCATTGAAGGCACCGAGATCGGTTCCCTCTGGCGCGAGCGCTAGCAGATCTCCCAGTGCAAAAATTGCCTCCGGGTCTGCAGAATTGACCGCATCGCGTGCCAGTAGCTGATAGTCATCAGGTTTGAGGCTGGTCCACTTGCTGGAGGCCATGTAAATCCTGGCGTAAGGATCGCCGTGATCTGCCGCGCGTTCAAACCACTTTGTATAGTGCTCTTCGAGTATCACGTCGCCGCCGTCAACGACCGAGCAGGTCGCTGCGAAGCGCTTCTTGATGTCATCGTATGCGCCTTGCGTTTTCCCGCTGAGGCGCGCGTATGCGTCCAACGTCGCATACATGTTCGAATGGGAAATGCTGAAAACGGAGCAATGCTGATAAATCTGCCCCAGCTTGCGCTGTGCTGCTACGTCCCCGGCTTCTGCACGTGAACGAAGTTCAAGAAATCCGGCTGCTGCATCCTGTGTGTTGGAACTCAACTCAGGACCTGTGAGGGATGAGGCGGTATGGCTAGAGTTGGCCTGATCCTTGGAGTTTGGCTGATTGGTTTGAGAATCAGGTTTGCGCTGTTGTGTGTCCGCTTTGGTTGGGACATACCAAAAACTGACTCCCGCCAAGACGATCAGTATCAATGCAGAGAAGCTCAGGACTTTGACTCGTGGAGACATGGCGTTCCTTCATGACCGATCAGCGCGGTACGCGTGCAGGGATTGTCACGGTGCCCAATCAGGGGCTGGGCTCCGACCGCCGCGCACTTTGGCAGGTCCCATGCCTACAAAACGGGATGGGGCGACGCTCCCCCCATCAGGCCATAGGTCTAGTTCAGTATTTGTTTATGTACTGGACGCTGAGTGGAAGCCTGGACACGCCTAATCCTGGTTCAGGCCGAGCCCCACCTTCGCTGGGGTGGATCTTTGACGATAGAGGGCACTTGTTCGAATCGGGCCGGGGGCGCTATTGCATGCACCGCGCGTGATGCCCCTTCGCGCACGCTACAGAGCAACTCCAGGCCTCGCAGCACCTCCGCCACGTGCGCCTGCTCTTCGCCTCGCAACCCAAGCAGCGGCCGCGGCAGGCAGTCGTAACTGCACAGGCCCATCAGTGCCGCCGCGCATGCCATGACGCGGACGCCGCCGAAGCGGTTGTACAGCGCCCAGAGCGGCTCCGCCGGATCCCGAGGGCAGAAGGAAAAAAGGGATTGTCAGGTGTGGCGGCGGTGGACGATCGGCATTGCTTATTGCCCTGGTACAAAATTCAAGCGCTGCCGTGCAACGTGATTCGGCCGCCGGGATCGCGCACCATGGCGGCCATCCTTCCTTGCGCGCACGCCATGACTGAGTACCTTCGCCCCGTGCAGCCTCCGCACTTCGCCGCCATCGGCGCGTGGCTGGATTCGGCCAGCGCAACCCGGCGCTGGGCCGGTCCCGGCGTGGCGTATCCGCTCGTGCCGGACGCATTCGCGCACGCACTGCAACTGCAGCAGCGCCCGGGCTGGGTGCTGCTGGATGCGCATGGCCACTGCCTTGGTTTCGGCCAGTACTGGCCAACGACCTCCGGCACGCTGCACCTGGGCCGCATCATCGTTTCGCCGCGGGCACGCGGGCGTGGACTGGGACGTGTACTGATGCAGGCGCTGATGGCGCAGGCGTTGCAGTCGCCCGGGGCGGAGCGGCTGACCCTGCGTGTCTATCGTGACAACGTCGCGGCGGTGACCCTGTACCGCGACCTGGGCTTTCAGCCGATGGAAGACGCTTCGACGCCGGAACTGCTGTTCATGCAGCACCGTGCCGGCTGAGTGGTGATCACGCGCGCAGCACGGAAGCCTGTTGCGCCTGCCATTGCTCGCGGGTGATGCGGCTGATGTGTTCGGTGCGGTAGTCGCCGAGGAAGCTGTTGAACTTGTTCACTTCGGTATGGTGATGCTGGAAACCGCATTTGCTCTGTACGCTCAGGGACTGCAGGTTGTCGGCGAAGTAGCCGCACCACAGTGCGTCCAGGCGCAGGCCGAGGAAGGCGTGCCGCATCACTTCGCGCACTGCTTCGGGCACCAGGCCGCGCCCCCAGTACGGTACGCCGATCCAGTAGGCGATCTCGCCTTCGCGCTCGCCGATCTCGAAGTTGCTGTCGGCACCGATCAGGATGCCGACGCAGCCGATGGCGCGGCCATCTTCGCGGCTCTGCAGGGCATAGACCTCCGGCCGGTTGAACACGGTGCGGATGATCTCGGTACTTTCCTCGACGCTGGTGTGGGCTGGCCATCCGGCGATGGGCCCGACGCGCAGGTCGCGGGCGTATTCGTACAGGTCGGCGGCGTCGGTGTCGCGCCAGGGGCGCAGGATCAAGCGTTCGGTATGCAGCGGCATGGCCGTTCCAGGGGCAGGGAGAGAGCGCACAGGCTAGGCCGCGTCGGGCGGAGGGCACAGGGCGGGACCTTGATGGTTTCGGTACTTTTCACAACTCCCCGGCGTTGCCCGGTATGCTGTGCCCCGGAATGCAGCCAGATCGGCCAATGGACCGCATACCCCAGCTTCTGGATCAGGACGAATCGATGCGCCTGGAGGTCAGTACGCTGGCCGAAGGGCAGGGGGTTCCGCTTTCGTTCGGGCACGCGTATCTGGCGGTACTGGTGTGCGTGTCCGGGCGTGCGCGCTTCGCGCTGAACTTCCGTGAGGTGGCGGTGCAGCGGCACGACGTGCTGGTGCTGGCCGAGGACACGCTGGCGCTGCTGCGGAAGCGATCGCGTGGCTTCCTGGCGGTGGTCTGCCTGATGCCGAAGGCGCTAGCGTCGGAGGTGGCCTACGTACTGCCCAACGCGCTGTTCAAGTTCCTGCATGAGCATCCCCATTGCGTGCCGTCGCCGCTGGAGGTGCCGCTCCTGCAGGGCTGGCTGCAGCAGCTGATGGACGCGCAGCATACTGGGGGCCGCTATCGGCACGTGATGCTGCGCAATCTACTGCAGACCTTTTTCCTGAAATTCGCCACGCTGTTGCCGGCACAGAAGGGGGTCGCAGCGTCGGTCAGCCGGCGCGAGCGCCTGGCGTGGAATTTCTGGGAACTGGTCGGCCAGCGCAGTACCCGCCAGCGCGACGTGCAGTCTTATGCCGATGCGTTGTGCATCACGCCGTTCTATCTTTCACAGCTGACCCGCGAGTGCTTCGGTGAAACACCCGAGGCGTTGATCGACCGCCAGGTGGTGCTGGAGATCAAGGCGCTGCTGAGCTACAGCGAGCTGCCGATCGGGCGCATCGCCGAGCGATTGTGCTTCGAGGATGCGTCCTACCTGTGCCGCTACTTCCGGCGGCACACCGGGCAGTCGCTGACCGGCTACCGCCGTGCGGGGCAGGGCGGCGCTGGTGGGATGCGAACAGCGGTGCCGGCACTTCGGGCAGCAGATCCTCGGTAACCCCGCCGAGCACGCGTTCGACCACGCAGTCGCGGCGGTAGGGCCCCGGCACCCGCAGATCGGCTTCGCCAGGCCTGGCGAAAGGTCAATCCTGCTTCAACAGCTCGACCAGCTGGCGCAGGCGATAGGGCTTGGGCAGGAACTCCACCTGCTCAGGAAGCGGCGGCAGCTGCGAACGCGCATAGCCGGAGGACAGGATCATGCGTGCCTGCGGCTGTTCGCGGGCGACGTGCTCGCTCAGTTCGATGCCGGACATGCCGTTGGGCATGCTGACATCGCTGAACACCACGTCAAAACGCGCCTCGCCCTTGAGCAGCTCCGCCGCCTCGTGGCCATCGGCGGTGGTGGCGACCTCGATGCCGAAATCGCGCAGGGCCAGGCCGATCATCTCGCGCAGATCGTTCTGGTCCTCCACCATCAGTACGCGGATCGGTTCATCGGTCATGGGTTGCTTCCTCTGATGCGGGTAACAGCAGGCTTACCGTCGTGCCGACACCGGGCGTGGTGGACACATCGACGAAGCCGCCGCTCTGGGTAGTGAATCCGAACACCTGGCTCAGGCCCAGGCCGCTGCCCTTGCCGATGTCCTTGGTGGTGAAGAAGGGCTCGCTGGCGCGCTCGGCGATGTCGGCCGCCATGCCATGGCCTTCGTCACAGACGCTGAGGGTGACATAGCCGCGTTGCAGCGTAGTGTCCGCATCCGGGTCGAGCCGATGTTCCAGCGCGGTGCCGATCAGGATGCGCCCGCCATCGATGGTGGCCTCTACGGCATTTGCCACCAGGTTGGCCAGGGCAGCCTGCAGCTGCATCGCGTCGGTGCACACCTGCGGCAGGCCCGGCGTGAGGCAGGCGTCCAGCGTCACCGTGGGTGGGCAGGCGCGCTGCAGGCCCGGCAGCCATTGCTGTACCAGCGTGTTGATGTCCAGCGGTTCGCGGATCAGGGTCTGGCCCGTGCTGAAGGCCAGCAGCTGGCGGGTCAGCAGGGCGCCGCGGTCGGTGGCCGCCTGCGCAGCGTCCAGCAGCTCAGCGGCGCGTGCATCGTCACCGCGGACGCGTAGCGACAGCAGGTCCAGTGCGTTGCCGATGGTGGTCAGCAGGTTGTTGAACTCGTGCGACAGGCCGCGGCTGAGCCGGCCGACCGTCTCGAACTGCTGGGTGTTGCGCAGCGCACGCTGGGCATCGCGCAGCAGTCGCTGTGCCTGCCATTGCTCGGTGATGTCGCGGGTGATCTTGACGAAGCCAAGCAGTTCGCCCGCTTCAACGACCGGCTCGATGACCACGCTGGCGCGGAACGAGGAGCCATCGCGGCGTACCCGCCAGCCCTCGCTGGCAACATGGCCCTGCTGCGCCGCGAGGCGGAGCAGGCGCTGCGGTTCGCCGGCCTCGCGCTCGGTGGCCAGGTAGAAGCGACCGAAGTGCGTACCCACCACTTCATCGGCTGAATAGCCCTTGATACGCTCGGCGCCCGGGTTCCAGCTGCAGACGATGCCTTCAGGATCAAGCAGGTACAGCGCATGGTCGCGCACGCTGTCGATCAGCAATCGCAGTTGTCGGGAAGGGTCCGTCAGCACGGACGTCGTAGAGGCAGCTGCGTCCACGTGTAGATAAGTGTTACCCCTGTGAGGGACGTGAAGCTAGGCATTCAAGTGTGAAGGATGCGTGCACACCTGACACGTGCCATTTGTCCTGTGCGGCTGAATGCGACACGGAGTACCATCTTCCACCCTTTGCCTTCTGGAACCGACCTGCATGCGTCCTGGTGCGACTACGCGTGACCGCTGGATCTGGATGACCTCTGCCGTATTGCTGGCGGCGACCATCGCGCTGGAACTGGTGGTGCCGCTGGGATACGCGGTCTGGCTGGCCTATTTCCTGGCCGTGGGCGTCACGGTGTTCCAGCGCAGTGCGCGCGCGCCGTTCGTGGTCGCGATGATCGCCTGTGTCCTGCTGGTGATCGGCTTCAACGTGGCGCCCGCCAGCAACAACTCGTCGTTCTCGTTCGTCAACCGCACCATCGGTGGCTGCGCCTTCCTGATGATCGCGCTGATCGTCTCGCGCGCCATCCAGGCCCGCCGCCAGGCCATGCGCGCGCTCTGGCTGCAGGAGGCCGAGAACACGGTGGCGTCGAGCCTGCGCGGTGACCTGGGGCCGGAGCAGATCGCCGAGGCGGCTGCGACGAGCCTGGCCGGGCAGCTGGACGCGGAGGTCGGTGCGGTCTATCGGCTGGAAGGCGGACGGCTGCAGCTGACCGGTGGCATGGCGCTGCCTTCGGGCGCGCCGGCCTCGCTGGCCCTGCACGAAGGGCTGGCCGGGCAGGTCGCTCGTGATGAACGGATCCGCCACCTGCATGGCGACGATGCCGCCGTGCTTGAACTGCAGACCAGCCTGGGCCGGCTGCCGGTGCGCGAGCGCATCCTGGCGCCGCTCAGCAGCGACGGCGCCGTGGTCGGCATCATCGAACTGGGCCGCGCCCGGGTCGGTGAACAGCGTGATCTGGATCGCGAGCTGCTGGAGCGCTGTGCCGAGACCATCGGCATGGCGCTGCGCGCATCGCTGTTGCGTGCGCAACTGGTGGTGCTGCTGGAAGAGTCGCAGCGCCAGGGCGAAGAGCTGCAGGCCCAGCAGGAAGAGCTGCGTGTGGCCAACGAGGAGCTGGAAGAGCAGAGCCGCAGCCTGCTGCAGTCGCAGAGCCACCTGGAAGAACAGCAGGCCGAGCTGGAACAGAGCAACGTGCAGCTGGAAGAGCGCACCCACGAGCTGGAGGCGCAGAAGCAGGCGCTGCTGGTCGCGCAGAGCCAGCTGGTGCGCAACAGCAACGAACTGGCCGCGACATCGCGCTACAAGTCCGAGTTCCTGGCCAACATGTCGCACGAACTGCGCACGCCGCTGAACAGCTCGCTGATCCTGGCCAAGCTGCTGGCCGACAACAAGGACGGCACGCTCACCGAAGAACAGGTGAAGTACGCCCGTGCGATCCTCTCGTCCAACAACGATCTGTTGGCACTGATCAACGACATCCTCGACCTGTCGCGCATCGAGGCCGGCCATGTCGAACTGTCCGATGAAGTGGTGGTGGTCGACAGCGCGCTGCAGCGCCTGCGCGAGACCTTCGAGCCGATGGCGCGGCAGAAGGGCCTGGCCCTGCAGATCGAAGCCGATGCGCTGGCACCGAGCCAGCTGGTGGTCGACAGCCAGCGGCTGCAGCAGATCCTGAAGAACCTGCTGGCCAACGCGGTGAAGTTCACCGAGCACGGAAAGGTCAGCCTGCACGTGCGTGCGGCCGGCAATGGCCGCATCCGGTTCGAGGTCTGCGACACCGGCATCGGCATCGCCCGCGAGCAGCTGGACGTCATCTTTGAAGCCTTCCGCCAGGCCGACGGCAGCACCCGCCGTCGCTACGGCGGTACCGGCCTGGGCCTGTCGATCTCGCGCGATCTGGCCGAGCGCATGGGCGGCCGCATCCAGGTCGACAGCGAGCCCGGGCGCGGCAGCTGCTTCATCCTGGAGCTGCCATTGCAGGGCGCCCCCGCGGCGAGCGCAGCCGAGGCTGCCGAGGCCCCCGTGGCAGTGCCGGCGCCGGCGCGGACACCGGCCGTGCTGCCGCCGGCGCCGGTGCGCGCTGCCACTGCGGCGGCGCTGGCCACTGCGTCGGCCGGCGTGGCCGACGACCGCGGCCGCCGCCAGCGCGCCGGGCGCCTGATCCTGGCGGTCGAGGACGATGCCACGTTCGCCGAAGCACTGGTGGCCCTGGCCCATGAACTGGACTTCGACTGCGTGGTGGCGGGTACGGCGGAAGAAGCGCTGACACTTGCCAGTGAGCTGCGTCCAAACGGCATCCTGCTTGATATCGGCCTGCCGGACGTGTCGGGCCTGAGCGTGCTGGAGCGCCTGAAGCGCAACCCCGAAACCCGCCACATCCCGGTGCATGTGGTCTCGGCAACGGACCGCAGCCAGGTGGCGCGCGAGCTGGGCGCGATCGGCTTCGCGATCAAGCCGACCACGCGCGAGCGGCTGGTGACGGCCATCGAGCAGCTGGAACAGACCAGCCAGCGCGACGTGCGGCGCCTGCTGATCGTCGAGGACGACAGCGAGCTGCGCAGCAACCTGGAACTGCTGCTGGGCCGCGACCAGCTGCAGATCGTCGCGGTGGGCACCCTGGCCGGCGCACTGGAACAGCTCAGCACGGTCACGTTCGACTGCATGGTGATGGACCTGTCGCTGCCCGACGGCAGCGGCTACGACCTGCTTGAACACATGGCCGGCAACGATGAGGTCGGTTTCCCGCCGGTGATCGTCTATACCGGCCGCGCGCTCAGCCGCGAGGAAGAGCAGCGCCTGCGCCGCTATTCCAAGAGCATCATCATCAAGGGTGCGCGTTCGCCGGAACGCCTGCTGGATGAAGTGACCCTGTTCCTGCACAGCGTCGAGGCCAGCCTGCCGACCGACCAGCAGCGCCTGCTGCGCGAAGCGCGCCGTCGCGACACCGTGCTCGATGGCCGTACCGTGCTGCTGGCCGAAGACGATGTCCGCAACATCTTCGCGCTGTCCAGCGTGCTCGAACCGCTCGGCGTCACGCTGGAGATCGCGCGCAATGGCCAGGAAGCGGTGGATCGCCTGGCCGAGCGCGAGGTCGATCTGGTGCTGATGGACATCATGATGCCGGAGAAGGATGGGCTGGCCGCGATGCGCGAGATCCGCGCACAGCGCCACCTGCAGGACCTGCCGATCATCGCGCTGACCGCCAAGGCCATGCCGGACGACCGTGAGCGATGCCTGCAGGCCGGTGCCAACGATTACATCGCCAAGCCCATCGATGTCGACAAGCTGGTCTCGCTGTGCCGGGTCTGGTGCTCGCGGCAATGAACGAACAGGCGCTGTTCGACCTGGAACTGAAGGTGCTGCTGGAAGCGCTGTACCAGCGCTACCACTACGACTTCCGCAGCTATGCGGTATCGTCGCTGCGGCGGCGCATCCGCCAGGCCATGCAGCGCTACGAGTGCGAGCGGCTGGCCGACCTGCAGCACCGCCTGCTGCACGAGCCGGACCTGTTCGCGCAGGCGATGCAGTTCTTCACCGTGCAGGTCTCGGAGATGTTCCGTGACCCGGCCTATTTCCGTGAGCTGCGCGAGCAGGTGGTGCCGGTGCTGCGCACCTATCCCTCGGTGAAGCTGTGGGTGGCTGGCTGCAGTACGGGCGAGGAAGTGTGGTCGCTGGCGATCCTGCTGCACGAGGAAGACCTGCTCGAGCGCAGCATCGTTTACGCCACCGACATCAATCCGGCAGCGCTGGCCACCGCCGAAGCCGGCGCCTATGGCATCGACCGCATGGCCCAGTTCAGCCGCAACTACCTGGCGGCCGGCGGCACCGCTTCGCTCTCCGACTACTACGCCACGGCCTACGATGGCGCGGTGTTCAACCGCCAGCTGCGCCGCAACGTGGTGTTCGCCGACCACAGCCTGGCCACCGACACCGTGTTCTCCGAAGTGCACCTGGTGTCGTGCCGCAACGTGCTGATCTATTTCAACCGCGACCTGCAGGATCGCGCGGTGGGCCTGTTCCGTGATGCGCTGGTGCATCGCGGCTTCCTTGGCCTGGGCAGCAAGGAGTCGCTGCAGTTCGGGCGCCACCAGGGTGTGTTCGAGGTCTGCTCGCGCGAGCATCGCCTGTACCGGAAAGTCGCCTGATGAGCCTGCCGATACGACCGGCCGTGCTGGTGATCGGGGCCTCTGCGGGTGGGGTGGCAGCGCTGCAGACGGTGCTTGGCGCGCTGCCTGCGGCACTGCCGGCGCCGGTGCTGGCAGTGCTGCACCTGCCACGCGATCGCAGCAGCCGCATCGCCGAAGTGCTGGCGCCGTACTGCGCGCTGCCGGTGCGCGAGGCCGAAGACAAGCAGCCGCTGCAGCCTGGCACGGTGACCTTTGCGCCACCGGACTATCACCTGCTGGTGGAAGACGCCGGTTCGCTGGCGCTGTCGGTGGACGCCCCGGTGCTGTTTTCTCGCCCGGCCATCGATCCGCTGTTCGAGTCGGCGGCCGCGGTGTTCGGCGCGCAGGTGCTGGCCTTGCTGCTGACCGGTGCCAGCAGTGATGGCAGCGAAGGCGTGGCCGCCGTGCGCGCCGCTGGTGGCCGCGCCTGGCTGCAATGTCCCGAGGAGGCCGAGGCATCGATGATGCCGGCCTCCGCCCTGCAGCACGCTGGCGCCGATGCCGTGCTGCCCCTTGAACTGATGTGCCGTCGCCTGAAGGAGTTGTTTGCATGAACCTGTTGCCACCGGACCCTGCGCAGTCGCAGACCCCGGTCAACCTGCTGATCGTCGATGACGTGCCGCAGAACCTGGTAGCCATGCAGGCGCTGCTGCAGCGCGAGGGCGTGAACCTGCTGCTTGCGGGCTCGGGTGCGCAGGCGCTGGAGCTGCTGCTGGAGCACGAGGTGGCGCTGGCATTGCTGGATGTGCACATGCCGGAGATCGATGGTTTCACCCTGGCCGAGCTGATGCGCGGTTCGCACCGCAGCCGCGATGTGCCGATCATCTTCCTGACCGCCTCGCCGGATGACCCGGTGCGTGCCTTCAAGGGCTACGAAACCGGTGCGGTCGATTTCCTGCACAAGCCGGTCGCACCGCAGGTGATCCTGAGCAAGGTCAACGTCTTCATCGAGCTCTACCAGCAGCGCCAGCTGCTGAAGGCGCGCAACGAGGCGCTGGAACGTTCGCTCAAGCTCAACGAGACGATGGCGGCCGTGCTCACCCATGACCTGCGCACGCCGCTGTCGGCGATCCTGCTGTGTGCCGACAAGCTGGCGCTGGAGCTTCCAGAGGACAATGCCGGTGCGCAGCAGACCCTGAAGCACCTGGAAGCCAGCACCCTGCGCATGGCGCGGATGGTCGAGCAGCTGCTGGACTTTTCGCGGATCCGCAGCGGCGGCCTGCGCCTGCAGGCAAGTGCCTGCGATCTTGCGGAAGTGACGCGTGCCGTGGTGGCCGAAGCGGGCAGCGCCCACGGCCACGCACGGGTGCATCTCGACATGCAGGGCGATACCCGCCTGCAGGGTGATCTGGATCGGCTTGGCCAGGTCGCCGCGAACCTGGTCGGCAACGCGCTTACCCATGGCAGCGAGGCGAGGGTGGAGGTGGACGGCCGCGATCCGCGCAGCGTGCTGCTGCGGGTAAGCAACGCCGGGCGGATCGACGACGCGCTGCTGCCGCGATTGTTCGAGCCGTTCAAGGCCAGTTTCCACCCCAGCAATGGCCTGGGGCTGGGCCTGTACATCGTTGATCAGTTCGTCCGCGCGCACGGCGGCCACATCGGCGCGCGCAACGAGGCGGGGCAGGTGGTGTTCGAGGCGACGCTGCCACGGCGCTCTGAAAGCCCGGCAACGGCGGCCAGCTGAATCCTTCAGCAAGCGACGCGTGGATCTGAGACGGGCTCGTCCGCAACTGCTACCGTGGCGGCAGATATTGCCAAGGAAGCACCATGCCACTGCGTGCGATCGCCTATGTCAGCCGGGCGCTGCCGGATCTCTCCGCTCGACGGCTGCAGGCGCTGGTCGACGATGCGGCCCGCTTCAACAAGATGGCCGGCGTGACCGGCGTGCTGCTGCACGACGGCGGGCGTTTCCTGCAGTACATCGAAGGGCCGCCGGATGGCATCGGTTCGGTCTACGAACGCATCCTGCAGGCCGGCAGCCATATCGACATCATTGAACTGGCGCGCGGCCGCCTGGGCCAGCGCCAGTTTCCGTACTGGTCGATGCGCGCGCTGCCGGTGGAGGAGGCGCTGTTGCGCCAGCTGTCATCCAGTGACTGGTCGGGCTTTACCCGTACGCTGCAGGGTGATCGCTCCGCGCCGACGCCGGTGGACCTGCTCGACAACGTTGTGCAGCCAGCACTGCACGCCGGCTGAGCGTCAGCCCGAGGTGCCGCCGCCGCAATAGGCGGCATGCAGCGCCTGCAGCACGCCCAATGCGGGCCCTTCCTGCATGCGGTAGTGGATGGCCTGTGCTTCGCGCCGGGTCGCCACGATGTCCATATCGCGCAGCACAGCCAGGTGCTGCGACAGCGCGGACGCACTCAATCCGGTCAGCGCCTGCAGCTCCGGTACCGGCGCTTCGCCTTCGACCAGGCGGCACAGCACGCGCAAGCGGGCAGGATGGGCCAGGCGCTTGAGCAGGGCAGCGGCCTGCGCGGCGTGCTTGGCCATCGCGGCACTGTCGAGCGGGGTGCTGGGCATGGTTGACCTTTTTGTTTAGACGTGTCTAATTTAGATAAATCTAAATAAAAGGGCAATCCCATGAAGGGCGTGAATGAGGGCAGGGCATGAACCTGCCGTGGACTGCGGTGGCCGGCGGTGGGTCGATCGGCGCCGCCGCAGTGCTGTTGCTCGCCACCCTCGGGCGTGTGGCCGGTATCAGCGGGATCGCCGCAGGCAGCCTGCGCGCAGCGGAAGGCGAGCGCGGATGGCGCTGGGCCTTCCTGTCTGGCCTGCTCGCGGCGGCCGGGCTGGTGCTGTGGTGGCAGTCGCTGCCCGAAGCGTTGCCGCGGGTACAGTTGCGCGATGCCTTGCCTGCCTGGCAGTTGATCGGCGCCGGCCTGCTGGTGGGCTTCGGCACCCGCTTGGGCAGTGGCTGTACCAGTGGTCACGGCGTCTGTGGCATGGCTCGCGGCTCGAAGCGCTCGCTGCTGGCGGTGCTGGTGTTCATGGCCTGCGCGATGCTGACGACGTTCCTCATCCGCCACGGCGGAGGCCTGGCATGAGCCGCGCGACAGGGGCCGCGGCAGCGGCGGGTGCGCTGTTCGGTGCGGGGCTGGCGCTTTCGGGGATGACCGACGCGCGCCGTGTGCTCGGCTTCCTCGACATTGCGGGTGATTTCGATCCCACCCTGGTGTGGGTGCTGGGCGCGGCGCTGCTGGTCAGTGCGGTCGGCCAGCGCTGGGTGCTGCGCCGCGCGCAGCCGTGGTTCGCGCTGCGCTTCCAGCTGCCCAGTGCGCGTGATGTCGATGCGCGCCTGCTGCTGGGCGCCGCACTGTTCGGTATCGGCTGGGGATGGGCTGGCTATTGCCCGGGACCGGCCATCGCCGGGCTGGCAGTCGCATCGCGTGAAGGGCTGTGGTTCGTGCCTGCGATGCTTGCAGGTTTCTGGCTGCACGATCGGGTCGTACGCTGAGGCTTCACCCCTGTGTCACCCTGCGTGCGGTCAGATCCGGGGTTCACGGGGAAAGGAGCACAACGACATGGTACGGATGAAGTGGACGGGCAGGGCAATGCTGGCGGTCGCACTGGCCGCTGCGGTGGCACCGGCGCTGGCCTGCACGCGCGCGGTGTACCTGGGTGACAACGGTGATGTGATCACCGCACGCTCGATGGACTGGAAGGTCGACGTGGCCACCAATCTCTACGTGCTGCCGCGCGGCATCGCGCGCACCGGCCAGGCCGGACCGAAGTCGCTGGCCTGGACAGCGCGCTATGGTTCGGTGGTGGCCACCGGCTACGACGTGTCGACCACCGATGGCATGAACGAGAAGGGCCTGGTAGCCAACCTGCTGTGGCTGGTCGAATCGGAGTATCCGCAGCAGCGCGGCAACAAGCCGGGACTGGCGATCTCGCTGTGGGCGCAGTATGTGCTGGACAATTTCGCGACCGTGGACGAGGCGGTGGCGGCGCTGAAGCGTGAGCCGTACTCGATCGTCACCGACAAGGTGCCGGGCGAGGACCGCCAGGCAACGCTGCATCTGTCGCTGTCCGACGCGAGCGGCGACAGTGCCATCGTCGAGTACATCGGGGGGCGCCAGGTGATCCACCATGACCGGCGCTACCAGGTGATGACCAACTCGCCGATCTTCGAGCAGCAGCTGGCACTCAACAGCTACTGGCAGCAGATCGGTGGCACGGTGATGCTGCCAGGTACCAACCGCTCGTCCGACCGCTTCGCGCGTGCGTCGTTCTACATCAATGCCATTCCCAAGGCCGAGGACCCGGTGGAAGCGCTGGCCAGCGTGTTCAGCGTGATCCGCAATGCGTCGGTGCCGTACGGCATCACCACGCCGGGCGAGCCGAACATCTCATCGACGCGCTGGCGCACGGTGGCCGACCACAAGCGGCGGTTGTACTTCTTCGAATCGGCGCTGACCCCCAACACCTTCTGGATCGATCTGAACAAGGTCGATTTCGGCGGCCAGGTGCTCAAGCTCGACCTTGGCAAGGACCAGCGCAACACGTTCGCCGGCGATGCATTGGGTCACTTCGTACCCAGTGCACCGTTCGCCTTCCTCGGCGTGGACGGCTAGCGCGAGGCCTGGTCCGGCGCGTCCTTCGGATAGACCGCCAGCACGCTGCAGCCCGGGCGGGCGAAGCGCGGCGTGCTGGCGCGCATGTCGCCGGGGATTCCGGACGGCGTCTCCACGATGCGATCGCCCGGATTGCCACAGATCAGGCCGTTCTGGAAACCGGACTGGAATTCCACCGAGGTCGCCCCGGCCAGGATCGAGCAGCTGCCGGCCAGTTCGACGCGGTAGTAGCGATTGCCGCCATTGCGGCGCGGATTGGTCTCCACCACCACGCCTTGCGGATCCTCGTTCCAGCTGCGCACATGGCGGGTGGCGAAGCAGAACGCTGGCGAGGCCTGGAAGGTATGGCGCGGGCTGCTGCCGCCACGGCTGGGCTTGCCTGTGGCGGTCACGTTCACCGGCGGCAGGGTGGCCGCGTACAGGCGGCTGCTCTGGCGAGCGGTGCTGGCGAACTCCCGGTTGTCGATGGGGGTGACACTGCCGACGCCGCAGCGGCGGCCATCCACCATCACCTGTTCACTGGGGCGGCCGCAGGCCCAGCCCGAAGGCGCCTCCAGCCGCAGTGTGCTGGCTTCGTTGACACCCGGGCAGGCTGCGCTGAAGTCGATGCGGAAGGCCTGGCCCCTGCCATCACGGACCGCGATGGCGGTCGGTGTCTCCTGCTCGACCTGGCGTACGTCACGTGCGTCCAGGCAGTGCGGTGCAGGTGCGATGCGCTCGGCGGCCGATGGCGCGGATGGCGCCTGGGCCAGGGCGGCCAGGGGTAAGGCGCTGGCCAGTGCCAGCGGAAGCAATCGGATCATGCTGTTCATCCTGCCATCCCTGCGTCTGTAACTGGCTGGAACATAGCATGGCCGGTGCCGGGGCCGCGTTGCAGGGAAATGCCAGCACGCGCACACTCTTCATATGGGCGCGATCTTCCACCTGCGGCACTACGGCCAGGCCACCGGCCTGGACCGTCATGACTACGCGCAGTGGGTGCTGCCGCTGCAGGGCGAACTGCAGTTCGAGATGCAAGGCCGCGGTGGTCGCCTGGACCTGCTGCAGGGGGCCTTCGTCGCGGCTGGCGAAGCACACGACCAGATGGCCGATGGCCCGAATGCTTTCGTGATCGTCGACTGCCCCCCGGGTGTGCTCGATGACGGTACCCAGGAACACCTGTGCCGCCAGCGCTGGCTGCATCTGCCACTGGCGCTGCGACAGCGCCTGGCGCAGGTGTGTGAGGGCCAGGCACTGCCGGCCCTGTTGCCGCAGCTGCTCCAGGTGTTCGCACCGGCGGGCAGTGGTGCGCGCCTGCAGGGCCTGTGCGCGGCGGTGCAGGTTGATCCGGGCCAGGCGTGGCCGGTAGCACGCATGGCCGCCTTCGTCGGTGTCAGCGAAAGCCGGTTGCATGCGCTGTTCCAGCGGGAGTTCGGGCTGAGCCCGCAGGCCTGGCTCAGTGCAAGCCGGTTGCGTTGGGCCAAGCACCAGCTGCGTACCAGTGCGGCGCCGATCAGCGATATCGCGCTGGCGGCAGGCTATTCCGAGCAGAGTGCACTGACCCGTGCGCTGCGTCGTGAGTGCGGGCAGACGCCGGCCGCCTGGCGCAGGGGCGCCATCTGACCTGTAGAGCCGAGCCCACGCTCGGCTGCCCTTATCTGCACAGCGGCCAATCGCAGCCGAGCATTGGCTCGGCTCTACAGAGATGACAAGGCAATAGCCTCGGTCAAGAGCGCCCGCTGGCCAGCGCTTACACTGCGCGGCCCGTTCTCTTCCCCCGAAGAACCCGAATGCGCAACAACCCGATGGCCCTGGGCATCGCCAATGGCGTTGCCGCTGGCGCGCTGTGGGGCGTGGTCTTTCTCGCGCCCGCCGTGCTGCAGTCGTTCAATGCCCTGCAACTGTCCGCCGGTCGCTACCTGGTCTATGGCCTGATTGCCATCGCTCTGCTGCTGCCGCGCTGGAAGCGGCTGGCACCGCGGCTGGGCCGCGCCGAATGGTTCGGGCTGCTGTGGCTGAGCCTGGCCGGCAACCTGGTGTACTTCCTGCTGCTGGCCACGGCGGTGCAGTGGGCCGGTGGCGCGGCGGCGTCATTGATTGTCGGCCTGATTCCGGTGGTGGTCACTGTGGTTGGCGTGCGCGAGCAGGGCGCGGTGCCGTTGAAGCAGCTGCTGCCGGCGCTGGGCCTGTGCGTGCTCGGCGTGGCGCTGGTGGGCTGGGAAGCATTGATGTCCGAACACCTCGCAACACCGTGGCGGCAGCGCCTGATTGGCCTGCTCTGTGCGTTCGGTGCGCTGTTCTCGTGGGCGCTGTACTCGATCGGCAACAGTCGTTGGCTGGCGCGCCGGCCGGACCTGTCCAGCCACGACTGGTCGTTGCTGACCGGCGTCACCACTGGCGGCCTGGCCCTGCTGCTGGTGCCGATGGCCTTCATCGGCCACAGCGGTACCCACACCGCGGCGCAGTGGAGTGGCTTCTGGGCGATCAGCGCCGGCGTGGCAGTGGTGGCCTCGATCCTCGGCAACGCGTTCTGGAACCGTGCCAGCCGCCTGTTGCCATTGACCCTGACCGGGCAGATGATCGTGTTCGAGACGCTGTTCGCGCTGGCGTATGCCTTCGCCTGGCAGCAGCGCTGGCCCTCGCTGCTGGAGGCGCTGGCGATCGTGTTCCTGGTGGCCGGCGTGATGCTGTGCGCGCATGCCCATCGCTCGCCACGGGCGATCGCCGAACATGCAGGCTGAATGTGGGCGTCAAGCGTGCTGATGCCGGCTTGGTCTCAGATGCAACCAAATGCCGGCACGTTGGCCGATGATCGCCGCAATGATTTTTTGCATCGCAGCACTTGACAGCGGACCGGTGCACAGTGTTTTCTGTGCGTCATGGTCCTTGATGCCGCCCACGCCAGCCTGATCGCCCCCGCCATTGCGGGCCGTCCGACTGCGCCGGTCGCCACCACCACCATTACCACCACCACCGTCACCACTGCCCTGGTGCGGCCCGTCGTCTTCGTGTAACTCCCGAAAACCACGGCCCCGCACCATCCAGGTGGCGGGGAAACTCGACACCTGCATGCGACGGGGCCTCCTACCGAGGTCTGCATGTCTTCCCACGCCCCCGCCCATCCCGTTGCCCCGGCCGATCTGGCTGCACCGTCCACTGTCGTGCACAAGTTCGGCGGCACCTCGGTGGCCGATGCCGAACGCTATCGCCATGTTGCCGGCCTGCTGCTGGCCCGTCCTGAGTCGCTGCAGGTCACTGTCGTCTCGGCGATGAAGGGGGTCACCGACGCGCTGATCGATCTGGCGCAGCTGGCGGCAAAGGGTGACCAGGGTTGGCGCGAGGCCTGGCATGCCCTGCGCGCGCGCCACCGTGGCGCCGCCGTGGCGCTGCTGGGCGAGCAGGTCGGCGAGACGGTCGAATGGATCGACGCCCGCTTCGATCAGCTGGCCGAAGTGCTGGCGGCGCTGGCGGTGATCGGCGAGCTGCCGCGCGAGGTGCTGGACCGCGTGCAGGGCCTGGGCGAAGTGTTCTCCGCGCAGTTGCTTGGCACCCACCTGCGTGCCTTGGGCGAAGACTGTGCGGTGCTCGATGCGCGCGATGTGCTGGTGGTCGGGCATGGCGAGCTGGGCGTCGATGTCGACTGGGAAGCCAGCGCCGACCGCCTCGCGCAATGGCGCCTTCAACATCCTCAGCCGCGCCTGGTCGCCACCGGTTTCGTCGCGCGTGACCGTGATGACCGCATCACCACCCTGGGCCGCAACGGCAGTGACTACTCCGGCGCGATCTTCGCCGCGCTGTTCAATGCCGATGAACTGCACATCTGGACCGACGTCGACGGCGTGCTGTCAGCCGACCCGCGCCTGGTACCCGAAGCCGTGCAGCTCGAATCGCTCAGCTACGACGAGGCCTGCGAACTGGCCTACTTCGGCGCCAAAGTGGTGCACCCGCAGACGATGTCGCCGGCGATCCGCCTGGGCCTGCCGATCTTCATCCGCAATACGTTCCAACCGGCGCATCCGGGTACGCGCATCAGTGCCGAGCGCTCGCCGCGTGGGCCGGTAAAGGGCCTGACCCTGAGCCCGGGCCTGGCCCTGTTGAACCTGGAAGGCACCGGCCTGATCGGCGTGCCAGGCACTGCAGAGCGCGTATTCGCTGCCCTGCGCCAGGCGCAGGTGTCGGTGGTGATGATCTCGCAGGGTTCGTCGGAACATTCGATCTGCTGCGTGGTGCGCGCCGCCGAAGCTGCACGTGGCCGCGAGGCGCTGCTGCATGCGTTTGCGCATGAGCTGTCGGTGGGCCAGGTGCAGCGCGTGCAGGTCAGCGAGGGCGTCAGCGTTCTGGCGGCAGTGGGCGACGGCATGGCCGGCCAACCCGGCGTGGCGGCGCGCCTGTTCGAGGCGCTGGGCCGCGCGCAGGTGAACATCCTGGCAATCGCGCAGGGCTCGTCCGAGCGCAACATTTCGGTGGCGGTGGACAGTGCCGATGCCACCCGCGCCCTGCGCGCCGCGCATGCCGGCTTCTGGCTGTCGCCGCAGACCTTCGCGGTGGGTGTGATCGGGCCTGGCAACGTCGGTGCCGCGCTGCTGGACCAGCTGCTGGCCGCGCGCCCGCAGTTGCTGGCCAAGGCCAATGTCGACCTGCGCCTGCGCGCACTGGCCTCGCGTTCGCGCATGCGGCTGGATGCGGATGGGCTGCATGCCGACTGGCGCGAAGCCCTTCAGCAGGCGGGTGAGGCCAGCGATCTGGATCGCTTCACCGAACACCTGCTGGCCGCGCACCTGCCGCATGCGGTGGTGATCGACTGCAGTGGCAGTGCCGAGGTGGCCGAGCGCTATGAGGGCTGGTTGGCAGCCGGCATCCACGTGGTCACCCCGAACAAACAGGCCGGCGCCGGGCCGCTGCCGCGCTACCAGCGCATCCGCGCCGCGGCGGTGGCCAGTGGTGCGCGTTTCCGCTACGAGGCCACGGTGGGCGCGGGCCTGCCGGTGATCACCACGCTGCGTGACCTGGTCGATACCGGTGACGAGGTGCTGGCCATCGAAGGCATCTTCTCCGGCACGCTGGCCTGGCTGTTCAACCGCTTCGATGGCAGCCAGCCGTTCTCGCAGCTGGTCGCGCAGGCGCGGTCGATGGGCTACACCGAGCCGGACCCGCGTGACGATCTTTCGGGCGTGGACGTGGCGCGCAAGCTGGTGATCCTGGCCCGCGAAGCCGGCCACGCGCTCAGTCTTGAGCAGGTGGAAGTGGAAAGCCTGGTGCCGGCGCTGCTGCGCGAGGGCAGCGTGGATGACTTCATGGCGCGGCTGGGCGAGTCCGACGCCAGCCTGCTGCAACGCCTGCAGGATGCGCGGGCGCGTGGTGCGGTGCTGCGCTATGTGGCACAGCTGGGTGCCGACGGCGCCTCGGTGGGGCTGCAGGAACTGCCGGGCGATCATGCCTTCGCCAACCTGCGGCTGACCGACAACGTGGTGCAGTTCCGCACCCGTCGCTACTGCGACAACCCGTTGGTGGTGCAGGGGCCGGGTGCGGGTCCGGAGGTGACGGCAGCGGGTGTGTTCGCGGACCTGCTGCGGGTCGCCGCCGGTGAAGGAGCGCGGCTGTGATCGCACGTGCGTTCGCGCCTGCCTCGGTGGCCAACGTGGCAGTGGGCTTTGACATTCTCGGCCATGCCATTGCCGGTATCGGCGATACCGTGAGCGTGCGCCGCATCGACGAGCCGGTGGTGCGGATCGATGCGATCCGTGGCAGTGCCGTCGCGCTGCCACTGGACGCCGCCGGCAACACCGCCGGGGCTGCGCTGATGTCGCTGCGCGAAGGCCTGGGCCTGGATTTCGGTTTCGCGGTCGAGATCGACAAGGGCATACCGTTCGGTTCCGGCATGGGCGGTTCGGCAGCGTCGAGTGTCGCGGCGCTGGTCGCCGCCAATGCGCTGCTGCAGGCCCCGTTGCCGCGCGAGGCGCTGTACCCCTATGCGCTGGACGGTGAGGCGGTGGCCAGTGGTGGCCGTCACGGTGACAACGTCGGCCCGCTGCTGCTGGGTGGTCTGGCGCTGTGTACGGCCGATCGCCTGTTGCCGGTCCCGGTGCCTGCCAGCTGGCACAGCCTGCTGGTGCATCCGCACGCGGTGCTGGAAACGCGCCGTGCCCGCCAGGCCCTGCAGGGCAGCTATGCGCTGGGCGAGTTCGTGGCCCAGAGCGCGAACCTCGCGCTGGTGCTCAGTGGTTGCCATCGCAGTGATGCGACGCTGGTACGCGCGGGGCTGCGCGATGTGCTGGTCGAACCGCGACGGGCCGGATTGATTGCCGGCTTCGAGGCCGCCCGTGATGCAGCGCTGTCGGCCCATGCAATGGGCGCGGGCATCTCCGGTGCCGGACCCAGTGTGTTCGCCTGGTTCGAGGATGCTGACCAGGCCCGTGCCGCCGTGGCGCCGGTGCAGGCAGCGTTCGCTGCGGCCGGCTTCGACAGTGACGCCTGGGTATCGCCGCTGGATGCGCCGGGAGCCCGGCTGTGCTGAATCCTTCCCCTTCTCTGGAAACCGATCCCATGCAATTTGTTTCGACCCGCGGCCAGTCTCCCGCCGTTGGCCTCAGCGCCGCGATCGCCGCCGGATTGGCGCCCGATGGCGGGCTGTATGTTCCCGCGCGTCTGCCGGCCGCGCGCGAGCTGCAGGCCGGGGCGACCCTGGCCGATACCGCCGCCGATCTGCTGGCACCGTTGTTTGCGGGCGATGCACTCGAGACTGCGCTTCCGGCGATCTGCCGCGAAGCGTTCGACTTCCCGGTGCCGCTGCGTGCACTCGGCGAGGGTGACCACGTGCTGGAGCTGTTCCATGGGCCGACGGCGGCATTCAAGGATATCGGCGCGCGCTTCCTGGCCGGTACGCTGTCGCGGCTGCAGGTCGGCAAGGATCGCGATCTGACGATCGTCGTCGCCACGTCCGGCGATACGGGTGCCGCCGTTGCTGCGGCCTTCCATCGCCAGCCGGGCGTGCGCGTGGTGGTGCTGTATCCGGAGGGCCGCGTGTCTCCGCGCCAGGCGCATCAGCTCGGTTGTTTCGGCGACAACATCCAGGCCCTGCGCGTGACGGGCGCATTCGACGATTGCCAGGCGATGGTCAAGCAGGCGCTGGCCGACCGCGAACTGCAGGCGCAGGTGCCGGTGAGCTCGGCCAACAGCATCAGCCTGGGCCGACTGCTGCCACAGATGAGCTACTACGCGCATGCAGCGTTGACCCACTACGCCGCGCATCGTCGCCGGCTCAACCTGGTGGTGCCGACCGGCAATCTGGGCAACGCGATGGCGGCCGTGCTGGCGCGCGCGCTGGGCGTGCCGATCGGCCAGATCGTGCTGGCCACCAATGCCAATGCCGTGCTGCCGGCGTACTTCAATGGTGGCGACTACCAGCCGCAGGCCAGTGTGGCGACGGTGGCCAATGCAATGGACGTGGGTGCGCCGAGCAACTTCGAGCGACTGCGCTGGCTCTACCACGGCGACGACGCAGAGCTGCGTGCAGCTTTCCGCGCGTTCGCGGTGGATGACGTGACCATCCGCGCGACGATTGCCGCAGCGCATGCCAGCCGCGGCGAGCTGTTCTGCCCGCACACGGCGACGGCGGTGAAGGTGCTGCAGGATCTGCGCGCGCGCGGTGCCAAGGGCGACTGGGCGGTGGTGGCTACGGCGCATCCAGCCAAGTTCGAGGCTGTGGTCGAGCCGCTGATCGGCGAAACGGTGGCGGTGCCGCCTGCGCTGGATGCGTTGCTGCAGCGACCGGCGCACGCCGAACCATTGGCGGCAGATTACGCGGCGTTGCGCGAGGTGTTGCTGCGTTGATCGCAGATGGAGGCGGGTGCCGGCCAGCGGCGGGCACTACCCGTGTTGCATCCTTCCGGTAGTGCCGGCCGCTGGCCGGCAACCCAACCAACCGCGATACGGTCAGATCAACCCTTCACCGGCCAGCGTGCGCAGCCCATCCTCGTCGAGGATCTCCACCACGTTCAGGTGGGGCAGGGCGATCAGCCCCTGCTGGCGCAGCTTGGTGAAGGTGCGGCTGACCGTTTCCATGGTCAGGCCCAGATGGTCGGCGATATCGCCGCGGCCCATCGGCAGCGACACGCGCAGGCCGTCGCCCCCCAGCTTGGCCTCACGCGCGGCCAGGCGCAGCAGGAAATCGGCCAGCTTCTCGGCCGGCTGCAGGCGTGCCAGCGCCAGCGCAGCATCCTGTGCGGCATCCAGTTCCTGGCAGGCGCGCTGCAGCAGCTTGCGCTCCAGGTGCGGGAAGCGGCTGCGCAGGGCCTTCATCTGTGGCAGCGCGACACGGCACACGCGGCTGTCGGCGATGGCCTCGATGTCGTAGCGATGGTGGTCGCTGCCGCTCAGGCCCAGATAGTCGCCGGGCAGCACGAAACCGTTGATCTGGCGCCGGCCGTCGGCCAGGGTGCGCACCAGGCGCAGTGCGCCGGCGGTCAATGTATAGACATGGTCGCGCTCTTCGCCGGTGCGTGCCAGCGTGCTGCCCATGCTGACCTGCTGCGAGACGGTGACCTGTTCCAGCGCCTGCACTTCGTCTGGCGACAGCGCCGAGCACACCGCAAGGTGCCGAACCGAGCAGTGCAGGCAGTCCAGCGTGGTGCAGGACGGCGAGGCGGGATCGTTGGTGGCGGGCGGAGCGCCGGAAGGCCGTGACATGTTGCGGGGGGGGGGCGTATCGCGGGCGGGGAGGGCCTTATGATACTTCAAGCGGCCGTTCGACCCTGCCGGAGGCGGGGGCGCTAGAATGTTGCCCCCTCCCACGTCCCGTTCCAGCAGGAGTTCCGCCCGTGATCAAGCCCCGTACCCCGCCCGGCACCCTTGAGCTGCTGCCGCGCGAGCAGATTGCGTTCCAGCGCATGCTGGACGTCATCCGCCGCAACTACGAGCGCTTCGGGTTCCTGCCGGTGGAGACGCCGGTGTTCGAGCTGTCCGACGTGCTGCTGACCAAGTCCGGTGGTGAGACCGAGCGCCAGGTGTATTTCGTGCAGTCCACCGGCGCGCTGGCCAACGCGGCCGAGTCGGGCGACCGTTCGCTGCCGGAAATGGCGCTGCGCTTCGACCTGACCGTGCCGCTGGCACGCTACGTGGCCGAGCACGAACACGAACTGACCTTCCCGTTCCGCCGTTACCAGATGCAGCGCGTGTACCGCGGCGAGCGTGCCCAGCGCGGTCGTTTCCGCGAGTTCTACCAGTGCGACATCGACGTGATCGGCAAGGACAGCCTGAGCGTGCGGTACGACGCTGAAGTGCTGGCGGTCATCCATGCGGTGTTCTCGGAACTGCGCATCGGTGACTTCAGCATCCAGCTGAACAACCGCAAGCTGATGCGCGGCTTCTTCGAGAGCCTGGGCGTGGCTGAAGGCGAGCGCCAGCTGGCGGTGCTGCGCGAAGTGGACAAGCTGGACAAGCGTGGCGCCGATTACGTTCGCGAGACGCTGGTGGGCGAGGGCTTCAACATCCCGGCAGAACAGGTCGAGAAGATCCTGGCCTTCGTCGCTGTGCGTTCGCAGGGCCATGCCGATGCGCTGGCGCAGCTGGCCACGCTGGAAGCCGACGCCGGTTCTTCGGAGATCCTGCGTACAGGCGTCGCCGAACTGCGCGAAGTGCTGCAGCTGGTACAGGCGCTGGGCGTGCCGGAAACCGCATACTGCCTGAACTTCTCCATTGCGCGCGGCCTGGACTATTACACCGGCACCGTCTACGAGACCACGCTGACCGACCACCCGCAGATCGGCTCGATCTGTTCGGGCGGCCGTTACGAAGACCTGGCCAGCCACTACAGCAAGTCGAAGCTGCCGGGCGTGGGTATCTCCATCGGCCTGTCGCGCCTGTTCTGGCAGCTGCGCGAGGCGGGCCTGATCGACGGCATCGAAGCCAGCAGCGTGCAGGCGCTGGTGGCGCTGATGGACGAGCAGGGCATGCCGCAGTCGCTGGACATCGCGCGCCGCCTGCGCGCCGGTGGCATCAATACCGAAGTGCAGATGGAGCCGAAGAAGATCGGCAAGCAGTTCCAGTACGCGGCCAAGGCCGGCATCCGCTTCGTGGTGCTGGCCGGTGAAGACGAGCTCGCGCGCGGCGTGGTGGCGGTGAAGGACCTGCTGCGTGAACAGCAGTTCGAAGTGTCGCGCGACGAGCTGGCCAGCACCCTGCTGGTGGAGCTGGAGCAGTCCAGGGCGATGGTGTGAAGCCGGCCGTCGCAGGGGTACTCACCGTGCTCCTGTTGGCGGGCTGCCAGAGTGACCCGGTGCTGCGCAGTGATCGGCTGGGCCCGGCGCAGTACCGGCTGCAGGTTGATCGCTGTCACGTGATCGACCGCGCGCAGCTTGAGGGCGACCTGCGGGCCCTGGCCTCGCGGACGTGCCCGGCGGGTGCAGGGGCGTTGCAGAACATCCAGTCCCTGCCGAGCCGGCAGGGCAGCCTGTTCGGGAAGTGCCCGCGGCGCGGGACGCTGCAGGCGGAGGTGCGTTGCCTGCCCTGAGTCGAGCCAGGTTGTTGATTTGAAAGCAGAACGCCCGCCCTTTGGTGGGCGTTCTGCATTTCCGGCATCCGGTCCAGGGGTCAGATCCGTTTTCCTTTGGAAAACGGACCTGACCCCATGAGGCTCCGATTTGACGCACTGCGCAAGAATGCGCTAATGTACTAACGCGCTATTACATTGATGCATGGACCCGACCCCGTGAAAGCCCGCCCCGAGATTGCCGCCAAAGACCCGAAGGCCGACCTGGAAGCCCTGGCCCGGGCCTTTGCCGCGCTGCGCGAGCCGGAGCAGGTCGAGGCATTCCTGCGCGACCTGTGCACCCCGGCCGAGCTGGAGGCCATGGCCGACCGCTGGAAGGTGGTGCCGCTGCTGCAGCAGGGCGTGCCGTACCGCGAGATCCACGAGCGCACCGGCGTCAGCGTGACCACCACCGGACGGGTGGCACGCACGCTCGAGCATGGCCATCGAGGCTATGCCGCCGCCATCGACCGCCTTGCTTCGCGCTGATCCGCGCCCCGTTCCGAACTTCGAGACCTCCCCCATGAGTGCAACCCAGGCAGCGCCGGCACGAGACCGGCTGCGTATCGCCATCCAGAAGAGTGGCCGGCTGGCCGAGCCCGCCCGCAACCTGCTCAGCGCCTGTGGTCTGAGCTGGCGCGAAAGCCGCGACAAGCTGTTCTGCTACGGCGAATCGCTGCCGGTGGACCTGTTGCTGGTGCGCGACGACGACATCCCCGGCCTGATCGCCGATGGCGTCTGCGACCTCGGCATCGTCGGTCGCAATGAACTGGACGAGCAGGCCGCAGCGCGTCGCCAGATCGGCCTGCCGGACGCCTACCAGGCGCTGCGCGGGCTGGGCTTCGGCCAGTGCCGGCTGATGCTGGCGGTGCCCGAGGAATGGCAGTGGCAGGGTCCGGCGCAGCTGGCCGGCACCCGCATCGCCACCAGCTACCCGGCCATCCTCAAGCAGTGGCTGGCGGAGCAGGGCGTGGACGCGCAGGTGGTCGAGCTGTCCGGGTCGGTGGAAATCGCCCCGCGCCTGGGTACCGCCGACCTGATCTGCGATCTGGTCTCCAGCGGCGCCACGCTGCGTGCCAACCAGTTGACCCCGGTACACAACCTGCTCGACAGCGAGGCGGTGCTGGCTGGTGCGATGCGCGTGCCGGATGACGCACGTGCATCGCTGCGCGCGATGCTGCTGCGCCGCCTCGACGGCGTGGTGCAGCGCCAGGACCGCAAGCTGCTGATGTTCCGTGCCAGCGAAGATCGCGTCGACGCGCTGGCGCAGCTGCTGGCCGATGCCGAGCCGCTGGTGCGGCTGCCGGCCGATGGTGGCGCGCTGCGCCTGCAGACCATGTGCCCCGGCCCGCTGAGCTGGCAGCGCATGGAAGAACTCGAGCGCGCGGGCGCGCAGGGCCTGATGGTACTGAGCGTGGAGCGATCGCTGGCATGAACCGTCTGATCTGGTCCCGACTTGATGAGGCCGCGCGCAGCGCGGCATTGACCCGCCCGGTGCAGGCCGTGGCCCAGCAGACCCGCGATGCCGTAGCGGCCCTGATCGCGCAGGTGCGTGCACAGGGCGACGATGCGCTGCGTGCGATTACGGCGCGTTTCGATGGCGTCGAGCTGGCCTCGTTTGAAGTTTCCGAAGCCGAATTCGCCGCTGCCGAAGCCGCCGTGCCCGCCGAACTGCGACAGGCGATGGTGGACGCCGCCGAACGCATTGCGCGCTTCCACGCCGCTGGCATGGGCAAAGGCTATGCAGTTGAAACCGCGCCGGGCGTGGTCTGCGAACGCATGCTGCGCCCGATCGGCCGGGTGGGCCTGTACGTACCGGCTGGCAGCGCGCCGTTGCCGTCCACCGCGTTGATGCTGGGCGTTCCGGCGCAGCTGGCCGGTTGCCCGCAGGTGGTGCTGTGCACCCCGCCGCGCGCCGACGGCAGTGCCGATCCGGCAGTGCTGGTAGCCGCCCGCCTGACCGGCGTGCAGCGCGTGTTCAAGCTGGGCGGCGCGCAGGCGATCGCGGCGATGGCCTATGGCACGGCCAGCATTCCGGCCTGCGACAAGCTGTTCGGGCCGGGCAACAGCTTCGTTACCGAAGCCAAGCAGCAGGTCGCACAGGACGGCGCCGCCGCCATCGACATGCCTGCCGGTCCTTCGGAGGTGCTGGTGATTGCCGATGCTGGCGCCAATCCGGCGTTCGTCGCCGCCGACCTGCTGTCGCAGGCCGAGCACGGTCCGGATTCGCAGGTGCTGCTGCTGACCGACGACGCCGTGATGCTGGCGGCGGTCGAAGCCGAGGTTGAGCGCCAGGTGGCCCTGCTGCCGCGCCAGCAGATCGCGCGCCAGGCACTGTCGGCATCGCGGCTGGTGCAGGTCGATGCGTTGGACGAGGCGTTCGCGATCAGCAACCGCTATGCACCAGAGCACCTGATCCTGGCCCTGCGTGATCCGCGCGCATGGCTGGACAAGGTGCAGGCGGCCGGCTCGGTGTTCCTGGGCGATTACACCCCCGAAGCACTGGGTGACTACTGCAGCGGCACCAACCACGTATTGCCCACCGCCGGTGCCGCGCGTGCCTACAGCGGCGTGAGCGTTGCCAGCTTCCAGAACCTGATCAGCGTGCAGAGCGCCAGCGCCGCCGGCCTGGCCGCGATCGGCGGCTGCGCGCGCATCATCGCCCGTGCCGAAGGCCTGGATGCGCACGAGCGTGCCGTTGCGTTGCGCATGGAGGTGGCGGCATGAGCGCGGCGATCGATGAGGTGCTGGCACTGGTGCGCCCGGACCTGCAGGCCTTCGCCGGCTACAGCTCGGCACGCAGCGCGGCGGTGCAGGGCGAGGTCTGGTTGAATGCCAATGAGTCGGCCTGGGCCAATGCGGCCGATCCCGCAGGCAGCAGCCGGCGCTATCCGGAGCCGCAGCCGCTCGCGCTGCGCGAGGGACTGGCGGCGCTGTACGGCGTGACGCCACAGCAGCTGCTGATCGGTCGCGGCAGCGACGAAGCCATTGATCTGCTGGTGCGCGCGCTGTGCGTGCCGGGTCGCGATGGCGTGCTGGTCACGCCGCCGGTGTTTGGCATGTACGCCGTCTGCGCACGCCTGCAGGGTGCCGCCTTGATTGAAGTGCCGCTGGTGGACAGCGAGGATGGACTGCGCACCGATCTGGATGCGGTGATCGACGCGGCCAAGGCGCAGGGTGCCAAGCTGGTGTTCCTGTGTGCGCCGTCGAACCCGGCCGGCAGTGACATCGCCCTGGATGAGGTCGAGCGCGTGGCGGTTGCGCTGCGCGGGCAGGCGCTGGTCGTGGTGGACGAGGCCTATGTCGAGTATGCACAACGGCCGTCGGCGACCACGTTGCTGGCCGCGCACGCCAATCTGGCGGTGCTGCGCACGCTGTCGAAGGCGCACGCGCTCGCGGCCGCCCGCGTTGGCACGCTGATCGCTGCCCCGGAGCTGATTGCCCTGCTGCGTCGCTGCCAGGCGCCGTACCCGGTGCCGACGCCGTGCGCGGAACTGGCCGTGCAGGCACTGCAGCCGGCCGCGCTGGCGCGCACCGCCGAGCGCGTGACCACGGTGATCGCCGAGCGCGAGCGCCTGCGTGCAGCCCTGGCCGGCCTGCCCGGCGTGTGCCGGGTGTATGCCTCGGCCGGCAACTACCTGCTGGTCCGTTTCGCCGATCCCCAGTCCGCGTTCGATACGCTGCTGGCTGCAGGCGTGGTGGTGCGCGACCAGCGCGCTGCGCCGCAGCTGGGTGATGCGCTGCGCATCAGCATCGGCAGCCCCGAAGAGAATGACCGCGTGCTTGCGGCCCTGTCGGCGCGGAGGGCCGCAGCATGACCCCGATCCTGTTCATTGACCGCGACGGTACCCTCATCGAGGAGCCGTCCGACTTCCAGATCGACGCCTACGAAAAGCTGCGCTTCGTGCCGCAGGTGATCCCGGCGCTGCTGAAGCTGCGTGATGCCGGCTACCAGTTCGTGATCGTCACCAACCAGGACGGCCTCGGCAGCGACAGCTACCCGCGCGCCAGCTTCGATGGCCCCAACGACCTGATGCTGCAGATCTTCGAGAGCCAGGGCATCACCTTCCGTGACGTGCTGATCGATTCCAGCTGGCCGCAGGACAATGCGCCGACCCGCAAGCCGGGCATCGGCCTGATGACCGCCTACCTGCAGGACCGCAGCATCGACTGGGCACGCTCGGGCATGGTCGGTGACCGGATCACCGACCTGCAGTTTGCCGCCAACCTCAACATCCGTGGTTTCCAGCTGCGCACCGCGCAGTTTGGTGGGGAGTGGGACTGGCCGGGCATCGCCCATGCGCTGGCCGACGCGCCGCGCACCGCCGTTGTCCAGCGCAACACCAAAGAAACGAAGATCCGCGTTGAGCTGGACCTGGACCGCGCGGGCGATGCACGCATTGCCACCGGCCTGCCGTTCTTCGACCACATGCTGGAGCAGATCGGCAAGCACGGCGGCTTCGCGCTGGACATCCAGGCCGAGGGTGACCTGCACATCGACGAGCACCACACCATCGAGGACACCGGGCTGGCCCTGGGCCAGGCCCTGCGCGAGGCGTTGGGCGACAAGCGCGGCATTGGCCGTTACGGCTTCACCCTGCCCATGGACGAGACCCTGGCCAGCGCTGCGCTGGACTTCAGCGGCCGTCCCTATTTCGTGTTCGAGGGCGAGTTCAAGCGCGAGCGCGTGGGCGATATGCCGACCGAGCTGGTGCCGCACTTCTTCCGTTCGCTGTGCGATGCCAGCGGTTTGAACCTCAACCTGCAGGTGCGCGGCGACAATGATCACCACAAGGTGGAGGCCTGCTTCAAGGCGCTGGCGCGCGCGCTGCGTCCGGCGCTGGCCCGGCAGGGCACGGCACTGCCGAGTACCAAGGGGGCGTTGTGAGCGATGTTGCGCTGATCGATGCCGGTGGCGCCAACCTGGGCTCGGTGCGCTACGCACTGGAGCGCCTGGGCGCGACGGTGCGGCTGGTGCGCGATGCGGACGGCCTGGTTGGTGCGCGGCGGGTGATCCTGCCCGGCGTCGGCGCCGCCGGTCCCGGCATGCAGCGCCTGCACGCTCAGGGCCTGGTGGAACCGCTGCAGCGACTGGAGGTGCCGTTGATGGGCATCTGCCTTGGCATGCAGCTGCTGTTCGAACGCTCCGAGGAAGCGGGCGTAGAGACACTGGGACTGATTCCGGGCGTGGTACGCAAGCTGGTGCCGGCCTGTGGCATCCGCGTGCCGCACATGGGCTGGAACCGCCTGCTGCCGCTGCGCGAATCGCTGTTGCTGCAGGGCGTGCCGGAACGCGCCAGCGCCTACTTCGTGCACAGCTATGCGGCGCCGCTCAATACCCACACCGTCGCTGCCTGCGACCACGGTGGCCTGTTCACCGCCGTGGTGGAGCAGGGGCGCTACTACGGCGCACAGTTCCATCCCGAGCGCTCCGGCGAGACCGGCTCGCTGATGCTGCGCAACTTCCTCGAGGGCACTGCTGCATGAGTTTCATCGTCTACCCCGCGCTGGATATCCGCGACGGCCGCGTGGTGCGGCTGCGCCAGGGCGACTACGCGCAGGAAACCTCCTATGGGGATGACCCTCTGCCGCGCGCGCAGGCCTTCGCCGCGCAGGGCGCGCAGTGGATGCATCTGGTCGACCTGGATGCCGCACGGGCCGGTGGCTACACGCTGGCGCCGCTGTTGGCATCCATTCGTGCGCAGACCCCGCTGCAGGTGCAGACCGGCGGTGGCGTGCGCGGCCGCGACGATGTGGCGCGCATCCTCGACGCTGGCGCCGGCCGCGTGGTGGTGGGTTCGCTGGCGGTGCGTCGTCACGATGAAGTGGTCGGCTGGCTGGAGGAATTCGGCGCCGATCGCATCACGATTGCGCTGGACGCGCGCCAGGACGCACAGGGGCAGTGGCAGCTGCCGGTGCACGGATGGACCGAGAACGCCGGGGTGACCCTGGATGACCTGGCCCGGCGCTACGCGCGCGCCGGCATGCGCCATCTGCTGTGCACCGACATCGCCCGCGACGGCATGCTGGCCGGGCCCAACATCAGCCTCTACCAGCACCTGTCGGCGCTGTTGCCGGGTGTGGCGGTGCAGGCGTCCGGTGGCATCCGTGACGTGGCCGATGTGGCCGAGGCGCGTGCCGCCGGCTGCGGAGGTGCCATCCTCGGCAAGGCACTGCTGGAGCAGCGCATGGACCTGAGCGAGGCGTTGGCATGTTGAGCCGCCGCATCATTCCGTGCCTGGACGTGCGCGATGGCCGCGTGGTCAAGGGCGTGCGCTTCCGCGATCACGTCGACATGGGCGACATCGCCGAGTTGGCACAGCGCTATCGCGACCAGGGCGCGGACGAGCTGGTGTTCTATGACATCGGCGCCAGTCCCGAGGCACGGTCGGTTGACGTCGCCTGGATCGAGCGCATCGCGCGCCTGATCGACATTCCGTTCTGTGTGGCCGGTGGCATCGACAGCGTGGAAACCGCGCGCCGCGCGCTGTTCGCCGGTGCCGACAAGGTGTCGATCAATTCGCCGGCGCTGGGCCGGCCGGAGCTGATCACCGAGCTGGCGGACGAGTTCGGCGTGCAGTGCGTTGTGGTGGGGGTCGATTCGGTGCGCGAGGCCGACGGGCAATGGCGGGTGCGTCGTTTCAGCGGCGATCCGGACAAGACCCAGGCGGTGCCGCTGCGCACGCTCGACTGGATCGTCGAAGCGCAACGGCGTGGAGCCGGTGAGATCGTGCTGAACTGCATGGACAGCGACGGTGTGCGCCGTGGCTACGATGTCGTGCAGCTGCAGCAGGCGCGGGCGCTGTGCCAGGTGCCGCTGATTGCCTCCGGTGGTGCCGGAGCGATGGAGCACTTCGCCGACGCCTTCGACCAGGCCGACGTCGACGGTGCGTTGGCGGCCAGTGTGTTCCACAGCGGCGCCATCGCCATTCCAGAATTGAAGCGCTACCTGCGCGGACAGCAGATCGAGGTGCGGGATGTCTATTGAAGTGAGGCCATCGCTGGATGCGCTGCAGGCGCTGGACTGGGGCAAGGGCGACGGCCTGCTGCCGGCCGTGGTGCAGGATGCCGATACCCTGCAGGTGCTGATGCTGGGCTATGTCAGCGCCGAATCGCTGGCGGCTACGCTGGCCATCGGCCACATGACCTTTTTCAGCCGCAGCAAGCAGCGGTTGTGGACCAAGGGCGAGCAGTCCGGCAACGTGCTGGTGGTGCAGTCGATCCGTGTCGACTGCGACGCCGATACGCTGCTGGTGATGGCGCGCCCGGCCGGGCCGACCTGCCACACCGGTGCCGAGAGCTGTTTCGACCAGGCGCCGAAGGATTTCCTGGGTGGGCTGGGCCAGCTGGTGGCCATGCGTGACGCGCAGCGCCCTCCCGGCAGCTACACCACCAGCCTGTTTGAAGGCGGCATCCGCCGCATCGCGCAGAAGGTGGGTGAGGAGGGCGTGGAGACCGCATTGGCCGCCGTGGCGCAGGATGATGAGGCATTGCTGGGCGAGGCGTCGGACCTGCTGTACCACCTGCTGGTGCTGCTGCGCGCGCGCGGGCTGTCGCTGGATGATGCGCGCGCGGTGCTGGAAAAACGCCATCGTTGAGGAAGGCGTACGGACCAACGGTCCGCACCCACCTCTGCAATGCAGCCGAGCATGGCTCGGCTCTACAATAGGTGGTCTTCTTCTTTCCCGGACCGCCCATGAAACTGCCTGCCGCCTGGCTGTGCTGCCTGTTGCTGACCTCGCCGGCCTGGGCCGCGGACACCGTGGTCAGCGGCAAGGTCTATCTGGAGCGTGACGGCAAGCCCGGCCGCGGTGCGACCGATCCGGGCCTGGCCGGGGTGCAGGTTTCCAACGGCGAGACCATCGTCAAGACTGCCGCTGACGGCAGCTACAGCCTGCCGGTGCGCGACGGCCAGACCGTATTCGTGATCAAGCCCGATGCCTACGCCTTCCCGAAGGCGGCGGAAGGCCTGCCTTCGTTCTGGCGCCACTACCGCCCGAACGGCTCGCCGGCGCTGAAGTACGGCGGCATCGCCGCGACCAGCGACGTCACCCGCAACTGGGACTTCGCCCTGCAGTCGGATCGGCATGACAGCCGTCGTGGTTTCCAGATGCTGGTATTCACCGATTCGCAGACCGCCAGCCTGAAGGACATCGGCTACTACCAGCAGTCGATCGTGGCGCCACTGGTCGGCCAGACCAGGGCACGCATGGGCACCACCCTGGGCGACATCGTCAACGACGACCTGACCCTGTACCCGGCGATCAACAAGGTCACCACCGAACTCGGCGTGCCGTGGTTCCACGTGCCGGGCAACCATGACCTCGACTTCGATGCGGCCAGCGACGAACACTCACTGGACAGCTGGCGCAACATCTACGGCCCGGACACCTACGCGGTGGAAGAGGGCGGCGCCAGTTTCGTGTTCCTGGACGACGTGGTGTACGACCCCAAGGCCAGGCCGAAGTACGTCGGCGGCCTGCGCGAAGACCAGTTCGCCTTCCTCGCCAGCTACCTGAAGGGCCTGCACAAGGACCGCCTGCTGGTGCTGGGCCTGCACATCCCGCTGTTCGACGCGGCGCCGGGGCGCGAGACCTTCCGCCATGCTGACCGCCAGCGCCTGTTCGACCTGCTGAAGGACTTCCGCAACGTACTGGTGCTCAGCGGCCACAGCCACACCCAGCAGCACGTCTACCACGGCAAGGCCGAGGGCTGGAACGGCGACAAGCCGCTGCACGAATACAACGTCGGTGCCAACTGCGGTGCGTTCTGGTCGGGCGTGAAGAATGCCGCTGGCGTGCCGGACAGCACCATGAGCGACGGCACGCCGAAGGGCTATGCATTGCTCGACGTGGCCGGCAACGGCAGCTATCGCCTGCAGTACCGCGTGGCCGGCAGGCCGGCCAGCGAGCAGATCGGCCTGCACGCGCCGAAGGTGCTGCGCCAGGGGGCCTACCCGGCGTGGGGTGTCTACGCCAACGTCTACATGGGCGAGGATCGGAGCGTGGTCGAGTACCGTGTCGATGGCGGCGCCTGGCAGCCGATGAAGCAGGTCAGCCAGCCCGACCCGCGCCTGATGGTGGAGAACGTGGCCGATGATCTGGCCAGCAGCCTGCGCGGCTACGACCGTTCGCCCGAGGCCACTGCGTCGCCGCACCTGTGGCGCGGCGCGCTGCCGACCGATCTTGCAGTGGGCAGCCATAAGGTCGAGGTACGCTCCACCCAGCCTGATGGCGCAGTGTTCACCGCCACCACCAGCTACAGCCTGCAGACTGCCCAGCCCTGACCCCCGCGCACCAGCGCTCCAGCGAAAGGACCCCGCATGGATATCCGCTTCATGGCCGGCACCACACCGGTGACCCTCAGCCGCCACTGGTTCACCGGCGCGATGCTGCTGCAGAGCGCCACCGAGAAGGTCTGGGTGCAGCACCCGCTGCATCCGGGCACCCACTTCTCGTTCTCGCTGGTACAGTCGTGGCTGCGCCACATCGCCGGCCACGAAGTGCTGGTCGAGCGCACCCGGCCGCTGTTGTTCGCCGGCTTCCGCCCGCAGCGCCTGCGCGTGCTGGTGGATGGGGTGCAGGTGGCCGAAGAGGAAGGCATGTAGGTTCACCTGAACCACCGGCGCGCTAGGCAAAGCCGCCCCGATGCCTGAGAATCGGGGCGATTCAATCGATCCAAGCAGGCCAGCGTGACCATCGCAGCAGCGTCAACGGTTTCCTCCGACTCCGCCCGCGGCGGTCTTCCGCGCCGTCTGGTCGTCGCCGATGTCGGCGGCACCTTTGCCCGGCTCGCGCTGGCGGAAACCCGACCCGGCCAGACGCCGCTGCTGGGCAGCCACCGTACCTATGCCTGTGCCGAGCATTCCAGCCTGGCCGCAATCCTGGCCGATTTCACCGCCGGCCTCGGCCACCCGGTGCAGACCGCGGTGGTCGCCATCGCTGGCCTGCTGGATGGCGATGTGCTGATCAACTCGAACCTGCCGTGGACGGTCTCGCTGTCGGCCACCCGCGCGCAGTCCGGGCTGCACGAACTGCAGCTGATCAATGATTTCGAAGCGGTGGCGCTGGCCATCCCCTACCTGCAGCCGGAAACCCTGGTGCCACTGAACGGCGACGCCGATCCGGCGCAGGCCTTCCCGGCGCTGGTACTGGGCGCGGGTACCGGGCTGGGCGCCGCGCTGCGTTTCGCTGATGGCGAGCGTCCGGTGCTGGCCAGCGAGATCGGTCATGCCGCGCTGGGCGCCGGCAACGCGCTGGAACTGCAGGTGCTGGGCCGCCTGCTGCAGCGTTGGCCGCACGTGGACAACGAGCGCGTGCTGTCCGGCAGCGGCCTGATGAACCTGTATCCGTGCCTGTGCGAACTGCGCGGCGTCACCCCGGTGTGGAACAGTACGGAGGCGCTGATCGGCGCCGCGCGTGGCGGTGAGGATGCACTGGCGGTGGAAACGTTGCAGGTCTTCTGTGCGTGGCTGGGCAGCCTGGCCGGCGACGCGGCGATCGCCGTCGGCGCGCGCTCGGTGTACCTGGCCGGTGGCATTTCCGCGCATGTGCAGGATTTCCTGGCCGATGGCCGCTTCCGTGAGCGCTTCCTCAACAAGGGCGTGCTGACCGAGGTGCTGCGCCAGGTGCCGGTGTGGCGCGTGGAGCATGGCCAGCTGGGCGTGCTCGGCGCAGCGGTCTGGCACGCCGCACGGCAGCCCACGCACGACTGATCGGCAGGGTTGGCATCGGGCCGGCCGTGCATTGCAGACTGGGAGGGGAAAATGGTGGATCGCAGGCAGTTCCTGCAGGCCGGTGCACTGGCCGCAGGCATGGCGGCATTGCCGGGCGTGCAGGCGCGCACGCAGGGTGGGGCCCGGGTGGTCTCCACCTGGGACTTCGGCGTACCGGCCAACCAGGCCGCATGGAAGGTGCTGGCGCAGGGTGGCAGCGCGCTGGATGCGGTGGAGGCGGGCGCACGCTGGGCCGAGAGCGAGCTGTGCAACCCTACCGTTGGCCATTGCGGCAATCCGGATCGCGACGGCGTGCTGAGCCTGGATGCGAGCATCATGGACGGCGATGGCCGTTGTGGTGCAGTGGCCGCGCTGGTGGACATCCTGCATCCGGTGTCGGTGGCCCGCAAAGTGATGGAGAACAGCCCGCATGTGCTGCTGGTCGGCGAGGGCGCGCAGCAGTTCGCGGTGCAGCAGGGGTTCGAGCGCAAGCATCTGCTGACGCCGCAGGCCGAAGCGGCCTGGCGCGAGTGGCTGAAGACCGAGAAGTACCAGCCGCAGATCAATGCCGAGCGCCGTGGCATTCCCGGCAACAGCGACAACCACGACACCATCGGCATGCTGGCACTGGACGCCAAGGGCCAGCTGGCCGGTGCCTGCACCACCAGCGGCATGGCGTGGAAACTGCACGGTCGCGTTGGCGACAGTCCGATCATCGGCGCCGGCCTGTACGTCGACAACGACGTCGGCGCGGCCACTGCTTCGGGGGTGGGTGAAGAGATGATCCGCAACGCGGCTTCGTTCCTGGTGGTCGAGCTGATGCGCCAGGGGCGTTCACCGGCGCAGGCCTGCCGTGAAGCCATCGACCGCGTGGTGCGCAAGCGCCCGGAAGCGAGCAGAACGTTGCAGGTGTGCTTCCTGGCCATGAACAAGCAGGGCGAGGTCGGTGCCTACGCGCTGCATCGTGGCTTCGTCTATGCGGTGTGCGATGCGCAGCGCCAGGATGACCTGCGTGACTCGCCGTCGATCTACACGAGCACCCAGGCGTGAGTACGCGGCTGACCCTGGAGATCGCCAGCAACTCGCTGGCCTCGGCGCTGGCCGCGCAGGCTGGCGGCGCCGACCGCATCGAACTGTTCGACAACCTGGCCGAGGGCGGCACCACGCCGTCGTTCGCCAGCATCGCGATGGCCCGCGAGCGCCTGTCGATTCCGCTGTTCGTGCTGGTGCGGCCACGCCCGGGCGACTTCCACTACGACGCGCTGGAAACCGAACTGATGCTGCGTGACATCGCGCAGTGCCGCGCGCTGGGTTGCGATGGCGTGGTGATCGGCGCGCTGGACGTGCAGGGCGGCATCGACCTGGCGCTGTGCCGGGAACTGGTGCAGGCCGCCGGGCCGTTGCAGGTGACCTTCCATCGCGCCTTCGACGCCGCCCGCGATCTGCCGGCGGCGCTGGAGCAGGTGATCGGGCTGGGCTGCCAGCGCGTGCTGACCTCGGGCGGGCAGGCCAGCGCCGAGGCCGGTGCCGATGTGCTGGCGGGCCTGGTCACCCAGGCGGCGGGGCGCATCACGGTGATGGCTGGCGCCGGATTGGCCGCGGGCAACATCGCAACCGTCGCGCGGCAGACCGGCTGTACCGAACTGCACGCCTCCGCAAAAGGCCTGCGCCGCTCGGCGATGCAGTTCCAGAACCCGGCGCTGCGCGGTCTGGACCCGGACTGGAGCCAGACCGCCGCCGCTACCGTGGCCGCGCTGCGGCAGGCGCTGGACGGCTGATCGCTGCCCAGGGTCGGATCCCTTCGCAGAAGGGCTCTGACCCCGGCGCTGTCACGCGACGGACAAAACCGTTCCGCGCGCGGTTGTCGTGATCGTGTCACTACTTCGTGCGCCGTTCTCTCAGCGATGTTTCGCAACTCTTTGATTGTTCTGGACACCGGCAGCCGATAGCGGCAATCCGCCGGCTGTTGCTGCGTTGCCGCATGCCGGGCGTGGTTCAGCTGTGCTTTAGTTTGGATCGATCCACAGGGGAGGTGCCTTATCGGTCGTGAACCGATCCAAGCGCCTGGATCCGTCGTAGTGCCGCGCCACCGTCCGCCCGTGCGTCCACATCTTCGAAGAGCAACCACCCATGGCTCAGATCGTCCACAAGCGTCGCCACCTGCTGTCCCAGGCCCTGATCCTGGCCCTGTTGCCGCTGGCGGCCAGCGCGCAGGAAGCTGCCAGTTCGTCCACCAAGGATCTGGACGCGGTCACCGTCACCGGCTCGCGCATCAAGCGCGCCAGCGTCGAGGGCCCGGCGCCGGTCAACGTGATCACCGCCGCGCAGATCCAGAAGGAAGGCTTTGTCAGCGTGTACGACGCGCTGAAGACCCTCACCGAGGCCACAGGCACCGTTGAAGCCGCATCGCAATGGGGCTCGCATACGCCCAATGCCAGCGGCCTGAACCTGCGCGGGATGGGCCCGAACCGCTCGCTGCTGCTGGTCAATGGCCGTCGTGTAGCGGATTACCCGCTGCCCTACGGTGGCGAAACCAACTTCTCCAACTACGGCAACATTCCGGCCGCGGCGGTGGAGCGCATTGAAGTGCTGACCGGTGGCGCCTCGGCCATCTACGGTTCGGATGCGATCGCCGGCGTGGTCAACGTCATCCTCAAAACCAACTACGACGGCGACGAAGTGCGCGTGCGCGGCGGCACTTCCAGCGAAGGCGGACGTGATACCTGGGATCTGTCCTGGGCCGGTGGCAAGACCGGCGACAACTGGAGCGTGACCTACGCGCTGCAGTACACCAAGCGCGACCCGCTGTTCGGGCGTGATCGCCCGCAGATGGACGATGCCGACGATGCGCCGTACCCGTCCTGGAACATGGAACAACGCAAGGTCGGCTTCCGTCCCACCGCCGGTCTGGCGCTGATCGATCCGACCACGGGCCAGCGCCTGGCGCCGCCCACCGGCACCTGCGAAAAATTCGACGGCGAGTACTACACCGCCGATCGATTGGTCTACAACTACGCCGCCAACCGCATCACCAACACCGGCCGCCTGTGCGGCATGAGCGCCGACTACGCCAACTGGCTGCTTACCGGCGGCGCCGAGAACGTGTCCGGAAACCTGTACGCCACCTTCGATTTCAGCAATGACCTGCAGGCCTGGACCAACCTGGCGGTGTATCGCTCCGAAGCGATCTGGGGCACCAATCCGCCCGGCGTGTCGCTGATCGACGATGACAACGGCTATTACTGGGATGCCAACCGCAACCGGCCGATCCTGGGCGTGCGCCAGTTCACCCCGAACGAAGTCGGGGGCCTGGATACGCTGCGCAACACCAACCGCGAACTGTCCTGGGACTGGAGCGCGGGCCTGCGCGGGCGCCTGGCCGACCGTTTTGACTGGAGTGCCACGGTGGGGCGTTCCTATTACCGCGTGGAAGAACGGCAGAACGTGGTCGACAAGCAGAAGTCGTATGACTACTTCCTTGGCCCGCGCCTGGGCACCACCGCCGATGGCGAGGCGATCTATGCGTTGAACGAATCGCGCTGGTGGAACCCGCTGACGCCGGACCAGTACTGGCAGATGGGGACCGTGGCGAAGAACCGCGCGGCGTCATGGGTCAACCAGGCGTCGGCGGATATCACCGGCGAGCTGTTCCAGGGCTGGGCCGGCCCGATTTCGTTTGCGGCGGTGGCTGAAGTCGCGCAGCAGGGCTATCACCTCAGTCCGGACCCGCGCGCTGGCATCGACTTCGACCTGCAGAATGTCGATCGCGGCGGCGGCGAGCGTACCCGCTACTCGGCCGGCGTCGAGTTCAAGATCCCGCTGCTGGACAGCGTGACCGCCACTGCGGCCGCGCGCTACGACCGCTATGGCAACTACAAGGCCGATGACAGCAGCGAAGCGCTGGACATCGGCAGCCAGAAGGAAACCACCTGGAACGTCGGCCTGGAATGGCGCCCGGTCGAATCGCTGCTGGTGCGTGGCTCGTACGCCACCAGCTTCCATGCGCCGGACATGCATTACCTGCTGGGCCAGCCGAGCAGTTCGGAAGTGCAGACCTATGACCGCCTGCGCTGCATCCAGAGCGGCGCGTACCTGGTCAACAACTGTGGCGTGGGCAACACCGACGTCTGGTACACGTTCGACGTGAACCGGCGTGGGACGCCGCTGCTGCGCTCGGAGACCGGCGATTCGTGGACGGTCGGCTTCGTCTGGGACGTGCTGACGAACCTGTCGGTCAGTGCCGACTACTGGGCGATCAAGCTGGAAGACATGATCGTCGACGTCGGCGCCGATGAGGTGCTGGCCAGCGAGGCCGGCTGCCTGACCGGCAAGAACATGGACGGTACGCCATGGGCCAACCCGGCCGGTGGCGAGTACTGCGCCGGCATCCTGGCCCGCGTGAACCGTGACAGCAACGGTCGCCTGGTATCGATCGAGCGCGGCCCGTTCAACCTGGCCAGCCGCGAGGTGCGCGGCATCGACCTGACCGCGCGCTATCGCCTGGAAACCGCGCGGTGGGGCAGCTTCCAGCTGGGCGTGAACTACACCAACCAGATCTCGACCAAGGAGCAACGCTACGCCGCCGACCCGAATCCGGAACGCCGCGATCGTGACCTGCGCAGCAAGCTGCGCGCGAGCCTGGCCTGGCAGCGCGGCAACTGGAACGCCAATGTCTATGCCGACCGCATCGGTTCGGTGCCGGGCGTGCGCTACCACTGGGGTACCGACCGCCTGGACAACCCTGGTGGCTGCCTGCCGTTCGCCGATGGCTACGTGCCCAGTGACAGCCCGTCGCTGAACTGCCTGGAGCCGGCACGGCTGCCGGATGGTTCGGTGAACCCGAACCCCAACGCCGGGCAGCAGACGGCGCGCTACTACGGTCGAGTGGGGCCGTTCATCACCTGGAACTTCAACGTGGGCTACCAGGTGACCGAACACGCGAAGGTAAACGTGTACGTCAACAACGCCTTCAACGCCGCCAGCTGGAACCACAAGGACCCGTACAAGCTGGATTACGACTTCGCTCCGACCCGCCTGCTGGGCGCGGTCGGCCGCGAGTTCGCGTTGGAGTATGTGTTCACCTTCTGAGGTGACCTGCCTCCGCCGGTAGGTCCACGCCATGCGTGGATATGGACACCCGGGTGCCCATTCAGGAACTGCGGACAGGCTGGATTTGACCTTCCCACGATGGCAAGGTTTAGCCTGTCCGCATCCAGAAGGAGCCCCGGGAATCCGATCATGAGCACGCCCCGCGCCACTGCAGCCCCCGCAAGCCCTGCCACCATCAGCCTGCCCATCGAGGGCATGACCTGTGCCAGCTGTGTCGGCCGGGTCGAGGCGGCGCTGTCCAGGGTCGAAGGCGTGGGCAGTGTTTCGGTCAATCTGGCCACCGAGCGCGCGGATATCCGCCCGTCCGGTCCGGTCGATCGGGCCGCGTTGATCCAGGCGGTGGAGCGGGTGGGGTACGACGTGCCCGCTGCCACCACCGAGCTGTCGGTCGAGGGCATGACGTGTGCGTCCTGCGTGGGCCGAGTCGAACGTGCGCTGTTGGCCGTGCCCGGCGTCAGCCAGGCCAGCGTGAACCTGGCCACGGAGCGCGCCACGGTGCGTGGCGTGGCGGAAGTTGCAGCGCTGGTCGCCGCGATCGACAAGGCCGGCTATGACGCACGCGTGATTGAAGCCGGCGTGCAGTCCGATGACGAGGCCGCGGAAAAGAAGGATGCCGAGCGCGCCGAACTGAAGCGCGACCTGATCGTGGCGTCCGCGCTGGCGCTGCCGGTGTTCGTGCTGGAGATGGGGTCGCACCTGATCCCCGGCATGCACGAATGGGTGATGTCCACCATCGGCATGCAGGCCAGCTGGTACCTGCAGTTCGTGCTGACCGCGCTGGTGCTCGCCATCCCGGGCCGCCGCTTCTACCAGAAGGGCATCCCCGCGCTGCTGCGGCTGGCGCCGGACATGAATTCGCTGGTGGCGGTGGGCACTGCCGCAGCGTTTGGCTACTCGGTGGTGGCCACGTTCCTGCCGACGCTGTTGCCGGCGGGCACGGTGAACGTCTACTACGAAGCAGCGGCGGTGATCGTTGCGCTGATCCTGCTCGGCCGCTTCCTTGAGGCCCGGGCCAAGGGCCGCACCTCCGAGGCGATCAAGCGACTGGTCAATCTGCAGGCGAAGGTTGCCCACGTGGTCCGTGACGGCCGGACGGTGGATGTCCCGGTCAATGAAGTGCTGAGCGGCGACGTGGTGGAAGTGCGCCCGGGCGAGCGCGTGCCGGTCGACGGCGAGGTGGTCGAGGGCCGCAGCTACATCGACGAGTCGATGATCAGCGGCGAGCCGATCCCGGTCGAGAAGCAGCCGGGCAGCAGCGTGGTGGGCGGTACGGTCAACCAGAAGGGCGCACTGACGGTACGTGCCACGGCGGTGGGCGCGCAGACCATGCTGGCGCAGATCATCCGCATGGTCGAACAGGCGCAGGGCTCGAAGCTGCCGATCCAGGCGGTGGTCGACAAGGTCACCCTGTGGTTCGTGCCGGCGGTGATGCTGGCCGCGCTGGCGACCTTCGCAGTCTGGCTGATCTTCGGGCCCTCGCCAGCGCTGAGCTTCGCGCTGGTCAATGCGGTGGCGGTGCTGATCATTGCTTGCCCATGCGCGATGGGACTGGCCACGCCGACCTCGATCATGGTCGGTACCGGCCGTGGCGCCGAGATGGGTGTGCTGTTCCGCAAGGGTGAAGCGCTCCAGTTGTTGAAGGATGCACAGGTGATGGCGGTGGACAAGACCGGCACGCTGACCGAAGGGCGCCCGCGCCTGACCGATCTGGAGATTGCTGCCGGCTTCGATCACAACACGGTGCTGGCGGCAGTTGCCGCAACGGAGTCGCGCTCGGAGCATCCCATCGCCCGCGCGATTGTTGATGCCGCGACCGGCCAGGGCATCGCGTTGCCGGGCATGGTCGACTTCGAATCGGTCACCGGCATGGGCGTGCGGGCCAGTGTCGAGGGTGCACGCGTGGAGGTCGGTGCCGATCGCTTCATGCGCGACCTGGGCGTGGACATCACTTTGTTTGCGACGCTGGCGGCAGAGCTGGGCATCCAGGGCAAGTCGCCGCTGTATGCCGCCATCGACGGCCGCCTGGCCGCAATCATCGCGGTATCCGATCCGATCAAGCCGAGCACGCCGGCCGCAATCGCGGCACTGCATCAGCTTGGCCTTAAGGTGGCGATGATCACCGGTGACAACGCTGGTACCGCGCAGGCGATCGCGCGCCAGCTCGGCATCGACGACGTGGTGGCCGAGGTGCTGCCGGAAGGCAAGGTCGAGGCGGTGCGCCGCTTGAAGGCCACACATGGCCATGTCGCCTTCGTCGGCGACGGCATCAACGATGCGCCGGCGCTGGCCGAGGCCGATGTCGGCCTGGCCATCGGCACCGGCACCGATATCGCGGTCGAGTCGGCCGATGTCGTGCTGATGTCGGGCAACCTGCAGGGCGTGCCGAATGCCATTGCACTATCGAAGGCGACGCTGGGCAACATCCGCCAGAACCTGTTCTGGGCCTTCGCTTACAACACCGCATTGATTCCGGTGGCGGCCGGCGTGCTGTATCCGACCTGGGGCGTGCTGCTCTCGCCGGTGTTCGCGGCCGGTGCGATGGCACTGTCCAGCGTGTTCGTGCTGGGCAACGCGCTGCGCCTGCGCCGCTTCCAGCCGCCGATGGCGGACGCCCCCGCCGCAATCCATTGAGGGAGAACCGCATGAATATCGGTGAAGCCGCCAAGGCCTCCAGCGTGTCGGCGAAAATGATCCGCTACTACGAACAGATCGGCCTCATTCCTGCGGCTGATCGCACCGAGTCGGGCTACCGGGCGTACTCGCAGGCGGACATCCACCGCCTGCGCTTCATCCGCCGCGCGCGCGATCTCGGCTTCCAGGTTGCCGAGATCACCGATCTGCTGGGCCTGTGGAACGACACCTCGCGGCACAGCGCCGACGTCAAGCACCTGGCCGAACAGCACATTGCCGACCTGGAGCAACGCATCGAGCACATGCGGCAGATGGCCGACACGTTGAAGTCGCTGATCAGCTGCTGCGCGGGTGACGAGCGCCCGGAATGCCCGATCCTGGAGCGGTTGGGCGAAGACCATGATGCCCCGGTGCCGGTCGTCGCCGCCAAGACCGGCGCGGTGCGGCGACGCGCACAGAAGCATTGAATCGATATCGCGTGCACTGAAAAGCCCGCCCTGTGACAGTGCACGGGGCGGGCTTGGTTCTGGATGCAGTTCAGGGAATCAGGCAGTGCGAGGCGGGAAGCCGGCATCGTTCACCGCGGCGAACACCTGTTCCTGCGACGCGGTGGTCTGCACCTTGACCAGCCCGGTCGGCGGATCGGCCACCACGCTGGCGTTGGGATCGATCTGCTGGATCGCACGGGTCACGCTGCGCGCGCAGCCGCCGCAGGTCATGCCGTCGACATGGAATTCCATCTGTAGCTCCTTCGCTGCTCTTGGGATGGGACCAGTGTGCACCTTCCAACGATGGCAGGGTCAAGCGTCGGGCTGAACGACGAACAAGGCGCGGACAAAAAAAACGGCAGCCACCTGTACCAGCGCGGCTGCCGTGGAGGAACGTCCCCGCCAGGGCAGGGCATGGGTTGCGCCGGGACGTGCCCGGCCAACCCGGTGCGGGCTTAGAACTTCCAGTTCACGCCGAAGTACAACTGGCGACCGGCGTACAGGTTGGACAGCAGGCGGGCCTGGCTGTCGTTGCCGATGTAGCTGCGCAGCTCGGACTTGGTGGCGTTCAGCACGGCAGCCGTCACCGTCCAGTCCGGGGTCAGGTTGTAGGCCACGTTCAGGTCAAGCTGGCTGTACGGCTTGGTGTAGGTGGTCATGCCATTGTTCAGCCCGCCGACCACTTCACCGCGACGGTTGTACGAGGCACGCGCCAGGAACTTGTCGTTCTCGTAGAACACGGTGACGTTGGCCTGGTTCTTGGCGCTGCCGACCAGCGGCGATGAGCCGATTTCCTCGCCGTCCAGCACGATCGAGGCCAGGTTGGTGTCGTTGTAGGTGTAGTTGGCCTGCACGCCCAGACCGAAGTCGAAGGTGTACTGGCCATACAGCTCCACGCCCTGCGAAACGCCATCGCGGCCGTTGGCCTGGGTCTCGTACTTCTGCACGGTGACCGACTGCCCGCCGACGTTCATCTGCTGGTCGCGCACCACCGGCACGGTGAAGTTGTCCACGTTCTTGCGGAACAGCGAAACACCTGCGACCGCGCCCGGCTGGAAGTACCACTCCAGGCCCAGGTCGAACTGGACCGCCTTGAACGGCTCCAGCGCCTTGTTGCTGCCCGAGCCGTACCAGCCGGGCGTGTCGGTGCCGCCGGTGACACGGCGATCGTTGGCGTACTCCTCGCTGATGTAACGCAGGCCACCGGGATAGGCGATGCTGGTGTAGCTCGGGCGCGCGACCACCTTCGACGCCGCACCGCGCAGCACCAGGTTGTCGGTGATGTCCCAGGCAATGTTGAAGCTCGGCAGCACGTCGGTATAGGTCTTCTCCAGCGACGACAGGGCGTACACCTTGTCGCGCACCTGGGCGTCGGGCAGGCGGACGAAGCCACCCTGGCAGCGCAGGTTCGGATCGGCGGCCGGATCATCGCAGCTCATCGGCGCGCCGCTGGCGTTGTCGACGAAGTAGTCGTTGAAGCGCTCGACCGAGTCGCTGGACTGGGCGAACTGCTTGGTGCGCACCACGCGCACGCCGACGTTGCCGCGCACGCGCTCGGTGCGGAAGTTGGCCTGGAAGTAGCCGGAGTAGATCTTCTCGTTGACGTCGTAGACGAAGTCTTCTTCGGTGCGGTTGTGCGAGCCGCCGTAGGTCTTGTTCAGGTAATCGATGTAGGCCGGGTAGTTGATGCCCGGGAACACATTGGCGTTGAAGGCGCCGGTGATGTTGCTGATCGGGTTGGACAGGAAGAAGCCCGGCTGCGCGTTGCCAGCGGTCGGATCGCAACCGGCCTGGTAACGGTTGTTGTCATAGTCGGACGGGTCCAGGCCCGGGCACACCCAGTAGGTGTTGCCGGTGTTGCGGTGGACCTTGCCGTCGCGGTACTTGGCACCGAACTGGATCGAGTCCAGCCAGCCGGCCTCGAACAGCTTGGTGACGTCTGCCTGGAAGTAGTTCTGCTTGACTTCGGTCTGCATCCACGACGAGTCGGTGGAACCGGTATCGACTTCGGCGACGCCGGCCATCAGCTGCTGCTGCAGGTCGGGAGAGAACTGCACCGACGGCGTGCCGGTGAGGTCCCACGCGGTGTACTGGTTGCCGGACTGCCACTGGTTGCCCACCTTGCGGCGCGGCTTGGCCGACATGCGGAAGTTCATCGACGGACCACCTTCGGACCAGGTGCGGCCGCCGGTGAACGAGGCTTTCCAGAGGGGGCTGATGTCCCAGTCAATGGTCAGGTCCGCGGTCTGCGACAGTGCCTTTTCCTTGCTGTAGCCGCCGGTGAGCTGCGGGGTGGGGATGGTGCAGTCGTCCGGGCCCCAGCCACCGGGCTTGAGGCCGGCGGCAGCCGCTTCATCCTCGCTGCAGTAGTAGGTCTTACCGGCCAGCTTCTGGTACTGCGCGCCGGTGACGATGCTGCCGCTCGGATCGAAGTCCAGGCCATTGAGCAGGCGGCCGCCGGCCCAGTTGCCGTCCTGGTTGTAGCGGGCCAGGTTCCACTCCGGCACCTTCAGCATGTTCTGGGTGTAGTCACCCTGCAGCTCGAAGCGGAAGTAGTTGGCCGTCATCGTGACGTTGTCGACCGGCTTGAACTGGAAGGTCAGCTGCCCGCCCTTGCGTTCGCGCTTCTCTTCCTTCACCGCGAAGTTCACCGAGGTCGGCATGAAGAACTCACTGTAGTTCTTGCCGGTCTGGTTGTTGAAACCGGACTCGCCCCACCAGTAGTGGATGCCATCCTGCTCCAGCAGGTTGCCGTTGGCATCGCGGGCGGTGGTGCCGTTGCCGTACCACTGGTAGTCCTCGGTGCTGGCCTCCATGGTGCGGGTAGTGCGTTTCTGCTGGGTCACGCCGACCAGCACGCCGAAGCGCTCGTCCTTGCTGTGCCAGGAATACAGCGCCGACACCTGCGGATCGACGTCGTGGCTGGTGTCGGAGGTGGTGCCCTCCAGGTTCACGTAGCCGGAGTTGGATTCCATGTCGAGCGGACGGCGGGTATGCAGGATGACCGTGCCGCCGATGCCGCCTTCGTCGATGCGTGCTTCCGGCGACTTGAACAGCTCGGCGCTGGACAGCATGTTCGACGGCAGCAGGGTGTAGTTGAAGGAACGGGTGGCTTCGTTGTTGGTTTCCGAGGAGGCGACGAAGTTGCCGTTCAACTGGGTCAGGGTCAGGTCCGGTGCAAGGCCGCGCACGCTGACGCTCTTGCCTTCGCCACCGCTGCGGGTGATGACCACGCCGGGCACGCGCTGCAGTGCGTCGGCCACGTTCTTGTCGGGGAACTTGCCGACGTCTTCGGCGGTGATCACTTCGACCACGGCGTTGGCATCGCGCTTCTGCTCAAGGCTCTTTTCAATGGCATAGCGGTAGCCGGTGACCTGGACGCTGTCCAGAGTCGTGGCGTCCTGCGAGCTGGTGGTCGTGGCCTGCTGCGCGGCGGCGCCTGCCGGAATGACGGCGGCAGCCAGGGCCAGCGCGATGGCCAGCGACAATGCGTCCTGGCCGTGCGTACGTATTGAATGCTTCATTCCCATCTCTCCCTCTCTCCTGGATTGATCCGGTGACGTGGCACGGACAACTTGAATCGATCTAATTTGAAGTGAATTTGTCGCTGTCGCCATGCAGTGGCAGTAGCACCGCACGCGTGGCCTGGTGTACGTCCTGTTGCTGCTCCCCCAACTCCCGGCCATCGCAGCGTCGTCTTGGATCGATCTAAGCGATGGGCGGGCGATTTTTAGCATGGGTCGCCCTTGGGCGCATGCTGCTCCGCAATATGGTACTGGCGTGGCGTAGGGATGACGGTTTGCTGAAATCAGTGAAATCGTTTTCGTGCGCAGGGAGGGGGGCGGCAGGGCTGCGCCCTGCACCTGCGGGTAGTGCCGGCCGCTGGCCGGCAAGAGCCAAAGCCAAAGCGGCTCTGGGTTGTCTGGGTTTGGCGGTGCGGTGTGGACTGGCAGGACACGCCGTAAACCCTTCCATGGGGGCTCGATGGCGCCATTGACAGTTTCCCGGTGACGGTTGGATTGATCCTGGAGCGACATGGGGTCATGGGGTCAGATCCGTTTCCCGTTGGAAAACGGATCTGACCCCGGATTGATTTCGATATCTGACAGAGATTCATCCACGCATGGCGTGGATCCATCCACAGATCGCGGAAATCTGTCGAAGGCGGGGTGGGTCCGGTTGCGGGGGTGTCCGCGGCGTGGATGCCGCGGCCAAGCCCCCAGGGATGGGTTTACGGCGTCCCCCGCAACCGGACCCACCCCGCCATTCCACGCGCCGGCTTTTGCTGTTGCTTCGGCTGTTGCTTCTGAGGTTGCCGGCCAGCAGCCGGCAGTACGCGCGGGTGCAGGGCGCAGCCCTGCCGAATACCCCCTCATGCTGCGCCGCAGAATGCATTCGGCTGAACCTGCATGCTCTACTTGAATCGATCTAAATCCACGGTCACGTGGGTCGGGCGTCATTCCAGGGGGAGCCTTCTGCCGGTCCAGGCAGAGCTCAGCGGAACGGTGCCGGAAGGCCCGGGCCGTCTGTCTCTGCGTCATCGACTACAGGAACCCGACATGCGTCCAGTGCCGTCCGCTCCCGCCGTCCCATCATCCTCGCGCCCGCTGGTGCGCCTGGCCTGCCTGCTTGCGCTGTCGGCGGCGCCGATGCTGCTGCAGGCCGCGCCGGCAGCGCTGGAGCGTGAGGTCAACACCTTCATCGGCAGCAAGGACGACGGCAACACGTTCCCGGGTGCGTCGGCACCGTTCGGCCTGATCCAGGTCAGCCCGATCGGCAGCCACTATTCGGGTTGGCGCTATGACGACGAGAAGATCCGTGGCTTCGGCCACTCCTTCATCTCCGGTGCCGGCTGCTGGGAACAGGGCGGCCAGGTGTCGGTGCTGCCGGTCACAGGCTCGATCGGTCCGGGCGGCGATTTCGATACCGGCAACGCCAGGCAGTTCGACCACAAGGCCTACGCTGCGTCCTACACCCACGATGGCGAGGTCGGCCAGGCCGGCTACTACAAGGTGCGGCTGACCAGCTACGGCGGCATCGATGCCGAGGCGACCGCGCGTACCCGTGCCGCGGCCGAGCGCTACACCTTCAGCCAGCGCAGTGGCGATGGCCACGTGCTGGTCAATGTCGGCCAGGCCAACGAGCGCCATTCGGTGATCGGCAGCGTGGTCGATGTGGTCGGCGACCGCGTGGTCGAGGGCAAGCTGGTTACCAAGAGTTTCTGCGGCGGCCATCAGTACACCACCTGGTTCCGCATCGAGTTCGACCGTCCGTTCAAGGCGCATGGCACCTGGGGTGAGGGCGGCGGCCTGCCGGGCGCGCGCCACAGCATGGAAGGCGAGCAGAAGCCGAACGGTGCCTGGCTCAGCTTCGACCTGGCCAAGGGCCAGTCGGTGACGGCGGTCAGCGCGATCTCGCACGTGGATGCCGAAGGCGCGCGCACCAACCTGCGTGCCGAGGGCATGCAGGGTGGGTCGCTGCTCGGTTTCGACCGCATGCGCGCGCTGTCGCAGCAGGCCTGGCGTGAGCAGCTGGGCCGTGTACGCGTGCAGGGCGGCACCGCCGATGACCGCACCGTGTTCTACAGCGCGGTCTACCACGCGCTGCTGCAGCCGATGACCGGCAACGATGCCGATGGCCGCTACCGCGGCTATGACGATGGCATCCACCGTGCCGATGGCTGGACCTATTACGAGTACTTCTCGCTGTGGGATACCTACCGCGCGCAGAACCAGTGGCTGGCACTGACCCGCCCGGACGTGGCGCGCGACATCGGCCGCACCCTGCTGGCGATCGATGAGCAGGGCGGTTGGCTGCCGCGCTGGGGCTATGCCAACTTCGAAACCAACATCATGACCGGCGATCCGGTCACCCCGTTCATGGTCGACCTGTGGCGGTTCGGTGCACTCAAGGGCCGTGAATCGCAGGCGTGGGATGCGCTGCGCCGCAATGCCTTCGGCACGCCGCCGCTGAACTCGCGCATGGCCGGCCGCTCCGGCAACCCGACCTACCTGGACAAGGGCTACGTGGCCTATGACCGCGCGTTCCCGTCCAAGGGCATGGACGTCGATCCGCACCACGGTGGTTCGGCCACGCTGGAGTACGCGCTGGCCGACTGCGCGCTCTCGCAGATGGCCGACGGCCTGGGCCATGCCCAGGATGCGGCGACGCTGCGCGAGCGCGGCCGCAACTGGCGCAAGGTGTGGGACCCGCAGGTGCGCGACGCCGAGACCGGCTTCACCGGGTTCCCGCGCCCGCGTACCGAGGACGGCCAGTGGTACACCCCGTCCGACGGCCATTACAGCCCGCGTTCGCACCACGGTTTCCACGAGGGCACGGCGTGGCAGTACCAGTGGCTGGCGCAGCAGGACGTGCCGGGCCTGGTCGAAGCGATGGACGGCCGCGAGCAGGCGGGCCGCCGCCTCGATGCGTTCTTCGCGATGGACGCGCTGCAGGCCGATCCGCTCAATGCCGCCCGCAAGGCGTGGGTGGTCGGGCCGTACAGCTACTACAACCAGTTCCGCTACAACCCGAACAACGAGCCGGACCTGCACTCGCCGTGGCTGTACACGCTGATCGGCCAGCCGTGGAAGACCGCGGCCGTGGTGCGTGCGGCGCAGCAGCTGTTCACCAATGCCCCCAACGGTGTGACCGGCAACGATGACCTCGGCACGATGTCGGCCTGGTACCTGTTCAGTGCCATCGGCGTGTACCCGGCGGTGCCGGGCAGCGGCCAGTTCCTGCTGCACACCCCGCGCTTCAGCAAGGTGGAAGTGGACATGGGCAATGGCCGCACCCTGCGCATCGACGCGCCGGGCGCCGATGGCCGCCGCCTGCAGTATGTGCAGGGCGTGCAGGTCGATGGCCAGGCGCATGCACCGGTGTGGCTGGACTGGAACCGCCTGCAGCAGGGCCCGCGCGTGCGCTTTGCGCTGGATGCGAAGGTGCCGGAGCAGGGCTGGGGCACGGCGGTGAAGGATCTGCCGGTATCCTGGTGCGCGGCACCGGGCAGCCAGCTGCGCTGAGCCGGACTGTGCCGTTCGCGGTGACCCAGCGAACGGCACGGCACGACACGGCCCTGATCCATTAGGCTTGAGCTTCCAGCGGAGTCCGGGAAGACGATGAACGACAACGGCAGCAGTCCCAGCAAGCGCGCCGGTAAGGCGGTGACGGTGACCGACATCGCGCGTGCGATCGGCGTGTCACGGGCAACCGTGTCGCTGGTGCTGCGCGGCAGCCCGCTGGTCAATGTCGATACCCGCGCCAAGGTCGAGGCCGAGCTGCGCCGCCAGCGCTATGTCTACAACCGCGCGGCGGCCAACCTGCGCCGGCGCACCTCGTCGAGCATCGCGCTGGTGATCAACGACCTGTCCAACCCGTTCTTCGCCGAATTCGCGTCAGGCGTGGACGAGGCGCTGGGCGGGCGCGGTTACGTGACGTTGCTGGGCAGCACCGGGGAATCGCCAGAGCGCCAGCAGGCCGTGCTGTCCACGCTGATGGAGCACACCCCGGCCGGCCTGATCCTGTCGCCGGCCGAGGGCAGCGACACCGCGCAGTTGCGGCAGGCGCTGGGCGCCAATGCCAACGTGCTGCTGTTCAACCGCGAACTGGCCGGGGCTGACTGGGACTTCCTGACCCTGGACAACCAGCACGGCGCCTATCTGGCCACGCGCCACCTGATCGAGCGCGGCCATCGCCAGATCGCCTTCTTCGGCGGCCACGCCGCATCCAGTTCCTGCCACCAGCGCCGCGCCGGTTTCCAGCAGGCGCTGGCCGAGGCCGGGCTGTCGCTGCCGCCGGGTTGGATGATCGAGTCGGCGCCGAACCGCCTGGAAGCAGCAGCGCGCACCGATGAACTGTTTGCCGATGGCCATCGTCCGAGTGCGGCGGTCTGCTACAACGACACCGTCGCGCTGGGCCTGATGCTGGGCTTGAACTCGCGTGGCATCCGTCCCGGTGGCGACTTTGCCGTTACTGGTTTCGACGACATTTCCGAGGCTGCGGTGGCGGTGCCACCGTTGACCACGCTCACTGCCGACCCGCGCGAGCGTGGCCGGCAAGCGGCCGCGCTGCTGCTGCAACGGCTGGACGAACCGGATGCGCCGCCACGGCGCACGGTCGCGCCGGTGCAGCTGCGCATCCGCGAAAGCAGTGCTGCGCGACCGAACTGATTCCTTTCATACACCCCTTCCACGCAACAACGACCTTCCGCGCATCGAGGCGCGTACCGCATGCCGATCTCCGCAACGCCCCGTCCATCGGGTTCCTCGGGCAACGCACCCGCCGTCACCAACGGCAAGGCGTTGGCTGTCGTCACCACGATCTTCTTCATGTGGGGCTTCCTGACCTGCCTCAATGACATCCTGATCCCGCACCTGAAGGCGGTGTTCGAGCTGAACTACGCCAAGGCGATGCTGGTGCAGTTCACCTTCTTCGGCACCTATTTCCTGATGTCGCTGCCGGCGGGGCGGCTGGTGGCGGCGCTGGGCTACAAGAAGGGCATCGTCGCCGGCCTGGTGATCGCCGGCATCGGCGCGCTGGGCTTCTGGCCGGCGGCCGAACTGCGCGTCTATGGCGCCTTCCTCGGCGCACTGTTCGTGCTGGCCACCGGCATTACCGTGCTGCAGGTGGCCGCCAACCCCTACGTCGCGCTGCTGGGCCCGGAGCAGACCAGCTCCAGCCGCCTGACCCTGGCGCAGGCGCTGAACTCGCTGGGCACGGCCATCGCCCCGATCTTCGGCGGCATGCTGATCCTGTCCAACACGGTCAAGAGCGCTGACGACATCGCGGCGCTGCCGGCCGCCGAGCAGCTGGCCTACCGTGCCGCCGAGGCGCAGGCGGTGCAGGGTCCGTACGTGGGCCTGGCCGTGGCGCTGGTGCTGCTGGCGCTGTTCGTGTTCCTGTTCCGCCTTCCGGCGCTGAGCGACGCCACCGAGCAGGCCGACCAGGGCCACCACCACAGCTACCTGGATGCGCTGCGCAAGCGCCACCTGCTGCTGGGCGTGCTGGGCATCTTCTTCTACGTCGGCGCCGAAGTGTCGATTGGCAGCTTCCTGGTCAACTACCTGTCGATGCCGAACATCGGTGGCTTCAGCGAGCAGCAGGCCACGCATTACGTGTCGGCCTACTGGACGATGGCGATGATTGGCCGCTTCGCCGGTTCGGCGCTGCTGGCGCGCTTCTCGCCCAGCCGTCTGCTGGCGATCTTCGCGCTGGTCAACGTGGCGCTGCTGGTCACCACCATGCTGAGCTCCGGCAACGTCGCGCTGTACTCGGTGGTGGCCATCGGCCTGTTCAACTCGATCATGTTCCCGACCATCTTCGCGCTGAGCATCGAGCGCCTCGGCCCGCTGACCAACAAGGGGTCCAGCCTGCTGATCATGGCCATCGTCGGCGGTGCCGTGGTGCCGTACCTGCAGGGCGTGCTGGCCGACCACATCGGCGTGCAGGCCAGCTTCATCCTGCCGCTGCTGTGCTACGGCTACATCATTTTCTACGGACTGGTCGGTGCGCGTACGCCGGCCTCCGCAACGCAGGGAGGCTGAGTCCGGAATGGGTGCCATCGTTTGCTTCGGCGAAATTTTGATCGATCTACTAGCACAGCCGCCGGCCTCGGCCGACACCCCGCGTGCGTTCCTGCAGTACGCCGGTGGGGCGCCGGCCAACGTCGCGGTGGCGGCTGCGCGGCTGGGTGCGAAGACCCAGTTCGTCGGCATGCTGGGCCGTGACATGTTCGGCGACTTCCTGGCCGACAGCCTGGTCGAGCACGGCGTGGGTACCGATTACATCGTGCGCACCGACGCGGCCAAGACGGCACTGGCCTTCGTGGCCCTGGATGCCAATGGCGAGCGCAGCTTCAGTTTCTACCGCCCGCCGGCGGCTGACCTGCTGTTCCGTGACAGCGACTTCCAGGCGGCGTGCCTCGACAGCGCGCAATGCTTCCACGTCTGTTCCAACAGCCTGACCGAGCCGGCCATCGCCGAGGCGACCTTTGCCGGCATGGACCGTGCCCGCGCTGCTGGTGCGGTGGTCAGCCTGGACCTCAACCTGCGTCCTGCCCTGTGGCCGGCGAACGAGGACCCGGCGCCGCGCCTGTGGCAGGCGCTGGAACGCGCCGACCTGGTCAAGCTGTCGCGCGAGGAGCTGGACTACCTGGCCGCGCCGCTGGGCGCCGATGGCGAGGCGGCGGTGCTGCGGCGCCTGCTGGCCGCGCGGGCGCGCTGGGTGATCGTCACCGATGGTGCAGCCACGCTGCACTGGTACACCCGCGACAACCACGGCACGGTCACCAGCTTCCGCGTGGCCACGGTCGACACCACGGCGGCCGGTGATGCCTTCGTCGGCGGCGTGCTGGTCGGCCTGCTGGAGCGCGGCGGGGCCGGTGCCGGTTTTACCGCCTTCTGCCAGGACCCCGAGGCGATCACCGCCACGCTGCGCTTCGGCGCTGCGGTCGGCGCGCTGGCTGTTACCCGCAAGGGCGCGTTCGCCGCGATGCCCTCGCTCGATGAAGTGCAGCAGCTGCTGCAGGCACAGGACATTACCGCATGAGCACCTCGCCCGATTTCCGTTCGCCCGCGTTCCTGCGCGCGCACATCGCCGACACCATGGCGTTCTACCACCCGCGCTGCATCGATCCCAATGGTGGCTTTTTCCACTACTTCCGTGATGACGGCAGCATCTACGATGCCAGCCATCGCCACCTGGTGAGCAGCACCCGTTTCGTCTTCAACTACGCGATGGCCTACCGCGAGTTCGGCAATGCCGAGTACCGCGACGCGGTCGAGCACGGCGTGCGCTACCTGCGCGAGGTGCACCGCAACCCCGCCACCGGCGGCTACGCCTGGACCCTGCGTGATGGCAAGGTCGAGGACGACATGAACCACTGCTACGGCGTGGCCTTCGTGCTGCTGGCCTACAGCTGCGCGCTGAAGGCAGGTATCGAGCAGGCGCGCGCGTGGATGGACGAGACCTGGCAGCTGCTGGAAGCGCGCTTCTGGGAGCCGCAGCACGGGCTCTACAAGGATGAAGCGGACGGCCAGTGGAACTTCACCGGCTACCGTGGACAGAACGCCAACATGCACATGTGCGAGGCGATGCTGGCCGCGTTCGAGGCCAGTGGCGAGCAGCGCTATGTGGAGCGCGCGCTGCAGCTGGCCGACAACATGACCCGCCGCCAGGCGGCCAAGGCCGGCGGGCTGGTCTGGGAACACTACGATGAGAACTGGGAGATCGACTGGGACTACAACCTGGACGACCCCAAGCACCTGTTCCGCCCGTGGGGCTTCCAACCGGGGCACCAGACCGAGTGGGCCAAGCTGCTGCTGATCCTCGATCGCCACGTGCAGGCCGACTGGCTGGTGCCGACCGCGCGGCACCTGTTCGACGTGGCCGTGGCGCGCAGCTGGGACGAAGCGCGAGGTGGCCTGTACTACGGCTTCGCACCGGAATCGCGCCGGCAGCCGGGCATGGATGGCGCGCCGATCGGTGGCGACAGCTTCGTCTGCGACGACGACAAGTACTTCTGGGTGCAGGCCGAAACGCTGGCGACCGCCGCACTGATGGCCAAGCGCACCGGCGATGACCGCTACTGGCAGTGGTACGAACGCATCTGGGCGTATTCGTGGGAACACTTCGTCGACCATCAGTTCGGCGCCTGGTTCCGCATCCTCGATGCCGACAACCGCAAGTACAGCGACGAGAAGAGCCCGGCCGGCAAGGTGGATTACCACACCATGGGCGCGTGCTACGAAGTGTTGAACGTGGTGCGTTGAGGCGCGTGTCGCCATACGCATGATGAATCGGAATCAGTAGCGCCGGGCCACGCCCGGCGGAAAAACAGGAGCTCCGCGTGCATCGTCTTTCCCTCGTTGTCCGTCTGCTCCTGCTGCTGGTCGCAACGTCGGCCTTCCCGGCAATTGCAGCGCCTCTGCAGGCACAGTGGGAGTTCCGCATGCTGCCCGGCGACGCGCAGGGCGCCGCCCACCCAGGCCTGCAGCAATGGCGTGCGGCAACGGTGCCGGGCAGCGTGCACACCGACCTGCTGGCGCATGCGCTGATCCGCGACCCGTACGTGGGTGCGCCCGAAGGGGAGCTGCAATGGATCGGCCTGGCGGCCTGGGAGTACCGCGCGCGCTTCGACGTGGACGCGGCGATGCTGGCCAAGCCCCATGCCGAACTGCGCTTCGACGGGCTGGACACTTATGCCGAAGTCAGCCTCAACGGCAAGCCGCTGCTGCGCGCGGACAACGCGCACCGGACCTGGCGCGCGCGCGTGGAAGGGCATCTGCGCGCCAGGGGCAATGAACTGCAGATCGTGTTCCGCTCACCGATCCGCACGCTGCTTCCGGGCGTACAGGCGATGCCACACAGGATCGCTGGCAACTATCCTTCGCCCTATGGGGACGAGCCGAAGGACGCGATGGTCGGCAACTTCGCGCGCAAGCCGGCCTACCACTTCGGCTGGGACTGGGGCCCGCGTTATGTCACCGCCGGGGTCTGGCGCGGGGTCGACCTGCAGGCCTGGGATACGCACCGCCTGACCAGTCTTGCCGTGCGCACCGATGCATTGAGCGCGGAGCAGGCGAAGCTGGCGGTGCTGCTGCAGGTGGAGCAGGGCAGCGCCACCGGTTCTGCGGTCGTCAATGTGGAAGTCCTCGATCCGCAGGGTCGCAGCGTGGCCCAGCAGCAGCGCACCGTACTGCTGAAGCCCGGGCAGAACAGTGTTGAACTACCGATTGAACTGGCGGAACCGAAGCGGTGGTGGCCGGTCGGCCATGGTGCGCAGGATCGCTATACCGTGCAGGCGCGCCTGGATGGCGGTGCCGACGCAACGCTGGTGCGCGAGCAGCGCATCGGCCTGCGCACGGTCGAACTGCGCCGCGAAGAGGACGGCAAGGGCGGGCAGGGCTTCGCCTTCGTCATCAACGGCGTGCCGATCTTCGCCAAGGGCGCCAACGTCATTCCGTTCGATGCCTTCCCCGCCCGCGTCGACGCAGCACGCCTGCGCCAGGTGCTGACCGCCGCGCGCGACGCCAACATGAACATGCTGCGCAACTGGGGCGGTGGCTACTACGAGGACGACGCGTTCTTCGACATCGCCGATGAGCTGGGCCTGCTGGTCTGGCAGGACTTCATGTTCGGCGGCGGCATGCAGCCGGGCTATGATCCGGCCTTCCGTGCCAGCGTGGTGGCCGAGGCGCGCGACAACGTGCGCCGGCTGCGCCATCACCCCAGCATCGTGCTGTGGTGTGGCAACAACGAGGAAGAAACCGCCTGGAAGGACTGGGGTCACGGCCGCGACCTGAAGGCGGCCGACCCGGCATTTGCGGCGAAGGTCTGGCAGGGCTATGTCGACCTGTTCGGCAACGACCTGCGCCAGGTGGTGGGCGAGGAAGGACTGGGCGTACCGTACTGGTCCAGTTCGCCCAGCAACGATCTGGACGAGAAGGCCAACGATTCGACCCGCGGCGACAAGCACTACTGGCAGGCCTGGGGCAATCCGGCGCTGCCGGTGCAGGCCTACCTGCGTGAGACGCCGCGCTTCATGTCCGAGTACGGGCTGCAGGCGTGGCCGTCGGTGGCGACGGTGGACCAGATCGCCACCCGCGCCGAACAGCGCATCGACAGCCCGGTGATCCGCGCGCACCAGAAATTCATGGCCGGCGAGGGCAACAGCCGCCTGTTGCACTACATCGAACAGGGCTATGGCACGCCGAAGGACTTCGAGGACTTCGTCTACCTCAGCCAGGTCATGCAGGCCGATGGCATTGCACTGGCGGCGCTGCATCATCGCGCCTCCCGGCCATACACGATGGGTTCGCTGTACTGGCAGCTCAACGATGTCTGGCCGGGCGCCTCGTGGTCCAGCGTGGATTACTTCGGCCGCTGGAAGGCGCTGCACTTCGCCGCGCGGCGCTTCTTCGCGCCGGTCACGGTAGCCGCGCTGCGCGATGAGGACAGCACGCGGGTACGCCTGATCAATGACGGTGCGGCGCTGGATGCACGTTGGCGGCTGCGGGTGATCGACATGGACGGCAAGGTGCTGCGTCGTCGCGAGGACGCGGTGACGTTGACGGCGGAGGGCGTCACCTCGATCGGTGATTTTCGCGATGCCGAGTTGCTGGCCGGTGCCGATCCGAAGCGCACGGTGGCGGTGTTTGAGCTGCTGCAGAACGGGGCGGTGAGCGCACGGCAGGTGGTCGGATTCGTCGAAGCCAAGGACCAGGTATTGCCGCGGCAGAAGCTCAAGGCCACCTTGTCCATCGAAGGCGACCACTATCGACTGCGGCTGGAAAGCGCGGCGTACGTGCGCGCGGCGTGGATCGACTTCGGCGCGCTGGACGTGCAGGTCGAAGACAACCTGCTGGACCTGTTGCCGGGCGAAACCCGCGATATCGCGGTGCGCGGCCCGGTGGATCTGGTTACCCTGCGCGAGGCGCTGAGGGTGAAGACCCTCAACGACCGTTGAGCAAAAAAGGGGACGGAGGGGATTAAGTCGTTTGTGGCACACATGGGCCACAAACGACTTAATCCCCTCCGTCCCCTTTTTCCTGCTTACAGCTGGATCTGCTGGAAGTTCTCGACCCGCTCGTGGCCGTTGGCGGACTGGCCGGTACGCGGCATCGGGTAGTCATCCAGGCGGTCGATCAGCCGGGTCTGCAGGCCGGCTTCGCGGGCAGCATCCAGTTCTTCGACCACATCGGACAGGAACAGGATCTCGCCGGCCGGCACGCCGATGGCCTGCACGATGCGGCGGTAGCTGTCGGCCTCACGCTTGCCACCCATCTCGGTATCGAACCAGCCCGACACCAGCGGGCTGAGGTCACCGGCATCGCTGAAGCCGAAGAACAGCTTCTGCGCCGGCACCGAGCCGGAGGAGTACACGTACAGCGGCAGGCCGGAGGCATGCCAGCCCTTCAGCACCGGTGCCACTTCCGGGTAGAAGTGCGCGGTGTAGTCGCCGCGACGGTAGCCCTCATCCCAGATCAGGCCCTGCAGCGCCTTCAGTGCGGTGTGCTTGCGGTCCTGGTCAATCCAGCCCTGCAGCGTCTCGGCCACCAGGCTGTCCTGGCAGGCGCCGCCGATCTCGGTAGCCACCGCGTCCAGCCAGCGGCGGACCTCCGGCTGCTGGCCATGTTCGGCGACGAACGCGGGCAAGGCCTTGCGGGCATAGGGGAACAGCACGTTCTTGACGAACGAGATGCTGCTGGTGGTGCCTTCGATGTCGGTCAGGATGACGCGGGGCTGCATGGATCAGGACGCCTGGGTAGGTACGTAACGGGGGAACTTCTGCGCGATGTCGGTGCCGGTGAAATGACCCACCCAGCCGTCCGGCTCGGTGAAGAAGCGGATCGCCACGAAGCTCGGTTCATCGCCCATGTCGAACCAGTGGGTGGTGCCATCGGGCACGGCGATCAGGTCGTCCTTCACGCACTCGATCTCATAGACCTTGTCACCCACGTGCAGGGTGAACAGGCCCGAGCCTGCGACGAAGAAGCGCACCTCGTCTTCCTTGTGGAAGTGCTCGTCGAGGAACTTCTTGCGCAGCTCGGCGCGGTTCGGGTTGTCCGGGGCGATCGAGGCCACGTCCACGCTCTTGAAGCCGCGCTCGGCGACCAGGCGGTCGATGTCCGCACGGTAGGCGGCGAATACTTCCTCCTGGCTGGCGCCCGGCGCGACTGGCGCGGTGGCCTGCCAGCGCTCGAAGGTGACGCCGATCTTCTGCAGCTCGGCAGCGATGACCGCGCCGTCCTGGGTGTCCAGCAGCGGCGATTCGGGGCGGGTGTCGTCGTAGATGCGCAGTCGGCTCATGGCGGCAGCTTGAACGTCTCGGGGGGAAGACAGGGTAGCAGGGTGGGGGCGAGGCGCAGATTCGGGATCGGCATCTGCACCTGCGCGCAGGCTCAGCCGCGCAGCTTGCGCAGCTCGAGCTCGCAGTGGAACAGGAATTCGAAGGCTTCCAGATGGCGGCGCGCCTCGGCCATGTCACGGCCCCAGGCATACAGGCCGTGGCCGTCGATCAGATAACCCCACAGGTTCTGCCGGTCGAGCAGGTCGTCGACCTGCGCCGAGAGCACGTTCATGTCCTGGGTGTTGGCGAACACCGGCACGTCGATGGCCATTTCATGGGTGCTGTTGCCGGCGAAGGCCTTCAGCAGCTCATAGCCTTCCAGGCGGATATGACCCTGCGGCGCGTACAGGCGCGAGGCGACCGTCTGCACCGGCGAATGGGTGTGCAGTACGCAGCCGACGTCCGGGAAACGACGGTACAGCTGGGTGTGCAGCAGGGTCTCGGCGGAGGGGCGCAGCGGGCGACCGACGGCCAGGCCGTCGAAGTCCACCACCATGATGTCGTCCTCGATCAGCCGGCCCTTGTCCTTGCCGGACACGGTGATCGCGGCGTGGCGGTCATCCAGGCGGTGGGAGAAATTGCTGCTGGTGGCCGGGGTCCAGCCGGCGTGCGCCAGTTCGCGGACGTTGTCGATCAGCAGCTGGGCCAGTTCGCTCAGGCGCGCGGTGTCGTACGGGAAGGTGGGGGCGTTCATGCCGGCGATTTTACTGGATTCGGCCAACGGCTGAGCCCCTCGTGGCGGGTCGTGTAGAGCGGTTCATGGGCGGGGCGGGGCGGGTGGGCCGTGCAGGGGACGCTGCAAGTACGTCCCTGTAAGCTCGATGGCGCCATACATGGCGCCAACGCCCCTGCACGGCCCACCCGCCCCGCCTCGGACAGGTTCCGGCGTGCGGCCAGCCACGGAGTGAAGAAGAAAAAGCGGAAAGCGGGTCGCGGCGCTGGGCTTGCTCGGAGCCGAGCATGGCTCGGCTCTACAGGGGATTCATCGACCGGAGAGAATTCATCTCTCAGACGCAATTCATCCACGCATGGCGTGGATCTACCGGACGTGCCAGGAGACTGTCGGAGGCGGGGAGGGGGGAGGTTGCGGGGGCGTCAGCCGCATGGATGCGGCGACCGAGCTTACAGGGATGTACTTGCAGCGTCCCCCGCAATCTCCCCCCTCCCCGCCAAACCCTCAGCCCAGCTCTTGCCGGCGCTCCGGCTTCAAAGGCGGGTGCAGGGCCGCAGGCCCTGCAATACAAAAACCCCTTACTGACCCCGCAGGCGGCTGTGCCGGAACCCGTAGCAGAAATAGATCACGAAACCGACGACCGTCCACACCCCCATCAGCATCCAGTTGTGCATCGTCATCGCCGACAGCAGCGCCAGGCAGCTCAGCACGCCCAGGCCGCAGATCAGCCACGCCATCGGCATGCGGAACGGGCGCGGCAGGTCCGGCTGGGTGCGGCGCAGGATCAGCACGCCGGCACAGACTGCGGCGAACGCGATCAGCGTGCCCATCGAGGTCAGCTCGCCCAGGATGTCCAGCGGGAACAGCGCCGCCAGCAGCGCGATGCCGATGCCGGTGATCACGGTGTTGATGTGCGGGGTGCGGTACTTCGGGTGGATCCTGGTGAACACCGGTGGCAGCAGGCCGTCGCGGCCCATGATCATGAAGATGCGCGGCTGGCCGATGATCATCACCAGCACCACCGAAGACAGGCCGACCAGCGCACCGACCTCGACCACCCAGCGCAGCCAGCCCAGCTGTGGGTGCGCGGCCACGGCAGTCACCACCGGCTCGTCGGTGCCCAGCAGCTGGAACGGCACCAGGCCAGTCATCACTGCGGCCATTGCGATATACAACACGGTGCAGATCACCAGCGACAGCATCATGCCGATCGGCATGTCACGCTGCGGGTTCTTCGATTCCTGCGCCGCCACCGATACCGCCTCGAAACCGATGTAGGCGAAGAACACCATCGCCGCGCCACGCAGCACGCCTTCCATGCCGTACTTGCCCGGGCCTTCATTGGCCGGAATGAACGGGGTCCAGTTGCTGGTGTCCACGTATTTCCAGCCGACCACGATGACCAGCACGATCAGGCCGGTCTTGAGCACGACCATCGCCATGTTCATCGCCGAGGACTTGCTGATGCCGACGTAGCACAGCCAGGTCAGCAGCAGCACCAGTGCGGCGGCGGGCAGGTTGGCGATCGCGCCGGTGGGGCGCAGCTGCGCGTCCAGTGGCGCGCTGACCAGTGCCGCCGGTAGATGGATGTCGAACTGGCTGAGCAGGCTGAGGAAATAACCGGTCCAGCTGACCGCCACCGCCGAGGCGGAGACGCCGTACTCGAGCACCAGCATCCAGCCGATGAACCAGGCCGAGAGCTCGCCGAAGGTGGCGTAGGTGTAGGTGTAGGCGCTGCCGGAGACCGGCACCATCGAGGCGAATTCGGCATAGGCCAGCGCGCAGAAGGCGCAGCAGATGGCGGCCAGCACGAAGGACAGCATGATCGCCGGGCCGGCGTGGTTGGCGGCGGCCTGGCCGGTGATGACGAAGATGCCGCCGCCGATCACCGCGCCGATGCCCAGGGCGGTCAGCCCCCAGGGGCCAAGGTGGCGACGCAGGCTCAGGCCGTTGGCGTCTTCATGGGCGGCATGCGGATGCTTGGTGGCCCACAGTTGCTTGAACATGTGTGGTGGTCTTGTCGAAGCGCGCCATGGGCGGCGCGCGGGAAAACGGACGGGCCGGCGCGAGGCCGGCCCGAAGGCGGATCAGGGCGACTTGGCGAGCTTGCTGTTGCGGATGCCGTAGCCCAGGTAAATCAGCAGGCCGAGCAGCGTCCAGCCAACGAACAGGTGCCAATGCACCACGAACGCCTGCCAGAACAGGAACAGGCAGGTGGCCGCGCCGAGCGGGCAGATGATCCAGACCATCGGCACGCGGAACGGGCGGTGCAGGTCCGGCTTGGAATAGCGCAGCACCAGCACGCCGATGCAGACCGTGGCGAAGGCCAGCAGGGTGCCCATCGAGACCAGCTCGCCCAGCACGTTCAGCGGCACCAGGCCGGCCAGCGCGGCGGCGATCACGCCGACCACGATGGTGGCGACGTACGGGGTGCGGAAGCGGGCGTGGACCTTGCCGAAGAACTTCGGCAGCAGGCCGTCGCGGGAGATGGTGTAGGCGATGCGGGTCTGGCCCATCATCATCACCAGCACCACCGAGGACAGGCCGGCGATGGCGCCGACTTCCACGAACGTCTTCAGCCAGGACAGGGTCGGGTAGGGCTCCAGCGCGGTCGCCACCGGCTTGTCGGTGCCCAGCAGGTGGTACGGCATCATGCCGGTCAGCACCGCACAGACGATGATGTAGACGATCGTGCACACGGCCAGCGAGCCGAGCAGGCCGATCGGCATGTTGCGTTGCGGGTCCTTGGTCTCGCCAGCAGCGGTGGAGACCGCATCGAAGCCGATGTACGCGAAGAACACGATGGTGGCGGCGCGGAAGATACCGCTCCAGCCGAACTCACCCGGCACGCCGGTGTTTTCCGGAATGAACGGGTGCCAGTTGGCCGGGTCGATGTGGGCCGCGCCGATGCCGATGAACAGGCAGATGACGGTGACCTTGATCGCCACGATGATCGCGTTGACGAACGCCGACTGTGTCACGCCCACGTACAGCAGGCCGGATACCGCCGCCACGATCAGCACCGCCGGCAGGTTGAACAGCTTGCCGGAGGAGACGAACTCGCTGCCGGTCCAGGCGATGGGCGCGGCGCTGAGCATGTCCGGGAAGGGCATGTGCAGCGTGGTGGTGATGAAGCTGATCAGGTAGGCCGACCAGCCCACCGCGACCGAGGCCGAGGCGAACAGGTACTCCAGCACCAGGCACCAGCCGATGAACCAGGCCATGCCTTCGCCGAGGGTGGCGTAGGAATAGGAGTAGGCACTGCCGGAGACCGGCATCATCGCCGCGAACTCGGCATAGCACAGGCCTGCCAGCGCACAGGCGAAACCGGCCAGCACGAACGACAGCATCACCGCCGGGCCCGCGTGGTTGGCTGCGGCCTGGCCGGTCAGCACGAAGATGCCTGCGCCGATCACCGCACCCACGCCCAGCAGGATGAGGTGTTTAGCCGTGAGGGTCCGTTTCAACGTGGCTTCGCCGTCCAGGCTGCCTTCGATGGGTTCGCCGGCATCGACGTGCCCGGCCGGCTCGACCGGCTTGACCCTCAACAGAGCTTTCAGCATGCAGTACTTCCTAGTGATCGGATGGGGTGGGCGGCCGATACGTTGCCGGCTGCCTTGATGGTGAAGGCCGTGCGAACGGCCCGCTGTACCTTAGCCAAAGCTGAAGCCAACGCACAAGCGCAATCGCAACAATGAACGGCGATAATGAGCAGTATTTTTCCGAACCGCCCCCATTCATGAGCCAGACCGCCGAAACCCTTGCCGCGCTTGACGATCGCCTGCGCGGCCTGCTCCGGGACTACGCGCGCCGCGAACCCGCCCACGACGCCCTGGCTGCCGAATTCGGCACATTGCTGGATGATCCGGAAGATCCGTTCCGCCGCGAGCGCCTGGCCGGCCACTTCACCGCCAGCTGCTGGCTGGTCAGCGCCGATGGCCAGCGCCTGCTGCTCACCCACCATCGCAAGCTGCAGCGCTGGCTGCAGCTGGGCGGCCACGCCGACGGTGACCGCGACCTGGCCCGGGTGGCGCTGAAGGAAGCCGAGGAGGAGTCCGGTCTGAGCGGCCTGGTACTGGAAGACCCCGCCATCTTCGATCTGGACAAGCACTGGATTCCCGAGCGCAAGGATGTGCCGGGGCACTGGCACTACGACGTGCGTTTCGTGATCCGGGCGCTCGGTGGCGAGGCATTCGTGCTCAGCGAGGAATCGCTGGACCTGGCCTGGCGGCCGGTAACCGAGGTCGCGGCCGACCCGGCGTCGGATGAATCCATGCAGCGCATGGCGCGCCGCTGGCTGGCACGTTGATGCTCTCGGACGGCTGTGCCGCGTTTGTTGCGGCTCATGCCTGTGGCGAGGCGAAGCATGATGCTGCCCTTGCGATGATCAAGGCTGCATTGCCAGTCATCACATCCATCGACTGGGAGCGCGTGCCATCGCGCCTGGAGGTCCCCGGGGTGGGGCGGGAGCGGCTGGCGCAGGAGTTGAGCGCCATTGCAGATGCTGTTGGCTTGCCAAGCGAGGCTGCGTTGACGGTTGTCCAGGTGGATGGGGCGGTACCTTCGCTGGGCAGCCGCCTGCAGGACTGGCTGGTTCATGCCGAGGAGCTGGATTTCGTCGATACGCTGTTCCTGTCGATGGAAGACAGGGTTCTGATCCATTGGGACTTTTACAAGAACCTCCACGCCGTAAGGTTCTGAGGTGTTCCATCCACGCATGGCGTGGATCTACTGCGGGATAGCGCGAAACGCCAGTAGATCCACGCCATGCGTGGATGGTGCGACGCCGGAAGCAATCCGCCGGGGCATGCCCGGCGACGCCTTGCTCAATACAGGATGCGCGTCCGCAGCGTGCCTGGAATCGCGGCCAGTTCGTCGCGGACGGCGGCGGCCTGCGCCTCGCTGGCGGTGATGTCAATCACCACGTAGCCCACCTTCGGGTCGGTGCGCAGGAACTGGCCGTCGATGTTGACGTTGTGGCGCGAGAAGATCTCGTTGACCCTGGACAGCACGCCCGGCACGTTCTGGTGGATGTGCAGCAGGCGCAGGCTGTCTTCGTGTTCGGGCAGGGTCACTTCCGGGAAATTGACCGCCGACAGGGTGCTGCCGTTGTCGCTGTAGCGCACCAGCTTGGCCGCCACCTCCACGCCGATGTTGTCCTGCGCTTCCAGCGTGCTGCCGCCCACGTGCGGGGTCAGGATCACGTTGTCGTGGCGGGTCAGCGGCGATTCGAAGATATCGCCATTGCCCTTCGGTTCGACCGGGAACACGTCCAGCGCGGCACCACCGACGTGGCCGCTGGCCAGGGCCGCGTCCAGTGCATCGATGTCGACCACGGTGCCGCGCGCGGCATTGATCAGGTGCGCGCCCTTGCGCATCTTCGCCAGCTCGGTGCTGCCGATCATCCACTGCGTGGCCGGGGTCTCCGGCACGTGCAGGGTGACGATGTCGGCGCGGGCCAGCAGATCGTCCAGGCTCGCCGCGGCACGGGCATTGCCCAGCGCCAGCTTGGTTTCCACGTCGTGGAAGATCACCTGCATGCCCAGCGATTCGGCCAGCACGCCGACCTGGGTGCCGATGTGGCCATAGCCGATGATGCCCAGGGTCTTGCCACGCACCTCATGGCTGCCGCTGGCCGACTTCGACCAGCCGCCGCGATGGCATTCGGCGTTCTTCTGCGGAATGCCACGGGTCAGCATGATCGCCTCGGCGATCACCAGCTCGGCCACGCTGCGGGTATTGGAGTAGGGCGCGTTGAACACCGGGATGCCGGCCAGCTCGGCCGCGTCCAGGTCGACCTGGTTGGTGCCGATGCAGAAGCAGCCCACCGCGATCAGGCGCTTGGCCTCGGCCAGCACCTCGGCGCTGAGCTGGGTGCGCGAACGGATGCCGACGATGTGCGCCTCGGCGATGCGCGCCTTCAGTTCGTCCTCGGGCAGTGCCTTGGTGTGCGCCTCGATCTGGCTGTAGCCGGCGGCGCTGAACACCTCCACGGCGGTCTGGCTGACCCCCTCCAGCAACAGCACGCGGATATCCTGCTTGGGGAACGAGGTCTTCTTCGGCGACATGGGGCAACACGGCCAGTGGGACAGGGGCTGACCACTATGCCAGATCGCAACGCCCATGGTGCAGTGCGCAATTGGTTGCATCCGTAGCTATCTGTACGGCTGCGGGCTGGACGCTGGCGCGCGCCGCTGGCACGCTTGCCCGTTCTTCACGCACCGCGCTGGACCGTCATGACCGATTCCCGCATTGCCTCGCTGCAGCAGGCCTGTCCCGGCCTGAAGCTGAAGACCGACCCGGCCGACCTGGAGCATTACGGGCGTGACTGGACCCGGCGCTGGACGCCGACGCCGCTGGCGATCGCACTGCCGGCCACGGTGCAAGAGGTACAGGCGGTGATGCGCTGGAGTGCGGGCGAGGGCGTGCCCGTGGTGCCGTCCGGCGGCCGTACCGGCCTTTCCGGTGGCGCGGTGGCGGCCAATGGCGAGCTGGTGCTGAGCCTGGAGCGGATGAACAAGGCGCTGGCCTACGACGCGGTCGATCGCACCCTGGTGGTGCAGGCCGGCATGCCGCTGGAGGCCGTGCACAACGCCGCGCTGGACCACGGCCTGATCTACCCGGTGGACTTCGCCGCGCGCGGGTCGTGCACGATCGGCGGCAACATCGCCACCAATGCCGGCGGCATCCGCGTGATCCGCTACGGCAACACCCGCGAGTGGATCGCCGGGCTGAAGGTGGTTACCGCCAGCGGCGAACTGCTGGAGCTCAACAAGGGCCTGATCAAGAACTCCAGCGGCTATGACTTCCGCCAGCTGCTGATCGGTTCGGAAGGCACGCTGGGCGTGATCGTCGAGGCGACAGTGAAACTCACCGATCCGCCGCCGGCCAGCAACGTGATGCTGCTGGCAGTACCCAGCTTCGAGGTGCTGATGCAGGTGTTCGCCGCGTTCCGCGCGCGCCTGCAGCTGCAGGCCTTCGAGTTCTTCACCGACCGGGCGCTGGAGCACGTGCTGGCGCATGGCGCGCAGGCACCGTTCGGCGAGGTGCATCCGTACTACGTCGTCACCGAGTTCGCGGCCAACGACGAGGCACAGGAAGCCGCGGCGATGGCGGCCTTCGAGGACTGCATGGGCAACGGCTGGGTCAGCGACGGTGTGATCAGCGCCAGCGATGCCCAGGCCGCCCAGCTGTGGCGCCTGCGCGAAGGCATCACCGAATCGCTGGCGCGCTACAAGCCTTACAAGAATGACGTCTCGGTGCGGATCTCGGCGATGCCGGCGTTTCTGGCCGAGACCCAGGCACTGATCGGGCAGGCCTACCCGCACTTTGACGTGGTCTGGTTCGGCCATATCGGCGATGGCAACCTGCACATCAACGTGCTCAAGCCGGACGACACCAGCGACGCCGACTTCGTGGCGCAGTGCGAGCACGTGACCAAGCTGCTGGCGCAGGTGCTGGCCCGCTTCGATGGCAGCATCTCGGCCGAGCACGGCATCGGACTGGTCAAGAAGGGCTACCTGGACAGCACCCGCGGCCCCGCCGAGATCGCGCTCATGAAGGCGGTCAAACGCGCGTTCGATCCCCAAGCGCGGCTGAATCCCGGCAAGCTGTTCGACGCCTGAGCCGGGCAAATCCTTCACGTACCCGTTACGCTCCACGCACCTTCACAACCGGCTTCGAACCGATGACCCGTCCGCTTCTGCTGCTCGCCCTGCTGTCCCTGCCGCTGGCCGGCTTCGCTTCCAGCTTCGCTGGCACCTCGGCCGGTTCGGCGACCGGTGCCTCCTCCGGTTCCTCGGGCAGCAGCTCGGGCGACGACAAGGTGGTGCGAGCCGCGCGCGACGATGCCGCTGCGTTCGTCGCCAGCGACGGCCAGATCCGTGGCGCCCGCCTGCAGGCCGCGCTGGTCCACCTGCGCGAGCAGAGCGCTGCCGCACAGCAACAGAGCGACCTGGAACTGGCCCGCGCGCTGCTGGCGCGTTGATGCGGGCTGCATGACCTCGGCGTCATCGCGTTCTGCAGAGCCGAGCCATGCCCGGCTGGATGCCCGGCGCACCCGGATCGCAACAGCAGCCGAGCATGGCTCGGCTCTACGGAAGCACAGCGTGCGGTGCGGGTGGATCGCCGCATTGGCATGGCTGCTCATCCCTTCCGTCCACGCGGCTGATCGGCTGCAGCTCGATCCCTCCGGTCTCGATCCGACGCAGCAGCAGCTCGCCAGCCAGACCCTGGCCGACGTGCAGTCCCTGCTGCCGGAAGGCCTGCTGCGCGCTTTGCCGGCTCAGGTGCAGGTGCGCTGGAGTGATGACCTTCCCGCCGAGGTGCACGGGCGCGCTTTCGCCGGCCGCATTACGTTGCGCCGCACCCTGCTGGATGACGGCATGCCCGGCAACCGCCGCGCGCGCCGCAGTGCGCTGGTGCATGAACTGACCCACGTCGCCGACCGTGGCGGTGCGAACTGGTCGCAGAGCGTGCGATGGCGTGACCTTGCGGGCTGGCAGCGCAGGCCCTGGCACCTCGGCCGGGGCGATAACGATTTCCGTGATCGCAGCCCGGATGTCTATGAACTGGCGAACCCGGCCGAGTACCTGGCCGTGAATGCCGAGCATTTCGTGCTCGACGGCGAGTTCGCCTGCCGGCGGCCCGCGTTGGCGCAGTGGTACCAGGCGCATTTCGGAACACCACCGTCGCTGCCACGGCCGCGGTGCGCCACGACGCTGCCCCTGCTGCAGGCCGAATCGGAGGAGGGCGCTGCATCGCTGCTGCAGCTCGACCCGGCGCGCGTCTACGCGGTGGACTACCTGTTCGCCGAAGGCAGTGCGCAGCCGATGAGTCGCTGGGGCCACAGCATGCTGCGGCTGGTGGTCTGCAAGCCGGGCCGCGTACCTGGGCCGGACTGCCGCCTGGACCTGGAGTACCACCGCGTGCTGTCGTTCCGCGCGTTCGTGGGCGACGTGCAGATATCCAACTGGCGTGGCCTGACCGGCGGCTATCCGTCGCGGCTGTTCGTGCTGCCCCTGCAGCAGGTGGTGGACGAGTACACCAAGGTCGAGCTGCGCGGGCTGCAGTCGCTGCCGCTGCAGCTGGGCCGCAGCGAAATCGCCAGCCTGCTCGAGCGCACCGCGCAGGTGCACTGGAGCTATGACGGGCGCTATTACTTCGTCAGCAACAACTGCGCGGTGGAAACCGCCAAGCTGCTGCAGGCCGGGGTGCCGCGCCTTGGCGAGGCGGGCCTGGCCCAACTGAGTCCGCGCGGCCTGAAGCGGCGACTGGTGCGGCTGGATGTGCTCGACGAGAGGGTACTGGCGGACCGCACTGCAGCGCAGGCGCAGGGCTACTACTTCGCCTCGGCGCGCGACCACTACCAGCAGTTGTTCGCAGTGGCCGCGGCTCAGCTGGCCTTGCCCGCTCGTGATGTGCGCGGCTGGTTGAAGCTGTCTGCACAGCAACGCGCACCGTGGCTGCTGCAGGGTGACCTGCGTGCCAGTGCCGGCCTGCTGCTGCTGGAACAGGCCGCGCAGCGGCGCGCCGAGTTGCGCGCACGCGATGTGCTCAAGCGGCAGCTGCTGGCCGCACCGGACAGCGCTGAAACGCGCAGCCTGCGCGGGTTGCTGGAGCAGAGCGGGCAGTGGCTGCGCCCGGGGACGCTGCTGCAGGATGACGGCTATGGATTGCCGCTGGGCGACGAGCAGGCGCTGCTGTCCGCGGCCGTGGCCACTGCCAGTGCGCAGGCGGTCCCGGCGTGGCAGGCATTGCGCGGCCAGCTGCGTCAGCAGCTGCCGATCCGCCAACGCGAGGAAATGGATGCGATCGACGCCAATCTGGCCGCACTCGGTGCACACCTGCGTACGCAGGCAGCCCGCCCGGCTACTGGCGCGGCAGTTCGATGACGAAGCGGCTGCCGCCGGCGCTGCCCGGGATGCAGTAGACGCGGCCACCGTGCGCGTCGGCGATGGCCTTGACCACCGCCAGGCCGAGCCCGCTGCCGCCGCCCTGTCGCGAACGCGAACCGTCGCCACGCATGAACGGGGTGAAGATATCCGCGTGCAGTTCCGGGTCGATGCCCGGACCCTCGTCTTCGATCGCCACCTGCACGTGGCCGGGCGTGTCATGCACTGCAATCCGCACCTTGCCCGGGCTGGCATAGCGCCGCGCGTTCTCCAGCAGCGCCAGCAATGCCTGGCGCAGGCGGGTCGGGTCGCAGTGCGCGTTGTGTTCCTCGCGGCTGGTTTCCAGCTCCAGCACGAAGCCGGCGGCGCGGAACTGTGGATCGACCAGGGTCATCACCGAATGCACCTCGGCCACCACGTCGGTGCGCGCGCGACGCACGTCCAGCCGCGCGTTGTCGGACAGGCTCAGCACGCGCAGGTCCTCGATCAGCCGTGACAGCCCTTCGACCTGGGCCAGCAGGCTGCGGAACTGCGACTCGTCTGGCTGGAACACACCCTCTGCCAGCCCCTGCAGGCGGCCACGCAGGATCGTCACCGGCGTGCGCAGCTCATGGGCGATGGCCGCGTGCCACATCGCGCGCTCGCTCTCCATGTGCTGCAGGCGGCGCGCCATCGCATTGAAGTCCTCGACCAGGGTCGCCACTTCGCCCGGCGAATTTTCCTCGACGCTGGCGCGTGCACCCAGGTCGCCGCCCGCGAGCGCACGCACGCTGTCCACCAGCGAATTCAGCGGCGACAGGATGCGGTGGGCGAGGCGGAACGAGGCGGCGATGGCCAGCGCCAGCCCGGTCAGGATCACGCCCACCATCCATGCCAGTTCCGGGCCGGTCGGCAGCCAGCTTTCCGGCTCCTCGGCACTGCCGGGGAAGAACTCGACCAGCACCGCGTACAGCAGCCACGATGACAGGATCATCATCACGATGACGCCGATCACCATCAGCGACATCGAAACGATGATGTGGCGGCTCAGCCCGGAGCGGCGCAGGGAGGGCATCAGCGATCGGCCATCAGCCGGTAGCCGACGCCACGCACGCTGGCTGGGACGTTGACCATGCCCACTTCATCCAGCTTGCGGCGCAGCTTGCTGACATGGCTGTCGACGGTGCGCTCCAGTGCTTCGCTTTCCGGCAGGCATTCGTGCATCAGCTCGCTGCGGCTGAAGATGCGCGTCGGCGCCAGCGCCATGCAGTGCAGCAGCTTGAACTCGGTGAGGGTGAGCAGCACTTCGTGGCTGTAGCCTTCGCCCTCCACGTGCACCGCGTGGGTGGCCGAGTCGATCAGCAGCGGGCCGACGCGCAACGCGGTGGGTGCGTCCACGCGCGCGGCGCGCAGCGTGCGCCGCAGTACGGCGCGCACGCGCGCGGCCACCTCGGCCGGGTTGAAGGGCTTGACCACGTAGTCATCAGCGCCCATCCGCAGCGCGGTCAGCTTGTCCAGGTCCTGGTCCAGTGCGGTCAGCATGATCACCGGCGTCTCGCCGCGCTGGCGCAGCTGGGTCAGCACGCTCCAGCCGTCCAGGCGCGGCAGCTGCACATCGAGCAGGACCAGGTCGGGCCGGGCGCTGCGGTGCAGGTCCAGTGCGCTGTGGCCATCGGCGGCGCGCAGCGTGCGCAGTCCTTCGCGTTCCAGGTAGGCGCAGAGAATGTCAGCGATCTCGGCCTCATCCTCGACGATCAGGACGAGGGCGGCGAGGGCAGGGGAGGCATGCATGCAGGGGCGGGGCCGTAAGGTGCTTGCCTCCATCGTATCTCCACAGTTCCTCCATCGAAACCCCATCATCGCCACGCAGACTGCGCGCTTCAGAACCTATCCGCCGCCTGCGCGGCATTGTGCACAGCAATGAGAACCTTCAGGACTCCGGTCGCGTTGATCGCGGCCCTCGCCTTGGCCATGACGGCCTGCTCCACTCCCGAAGCCACCCCCGAGGCGGCGCCGCGCGTCAGCGTGATCAGCGTCGGCCCGCAGGTGGTGCAACGTGACGACGAACTGCCAGGCCGCGTCGCGGCGGTGCGCACCGCGCAGATCCGCGCACAGGTGGGCGGCATCGTGCAGAGGCGCCTGTTCGACCAGGGGGCGGAAGTCAGGGCAGGCCAGGCCTTGTTCCAGATTGACCCGGCAGCGTTCCGGGCCGACGTCGATTCGGCGCTGGCCGCACTGCAGCGCAGTGAGGCGGCGTTGGGCCGCAGTCGCGTGCAGTCGCAGCGCCTGCACGCCCTGGCTGCCGCGCAGGCGGTCAGCCAGCAGCATCGGGACGACGCCAGCGCCGAGTACGAGCAGGCACGCGCGGCAGTGAATGAAGCGCGCGCGATCCTGTCCCGTCGCCAGCTCGACCTGCGCTATGCCACGGTCAGCGCACCGATTGCCGGTCGTATCGATCAGGCATTGGTGACCGAAGGTGCGCTGGTCGGCGTGGCCGATGCCGAGCCGATGGCCGTGGTACAGCAGATCGACCAGGTCTACGTGGATGTGCGCCAGCCGGCGGCGCAGCTGGAGTCGCTGCAGCGCAGTGCGGCCGGCGGCGACAAGCTGCCGGTGACCATCATCGGTGCCGCCGGCAAGCCGCTGCCCGAGCGTGGCCAGCTGCTGTTCTCCGGTATCAATGTCGATGCACGGACGGGTGATGTGATCCTGCGCATCCTGGTGGACAACCCGCGGCGGCAGCTGCTGCCCGGCATGTATGTGCGCGCGAGGGTGCCGCGGGGTGCCCCGGCCAGCGCGTTGACCGTGCCACAGCAGGCCGTGCTGCGCAGCGCCGGTGGCCAGGCCTATGCCTGGGTGATCGGCGCCGACGGCAGGGCGGTGATCCGCACGCTGGAGGTGGACGGCAGCGTCGATCGCCAGTGGATGGTGCGCGCGGGCCTGAAGGCCGGCGAGAAAGTGGTGGTCGAGGGCCAGGAGCGCCTGCAGGAAGGCGTGGTGGTCGATGCGCGCGACTGGCAGAAGCCGGTCGCCAGCGCCGGTGCGGTGCAGGCCGGCAGCAAGGGCTGAGCCTTTCCCGGGACAGCCCCTCCAGGAAAATCCAACATGGCACGTTTCTTCATCGATCGCCCGGTGTTCGCCTGGGTGCTGGCGATCTTCATCATCCTGGCCGGCGCGCTGGCGATTCCGCGCCTGGCCGTGGAGCGCTATCCGCCGGTCGCGCCGCCCAGCGTCAGCATCTATGCCAGCTACCCGGGTGCGAGCCCGCAGACGTTGAACGATGCGGTGGTCGGCCTGATCGAGCGCGAGCTGTCCAGCGTCAAGCATCTGCTGTACTTCGAATCGTCGGTGGACACCTCCGGCGAAGCCTCGATCACCGCCACCTTCAAGCCCGGCACCAATCCGGAACTGGCCCAGGTGGACGTGCAGAACCGGATCAAGGCGATCGAGCCGCGCCTTCCGCGCAGCGTGCGGCAGAACGGCCTGTTCGTGGAGGCCGCCGATTCCGGCTTCCTGATGCTGGTCGGCCTGCGTTCGCCGGATGCCAGCGTCAGCGAGGCCGCGCTGGGCGATTTCATGGCGCGCAACATCATCGAAGAGCTGCGCCGCATCGATGGCGTCGGTCGCGTGCAGTTGTTCGGTGCCGAGCAGGCGATGCGCGTGTGGCTGGACCCGACCCGGTTGACCGGCTACGGCCTGACCATGGGCGATGTGGCCACTGCCATCGAGCAGCAGAACCTGGAGATCTCGCCGGGGCGCATCGGTGATTCGCCGGGTGTTCCAGGCCAGCGCATCACCGTGCCGCTCAGCGCCGACGGCCAGTTGTCCACGCCGGAACAGTTCGCGGCGATCGTACTGCGCGCCGGGGCCGACGGTTCACGGGTGGTGCTGGGTGATGTCGCCCGCGTCGAACTGGGCGCGCAGAGCTATGCCTGGGGCACCCGCGAGGATGGCCATCCGGCCACCGCCGCCGGGGTGCAGCTGCGGCCGGGCGCGAATGCGGTGCGCACGGCGTCGGCGGTCCGTGAGCGCATGGCGGAACTGGCGCCGCTGTTGCCGCGCGGCGTGGAGGCGAGCATCCCGTTCGACACCGCGCCGTTCGTGAAGATCTCGATCCAGAAGGTGGTGCAGACGCTGCTGGAGGCGATGCTGCTGGTGTTCGCGGTGATGTACCTGTTCCTGCAGAACTGGCGCTACACGCTGATTCCTGCGCTGGTCGCACCGATCGCGCTGCTCGGTACCTTCGCGGTGATGCTGGCGCTGGGCTTCTCGATCAACGTGCTGACCATGTTCGGCATGGTGCTGGCGATCGGCATCATCGTCGACGACGCGATCGTGGTGGTCGAGGGCGTGGAGCGGATCATGGCCGAGGAGGGCCTGCCGCCGCGCGAGGCGACCATCAAGGCGATGCGCGAGCTGACCGGCGCGGTGATCGGCATCACCCTGGTGCTGACCGCGGTGTTCATTCCGATGGCCTTGGCCAGCGGCTCGGTGGGCGCGATCTACCGCCAGTTCACCGTGGCGATGGCGGTGTCGATCCTGTTCTCGGCGCTGCTGGCACTGAGCCTGACACCGGCGCTGTGCGCGACCCTGCTGCGCCCGAACACCCACGGCCATCATGGTCGTGGCGGGCTGTTCGGCGCCTTCAATCGTGGCTTCGAGGCGTTGACCGGGCGCTACCAGCGTGGCGTGGCCTCCGTGCTGCAGCGAAGCGGCCGGGTGATGGGCGTGTTCGCCGCGCTGGTGGCGGCGCTGCTGCTGGGCCTGCACTGGCTGCCGGGCGCGTTCCTGCCGGAAGAGGACCAGGGCTATTTCATGACCTCGATCCAGCTGCCGGCCGAAGCCACCGCCGAACGCACGCTGGCGGTGGTCGAAGCCTACGAACGGCACGTGGCCTCGCGCCCGGGCATCAGCTCCAACCAGTCGATCCTCGGTTACAGCTTCTCCGGTTCCGGCCCGAGCGCGGCGCTGACCTACACCATGCTGAAGGACTGGGGTGAGCGTGCTGGCGCCACCGCGGCCGGCGAGGTGGAGGCCGCGCAGCAGGCGATGGCCACGGTTGCCGAGGGTGAGGTGATGAGCGTGATGCCGCCGGCGATCGACAGCCTGGGCCGTTCGTCCGGGTTCTCGCTGGCCCTGCAGGCGCGTACCGGGCAGAGCCAGGCCGAGCTGCGCGCGGCCCTGCAGCAGCTGCTGAAGCTGGCCGAGGCCAGTCCGCTGCTGTCGGAGGTGCATGCCGATGGCCTGCCGGCAGGTATCAGCGTGCGGCTGGACATTGATCGCGCCAAGGCCGAGGCGATGGGCGTGGGCTTCGAGCACATCAGCAGCACGCTGTCAGCGGCGATGGGCTCGCAGTACGTCAATGATTTCCCCAACAAGGGCCGGTTGCAGCAGGTGATCCTGCAGGCCGACGCGCCGCATCGCATGGAACTGGAGGACGTGCTGAATCTGTACGTGCGCAACAGCGAGGGCGGCATGGTGGCGTTGTCGGAACTGGTGACCCCGCACTGGACCGAGGCGCCGCTGCAGCTGCAGCGCTACCTGGGCTTCCCGGCGTTGAATCTGTCCGGCGCACCGGCCTCCGGCGTGTCGACCGGCCAGGCCATGGCGGAGATGGAGCGGTTGGCCGGGAAGCTGCCGTCCGGTTTTGCCCTGCAGTGGACCAGCCAGTCGCTGCAGGAGCGTGAATCGGGGGCGCAGGCGCCGTGGCTGCTGTTGTTGTCGATGCTGGTGGTGTTCCTGGTGCTGGCGGCGCTGTACGAGAGCTGGTCGATTCCGCTGGCGGTGATGCTGGTGGTGCCACTCGGCCTGCTCGGTGCGGTCGCCGCGGTGCTGTTGCGTGGCATGCCCAACGATGTGTTCTTCAAGGTCGGCATGATCACCGTGATCGGGCTGTCTGCGAAGAACGCGATCCTCATTGTCGAGTTCGCGCGGCAGCTGCAGCAGCAGGGGCGCGGCCTGGTCGAGGCGGCATTGGAGGCAGCCAGGCTGCGCCTGCGCCCGATCGTGATGACCTCGCTGGCATTCGCGCTGGGCGTGGTGCCGCTGATGCTGGCGCAGGGCGCGTCGAAGGAAACCCAGCAGGCGATTGGAACCGGTGTGTTCGGCGGCATGGTCAGTGCGACCGTGCTGGCGGTGTTCTTCGTGCCGGTCTTCTATGTAGTGGTGCAGGGCGCGCGGCAGTGGATCGCGCAGCGCCTGCGCAGGCGCCGGCCGATGCCGGGAGGAACCGTGGATGGAACGGAACATCGTTGAAGACCTGCATGAGCAGCAGTTGATGGCGCTGGAGCAGCGCCTGTGCGCTGCGCTGCTGGAAAATGACCACGATGCGTTGAACGCGCTGGTATCGCCGGCCTTGTTCATGATGGAAGGCCACGGCGGCCGCATGCTCGATCTGCCATGGCTGGGCGATTGGCTGGCCGGCAGCCTGCAGGTGCGAAGCCTGCAGCTGCACGCGGTGGAGACGCTGCTGTGTGGCCGCCTGGCGTTGCTGTCCAGCGACGTGCGGTTGTCCGTGTCGCGGCAGGGCCGGGAGCGTGAAGTGAAGCTGCGCCTGCTGCGGGTCTGGACCTGCAGTTCCGCCGGCAGCGGTGCGCAGCTGTTGTCGATGGCGGTACTGGCCGCGTGAGTACGGTCAGGCCGCTTTCAGGCCGCGCTCACCGGCAGGTGGTAGGGTCGAAGGTCTCTGTAGTGTCGACAAGGAGTCGAGCCATGCGTGTAGTTCCCAGTCTGTTGGCAGCCTCGCTCGGGTTGGTGCTGGCCGCGTGCCAGCCGGCCCAGGCACCCGCTGCGGGCGGCACCGATGCCGCGCCGCCGGCGGCGCCCGAACCGGCTGCCAGCACCAGCGCCGGTACCGGCAGCGAGACCACGTACCAGTGTGGTGATCTGAGCGTGCGCGCGACCTTCAATGGCGAGGATGCGGCCACGGTGGTGATCGGCGAACGTACCTTCGCCATGACCTCCGAACGTGCGGCGTCGGGTGCCAGGTACGGTGATGGCCAGGGCAACAGCTTCTGGACCAAGGGCGGCGATGACGGCCTGTTGAGCCTGAAGGGCGAGGCGGACCGCGAGTGCCATGCGGTCGAAGCGACCGAAGGCGATGGCAGCGCGGGCACGGCCGCGTTCCGCGCCACGGGCAACGAGCCGGGCTGGTTGGCGGTCGTCGATGGCGACGCGCCGGGCCTGCGGGTGGAAGTTGACTATGGCGAGCGTCGCTTCGACGTCGCCACGCCCACCGAAGGTGCTGACGGTTGGAGTGGCAAGGCGTCCGACGGTACCGACGTCAAGCTCAGCTTCCAGCGCACCACCTGCCAGGACGACATGAGCGGCGAGGCGTTCGATGCCAAGGTGAACCTGACCATCGGCACCCGCCAGTACCACGGCTGCGGCAACTTCGGCGCGAAGCAGCCGTAAGCCTTCTGTAGAGCCGAGTCCACGCTCGGCTCTACACGATCGCTACATCCGATGCGCTGCCCGCTGCCTGCGGCGAGCACGCCGCAAGCAGGGACAGGCAGCCGATCAGCGCAAGGCGCTTAGTCGGCGCGGCCGGCGAATTCGCCGGTGGCGGTGTTCACCAGCACGCGTTCGCCGTTGACGATGTACTCCGGCACCATGATCTCGATGCCGGTGTTGAGCTTGGCCGGCTTCGGGCGCTTGGTGGCAGTGCCGCCCTTCAGTTCCGGCGGGGTCTCGATCACTTCCAGCACTACCGAGGCCGGCAGCTGGATCGCCACCGGCTGCTCGTCGATCACCTGCACGTAGATGCCGGTCAGGCCGTCGGTGATGTAGCCGGCGTCGTCGCCGATCACGTCCGCGTCCAGGGTGTAGGGCGTGTAGTCCTCGTCATCAAGGAACACGAAGGCATCGCCGTCCCTGTACGAATAGGTGGACTGGCGGCGCAGCAGTTCGACCTCGACCAGGTTGTCGTCGGCATCGAAGCTGGCGTCGAGCTTGTTGCCGCCCGGCACGCTGTACATGATGAAGCGGAAGCGGACGTTGCCGCCGCGACCCTGCGGCGAGCTGCGCTCGATGTCGCGGATCTGGTACACGCCGTTGTTGTACTCGACGACGTTGCCCTTCTTGATGTCGTTGGCTTTCATGGTGATCTAGGTCGTTGGGGGAGGGCGCCGTCCCGGCGCCCGGGGGGAATCACTTCGGAGCGAGGCGGGTAGCGCCGTCCAGGCGGATGGTCTCGCCGTTGAGGTAGGTGTTGCCGAGGATGAAGCCGACCAGGCTGGCGAAGTCTTCCGGCTTGCCCAGGCGCGACGGGAACGGGATCGAGGCGGCCAGCGACTGCTGCACGGCTTCGGGCATGCCATCGACCATCGGCGTCCAGAACACGCCAGGAGCAATCGTATTGACGCGGATGCCGAAGCGCGACAGTTCGCGCGCCATCGGCAGCGTCATCGACACCACGCCGCCCTTGCTGGCGGCATACGCGGCCTGGCCGATCTGTCCTTCATAGGCAGCGATGCTGGCGGTGTTGATGATCACGCCGCGCTCGCCGTCTTCGCCGGCGTCGTTGTGCTGCATGCGGTTGGCCGCGGCCTTGGCGACGTTGAAGCTGCCGACCAGGTTGACCATCACCGTGCCCTGGAAGCCGGCCAGCGGCATCGGGCCTTCCTTGCCGAGCACGCGACCGGCGCCGAGGATGCCGGCGCAGTTCATCGCCACGTTCAGGCCGCCGAGGAAATCGTGGGCCCGGTCGATGGCTGCAGCCACGGCCGCCTCATCGCTGACATTGACATTGAAATAGCGGGCCTTGTCGGCACCCAGCCCGGCAACGGCAGCTGCACCCTTGTCGTCGTTGAGGTCGAACAGAGCCACCTTGCCGCCCTGGGCGACGAGGTGCTGGGCCACGGCCAGGCCGAGGCCGGAGACGCCGCCAGTGATCACGGCACGTACGGAAGACAGCTGCATTGAACGGTCCTGCAGGTTCGAGAACCGCCGATTCTAACGGAAGCGGCGACCGTCGCCGTTGTGCGCTGCGCCGCCCGAGCGGGAGCGGCGCAGCGGGGTGCTCAGCCGGTCGCTGCGAGCGCCTGGCCGGTGCGGCTGGCGGTGGCGCGGCCGAGCAGGCCGGCCAGCCAGCGGCCGGTCTCGGCCAGTGCCGGCAGGTCCACGCCACTGTCCAGGCCCAGGCCCTGCAGCAGGTAGACCACGTCCTCGCTGGCGACGTTGCCGCTGGCCCCCTTCGCGTACGGGCAGCCACCGGCGCCCGAGACTGCACTGTCGACCACGCGCACGCCTGCTTCCAGGCAGGTGGCGATGTTGGCGATGGCCTGGCCGTAGGTGTCGTGGAAGTGCACGGCCAAGGCTTCCATCGGGATCTCGGCAGCGACCGCCTGCAGCATCGCCCGTGCCTTGCGTGGGGTGCCGACGCCGATGGTGTCGCCCAGCGAGATTTCGTAACAGCCCATCTGGTGCAGCGCGCGCGCCACCCGCACCACGTCGGCCAGCGGCACCTCGCCCTGGTAGGGGCAGCCGAGCACGGTGGAGACGTAGCCGCGCACGCGCACGCCATCGGCGGCGGCGCGGCGCAGTATCGGCTCGAACCGGGCCAGCGATTCGTCGATGCCGGCATTGGTGTTGGTGCGGTTGAAGGCCTCGGACGCAGCGGTGAACACCGCCACTTCCTCCACGCCCACCGCGCGGGCGCGGTCGTAGCCCTGTTCGTTCGGCACCAGCACCGGGTAGTGGATGCCCGGCCGGCGCTGGATGCCGGCGTAGACCTCGGCGGCATCGGCCAGCTGCGGAATCCACTTCGGGCTGACGAAACTGGTCGCCTCGATGCTGCGCAGGCCGGTGGCCGACAGGCGGTTGATCAGTTCGATCTTGTCGGCGGTGGACACCAACTGCTTTTCGTTCTGCAGGCCATCACGCGGGCCGACCTCGACAATGCGGACGTAATCGCTCATGCGGCTGCCCCATCGGCGGGGCGGTGGCAGACCGCCTCGATGTTGTTGCCGTCCGGGTCGAGCACGAAGGCGGCGTAGTAATCCGGGTGATACCACGGGCGCAGGCCCGGGGCGCCGTTGTCGCGGCCACCGGCGGCGAGGGCGGCGGCGTGGAAGGCGTCCACCTGCGCGCGGCTGGCGCAGGCGAAGGCCACGTGCACGCCGTGGCTGGCGGTGCCGCCATTGCCGAGCCAGAAGAACGGCTTGCTGTCGCTGCCGAAGCCGATGTGGTCGTGGTCGCCGGTCTGTTCGGCGCTCACTTCCATCACCACGCCGATCTGCAGCGGCGCCAGTGCCTGCAGGAAGAAGGTCCTGCTGCGCGCCAGGTCGGCGCTGGTCAAACCAAGATGATCGAGCATGTTCAGGCTTCCGTGACCCAGTGAGGGGCGCGCTTGTCGAGGAAGGCGCCCAGGCCTTCCTGGCCCTCGGCGGACACCCGCAGGCGCGCGATCAGGGCCGCATTATCCCGATCCAGCGCATCGCGGTCATGGCTGTCGCGGACCTGCCGGACCAGCTGCTTGGCGGTGGACGAGGCGATCGGGCCGGCCTTGTCGAGCAGGGCCAGCTGGCGCTCCAGCGCCTCGTCCAGGCGCTCGGGCTCGACCAGCTGGTGGACCAGGCCGATGCGCAGCGCAGTCTCGCCATCGAAGTGCTCGCCGGTGGCGAACCAGCGACGGGCCTGGCGCGGACCGATGGCCTCGATCACATAGGGCGAGATCACCGCGGGCAGCAGGCCCAGGCGGCTTTCGGTCAGGCCGAAGCGCGCCGAGCTGCTTGCGATGGCGATGTCGCAGCAGGCGACCAGGCCGACGCCGCCACCGAAGGCCGCGCCATGGACCCGGGCCAGGGTCGGCTTGGGCAGCTCGTCCAGGGTGCGCATCAGTCGAGCCAGGGCCAGCGAGTCCTCGCGGTTGTCGGCCTCGCTGGCGGCGGCCATGCCGCGCATCCACTGCATGTCGGCACCGGCCGAGAAGGAGGCGCCGTGACCGGCCACCACCACGGCCCGGATCGATTCGTCGCGTCCGGCGGCCTCCAGCGCGGCGGTCAGCCGGGCGATCAGGCTGGCGTCGAAGGCGTTGTGCAGCTCCGGCCGGTTCAGCCAGAGGGTGAGGACGGCGCCACGGCGCTCGATCTGCAAAGCATCGTTCATGGGATTCCAGGGTCACTCCATACCTGTATGGATCATAGCGGGCCATTGGTCATGGGCCATGACGCGACGCGGGAATGTTAGAATCGAGAACCATTTACATCCAGCAGAGAACACGCTAGATGACGCTGTCCGAACTGCCGCTGCACACCTCGGCCGTGGTCGAGTCCGTGCAGGACCTGCATGCCAACGATGCCATTGCCCGTCGCCTGCGCGAGCTGGGTTTCGTGAATGGCGAGGAAGTGCGCCTGGTGGCCAAGGGCCCGGTGGGCGGCGAGCCGCTGCTGGTGCAGGTCGGGTTCACCCGGTTCGCGCTGCGGATCAGTGAAGCCAAGCGGGTCGTGGTCGACGCCGCCAGCCAGGAACGACGTGCATGACCGCAATCGCCGCCACCGCCCCCCTGCGCATCGCGCTGGTCGGTAACCCCAACAGCGGCAAGACCGCGCTGTTCAACCAGCTGACCGGCAGCCGGCAGAAGGTCGCCAACTACACCGGCGTCACCGTCGAGCGCAAGGAGGGCCGCCTGCGCGCGCCGTCCGGCCGTGAATTCGCCGTGCTTGACCTGCCGGGCGCCTACAGCCTGCATCCGGCCAGCCTGGACGAGGCGATCACCCGTGACCTGTGCCGGGGCTTCTACCCGGGCGAGGCCGCGCCGGACGTGCTGCTGTGCGTGATCGACGCCACCAACCTGCGCCTGCACCTGCGCTTCGCGCTGGAACTGCGCGAGCTGGGCAAGCCGATGGTGGTGGCCCTGAACATGGTCGACGCGGCCCAGCGCCGCGGCATCCAGGTGGATGTGGCCGCGCTGGAACGCGAGCTGGGCGTGCCGGTGGTGGAGACCGTGGCGGTGCGCAAGCAGGGCGCCAAGGCCCTGGTCGAGCGCCTGGACGCCATGGTGCCGCACCTGGATGCGCCGGTGCCGGGCCCGGAAGGTGGCATCGATTACCACGCCAAGGTGCGCGGGATCCTGTCGGTCGCCGTGCGCATGCCGGCACGGACCGCGAAGATCGACGACGCGCTGGACCGCTGGCTGCTGCACCCGGTGTTCGGCCTGGTCAGCCTGGCGGTGGTGATGTTCCTGATCTTCCAGGCGGTGTACGCCTGGGCGACGCCGCTGATGGACGGCATCGAGGCTGGCTTCGCCTGGCTCGGCACCTTTGTTGGCAGCGTGCTGCCGGAAGGCCCGCTGGCCAGCCTGCTGACCGACGGCATCATCGCAGGCGTCGGCGGCGTGGTGGTGTTCCTGCCGCAGATCCTGATCCTGTTCTTCTTCATCCTGGTGCTGGAGGAGTCCGGCTACCTGCCGCGTGCGGCGTTCCTGCTCGACCGCATGATGGCGGCCGCCGGCCTGTCCGGTCGCTCGTTCATCCCGCTGCTGTCCAGCTTCGCCTGCGCGGTGCCGGGCATCATGTCCACGCGCAGCATCCAGGACCCGCGTGACCGCCTGGCCACGATCCTGGTGGCGCCGCTGATGACCTGCTCGGCGCGCCTGCCGGTGTACGCGCTGCTGATCGGTGCGTTCATTCCGCAGAAGACGGTGTGGGGCGTGTTCAACCAGCAGGGCCTGGTGCTGTTCGGCCTGTATGCGGCGGGCATTCTCAGCGCGCTGGCGATGTCGTGGATCATGAAGAAGTGGCGTCGCGACAAGAGCGAGCACCCGCTGATGCTGGAGCTGCCGTCGTACCGCCTGCCGCATGTGCGCGACCTGGCGGTGGGGCTGTACGAGCGCGGCATGATCTTCCTCAAGCGCGTCGGCGGCATCATCCTGGCGCTGACCATCCTGCTGTGGGTGCTGCTGTCGTTCCCGGCGGCACCGGCCGACGCCACGATGCCAGCCATCGACTACAGCTACGCCGGCCAGATCGGCCATGCGATGGCGGTGTTCTTCGCGCCGCTGGGCTTCAACTGGCAGATCTGCATCGCGCTGATCCCGGGCCTGGCCGCGCGCGAGGTGGCGGTGTCTTCGCTGGCCACCGTGTATGCGCTGTCGGCCGCCGATGACGATGCCGCCAGCCAGGCGCTGACCCCGCTGATCAGCGATGGCTGGTCGCTGGCGACCGCGCTGTCGCTGCTGGTCTGGTACATCTACGCCCCGATGTGCATCTCGACGCTGGCCACCATCAAGCGCGAGACCAATTCGTGGAAGCAGATGGGCTTTGCCGCGTTCTACCTGTTCGCAGCGGCTTATGTGGCCGCACTGATCACCTACCAGGTGACCAGGGCGCTGGGAGGCGGCTGATGGATACCGGCCTGCTGATCCAGTACCTGATCATCGCGGTGGCTGTGCTGGTCAGTGCCTGGGTGGTGCTGAAGAAGCAGTTCCCGGGCACCGTGCGCACGCTGCGCGGTGCGTTGGCGTTGGCCCTGTTGAAGCCGGGCCGCGCCGCCTGGCTGCAGGCGCTGGGGCGGAAGATCGCGCCGCCGGCAACGGGCGGTGGTGGTGCCTGTGGCGGTTGCGACAGCTGCGGGCCGAGCAAGAAGTGAAGTAGCGTCGAGCCTGTTCGGCTGCGGCCGCCTGGTGGGCGCGAACCTTCGGCCGGTGGGTGCGGGCCTTCGCCCTGTGGGTGCGAACCTTGGTTCGCACGCTCTCGGGGTTCAGACTTCTCTGCGGATGATTGCCCGGAAGCTCCCGTCCCGGTTCAATCGCCGCACCGATTCCCTGTTCCCATGGGCTGCCGCGAAACCCGCCACGTCGGCCAGGGCATCGAGCAGCAGGGCCTTCAACGCGTCGCGGTTACCGGCCTCCAGCAGATCTTCAAGATCCTGCTGGATGAAGGTGCGGCGCAGGCCCGGCGTTTCTTCGATCCGCCAGTCGACATGGGGCGTGGGGATGCTGGAGCGGTACCGGAAAGCCGTTTCAAGATCGTCAGGCGCGAGGGGATACGCGAGCAGTTCCGGAAAGTAGAGTCCAGCATTCACATAGAAGCCCCGGCTTTCGCTGGCGCGCTGGTGATTCACGACAAGCAGCGCGGCGTCCAGCAAGCGGTAGCGGGTCGTCGACGTCCCGGCAAAGCCGGTCTTCCTGGCGCACTTGCTGAAGACAGTCGAGGATTTCATGGGCTTTGCCTGGGCCGTAACAAGGGCCCACAGCCTTGAGGCGCAGTGCCTGACGGTCAATTGGCAAACGCGACACCCGCAACGAGCGCCCCATGTGGGTGCGAACGCTCCAGGTGGGTGCGAACCTTGGTTCGCACGCTCCTCTAGCTAGTTGGCCCGTGAGCCCAGCTCCGCTGCCAACGCCAGCCACCGGTTGCGTTGCTCCGGCGAGCTGCTGCGCACCGCACCGAGTCGGCTGACCCGCACCGGGCGGATGCCGCAGAATTCCAGAATAGTGGCGCGGATCTGGGTGATGCCCGGGTCGCGGTAGATCCAGCGGTAATACCAGGGCGGCGTATCCAGCGTGGTGATCACCCGTGCGCTGCGACCGGCCAGCAGCCGGTCCCACCAGACTGAATCGCGCCGGTAGCGGAAGGCGTACCCCGGCAGCAGCACGCGATCGAAGAAGCCCTTCAGCAGCGCCGGCATCGCGCCCCACCAGGTGGGATAGACCAGCACCAGATGGTCGCAGGCCTCGATCGCATCCGCAGTGTCCTGCAGGTCGGCTTCCAGCGGCTGGATCTGGCGGTAGCCATGGCGCAGCACCGGATCGAACTCGAGTTCGCCCAGTGCGATCAGGCGCACCCGATGGCCAGCATTCTCGGCGGCGGTGGCGTAGCGCTGGGCGAGGGCACCGCACAGGCTGTCGCGGTCGGGATGGCCGAGCAGGATCAGGATGGAACGGGACACGGCAACCTCGGGCAATGGAAAGTGCGCGAGGTTGGGCTATGCCCTTGGGGCAGAGTCAACCACCAGCGGCGCAGCCGCTGGGTTCCAGGATGCAGTCACCGCTACCGGAGTGCAGCCACTGCCGCAGTTCGTCGCTGACCTGCTGCAGGTCGAGCTCGACCTGCGCCAGCCGTGCCCGCTCGCTGGCGATGCGGCTGCGTTGTTGCTCAAGCAGGGCCAGCACCGCGGGCCAGTCGAGCCGTCCGTCGCGGCCCTGCAGGCGGGAGATCGCGGCCAGGGTGATGCCCAGCGCCAACGCCTGGCGGACCAGCTGCACCCAGGCCACATCCTGTTCGCTGTAGTCGCGATAGCGGTTCAGCCGAGGCACCGGCGGCAGTAGTCCGCGCGCCTCGTACAGGCGGATGGCCTTGGCGCTGGCGCCGGTCAGGCGGCTGACCTCGGAAATGCGCATTGGCTCAGTCCCGCACCAGCCCGCCATCGACCACCAGGTTCTGCCCGGTCACCGCGCGCGACCAGGGGCTGGCGAAGAACAGCGCGGCATCGGCGAATTCTGCTGGCGTGGTAACGCTGCGCAGTGGCGTGTTGGCGGCGATGTAGTCGAACACTGCCTCCGGCGTGGCAGCGCTGGCATCGGTGGTGCGCAGCAGGCCGCCGGACAGCATGTTCACGGTGATGCCATGCGGGCCGAGGTCGCCGGCCAGCGTGCGCGTGAGGGACAGTAGCGCGGCCTTGGCGGCGGTGTAGTCGTGGTAGGGCACGACCGGGTTCTGGAACAGCTTGGTGCCGATGTTGATGATGCGGCCGAAGCGGCGGGCCTGCATGCCGGGCAGGGCGGCCTGCACGGTGTTCAGCGCGCCGCGCACGCTGCCCTCGAACTGCGCCTGGAACGCCGACCAGCCGATATCGGCGGCGCCGTCGCGGGCATCACCATTGAACGAGAACGCGGCGAGCGCGTTGTTGACCACCGTGGTGACACCCTGGCCGAAGTGGGCCAGGGCGTGCTGCAGCATTGCATCGACCTGGCTGCGGTCGGTGACGTCGGCCGGCAGCGCGATCGCCTGTCCGCCCAGCTCGGCGGCCAGCGCCCGTGCGGGGCCTTCGCTGCGGTGGTAGTTGACGATGACGCGCGCACCCTGCGCCGCGAACGCGCGGGCGATGTGCTGGCCAAGGCCGCGGCCGGCGCCGGTGATCAGCACCAGCTGTTCGCTGATCTGCATGAGGGAGCTGCCATCCATTGCATGAAAGGGCATGCAGCGTAGCAGCGATGGCGCTTGCCGGAGCGGGCGTGCTGCCGCTAGCCTGCAGGCATGAACCAGACTCCTCTGCGATTGCTCATTCACGGTGCCTCCGGGCGCATGGGCCAGGCCCTGCTGCGGCTGGCCGCCGAACATCCTGAAACCCTGCAGATCGTGGCCGCAGTGACCGGCCGTGCGCCGGCACAGCGCGTGGTCGACGGCGTGCCGTTCTTCGGCGCCAGTGAGCTGCCCGGCGCGCCGGTGTTCGATGTGGCGATCGACTTCAGCCTGCCGGAGGGCTTCGACCCGATGCTGGCGCTGTGCGTGGAGCGGGGTGCCGGGCTGGTGTCGGGCACCACCGGTATCTCCAGCACGCAGCGCCAGGCGCTGGAGGCCGCGGCGGCGAAGATCCCGCTGGTATGGGCCTCGAACTTCAGCCTGGGCGTGGCGGTACTGGACGAGCTGGTGGAGCGCGCGGCGCAGGCGCTGGCCGGCTGGGACTGCGACATCGTCGAATCGCACCACACCCAGAAGAAGGATGCGCCATCGGGCACCGCGCTGACCCTGGGCGCGGCCGCGCAACGGGGCGGGGCGGAGCCGCACTACGCCAGCCTGCGTGCCGGTGACATCGTGGGCGAGCACATGGTGCAGTTCACCGGTCTGGGCGAGCGCATCGAGCTGGTGCATCGGGCCACCAACCGCGACATCTTCGCCCGCGGCGCCCTGTTCGCCGCCCGCCAGCTGCAGGGGCGGGCGCCGGGCAGCTACCGGGTGCGGGACCTGCTGCAGTAGGGCGGGCTGATTCCTGGGGTCGGATCCCTTTCCTGCGGAAAGGGCTCTGACCCCATCCGAGGGCGCCTGGGGTCAGAGCCTTTCCCATTCGGGAAATGGATCCGACCCCGCCTCCGGCCCGCATACGCCATCGGATTGAAATGAATGCGCAATCGCCTGTTCATGAAGCGCGATAACCGCTGGCGCGAGCGCCCCGGCAGCGCTACAATTCGCACTCGCCGAATCACGAAAGCCGGACCGGTCCCAGACCGTACGTCCGCGCTTTTTTGCAACCGGATTTCCGTGAAGCGCAGGCGTGACTTCGGCAGCCCCCTCGGTAGCCAAAGTGAGATTCCCGTGACCCAAGCCGCAATCCTCGTCCTCGAAGACGGCACCGTATTCGAGGGCGAATCCGTAGGCGCGCCCGGCCTGTCCGTCGGTGAGGTGGTGTTCAACACCGCCATGACCGGCTACCAGGAAGTGCTGACCGACCCGTCCTACGCCCGGCAGATGGTCACGCTGACCTATCCGCATATCGGTAACACCGGCATGACCGACCAGGACAACGAAGCGTCCAAGGTGTGGTCGGCCGGCCTGATCGTGCGCGACGTTCCGCGCCGCCCCAGCAACTGGCGCAGCCAGGTGTCGCTGCAGGACTGGCTGATCCAGCGTGGCGTGGTCGCCATCGCCGGCATCGACACCCGCAAGCTGACCCGCATCCTGCGCGAGAAGGGCGCGCAGAACGGTGCGCTGATGGCCGGCGACATCGACGTGGAAAAGGCACTGGAAGCCGCCCGCAAGTTCCCGGGGCTGAAGGGCATGGATCTGGCCAAGGTCGTCACTACCGAGAAGACCTACACCTGGACCGAGGGCCAGCTGGACCTGGATGCCAACGCTTTCGTCAGCGTGCCGGCCCGGTTCAAGGTCGTGGCCTACGACTTCGGCGTGAAGACCAACATCCTGCGCATGCTGGCCGAGCGTGGCTGCGAAGTGACCGTGGTACCGGCGCAGACCCCGGCCGCCGAAGTGCTGGCCCTGAAGCCGGACGGCGTGTTCCTGTCCAACGGCCCGGGTGACCCGGAGCCGTGTGACTACGCCATCGAAGCGATCAAGACCTTCATCGATGTGAAGATCCCGACCTTCGGCATCTGCCTGGGCCACCAGCTGCTGGGCCTGGCCTCGGGCGCGCAGACCATGAAGATGGGCCATGGCCACCACGGTGCCAATCACCCGGTGCAGGACCTGGACAGCGGCCGGGTGATGATCACCTCGCAGAACCACGGCTTCGCGATCGATGAAGCGACCCTGCCGCCGACCCTGCGCGTGACCCACCGCTCGTTGTTCGACGGGACCAATCAGGGTGTCGCCCGCACCGACGTGCCGGCGTTCTCGTTCCAGGGCCACCCGGAAGCGTCGCCGGGCCCGACCGATGTCGGTCCGCTGTTCGACCGCTTCGTGGTGCTGATGGAGCAGGCCAAGGCGTGATCAGTACGCCGCCGGCCCCCCGGTGGCGTCGCGATGGACCGTAAACCCCGCATCGCTGCTGCCCCCGGCGCGGCTCTGCGGATCAAGATTCCTGATCGACAGCGTGCGATCACTCCCCCTTGTCACGCTGTACTGACTTAGAGAAGAAAATGCCCAAGCGCACTGACCTCAAGACCATCCTCATCATCGGTGCTGGCCCGATCGTCATCGGCCAGGCCTGCGAGTTCGACTACTCCGGCGCCCAGGCCTGCAAGGCCCTGCGTGACGAGGGTTACCGCGTGGTGCTGGTCAACAGCAACCCGGCCACGATCATGACCGACCCGGAGATGGCCGACGCCGTCTACATCGAGCCGATCAACTGGCAGACGGTCGAGAAGATCATCGCCAAGGAAAAGCCCGATGCGCTGCTGCCGACCATGGGTGGCCAGACCGCGCTGAACTGCGCGCTGGACCTGGCCGACAACGGCGTGCTGGAGAAGTACAACGTCGAACTGATCGGCGCCAAGCGCGAAGCGATCCGCATGGCCGAAGACCGCGAGCTGTTCCGCGTGGCCATGGGTGAGATCGGCCTGGAATGCCCGACCGCCGCCGTCGCCCACACCCTGGACGAAGCGCTGGAGATCCAGACCCGCGTCGGCTACCCGACCATCATCCGCCCCAGCTTCACCCTGGGCGGCAGCGGTGGCGGCATTGCCTACAACCGCGAAGAGCTGGTCGAGATCGTCAGCCGCGGCCTGGAACTGTCGCCGACCACCGAGGTGCTGGTGGAAGAGTCGGTGCTGGGCTGGAAGGAGTTCGAGATGGAAGTGGTCCGCGACACTGCGGACAACTGCATCATCGTCTGCTCGATCGAAAACCTGGACCCGATGGGCGTGCACACCGGTGACTCGATCACCGTGGCGCCGGCGCAGACCCTGACGGACAAGGAGTACCAGCGCCTGCGCGATGCCTCCATCGCCGTGCTGCGCAAGATCGGCGTAGATACCGGTGGCTCGAACGTGCAATTCGGCATCAACCCGAAGACCGGCCGCGTGGTCGTCATCGAGATGAATCCGCGCGTGTCACGTTCCTCGGCGCTGGCCTCCAAGGCCACCGGCTTCCCGATCGCCAAGGTCGCCGCCAAGCTCGCCGTGGGTTACACCCTGGACGAACTGAAGAACGAGATCACCGGCGGCCTGACCCCGGCCTCGTTCGAGCCGTCCATCGATTACGTCGTCACCAAGATCCCGCGCTTCGCCTTCGAGAAGTTCCCGGCCGCCGACGCCCGCCTGACCACCCAGATGAAGTCGGTGGGTGAGGTGATGGCGATGGGCCGCACCTTCCAGGAGTCGGTGCAGAAGGCCCTGCGTGGCCTGGAAACCGGCAAGGTCGGCTTCGACCCGACCGGCCTGGACCTGGCCAACGAAGACGACCTGCAGACCCTGCGTCGCGAGCTGAAGGCGCCGGGCCCGGAGCGCCTGTTCTTCGTCGCCGATGCGTTCCGCGCCGGCATGAGCGTGGAAGAGATCTACGCACTGTCGTTCATCGACCACTGGTTCCTGGACCAGATCGAGGAAATCATCGCTGCAGAAGGCGAAGTCGCGGCCGGTGGCATCGACGCGCTGGACGCCGCACGCCTGCGCAAGCTGAAGCGTGCTGGCTTCTCCGATGCGCGCCTGGCGCAGCTGACCGGCACCAATGAAGCCGCCATCCGCGCGCTGCGTCGTGCGCACAAGGTGCGCCCGGTCTACAAGCGCGTGGACTCCTGCGCCGGTGAATTCTCCACCGGCACCGCCTACCTGTACTCGACCTACGAGGACGAGTGCGAGGCCGCGCCGAGCAACCGCGACAAGATCATGATCCTGGGCGGTGGCCCGAACCGCATCGGCCAGGGCATCGAGTTCGACTACTGCTGCGTGCACGCGGCACTGGCGCTGCGCGAGGATGGCTATGAAACCATCATGGTCAACTGCAACCCGGAAACCGTGTCGACCGACTACGACACCTCCGACCGCCTGTACTTCGAACCGCTGACCCTGGAAGACGTGCTGGAGATCGTCGAACTGGAACAGCCGAAGGGCGTGATCGTGCAGTACGGCGGCCAGACCCCGCTGAAGCTGGCGCGCGCGCTGGAAGCCAATGGCGTGCCGGTGATCGGCACCAGCCCGGACTCGATCGACCTGGCCGAAGACCGCGAGCGCTTCCAGCAGCTGGTCGACAAGCTGCGCCTGAAGCAGCCGCCGAACCGCATCGCCCGCAACGACCAGGAAGCCCTGTTGCTGGCCCGCGAGATCGGCTACCCGCTGGTGGTGCGCCCGAGCTACGTGCTGGGCGGCCGTGCGATGGAAATCGTCTACGGCGAAGCCGACCTGGCCCGCTACGTGCGCGACGCGGTGAAGGTGTCCAACGATTCGCCGGTGCTGCTGGACCGCTTCCTCGACAACGCCGTGGAGTGCGACGTCGACATCATTGCCGATGCCCAGGGCAACGTCCTGATCGGTGGCGTGATGGAGCACATCGAAGAAGCCGGCGTGCACTCGGGCGATTCCTCGTGCTCGCTGCCGCCGTACTCGCTGTCGGCTGAAACCCAGGCCGAGCTGCGCCGCCAGGTGGTGGAGCTGGCCAAGGCCCTGAACGTGGTCGGCCTGATGAACACCCAGTTCGCGATCCAGACCAGCGACGAGGGTGCCGACACCATCTACCTGCTGGAAGTGAACCCGCGTGCCTCGCGCACCGTGCCGTTCGTGTCCAAGGCCACCGGCATGCCGCTGGCCAAGATCGCCGCCCGCTGCATGGCCGGCAAGACGCTGGCCGAGCAGGGCGCGACCAAGGAAATCGTGCCGGACTACTACTCGGTGAAGGAAGCGATCTTCCCGTTCGCCAAGTTCCAGGGCGTCGACCCGATCCTCGGGCCGGAGATGCGCTCCACCGGTGAGGTGATGGGCGTGGGCCGCACCTTCAACGCCGCCTTCGCGCGGGCGCAGGAAGCCGGCGGCATCAAGGCCCCGCCGGTTGGCAAGGCCTTCGTCTCGGTGCGTGATCCGGACAAGAAGCGCGTGCTGCCGGTGGCCAAGGCGCTGCTGGCGCGTGGCTACAGCCTGGTCGCTACCCGTGGCACCGCCGCCTGGCTGCAGCAGCACGGCATGGACTGCGAGATCATCAACAAGGTGGTCGAAGGCCGTCCGCACATCGTCGACTCGATCAAGAACGGCGAGATCGTCTACATCGTCAACACGACCGAAGGTCGTTCGGCGATCAACGACTCGTTCTCGATCCGTCGCGAGGCGCTGCAGCATCGCGTCACCTACTCGACCACCATTGCCGGCGCCAAGGCGCTGGTGGATTCACTGGAATTCCGCGGTACCGGTCCCGTCTGGTCGCTGCAGGAGCTGCACAAGGAGTTGAATGCATGAGAGCCCCCATCACCATGAAGGGCGCGCAGAAGCTGCGCGACGAACTGGATCACCTGAAGTCGGTCAAGCGCCCGAAGGTGATCGCCGCCATCGCCGAAGCGCGTGAGCATGGCGACCTGAAGGAGAACGCCGAGTACCACGCCGCGCGCGAGGAACAGGGCTTCATCGAAGGCCGCATCAAGCAGCTGGAAGGCGAGCTGTCGCACGCCGAGATCATCGACGTGAGCAAGCTCAACGCCGGCTCCAAGGTGGTGTTCGGCGCCAGCGTGACGCTGGCCGACGTGGAAACCGACGAAGAGAAGAAGTACCAGATCGTCGGTGACCTGGAAGCGGACATCAAGCAGGGCCTGATCGCGATTTCCTCGCCGGTGGCGCGCGCGATGATCGGCAAGCTGGAAGGCGATTCGATCGTGATCGACGCCCCGGCCGGCCAGCGCGAGTACGAGATCGTCAGCGTCAGCTACGTGGACTGACACGGTGGCAACGGCGACCCTGCTGTTGCCGGCCCGCAGCCGCTTTGCCGCGGCTGCGTTGCCGGACGATGTGGCACGTGCGCTCGGCCGTGCCACGACCGTGCAGGTCGCGCCTGGCGAACGCGCGCAGCTGACGCGCCATTTCGCGGTTGCCGCGCCGCACTGGCCGGTGGCCGCGTTGACCCGCCAGCGCGACGTCGGCGATGCGGCCGGCGCCAGCTGGCTGCGTGCCGATCCGGCCTGCATGGTGCCGGACATGCATGGCGCGCGGATGATGGCCTACGGCGAAACCCTGCGGCCGACGCTGGCCGACAGCCTGGCCCTGCTGCCGGTGCTGCAGCCCTTGTTTGCCGATGCCGGGTTCGTGCTTGACGCACCGGACCCGTCGCGCTGGTACCTGCGGCTTCCAATCGACCTGGTGCTGCCGGACTTCAATAGTCCGGACGAGGTGCTGGGCGATGACCTGTTCTCGCATCTGCCGGAGGGCGAGGGCGGCCGTCGCTGGCGGGCGCTGATGACCGAAGCGCAGGTACTGCTGCACAACCATTCCTGGAACCAGCAGCGCGCCGCTCAGGGACAACAGCCGATCAATTCGCTGTGGTTCTGGGGCGGTGGCGTGATGCCGGTGTCGGTCAGCACGCCGCACGCACAGGTGCGCAGCCGCGATGCCCTGCTGCAGGGCCTGGCCCTGGCGGCTGGCGTAGCCGTCGATGGCGAACAGGCGGTGGATGCACTGGTCGACCTGCGCCAGCTGCGTTCGCTGCAGCAGCTCGGCAATGATGCAATCCGGCCGCTGCTGGCCGCGCTGAAGCGTGGCGAGCTGCAGCGGCTGGTGCTGGATTTCGAGGACGGCCTGCAGTTCCAGCTGGACCGCGGCCAGCGCTGGCAGTTCTGGAAGAAGCCGCGCCAGCTTCACGATTGATCGGGGTCGACCGATCGGGGTCGGATCCGTTTTCCATCGACCGATCGGGGTCGGATCCGTTTTCCGTCGGAAAACGGCTCTGACCCCCAGGGTTTGTCGGGGTTGCCGACCAGCGGCCGGCACTACCGCAGGTAGCGGCGCCTCAACGGACCTCGCTGACCACCGTCGGCAGTGTCCAGTGCCCGCCGAGCATATTGCGACACTGGCCCGTCGTGAAATCGCTGCTCTTCACGAAGCGCTCCCCGTCCCACACCCAGTCATTGGCGGAGATGCAATCGCCGACACCGCGGCCTCGGGAGCGGCCTCGCAGCGTAGCGTCATCGCGGTCAAAATCTTCGGCCAGGTTGGTGACAAAGGTCGCCTGGTAAGGCGATTTGTCTCGCACCACCCAGTAGGCGTTGCTCATGTTGTAGGCACCCACGAAGCAACTGGTGCTTGCCAGTACATGCTGGGCGTCCAGTCGCTGGATCTCGATCTCATCTGTCCCGCCATCGCTCAGGCGGCCGCACTCATCCGGCTTCGGCAGGCTGGCGATCAGCGCCTTGTGCAGGCCCGGTGCCTTGGCCAGCGCCGCGTCCGAGGCGCGCGGTGCCATCAGCGTGCCGCGCACGATCACTGGCACCGGCAACGCCGCAGGCACGCTCGCTTCGGGCTTGTCGCCACGCCGCACCAGCGCACCGGGCGTGCCCAGCCGGCCCTGGGCCTCGTCCATCTTCAGCAGTACGGCCGCTGCGCCGCTGTCGGAGATCGGCCACGCCTTGCCCTTGTCGTCGATGATCTCGATGCGTGCCTGGCGCGGCAGTGCGGCGACCAGTGCATCGGTCTGTGCCTGCTGCAACAACACGTTGTCCCCGTCGCCGGTGTCGTGCACCGGGCCCAGGTCCTTGCCGTTCAGGCGCAGGCGCAGCGCCCCGGTCGGCGTCGGGCTTTCGCCATCCTCGCCATTGCGCAGCCGCGCGAGCACCTTCGTACCCGGGCCGCCCGCGCGTTCCAGCATCAGGCTGAGCAGATTGCCGGGTTCTTCCGGGCTGTAGCCGGCGGCGCGGCAGGTGCGGGTGTTGTCACAGGCCAGCGACCAGTCGTTGTGCTGGAACTGCACGCCGGCCTTCGGTTCGGGCGTGGCGGCGTGGGCGGCCGGGGCCAGGGCGAGGCCCAGCAGCGCGGGAAGCAGCGTGCGATGCATGCGTTGAAGTCCATTTCAGGGCCGACAAGCATGGAAGATATGCTGGCAGATTCCAAATGCTCGCGATCAGGGGGGGAGCCTCCTGCGGGCAGAGAGATCCGACCCCGCGCTATCATGGGGATGTCTTCCGCAACCCGGCGATGCCGATGTCCCTTGCCGCCGATGCTGTGCAGCCATTCCCTGATACGCCGACGATCCGCCGCCGCGATGCGGTCGCGCCCGGCAGCTGGCCGGAGGGCACGCTGCCGCTGCTGGCGCGTCTCTATGCCAACCGGGGCGCCGGTACACCGGAGTTGGCGCAGCCGAGACTGGGCCATCTGCACGCCCCCGAGCTGCTGACCGGCATCGATGATGCGGTGGGTCTGCTGATCGAGGCCATCGCCAATGACAAGCGCATCCTGGTGGTCGGCGATTTCGATTGCGATGGCGCCACCGCCTGTGCGGTCGGCGTGCGTGGCCTGCGCATGCTCGGCGCGCAGCATGTCTTCCACGCGGTGCCGAACCGAATGGTGCACGGCTACGGCCTGTCACCCTCACTGGTGGAGGAGCTGGCCGAGCTGCAGCCGGACCTGCTGGTCACGGTCGACCACGGCATCGCCTGCCATGCGGGCGTGATCGCGGCCAAGGCGCGGGGCTGGCAGGTGCTGGTCACCGACCATCACCTACCCGGGCCGCAGCTGCCGCCGGCCGATGTCATCGTCGATCCCAATCTCGACGGTGATGCCTTCCCCAGCAAGTCGCTGGCCGGCGTCGGCGTGATCTTCTACGTGCTGATGGCGCTGCGCCGGCACATGCGCGAGGCCGGCGTCTTCGCCGATGGCAAGGGGCCGGACCTGACCACGCTGCTGGACCTGGTGGCGGTCGGCACCGTCGCCGACCTGGTGGCGCTGGATCCGAACAACCGGGCACTGGTCAGCGCGGGCCTGCGGCGTCTGCGCGCGGGGCAGGGCTGTGTCGGCCTGCGTGCGCTGATCGAAGCCAGCGGCCGTGATGCCGCGCGGCTCACAGCCACCGACATCGGCTTCGCGCTCGGCCCGCGCCTGAATGCCGCGGGCCGGCTGGAAGACATGGCGCTGGGCATCGCGCTGCTGCTGACCGAAGACCCGCGCCAGGCGCGCGAGATCGCGCAGACGCTGGAGCAGATCAATTCGGAACGGCGCGCCGTGCAGCAGTCGATGACCGACGATGCCGAGCAGGCGTTGACCCGGGTGGTGCTGGACATGGCCGGTCAGCGACCGGTGGCGGCCTGCCTGTTCGATGCCGACTGGCATCCGGGCGTGGTCGGCCTGGTCGCGTCGAAGATGAAGGACCGCCTGCATCGCCCGGTGATCGCCTTCGCGCCGGCCGAACCTGGCGCCGACACCCTGCGAGGCTCGGCGCGCTCCATTCCCGGCCTGCACATCCGTGACGCCCTTGCGCTGGTCGATGCGCGCCATCCGGGCCTGATCGAACGCTTCGGCGGCCACGCCATGGCGGCCGGGCTCAGCCTGCGGCGTGACCACGTCGACGACTTCAAGGCCGCCTTCGTCGCCGTGGTGCTGGAAATGCTCGACCCGGCGGCACTGCAGCAGCAGGTCCTCAGCGACGGTGAGCTGGCCGCCAACGAACTCGATCATCGCCATGCCGATGCGCTGCGTCTGGCAGGCCCATGGGGCCAGGGCTTCCCCGAGCCGCTGTTCGACGGCCACTTCGAAGTGGCCAACTGGCGCGTGCTGAAGGAGCGTCACCTGAAGCTGGAACTGCGCCTGCCCGGCGTGCCCGGCACGATCAACGCCATCCATTTCGGCGGCTGGCACGGCAACGCGCCCGGTCGCCATGTGCATCTCGCCTATCGCCTCGCCTGCGACGACTATCGCGGCGGCAGCGCCATCCAGCTGATCGTGGAGCACTGCCTGCCCGCATAGAAAAAGGGGACGGAGGGGATTAAGTCGCTTGTGCCTCGTTTGCCAATTGCGACTTAATCCCCTCCGTCCCCTTTTTGGGGGCGCCAACCCCATTACGGTTGCTGGTGCGTTCAAAGGTTCACGATCCCACTGGAGTCCGCTCATGGTCTTCGTCCGTTGCTGCACTGTGTTGTTGCTGGCCCTCGCGGCCTGGCCCGCTGGCGCGCAGTCGCCGCCGATCTCCCGGCCGCAGGCCAGCATGCCTTTGCTGATTGCCCCGGCCGCCGAGCAGGCGGTGCAGCTGCGACACGCCCGCATCGAAGGCGAAGTCCAGGCCGGCATCGCCCAGACCCGGATCACACTGGAATTCCACAACCCGAACCGGCGCGTGCTGGAGGGCGAGCTGCAGTTCCCGCTGGCCGACGGTCAGCAGATCAGCGGCTTCGCGCTGGATATCAACGGCGAGATGCGTGACGCGGTGCCGGTGCCCAAGGATCGCGGCCGCCAGGTGTTCGAGGAGATCGCCCGTCGCGGGGTCGACCCGGGCCTGCTGGAACAGACCGCCGGCAACCAGTTCCGGCTGCGCATCTACCCGCTGCCGGCTGGTGGCAGCCGGCGCGTGGAGCTGGTGATTCGCGAGCCGTTGGCCTTCGCCGGCCAAGGTTGGCAGTGGACGCTGCCGCTGCAGTTCGCCGCCGGCGCGGCCTCGGTTGAACTGAAACTGCAGACACCCGGCGCGACCACTGCAGGTACGGCACCCTTCCGCATCAGCGCGGGCCAACTGCTGTGGCAGGGCAAGGGCGCGCAGTTGCCGCAGCAGCTGCAGTGGAACCTGCCGGCAGCACGTCAGGCGCAGGTCCAGGTGGCGCACTGGCAGGATGGGCACTACCTGCTGGCACAACTGCCGGTGGCGGCCAGCAGTAAGCCGCGCACGCTGCCCAGCGAGATCGGCCTGCTGTGGGACGGCTCCGGATCGGCGGGACAGCGCGATCGCTCACGGGAGTTCGCCCTGCTGGATCGCTACTTCGCTGCGATGGGTGACGGCACCGTGGCCTTGACCGTGCTGCGCGATCGCGCCGAGCCGGTGCGTCGATTCCGCATCCGCGCCGGCAACTGGAACGAGCTGCGCGCAGCACTGCAGGCCGTGCGTCCGGACGGCGCCAGCGCACTGGCGCAGTGGCAGCCGCAGCCGGGCGTGAAGGAATACCTGCTGGTCAGCGATGGCCTGCTGACCTATGGGCCGGGACAGCTGCCGGCGATGGCGCCGGATCAGCGCTTGTTTGCGATCAGCAGCGCCGGCGCGCGCACCGATGCGGTGCGGCTGCGTGGTTGGAGCGAAGCGCATGGCGGCCGCTTCGTTGCGCTGGGCAAGGATGTCGAATTGGCCGCCCGTGAGCTGCTGTCGTCGCCGCTGGATGTGCAGGTCGATGCAGGGCGCGGCGTGCAGGACGTGGTGATCGATCGTCGCAGTGAAGCCCAGGGCTGGTTGTGGCTGCATGCACGACTGGCGGCCGACGGTGTGCCGATGCGGGTGCGCGTGGGTGGCGGCGAATGGCAGGCGCTGCCCGCCACGCAGAAGAGCAACGACGGAGAACTGCTGGCGGGCTTGTGGGCGCAGGCGCGCCTGCAGCAGCTGGCCGCCGATCGCCGTGGCAACCGCGAGGCGATGCAGCGCCTGTCACAACAGTTCGGCCTGGTCGGGCCGGATACCTCGCTGATCGTGCTGGAGACGCTGGAGGACTACCTGCGCTATGCGATCCGCCCTTCGGGCACGTTGCGCGCCGAGTACGACGCCAGGTTTGCAGTGCAGGTAAGTGATCGCGCCGCAGCCGATCGCCAGCGCCTGGATGAAGTGGCCGCTCGCTGGAAGGAGCGCCAGCAGTGGTGGAACCGCAGCTGGCCGAAGGGTGTGCCGCCGCAGCCGAAGGGCGGGGCACTCGAAGTGGCCTCCGCGGACTACGCGATGGAATCAGCGCCGGTGGCGATGCTCGCCGCGCCGGCCCCGGCGGCACCACCCGCCCCGGCACCGATGGCCGCCGCCGCCGAGCAGCGCATGGAAGCCAGCAGCGCGCGTGCGCGTCGCTCAGCGCCTGCATCGAACAAGGCCCTGGATTCAATCACGGTCACTGGTGGCCGTGTCGCTGCGCCCGCTGCTGCCAACGACGGCCAACTCGGCATCCAGCTGGCGGCCTGGCAGCCGGACTCGGCCATCGCCCGGCGCCTGCGCGAGGGCCCGCCGTCGCAACTCTACGACCGCTATCTGGCCGAGCGCGATGCCCACGCCGACAGCAGCGCGTTCTTCCTCGATGTGGCCGACCTGCTGCTGGAGCAGGGCCAGCGCGAACTGGCACTGCGGGTACTGTCGAACCTGGCCGAGATGGATCTGGACAACCGGCATCTGCTGCGCGTGCTCGGCTACCGGCTGATGCAGGCTGATGCCCCGGCACTGGCGGTGCCGGTGTTCGAGCAGGTGCTGGCGATGGGCCAGGAAGAACCGCAGAGCTTCCGCGACCTGGGCCTGGCGCTGGCAGCGGCCGGCAAGCCGCAGCAGGCGCTGGCGCCGCTGTACCAGGTGGTGGTGCGGCCGTGGGACAGCCGCTTCGATGGCATCGCCCTGATCGCATTGGATGAGCTGACCAACCTGGTGGCGCGCAGCACGCCACGGCTGGATACCTCGGCCATCGACCCGCGCCTGCTGCAGGCAATGCCGCTGGACCTGCGCGTGGTGCTGTCCTGGGATGCCGACAACAGCGACATGGACCTGTGGGTGACCGACCCGAACGGCGAGCGTGCCTACTACGGCAACCGCCAGACCTACCAGGGCGGGCGGATGTCGCAGGACTTCACCGGCGGCTATGGCCCCGAGCAGTTCTCGCTGCGCAACGCCAAGCCGGGCAAGTACAAGGTCGAGGCGAACTATTTCGGCAGTCGCCAGCAGCTGGTGACCGGTGCGACGACGCTGATGCTGCGCCTGACCACCCATTGGGGCACGGCCAAGCAGAAGGACCAGATGGTGACGATGCGGCTGAAGGATCGCGCCGAAACCGTGCTGGTGGGCGAGTTCGAGGTGCGTTGATCGCTCGGGCACCCGTGTAGAGTCGAGCTGGCTCGACTGCCTCAATGTAGAGCCGAGCCTGCGCTCGGCTCATGGCAGAAGCAGCCGAGCGTGGGCTCGGCTCTACACTACTGCGGTGCGCGCCATTGGCGCCGCCGGCGGATTCGCACGCAGGCCGAACAGGGGCCGCAGCCAACGCACGCGACGGATCAGCAACTCATGGATCAGCAGGCAGCCGCCGACAGTACCGGCCAGCAGCAGGGCCGGTTCCATCCACGGGCCCAACTGAAGTGGCTTGAGCCAGAACAGCAGCACGATGATCAGGCTCTGGTGCAGCATGTACCAGGGATAGATCGCCTCGGTGCAGTACGGCAGCCAGCGGAACGGGCGATCGAGGAAGACCTTTCCCCAGCCGAGGATGGCCAGCAGCGCGGTCCATACGTAAAGCGACTGGCTGGCCCGGCCCTGCAGGTCCCAGAACGGTTCGGGCCATTGCCGCAGCGGGGAATCGGCGGGCAATACCTGGCCGAGGATGCGCAACCCCAGATACCAGCCGACGGCAGCCAGCGCCAGCCATAGCGTGGTGCGGCGCAGGGCGACCACGCGCTCCCAGAACACCGGTTCACGACCCAGCAGGTAGCCGGCCAGGAACACCGTCGCGTACTTCGCGTGCTGGTACCAGTCGCCGAGCAGGGCATTGGTGGACGGGTAGATCGGCTCCAGCCAGATCACCCAGGCCAGCAGCAGGGCGGACGGAAGGCCGATCAGCAGCATCGGCGATGCTGCGCAGAGCGCCATCGCGCGGCGAACCACCGCCGTTCCCAGCAATGGCATCAACAGGGCCAAGGCCAGCGTGTAGTTCCACAGATAGGCCAGGTACCACAGGTGGTTCCAGGTGATGCCGTACTGCCAGCCGGCGAAGCTGCCTTCCGGCCACGGTCGCACCTGCCAGTAGCGCAGCAGGAACTGGCCGAAGCCGGGTGCCACGTGGCCGTTGGCCACGCCTTCGCAATAGGGCTGGATCGGCACGATCACGAACATGCCGAACAGCAGCGGCAGCAGCAGCCGCCAGGTGCGCAGGCCGGCGAAGCGCAGCAACCTGCCTTCCGGCCGCATCAGCGCGATGGCGATACCCGAGATCAGGAACAGCAGCGACATCCGCCAGCGGTTGACGAACAGCATCGGCCACTGCAGCCATTCGGCGGTATGCACGCTCTTGAGGTGAAAGCCCCAGTCGTCCACGTAGGCCATGGCGGTGTGGTAGAGGATCAGCAGGGCGAAGGCGAACACGCGCAGGGCGTCGATGTCGTAGCGTCGGGTCATGGTGGTGGTGTGCCGGAGAGTCGAGCCAAGGTGACGCCGCCCGGTCCGTGCGGCGACTGGCAAGGGGCCGCTGGAACCGACGCAGTGACCAATGGCGGGGGTGGTGGGATCAATGGAGCCGCTACCCTTTGTCCCTTGAGGCAGGCTGGAGCACCGCAACGACATGGATGCAGCAATGACTCAGGGCCGACCATCGCGCTGGCGTACTTCAACCCGGCTGCTGGTATGGGCGGCGATCCTGTCGGCCTCGGCAGTGACCAATGCGCTGGTGGAAGTGATGGACGCCAGTCGCCGCGGCGCCGATCTCGGGCTGTGGGAGCCGATGATCTGGGAGTTCAGCAGCCTCGGCCTGGTCCTGTTGACCCTGCCGCTGCTGTGGTGGGGCTGCGAGCGCTGGCCGCTGCATGCCGATACCTGGAAGCGGCGATTGCCGCTGTATCTGCTGGCCAGCGTCGGCTGGTCGCTGCTGCACGTGGTGGGGATGGTGCTGCTGCGGCACCTGGCCTACGGGTCGCTGGGCCATCGCTACCAGGATGATGCCGGCTGGCTGGAGCGTTTTGCCTACGAATACCTGAAGGATGTACGCACGTTTGCGATGTTCGTGGCACTGGAGCACTTTGCCAGCTGGTTCGGCCGGCGCAGGCAGGGCGAGGCGAGCCTGCTGGCCGAGCCGGACGTCGGCCCGCCGGTGGAGCCGGTCGAGCGCCCCCAGCACTTCCTGGTGCGCAAGCTGGGCAAGGAGTTCCTGGTCGCCACGGCGGACGTGGAGTATGCCCAGGCCGCGGGGAACTATGTGAACCTGCGGGTACGCGGCCACGACTATCCGCTGCGGATCACCATGGCGGTGCTGGAGCAGCGGCTCGACCCGGGCGAGTTCCTGCGCCCGCACCGCAGCTGGCTGATCCATCGGGGCCAGCTGCGCTCGATCGAGCCGCTGGACGGTGGCGAGGCCCTGCTGCACATGGCCGACGGGGCGAAAGTGCCGTGCAGCCGGCGCCAGCTGCCGCTGCTGCGGCAGGCGCTGGGGGCAGGGTGAGGCCCTCATTCCGGGCACCCGCAGCCTGCGGTATCATTACCAGTCATTTTTTGAATGCATAACCGCCGACATGATCGAACTGAATCCTGTCCGCCAGCGCATCACCGATCTGACCGATCGCGTGCTGTCGCTTCGGGGGTATCTTTGACTACGACGCCAAGAAAGAGCGTCTTGAAGAAGTAACGCGGGAGCTGGAAAGCCCCGACGTCTGGAACAACGCCGAGTACGCCCAGAACCTGGGCCGCGAACGTTCCAGCCTGGAAAAGACCGTGGGCGGCATCGCCTCGGTGCTCGATGGCCTGAACGATGCCACCGAGCTGCTGGAGCTGGCCGAGTCCGAGCAGGACGAGGACACCGCCCTGGCCGTGGTCGCCGACCTGGACAAGCACCAGGCCCACGTGGAGAAGCTGGAGTTCCAGCGCATGTTCTCCGGCGAGATGGACAATGCGGCGGCGTTCGTCGACATCCAGGCCGGTGCCGGCGGCACCGAAGCCCAGGACTGGGCCGAGATCCTGCTGCGCATGTACCTGCGCTGGTGCGAGTCGCGCGGCTGGAAGACCGAACTGATGGAAGTGTCCGGTGGCGACGTTGCCGGCATCAAGTCGGCCACGCTGCGCGTGGAAGGCGACTATGCCTATGGCTGGCTGAAGACCGAGACCGGCGTGCACCGCCTGGTGCGCAAGTCGCCGTTCGACTCGGACAACCGCCGCCACACCAGCTTCACCTCGGTGTTCGTGTCGCCGGAAATCGACGACAACATCGACATCACCATCAACCCGGCCGACCTGCGTACTGACGTGTACCGTTCGTCCGGTGCCGGTGGCCAGCACGTGAACAAGACCGAGTCGGCGGTGCGTATCACCCACATCCCGACCAACATCGTCGTGGCCTGCCAGACCGGCCGCAGCCAGCACCAGAACCGCGACAACGCGATGAAGATGCTGGCCGCCAAGCTGTATGAACTGGAGATCCAGAAGCGCAATGCCGAGAAGGACGCGGTGGAAGCCACCAAGTCCGACATCGGCTGGGGCAGCCAGATCCGCAACTACGTGCTCGACCAGAGCCGCATCAAGGACCTGCGCACCGGCATCGAACGGTCGGACACGCAGAAGGTGCTGGACGGCGACCTGGACGAGTTCGTCGAGGCCAGCCTGAAGGCCGGCCTGGCCGTGGGCTCCAAGCGCGTCGATGCCTGATCGGCGCGCCTGCGCGGATATCGTCACCCTCGTGCGCAACGCCGAGGGTGGCTGATCACGCTTCCGATGTGGGGCCGAGCCCATGCTCGGCTGCTGTTGGCGCAGTAGCAGATGCGTCGAGCATGGCTCGACGCTACAACGGGTACGGCGGTAGCGATGATGCGCAGCGAAAGTGAACGCAAGGAACTCGGCGGCTTTCTCAAGGCCTGCCGCGCCCGTGTCGATCCTGCCACGCTCGGCCTGCCGGCCGGGCGCCGGCGTACCCCGGGCCTGAAGCGCGAGGAAGTCGCGCTGGCGATCGGGGTGAGCGTCAGCTGGTACACCTGGATCGAGCAGGGCCGTGAAGTGCGCGCCTCGCCCGAGGTGCTGGAGCGCCTGGCGCAGGTGCTGCGCATGAGCGACGACGAACGCGCCTACGCGTTCGCGCTGTCCGGCTACGGCGTGCCGCTGGAATCACCGGACGAGAGCGTGACCGACGGCTTGCGCCAGCTGGTGGAGGCGATGCAGCCGATCCCGGCCTATGTGCGCAACACCCGCTTCGACATCCTGGCCTGGAACCCGGCCATCGCCGATCTGTTCGTGGACTACAGCCAACTGGCGCCGCATGAGCGCAACACGCTGCGGCTGATGTTCCTGTACCCGCCCTACCGCACGCTGATCCTCAACTGGGAAGAAATGACCCGCGGCCTGCTGGCAGGCTTCCGTGCGGCGATGGCGCAGGCGCCGGACAAGGCGCCGTTCCTGGCGCTGGTGGAGGACATCGCGGCGCATAGCGAGGAGTTCCGCCAGTGGTGGCCGGAGCACGACGTGCGCCGGTTCGATGAGGGTGCGAAGAAGCTGAACCATCCCACGCGCGGGCTGCTGGACCTGCAGTACGTGGCGCTGGTGCCGGAGAGCCGGCACGATCTTTCCCTGGTCACTTACCTGCCGCGTAGGTAGGTTGGTCGGCAGGGCTTGCAGCCCTGCACCTGCTCAATGCAACGGCCAAAGCCAGAGCCAGAGCTAGAGCTGGATTCCGTGGGTTGGCGGGGCGGTGTCGGAGTGCGGGGACGCCGTAAACCCGTCCCTGGGGGCTTGGCAGCCGCATCCATGCGGCTGACACCCCGCACTCCGACACCGCCCCACCTTTGAAAGGTTCACGCGGCTGTTGGTAGGTGTCGACCTTGGTCGACACATCTGTCAGATATCGAAAGAAATTCCGGGGTCAGATCCGTTTTCCTATGGAAAACGGATCTGACCCCAAGAGCATTTCCGACAGATCGCGGAAAACCGTCGAAGGCGGGGTGGGTCCGGTTGCGGGAGTGTCCGCGGCATGGATGCCGCGGCCAAGCCCCCAAGGACGGGTTTACGGCGTCTCCCGCAACCGGACCCACCTCGCCATCCCACGGATAGCCCGCTGTTGCTGCTGCTTCGGCTGTTGCCGTTGCCTCTGCGGGTGCAGGGCGCAGCCCTGCAAGAGCCCCCATTCAGACAGGTAAGTGCAGGTCACAGGATAAGCAGACGCCTTGTTGCCTCCGCCAATCGGGTCCACATTCCTGTGCAGGAGACGGGCCGCCGCCCGTCGACGAGACACCAGGAGACCTGCATGTCCGCTGCCCCCACCACCGCCATTTCCCGCGATCCGGCCACCGGCCAGCAGATCGCCAGCCATCCCTTCGCCACGGATGCCGAGCTGGAAGCGATCCTCGATCGCGGTCAGGCCGGTTTCGCCGCCTGGAGCGCCCGCAGCCTGGAACAGCGAGCGCAGGTGTTGCGTGCGATGGCGGGCGTACTGCGCCGTGACCGCGAGACGCTGGCCGCGCTGGCCACTGCCGAAATGGGCAAGGTCCAGGCCGAAGCACTGGCCGAGATCGAGAAGTGTGCCGTGCTGTGCGACTGGTACGCCGACCACGGTGCGCAGTTCCTGCGCGACGAGCCGACCCAGGTGCCCGACGACAAGGCTTACGTGTCCTACCTGCCGCTGGGCGTGGTGCTGGGCATCATGCCGTGGAATTTCCCGTACTGGCAGGTGATGCGCGCGGCGGTACCGATCCTGATGGGCGGCAACGGCTTCCTGCTGAAGCCGGCCGAGAACATCGTCGGCACCGCGCAGCTGCTCGATGCCGCCTGGCGTGATGCCGGGCTGCCGGAAGGCACCTTCATCGCCGCCAACATCAGCCGCGAGGGTACCAGCCGTGCGATCGCCGATGACCGCATCGCCGCCGTCACCCTGACCGGCAGCGTGGCCGCAGGCCGCAGCATCGCTGCCCAGGCCGGGCAGGCGCTGAAGAAGGTGGTGCTGGAACTGGGCGGCTCGGATCCGTTCATCGTGCTGGCTGACGCTGACCTGGATGCGGCCGTCGATGCGGCGGTGACCTCGCGCTTCCAGAACACCGGGCAGGTCTGCATTGCCGGCAAGCGCATCATCGTTGAAGACGCGGTGTACGGCCGCTTCGTGGCGCAGTTCTGCCAGAAAGTGCAGGCGCTGACCATCGGTGATGGCCGTGAAGCGGGCAATCGCGTTGGTCCGATGGCACGCCAGGACCTGCTGGAACAGTTGGACGCGCAGGTGCGCGCCTCGGTGGACGCAGGCGCGAAGCTGCTCGTCGGCGGCCATCAGCTCGATCGCCCGGGCGCGTTCTACGCGCCCACCGTACTGGCGGACGTGGAGCCGGGCATGCAGGCCTTTGACACGGAAACGTTCGGGCCGGTGGCCTCGATCAGCCGCGCCCGCGATGCCGACCACGCGGTGGAACTGGCCAACCAGAGCGAGTTCGGCCTCAGCGGCAACCTGTGGACCGGTGACCGCGCGCGGGCCATGCAGCTGGCGCGCCGGCTGCAGACCGGCGGTGTGTTCGTCAACGGCTTCTCCGCTTCCGACCCTCGCGTGCCGATCGGCGGTGTGAAGAAGAGTGGCTTCGGCCGCGAGCTCTCGCACTTCGGCATCCGTGAATTCGTCAACGCGCAGACAGTGTGGTTCGACAAGCATTGACGCGCGGCTCTCATCCTTCCTGCAACGATCCACCATCAGTCCAGCACAAAGGACGGCATCCGATGTCCAAGGGTTCAGATCTGCTCGTCGCCGCACTTGAGAACGAAGGCGTCGAGCGCATTTTCGGCATTCCCGGCGAAGAAAACCTCGACGTGGTCGAGTCGCTCCGCCATTCCAGCATCGAACTGGTCATCACCCGCCACGAACAGGCGGCGGTGTTCATGGCGGCCACTTACGGCCGCCTGACCGGCAAGCCGGGCGTATGCCTGGCCACGCTCGGCCCGGGCGCGCTCAACTTCACCACCGGCGCCGCCTATGCGCTGCTGGGTGCGTGGCCGGTGATCATGATCACCGGCCAGAAGGGCATCGTCGCCAGCAAGCAGGCGCGCTTCCAGATCGTCGACATCGTCGGCACGATGAAGCCGCTGACCAAACAGGCGCGGCAGATCGTCTCGGCACGCACCATTCCGACCATCGTCCGCGAGGCGTTCCGTGTCGCCCAGGAAGAGCGCCCGGGCCCGGTGTTGCTGGAGCTGCCCGAAGACATTGCTGCCGATGAGGTCGAGGGCGTGGCGCTGATTCCGCCGCACGCGGTGGACCGTCCCATTGCCAGCCCGGAGGCGCTGGATCGGGCAGCAGAGCTCATCCGCAATGCAAAGCGGCCGCTGCTGATGATCGCTTCGGCGGCCTCGCGGCCGCAGTCCAGCGACGCGCTGTCCGCGTTCGTGCTGCGCGCCGGCATCCCGTTCTTCACCACGCAGATGGGCAAGGGCGCGGTGGCCGGTGGTTCAGGCCTGTACATGGGCACCGCGGCGCTGACCGAGCGCGATTACGTGCACATGGCGATCGACCAGGCCGACGTGATCGTGACCATCGGCCACGAGGTCACCGAGAAGCCGCCATTCGTGATGCGCCCGGGTGGGCCGACGGTGATCCATATCGGGTACTCGCAGGCGGCGGTGGAACAGGTGTATTTCCCGCAGGTGGAGGTGATCGGCGATATCGGTCGTTCGCTGACCCAGCTGGCCGACCGCATCGAGGGCGCGGTGCCGAATGCCGCTGCGCTGCTGCCGCTGCGCGCGACCATCCTCGAACACCTGGCCGACCGGGCCGAAGAGGTCGGGTTCACCCCGCAGCGGCTGGTGCACGACGTGCGCCAGGTGATGCCGCCGGATGGCATCGTGGCGCTGGACAACGGCATGTACAAGATCTGGTTCGCGCGCAACTACCGCACCCAGGTGGCCAACACGCTGCTGCTGGACAACGCGCTGGCGACGATGGGCGCGGGCCTGCCGTCGGCGATCATGGCCTCGATCCTGTATCCGCAGCGGCGGGTGCTGGCGGTGTGCGGCGACGGCGGTTTCATGATGAACAGCCAGGAGCTGGAGACGGCCCGCCGGCTGGGCCTGAACCTGGTGGTGCTGATCCTCAACGACGGTGCCTACGGCATGATCCGCTGGAAGCAGGCCGTGGACGGATTCACCGACTACGGCATGACCTTCAGCAACCCCGATTTCGTGAAGTACGCCGAGGCCTATGGCTGCAAGGGCCACGAGGTGACGGCCATCGAGCAGTTCATCCCGACCCTGGAAGCGGCCTTCAACGAGGGCGGGGTGCACCTGGTGTCGGTGCCGGTGGACTATTCGGAGAACCAGCGGGTGCTGGTGGATGAGTTGCGCCAGGCGTTCCCCGGCAACAGGTAGCGGCGGAGCAGGGCCGGCCGATCCGCCCGGTAGGTGTCGACCTTGGTCGACACGCACGGCGCCAACCAAGGTTGGCGGCTACCGGGGCGGGCCCGGCCCAGGGCTGGGGCTGGGCGGTTTTGGTATGCTGGGCAACCGGCTGTGCCGGGCGCTGCATCCCCCCTCACTACACGATTCCCGCAGATCCATGAGCGAAGCTACCGATACCCCCCCCGTCGACGAAAACAAGTTGATCGCCGAGCGCCGTGAGAAACTCAAAGCGCTGCGTGGGCAGGGCATCGCGTACCCGAACGACTTCCGTCGCAAGGACTTCGCCGGCCGCCTGCAGGAAGAATTCGCAGATGCCGAAACCTGGACCGCCGAGGCCCTGGAAGGCAACGGCCGCCAGGTGAAGATGGCGGGCCGCCTGATGGCCAAGCGCATCATGGGCAAGGCCAGCTTCGCGCAGATCCAGGACGAGTCCGGCCGCATCCAGCTGTTCCTGCAGGGCGCGGTGCTGGGCGATGCCTATACCGCCTTCAAGGGCTGGGACGTGGGCGACATCATCGCCGTCGAAGGCGGCCTGACCCGTACCAAGACCGGCGAGCTGTCGGTCAAGGCCGAATCGATCCGCCTGCTGACCAAGTCGCTGCGCCCGCTGCCGGACAAGTGGCATGGCCTGGCCGACGTCGAGCAGCGTTACCGCCAGCGTTACGTCGACCTGATCGTGACCCCGGAGTCGCGCGCGGTGTTCATCAAGCGCTCGAAGATCATCCGCGCCATGCGCGCGTGGCTGGACAACCGCGACTTCCTGGAAGTCGAGACGCCGATGATGCACTACATCCCCGGCGGCGCGGCGGCCAAGCCGTTCACCACCCACCACAATGCGCTGGACCTGGACCTGTACCTGCGCGTGGCGCCGGAGCTGTACCTCAAGCGCCTGACCGTGGGTGGCCTTGAGCGCGTGTACGAGATCAACCGCAACTTCCGCAATGAAGGCGTCAGCACCCGCCACAACCCGGAATTCACCATGATGGAGCTGTACGAGGCCTATGCCACGTACAACGAGATCATGGACCTGACCGAAGGCGTGATCCGTGACGTGGCCAAGGCGGTCAACGGTGGCACCGAGGTCGAATGGGACGGCGCGAAGATCGACCTGGGCCCGGCATTCCGCCGCTGGCGCATGGACGAGGCAGTCCGCCACCACAACCCGGAAATCTCCGTCGCCGATTGCACCGACCGCGATGCGCTGCTGCGTCATTGCGAGCGCCTGAAGATCCGCGTCAAGCCGTCCTACGGCTGGGGCAAGCTGCTGCTGGAGATCTTCGAGGCCACCGTTGAGCACACCCTGATCCAGCCGACCTTCATCACTGACCATCCGGTGGAGGTCTCGCCGCTGGCCCGTGCCAACGACAATGACCCGGGCTACACCGACCGCTTCGAGCTGTTCGTCAACGGCAAGGAGCTGGCCAACGGCTTCTCCGAGCTGAACGATCCGGAAGACCAGGCCCAGCGCTTCCAGGCCCAGGTGGCGGCGAAGGAAGGTGGCGATGACGAGGCCATGCACTACGACGCCGACTACATCCGTGCGCTGGAGTACGGCATGGCACCGACCGGCGGCCTCGGCATCGGCGTGGATCGCCTGGTGATGCTGCTGACCGGCAGCAGCTCGATCCGCGATGTACTGCTGTTCCCGTACATGCGTCCGGAGCAGTAAGTCGTCTTTTTGACTCCCGATTGTGCGCGCCGTCCCGAAACGAGACGGCGCGATTGACGCGTCCCGCACTCGGCGTATCGTAATTGCACTACCTTGACGCCTGTTATGGCTTGATCGGCGCCAGGGGGAGGGCACGGTGTGGGGAGTCCGCTTCACATTGTGATGACGATCATGAATCGGGACGCATGACACGGGAGTCAGGCCGATGCAGGGTGCGAGCGTTCGCAGCGGCAGAGTATCCTCGCCTGCTGATGATCCAGCGTGGTCGAGAAACCAGGCAGAGTACGCGTTGAACATCGTCATCGTTGACGACCAGACTTCGGCCCGGACGATGCTGCGTCACGTCATCGAAGACATCGCGCCGGAACTGAGCGTGTATGACTTCGGAGACCCGCTGACCGCATTGGCCTGGTGCGAAGCCCATCCGGTCGACCTGCTGCTGCTCGATTACCGCATGCCGGAGATGGATGGGCTGGAATTCGCCCGTCGTTTCCGTCGCCTGCCCAAGCACCGTGACATTCCGGTGATCCTGATCACCGTGGTCGGTGACGAGCCGATCCGGCAAGCGGCACTGGAAGCAGGCGTCATCGACTTTCTGGTCAAGCCGATCCGCCCGCGCGAGCTGCGGGCGCGCTGCTACAACCTGCTGCAGCTGCGCCAGCAGACCGAGAACGTGAAGCAGCGGGCGCTGTCGCTGGAGCAGCGCCTGCTGGCGAGCATGCATGAGGTCGAAGAGCGCGAGCGCGAGACGCTGTCGCGGCTGGCACGCGCGATCGAGTTCCGTGATGCCGGCACCAGCGCCTACCTGGAGCGCATGGCGCGCGTGGCCGGACTGATCGCCGAACAGCTCGGGCTGCCCGAAGAGGAGGTGCGCCTGATCGAAATGGCTGCGCCGCTGCATGACATGGGCAAGATCGCCATTCCCGATGCGGTGCTGCTCAAGCAGGGCAAGCTCAACGAGGAAGAACTGGCGATCATGCGCCGGCACCCGCGGATTGGCCATGAACTGCTGAGCGGCAGCCAGAATCGCTTCATCCAGGTTGGCGCGTTGATCGCACTGCGTCATCATGAGCGCTACGACGGCAGTGGCTATCCCGATGGGCTGGTCGGCGACGCGATTCCGCTGGAAGCGCGCATCGTGGCCGTCGCCGATGTCTTCGACGCCCTGATTTCGCCCCGTCCGTACAAGGAAGCATGGACCATGGAAGCCACTCTGGCTTATCTCTACGCCCAGCGTGGCCGCCTATTCGATCCCCGATGCGTGGACGCGCTGCTGCGCGGCCGCGAACAGCTCGACCAGATCTGCGCCGAGCATTCGATGGCGTCCGCGCGCCCGGGGCTGGGCGCGTGAAACGCCTGTTGTCGCAGCTGCGGCTGCGCCTGTCCCAGCGCCAGGACAGCGAGCACGGCCAGCAGATCGTCCGCATCGTGCTGATCAGCCTGATCCTGGCCTACGTACTGTTGCCGGCACCGCGCCACGATCTGCCGCACACCCAGTACGTCGGTGTGCTGGCGATCGTGCTGACCGGCCTGAGCCTGTCACTGTTGCTGTTCGGCTGGCTGCTGTGGCGGCCGGCGCGTTCCGATCCCCGCCGCGTGCTGGGCATGCTGGCTGACTACGGCCTCATTGCTGCCGGCATGGTGCAGATGGGTGAGCCGCTGGCCTGGGTCTACATCGTGGTGATGTGGGTGACGGTCGGCAATGGCATGCGCTTTGGCAACCACTATCTGTACGTGGCGGTGGCCATGGCGATGGTGAGCTTCGGCTGCACCGTGATGCTGACGCCTTACTGGCAACAGAATTTCCGCCTGGCCATTGGCCTCTGGCTGGGCCTGGCAGCGGTGCCGCTGTACTTCTCGACATTGCTGCGGCAGCTGACCGAAGCGATGGCCGAGGCGCGCCGCGCCAGCGAGGCCAAGAGCCGGTTCCTGGCCAACATGAGCCATGAGTTCCGCACGCCGTTGAACGGTCTCAACGGCATGACCGAAGTGCTGGCCACCACGCGCCTGGATGACGAGCAGCGCGAGTGCCTCAACACCATCCAGGCGTCCTCGCGCAGCCTGCTGGCACTGGTGGAGGAAGTGCTGGACATCTCGGCCATCGAGGCCGGCAAGCTGCGCGTGGTGGCCGAGGACTTCGCCGTGGCCGACGTGATCCAGGCGATCGGTCTGATCCTGTTGCCACAGGCCAAGGCCAAACGGCTGGATTACCGGGTGAAGGTGGCCGATGGTGTGCCGCCACGCGTGCGCGGCGATGTCGGGCACCTGCGGCAGATCCTGCTGAACCTGGCCGGCAACGCGGTCAAGTTCACCGACCATGGCCGGGTCGAGATACGTGTCGGCGTGGTGCAGGCCGATGCCAGCGGGGCGGTGCGGTTGCGCTTCGACATCCTCGACACCGGCATCGGCGTGCCACCTGCCATGCGTGCACGGCTGTTCGACGCGTTCGAGCAGGCCGATGTCAGCATGGCGCGCCGCCACGAGGGGACGGGGCTGGGCACGACCATCGCCAAAGGCCTGGTCGAGGCGATGGACGGTGACATCGGCTATCTGGAATACCCGCCGCGCGGCAGCCACTTCTGGGTCGAGCTGCCGTTCGCGCCGCCGCAGCCGCAGGTGCCGGGCGCGGTGCCGAGCCTGAGCGGCGACGAAGACGCGGGCCCGGGCGGCAACGTGATCGCTTTTGCCGATCCGTTCCTGCGCCATCGCGCCCGCGTGCGCAGCATGCAGATCCTGGTGGCCGACGACCACGAGGCCAACCGCATGGTCCTGCAGCGCCTGCTGCAGAAGGCCGGCCATCGCGTGCTGTGCGTGGACGGCGGTGAGGCGGTGCTGGATGCGTTGGCCGACAGCGAGTTCGACGCGGTCATCGTCGATCTGCACATGCCGGGCATGAGCGGGCTGGACATGCTCAAGGAACTGCGGGTGATGCAGGCCGGCGGCGGTCCGCGCACGCCGGTACTGGTACTCAGTGCGGATGTAACGCCCGAGGCGATCCAGCGCTGTACCCAGGCCGGCGCACATGCCTTCCTGGCCAAGCCCGTCGTTGCGGTGCGCCTGCTCGATACGCTGGCCGAGATCGCCAGCAATGCCCAGCTGAAGACCATGGCCGCACCGGTGGTGCGACCGGCGGCGCCGCTGCAGGATGGCGTGCTCGACAGCAGCGTGCTGGACGAACTGGCTTCGCTGGGCATGGGCGAGGGCTTCGAACGTGAGTTCATCCGCCAGTGCCTGGAGGACGTGGCGAGCTGCATGGGCAAGGCCGAGCAGGCCGGCGAGGCTACGCAGTGGGATGTGTTCCGCGAACAATCCCACGCGATCAAGGGCGTGGCCAGCAACCTCGGCCTGATGCGCGCGTCCAACCGTGCCGGCGAGCTGATGCGGATGGCCGACTGGCAGCTCAAGACCGAATGGCGTCAGCGCCTGGGCATCCTGCAGGAGGCGATCAAGGAAGGCCGGCGCGCGCTGGACGCGCGGGCCGAACGCCGCATGCGCGGCGCCGCCGATGATGGTGAAGCGCGCTGAGGCGTGGCGTGGACCCAAAAAAAGCCCGGTGGCCAGCCGGGCTTGAACCCATCCTGGGGGAGGGGAGGAATCAGGCCGCGTCGAGACTGGCGCGACGGGTCTGGGCCTTGATCAGGCGATCCATGGTGCGCAGCGAGCGGTCGCCGAGTGCAAGGGCGGAATCGACCCATACCTTGGTGATCTCCAGCAGTTCGTCGTAGCTGACCGGCTGGGCGATGGCGCGTGCGGCATTCATCGCCAGATAGGACTGCGGCGTGCGCTGCTGCTGGCGGATCAGTTCCTCGACCGCCGCCCGGCCTTCGCCCTTCTTCACCAGCACGTCGACCACGCCCATGGCATGCATCTCCTCGGCACTGTAGACCCGGCCGTCGAGGATGATCTTCTCGGCCAGGTGGGGGGACACGCGCCGGCACAGGAAGGAGTACGCACCCATGCCCGGGAACAGGCCGAACAGCACCTCCGGCAGGCCCAGTCCGCTGCCTTCCTCGGCGACGATGGTGTGGCAGGCCAGGGCCATTTCCAGGCCGCCGCCGAGGGCGTCACCCTGGATCAGCGCGATCGAACGGACATCGCCACCGAACCCGGTATGCAGGTGGTGCACGCCCTCCACGCAGCGCTGGGCGTAATTCAGCAGGAGGTCGCGGTTGCCTTCGCGGATCAGGCGGGTGAACAGGTCCAGGTCGCCGCCCAGATTGTAGGCGACGGCATCGGAGGCCAGCACGAAATGCCGCAATGTCCCGTTGTGGCGTTCGGCAGGGCTGCGGGTGATGGCCGCCATGTAGCTCCACATTTCGTCGAGCATGTCCTTGCGGCAGCAGGGACGGATCCCGGTGGCGGCATCGGCGTGCATGAACAGCCAGTGGGCAGCGCCGTCGGCGCTGTCTTCGGTACGGATGGTGGCGAACGGTGAGCCGCTTGAAGGCAGCTTTTCGATGGTACTCATGGAAGGGTCCTCGGCATGCGGCCCGCAGTGTCAGGTGGGTGGCCGGCGGGCCGAACGGTCCACACACGCGGCGATGCTACACCGCCTCAGCGGCGTCGCATGCGAAAGGGCCCGGGACGTTTCCGCCCCGGGCCCTGCACTGTCCAGATTGCCGCAAACCCTTACTGGGCGGGCGTATCGCGGAGTTCGCGACGGAGGATCTTGCCGACGTTGGTCTTCGGCAGCTCCTTTCGGAATTCAACGATTTTGGGGTGCTTGTAGCCGGTCAGGTTGGCCCGGGCATGCTCCTTGACCATTTCGGCGGTCAGGTTCGGGTCCTTCTTCACGATGACCACCTTCACCACCTCGCCGGACTTGTCGTCCGGGACGCCGACCGCGGCCACTTCCAGCACGCCCGGCATCATCGCGATCACGTCCTCGACTTCGTTCGGGTACACGTTGAAGCCGGACACCAGGATCATGTCCTTCTTGCGGTCGACGATGTAGAAGAAGCCGTGTTCGTCCATCTTGGCCATGTCGCCGGTATGCAGCCAGCCGTCCGCGTCGATGGCCTTGGCCGTTTCCTCCGGGCGCTGCCAGTAGCCCTTCATCACCTGCGGGCCCTTGATGCAGAGCTCGCCGACCTCGCCCAGCGGCAGGATGGCACTGTTGTCATCCTTGATGCAGGCATCGGTGGAGGGGATCGGCAGGCCGATCGAGCCGTTGTACTCGGTCAGGGTAAGCGGGTTGATGCAGGCTGCCGGCGAGGTCTCAGTCAGGCCATAGGCCTCGACCAGGGTCACGCCGGTGACCTTCTTCCAGCGCTCGGCGACGGCGCGCTGCACCGCCATGCCGCCGCCCAGGGTGACCTTCAGCGAGGAGAAGTCGACCGTGTCGAAACCGGGGGTGTTGAGCAGGCCGTTGAACAGCGTGTTGACGCCGGTGATGGCGGTGAAACGCACCGACTTGAGCTCCTTGACGAAGCCCTTCATGTCGCGCGGGTTGGTGATCAGGTGATTGCAGCCACCGAACTTCATGAAGACCAGCCCGTTCGCGGTCAGCGCGAAGATGTGGTACAGCGGCAGGGCGGTGATGATCCACTCCTTGCCCATCTCGATGCCGGACGCACTGATCCAGGCCGAGGCCTGCTGCATGTTGGCGATCAGGTTGCGGTTGGTCAGCATCGCGCCCTTGGCCACGCCGGTGGTGCCGCCGGTGTACTGCAGGAACGCGATGTCGTCGTGGTCGATCTCGACCTTGGGCAGGCTGTGGCGGCTGCCGAGCTTGAGCGCCTGGCGGAAGCGCACCGCGCCCTTGAGATGGTAGTTGGGCACCATCTTCTTGATGTACTTCAGCACGAAGTTGACGATCACGCCCTTGGCGCCGAGCAGGTCGCCCAGGCCGGTGGTGACCACATGCTTGACCGGCGTATCGGCGATGACCTGCTCGACGGTGTCGCCGAAGTTGTCGACCACCACCAGCGCGGTCACGCCGGCATCGACCAGCTGGTGCTTGAGCTCGCGGGCGGTGTACAGCGGGTTGACGTTGACCACGGTCAGGCCGGCGCGCAGCACGCCGAAGGTGGCCACCGGGTACTGCAGGCAGTTGGGCATCATCAGGGCGACGCGGTCACCCTTCTTGAGCTTGAGCTCACCGAGCAGGTAGGCCGCGAACTGTTCGACCAGCGCGTCGGTCTCGCCGTAGGTGAGGACCTTGCCGAAGCTGGAGTAGGCGGGACGGTCGCGGAATTTCGCGACGGAAGCGTCGAAGACCGAAGCTACCGAATGGAACTCGTTGACGTCGATCTCGGCGGGAACGCCTTTCGGATAGCTCTGCAGCCAGGGACGATCCAGACTCATATTCCCCCTCCAGGAATCGTGATGTATTAGGTCCGGCCCTGAGCGTATCGACAACGGCCGGTCATTGCAGCATACCCCGCCGTAGGGAAAACGCGAAGAGGCCCCGAAGAGCCTCCTTGCTGGGTAGTGCCGGGCGCTGGCCGGCATCTGCGCTGGACGGACCATACGATGGATGCCGGCCAGCGGCCGGCACTACCGTGGCCCCAAGCGGGCCGGCTGCGTCAACCCTGCTTGCGAACGGGTGCGCCGTTGGCCTTGTAGTACGGCGCGGTGCTACGGGCGAGCGGGGTGCGGCCGCGGATCACGTCGGCCAGCTTCTCGGCCATCATGATGGTCGGCGCGTTGAGGTTGCCGGTCACCACCTGCGGCATGATCGAGGCATCGACGATGCGCAGGCCTTCCAGCCCGTGTACGCGGCCCTGGCCATCGACCACCGCCATCGGATCGTCGGCATGGCCCATCTTGTTCGAGCACGACGGGTGATAGGCAGTCTCGGCGTGCTCGCGCACGAACGCATCGATCTGCGCGTCGGTCTGCAGCGCGCTTCCCGGCGAAATCTCGCGGCCGCTGTACGGGGCCAGCGCCGGCTGCGCGAAGATCTCGCGGGTGATGCGGATCGCCGCACGGAACTCGCGCCAGTCCTGGTCGTGCGACATGTAGTTGAACAGGATGCTCGGATGTTCGCGCGGGTCCTTCGAGCGCACGTGGATGCGGCCGCGGCTGGGTGAGCGCATCGAACCGACGTGCATCTGGAAGCTGTGCGCCTTGATCGGGTTGGAGCCGTTGTAATTGATCGCCACCGGCAGGAAGTGGTACTGCAGGTTCGGCCAGTCGAATTCGGCGTCGCTGCGGATGAAGCCACCGGCCTCGAACTGGTTGCTGGCGCCGATGCCGGTGCCCAGGAACAGCCACTCGGCACCGATCGCCGGCTGGTTGTACAGCTTCAGTGCCGGCGCCAGCGACACCGGCTTCTTGCACTCGTACTGCAGGTACATCTCAAGGTGGTCCTGCAGGTTGGCGCCGACGCCCGGCAGGTGGTGCACCAGGTCGATGTCCAGGCTGCGCAGCAGGTCGGCCGGGCCGACGCCCGAGCGCTGCAGGATCTGCGGCGAGGCGATGGCGCCGCCGCACAGCAGCACTTCGCGGCGGGCGGTGGCGCGCTGCGGCTGGTCGCTGTGCAGCCACTGCACGCCCACGGCGCGCTTGCCCGAGAACAGGATGCGGTCGGTCAGCGCGTGGGTGACGATGGTCAGGTTCGGGCGCGGCTTGGCCAGGTCCAGGTAGCCGCGGGCGGTGCTGGAACGACGGCCCTTCGGGGTCACCGTGCGGTCCATCGGGCCGAAACCTTCCTGCTGGTAGCCGTTGAGGTCGTCGGTGCGCGGGTAGCCGGCCTGCACGCCGGCTTCGACCATCGCAGCGAACAGCTCGTTGTTGCCGGCCTTGGGCGTGGTAACGCGCAGCGGGCCGTCGCCACCGTGGTAGTCATTGGGGCCGATATCACGGGTTTCGGCCTTGCGGAAGTAGGGCAGGCAGTCCAGGTAGGTCCAGTCTTCCAGGCCCGGCATGCTGGCCCAGTTGTCATAGTCCATCGCGTTGCCGCGGATGTAGCACATGCCGTTGATCAGCGACGAGCCGCCCAGGCCCTTGCCGCGGCCGCAGTCCATGCGGCGGTTGTTCATGAAGGGCTCCGGATCGGTCTTGTACGCCCAGTTGTAGCGCTTGCCCTGCAGTGGGAAGGCCAGTGCCGCCGGCATCTGGGTACGGAAGTCGAGCCGGTAGTCCGGGCCACCGGCTTCCAGCAGCAGCACGCTGACATCGGCATCTTCGGTGAGGCGGGTAGCCAGCACGTTGCCGGCCGAACCGGCGCCGATGATGATGTAGTCGTACTCGTTGTGGGTGCTCATGGGTGTCTCCTGCAGGCCGGGGCGCGCTGCATGCAGGCGTCCCGGCGGGATGTCGGATCGGCGCGGTGGCCGGACGATGGGGCGTGCTGGCGGCGCGCCGGTCAGAACACGCTGGCGTAGTCGCCCAGCTCGACCTGCACCGACTTGATGCGGGTGTAGTGGCCGAGGGTCGAGATGCCGTTCTCGCGGCCGACGCCGGATTCCTTGTAGCCACCGACCGGCATTTCGGCCGGCGATTCGCCCCAGGTGTTGATCCAGCAGATGCCGGCTTCCAGGCGGTGGATGATGCGGTGGGCGCGGCTGACGTCCTTGCTGACCACGCCGGCGGCGAGGCCGAAGGTGGTGTCGTTGGCACGACGCACCACTTCGTCTTCGTCGTCGTAGGCGAGGATGCTCATCACCGGCCCGAAGATCTCTTCCCGGACAATCGTCATGTCATCGCGGCAGTCGGAGAACACGGTCGGCAGCACGTACGCGCCATTGGCCAGCGCGCCTTCGGTGGCACGGCCGCCGCCGGTCAGCAGGCGGGCGCCTTCGGCCTTGCCGCTTTCGATGTAGCGCAGCACGTTTTCCATGTGCGGGAAGCTGGTCAGCGGGCCGAAGTTGGTCTCGGCGGCCATCGGGTCGCCGATGCGGATGCGCTTGACGCGCTCGACAACGGCGGCCTCGAACGCGGCCAGCATGCTGCGCGGCACGAACACGCGGGTGCCGTTGGTGCAGACCTGGCCGGAGCTGAAGAAGTTGGCCATCACCGCGATGTCGGCGGCGCGGTCCAGGTCGGCGTCATCGCAGATCACCAGCGGCGACTTGCCGCCCAGCTCCATGGTCACTTCCTTCAGCGACGAGGACGCCGCGCTGGCCATGACCTTCTTGCCGGTGGCGACGCCGCCGGTGAAGGAAATCTTCTCGATCACCGGGTGCTCGGTCAGCCACTGCCCGATCTCGCGGCCCGGGCCCTGCACGACGTTGAACACGCCGGCCGGCACGCCGGCTTCGGTGTAGATCTCGGCCAGCCGGATCGCGGTCAACGGGGTCACTTCGGACGGCTTGAACACCATCGCATTGCCGGCGGCGAGGGCCGGGGCCGACTTCCACATGGCGATCTGGATCGGGTAGTTCCAGGCGCCGATGCCGGCCACCACGCCCAGCGGTTCGCGGCGGGTGTAGAAGAAGCTCGATTCGCGCAGCGGCAGCTGGATGCCTTCGATGGCGGTGGCCAGGCCAGCGTAGTACTCGACCACGTCGGCGCCGGTGACGATGTCCACGGTGGTGGTCTCGGCCAGCGCCTTGCCGGTGTCCAGGGTTTCCAGGTGGGCCAGTTCGTCGTTGCGCTCGCGCAGGAGCTCGACGGCGCGGCGCAGGATGCGCGAGCGCTCCATGGCCGTCATCGCGGCCCACACCTTCTGGCCTTCGGCCGCGCTCTGCACGGCGCGCTCGACGTCGGCCTGGCTGGCAACCTGCACTTCGGCGATCACCTCACCGGTGGCCGGGTTGACGGTCTTGAAGGTCTTGCCGCTGGTGGCATCGACGCGCTGGCCGTGGATGTAGAGCTGTTGGACGGGCAGGGTGGTCATGGGGCGTACTCCTTGGAAGGGGGCGGGTGCTGAAGCGCTTATAGCGCGGCAGCCTGCAACTGGAAGTCGATGTAGCCGTAGGCGATGCGCCGCGACTTGTCGGCGTTGAACTGGCCGCCGACCAGGCTGCCACGCAGCCACAGGCCGTCGATCATCGCGGCCAGGCCACGGGCGGCCAGGCGGGCCTGCGGGTGGGGCAGCAGGCGGTTGAACTGGTGGCACAGGTTGGAGAACAGGCGCTGGTCGTTGGCGCGCTGCAGCCGGGCCAGTTCCGGCTGGTGCATGCTGGCGGCCCAGAACGTGAGCCAGACGCGCATTGCGGTACCGTTGATCTGGCTGTCGTCGAAGTTGCCATCGACGATGGCACGCAACTGCTCGCGGGGGTCATCGCTGGCCTCGGCGCGGTAGCGGGCGACGGCGTCCTTCAGTTCGCGCAGGATCTGCCGCATTGCAGCATTGAGCAGGCCGTCCTTGTCGCCGAAGTAGTGGGCGACGATGCCGCTGGACAGCCCTGCCTTCTTCGCGATGGTGGCGACGGTCGCGTCGGCCATGCCGATCTCGTCGATGGTCTGGAAAGTGGCCCGGATAAGCTGTTCGCGCCGTACCGGTTCCACGCCTTTCTTCGGCATTGTCTCTCCACGGATTGCGACCCGAAGGATCGGCTGCCCGCCATTATGCTTTTTATTGATTGAACGTTCAATCAATAAACCCTAGGATGCGCTCGCGCCCCACGCCATGGGCCCGGTTTACCGGTCCGGCCCCGCCCATGTGCTCCCCCGGACTGATGAGACGATCCCATGTCTTCCCTGGCTCATCCCAAGCGTTCGCCCTTGCGCTTGAACCGTTTTGTCTTTCTCAGCTCCTCGGTGTCGATCGGCATCCTCGGGCTGCTCACCGTTCTCTATCCCGAAGGCAGCGAGCACTGGCTGCAATGGGCGCAGGCCGAGGTGTCGGCCGCGTTCGGCTGGTGGTACATGCTGCTGATCGTGCTGTGCCTGGGCTTCGTGCTGTGGCTGGCGTTCTCGCCGTATGGCCGCATCCGCCTGGGCCACAACGAGGAGTCACCGGCCTTCGGCTACGTTGCGTGGGTCTCGATGCTGTTCTCGGCCGGCATCGGCATCGCGCTGCTGTACTACGGCGCCTACGAGCCGCTGGACCATTTCCTGCATCCGCCCGGGCAACCCGGCGGGACCGTGGCCGCCGGCCGCGAAGCGATGGTGCTGACCTTCCTGCACTGGGGCCTGCACGGCTGGGCGCTGTACGCGCTGGTCGGCGTGGCGCTGGGCTACTTCGCGTACCGCCGCGACCTGCCGCTGGCGCTGCGCTCGGCGCTGTACCCGATCTTCGGTGAGCGCATCCACGGTCGCATCGGCGACATGGTCGATGGTTTCGGCATCCTGGCCACGCTGATCTCGATGGTGACCAACCTCGGCATCGGCGCGCTGGTGGTGCAGTCCGGCCTGGTCTACCTGTTCCACATCCCGGATACGCCGCAGGTGCTGGTGGCCATCGTGCTGGTGATGATGGTGGTGGCCACCATCGGCGTGGTCGCCGGTGTGGAAAAGGGCATTGCCTGGCTGTCCAACCTCAACGTGCGCCTGCTGTGTGGCCTGCTGCTGTTCGTGCTGGTCACCGGCCCGACCCTGCACCTGTTCGATGGCCTGATCCAGAATACTGGTGATTATCTCGGCGCGTTCGTGCGCAAGAGCTTCGACATGTACCTCAACGACCCGAAGGGCCGTGAGTGGATGGGCTCGTGGACGCTGTTCTACTGGGCCTGGTGGATCGCCTGGGCGCCGTTCGTCGGCCTTTTCGTGGCACGCATCTCGCGCGGCCGCACCATCCGCGAAGTGATCATGGGCGTGCTGCTGATCCCGCTCGGCTTCACCCTGGCCTGGCTGTCGATCTTCGGCAACACCGCCATCGACCTGGTGCTCAACCACGGCCAGGCGATCCTGGGTGAGGTGGCCCAGCACGATGCGGCGATGACGCTGTTCAAGCTGCTGGAATACCTGCCCGGCGCGCCGTACGTGGCAGGTGCTGCGGTGGTGATCGGCTTCGTGCTGTTCCTGACCCCGGTCGACTCGGGCACGCTGATGATCGCCAACCTGTGCACCCGTCGCGTTGACGATGGTGTGGAAGACGGCCATGACGCGCCGATCTGGCTGCGCGTGTTCTGGGCGGCCGGCATCACCGTGGCCAGCGTCGGCCTGCTGCTGGCCGGCAATTTCAGTGCGATGCAGACGGCGGTGGTGCTGTGTGGCTTGCCGTTCTCGTTCACCCTGGCGTTCTACATGTGGGGCCTGCTGAAGGCGCTGCGCACCGACCCGGACGCACCCCGCCGCTGAGCGCCTCTGTAGAGCCGAGCCCACGCTCGGCTGCTGTTGGCGCAGAAGCAGACGAGCGCAGGCTCGGCTCTACAGGGGTGGCATCGCAGACGGAAAGGGCCGGACCCGCAAGGATCCGGCCCTTTTCCGTTACTTGGCTGCCAGCTGGCGCAGCACGTACTGCAGCAGGCCGCCATGACGGAAGTACTCGACTTCCTTCGGGGTCAGCAGCATCACCGAGACCTCGAAGGTCTTCTTCGTGCCATCGGCCTTGGTCGCGGTGACCGTGGCGCGCTTGCTGGCACCGTCCTGCAGGCCGGTGATGTCGATCACTTCCGAGCCGTCCAGGCCCAGGCTCTGCGCGTTCTCGCCGTTGCGGAACTGCAGCGGCAGCACGCCCATGCCGACCAGGTTGGAGCGGTGGATGCGCTCGAAGCTTTCGGCGATGACCGCTTTCACCCCCAGCAGCAGGGTGCCCTTGGCCGCCCAGTCGCGCGACGAACCGGTGCCGTATTCCTTGCCGGCCAGCACCACCAGCGGCACCTTGTCGGCCTTGTACTTCATGGCCGCATCGTAGATCGCCAGCTTCTCCGGCTGACCGCCGCCGGCCGGGTAGTACAGGGTGTTGCCGCCTTCCTCGCCACCGAACATCAGGTTCTTGATGCGGATGTTGGCGAAGGTGCCGCGGACCATCACGTCATCGTTGCCGCGGCGGCTGCCGTAGCTGTTGAAGTCGGCCGGCTGCACGCCGCGTTCCTGCAGGAAGCGGCCTGCCGGTGAGTCCTTCTTGATGTTGCCGGCCGGGGAGATGTGGTCGGTGGTGATCGAATCGCCGAACAGGCCCATCACGCGTGCACCATGCACGTCATCGATGCTGCCGGTCTGCATGGTCATGCCATCGAAGTACGGCGGGTTCTTGATGTAGGTGGAGGCATCGCTCCACGCGTACAGGTTGCCGTCCGGCGAGGCGATGGTGTTCCAGCGGGTGTCGCCCTTGAACACGTCGGCGTAGTTCTGCTTGAACATCTCCGGGCCGATGGTGGCGGCGATGACATCGCCGATTTCCTTGTTGCTCGGCCAGATGTCGCGCAGGAACACCGGCTGGCCATCGCTGCCGGTGCCCAGCGGCTGGGTGGTCAGGTCGATGTCGGTGGTGCCGGCGATGGCATAGGCCACCACCAGCGGCGGGCTGGCCAGGTAGTTCATCTTCACTTCGGGGTGCACGCGACCCTCGAAGTTGCGGTTGCCCGACAGCACCGAGGTGACCACCAGGTCGCCGGTGGCGATGCCGGCGCTGACTTCGGTCGGCAGCGGGCCGGAGTTGCCGATGCAGGTGGTGCAGCCGTAGCCGACCACGTAGAAGCCGATCTTCTCCAGCTCCTTCAGCACGCCGGCCTTTTCCAGGTAGTCCGTGACCACGCGCGAGCCCGGCCCGAGCGAGGTCTTCACCCACGGCTGGCGGTTCAGGCCCTTGGCGGCCGCATTGCGGGCCAGCAGGCCGGCACCGATCATCACCGCCGGGTTGGAGGTGTTGGTGCAGGAGGTGATGGCGGCGATGACCACCGCGCCATCCTTCAGCCGCACCTTGCGGCCTTCGATCTCGATGTCGGCGAAGCCCTTGGCCAGCTGCTCGTTGCCGACCGCCGCGCCGCCGCCTTCATTGACGAACGAGGAAACATCATCACTGCGCTTGTCGCGGTTGCTGGTCATGCCAACCAGTGCTTCGCGGTAGTTCTTCTGCACGTCCTCCAGCAGCACGCGGTCCTGCGGACGTTTCGGGCCGGCCAGCGACGGCTTCACCGTGCCCATGTCCAGTTCCAGCGTGGTGCTGTACTGGGCATGCGGGCTGCCCGGTTCGTGCCACAGGCCCTGTGCCTTGGCATAGGCTTCGACCAGGTCGATCTGCTCTTCGCTGCGGCCGGACAGGCGCAGGTAGTTCAGCGATTCGGCGTCGATCGGGAAGATGCCGCAGGTGGCGCCGTACTCCGGGGCCATGTTGCCGATGGTGGCTCGGTCGGCCAGCGGCAGGTGCTGCAGGCCGTCACCGTAGAACTCGACGAACTTGCCGACGACGCCCAGCTTGCGCAGCATCTGGGTGACGGTCAGCACCAGGTCCGTAGCGGTGGCACCCTCGGGCAGCTTGCCGGTCAGCTTGAAGCCGACCACCTGCGGAATCAGCATCGACGACGGTTGGCCGAGCATGGCGGCCTCGGCTTCGATGCCGCCCACGCCCCAGCCAAGCACGCCGATGCCGTTGATCATGGTGGTGTGGCTGTCGGTACCGAACACGGTATCGGGGTAGGCGACCGCCTTGCCGTCCTTGTCGGCGGTCATCACTACGCGGGCCAGGTTCTCCAGGTTCACCTGGTGGACGATGCCGGTGTTCGGCGGCACCACCTTGAAGTTGTCGAAGGCCTTCTGGCCCCAGCGCAGGAAGCCGTAGCGTTCCTGGTTGCGCTGGAATTCGATCTTGCCGTTGAGGTCCAGCGCGTCCGGCTTGCCGAACACATCGACCTGCACCGAGTGGTCGATGACCAGTTCGGAGGGGATCTGCGGGTTGATCTGCTCCGGCGAGCCGCCCAGCTTGACGACCGCGTCGCGCATCGCGGCCAGGTCGACCACGCAGGGCACGCCGGTGAAGTCCTGCAGGACCACGCGCGCCGGCATGAAGGCGATCTCGGTGTCCGGCTCGGCCGCCGGGTTCCAGCGGGCCACGGCTTCGATGTGGTCCTTGCCGACGGTGATACCGCCGTCCTCGTGCCGGAGCAGGTTCTCCAGCAGGATCTTCATCGAGTAGGGCAGGTGGGAGATATCGAAGCGCTGGCCCAGCGTGGGCAGGCTGAAGTAGTCGTAGGTCTTGCCGCCGACGTTCAGCTGGCTGCGGGTGGAGAACGAATCGCTCATGCGGGGTAACTCCTTCTTGCGGATGGCTTGCAGTGGCCCGCGCATGGGCGGGCCTGCTTGCGGTCGCCGCGGGCCTGACGGCCCCGGTCGTCCCAGTATGAACCTCAGACTGAATGGATTCATCCGGGCCGGGTTCCGGCCTGCGGCATCGGTTCCAGACTACAGGGGAAGGTGTATGGCGTATGTCACGTTTGTGGCCGATCCTTTGCGAGGCAAGGGCTGGCGGGGCGCCGGTCCTGTTCAGGGTGGAAGTATGCCCGGGGAAGTATGTATAATTTGTGCATACTCTGGAGGGCCTACCGATGGAAGCCACTGTTGCAGAACGCGGACAGATCACCCTGCCCAAGGCGGTGCGTGATGCCCTCGGCCTGACCAAGGGCACGCTGCTGAAGGTCGAGCTGGACGGCAGCCGCATCATCCTGCGCAAGAGTGTTGACGATGCGATTTCACGGGCGCGCGGCAAGTTTGCGCTGGACGGCTTCGAATCGTCCGACGCAGCGGTACGTGCGGTGCGTGACGAGGAATAAGCCGTGATGATCGCCGTCGATTCACCGGTGCTGGTCGAGCTGCTCAGCAATGGTCCGCAGGCCGATGCCGTGGAAGCCATCCTCCGGCAGAGCCTGGTCGGTGGCCGCGTGGTGGTCTGTGGCGCGACCCTGGCCGAGGTCTGCGCATCGCTGCGCGGCGGCGCCGAGGTGCTCGAAGCGCTGGAAGAAATGGGCGTGCACTTCAACCCGATGGAAGCCAAGTCGGCGCTGCGCGCCGGCGAGATGCACCGCCGTCATCGCCAGCGCGGCGGCAGCCGCCGCAGCCTGGACGAATTCATGGTCGGCGCCCACGCACTGCTGCAGTGTGACGGCCTGATCACCTGGAACGACACGTTTTACCGCGACTACTTCAAGGGCCTGAAGCTGATCGTGCCGCACGCCTGAGCCCACTTTGTTATTTCAACCTACGCATTACCCGGGAGTTGTCATGTTGGAAGCCTACCGCCACCACGTCGCCGAGCGCGCTGCGCTTGGCATCCCGCCGCTGCCGCTGAGCGCGCAGCAGACGGCCGATGTCATCGAACTGCTGAAGAACCCGCCGCAGGGCGAGGCCGAGTTCCTGCTCGACCTGCTGACCCATCGCGTGCCGGCCGGTGTCGATGACGCGGCCAAGGTCAAGGCCTCGTACCTGGCGGCGATCGCCCTGGGCAGCGAGCAGAACCCGCTGATCAGCCGCGAGCGCGCCACCGAACTGCTGGGCACCATGCTCGGCGGTTACAACGTGGCCCCGCTCGTGCAGCTGCTGGACGACGCCAGCGTCGGCACCATCGCCGCCAACGGCCTGAAGAAGACCCTGCTGGTGTTCGATGCGTTCCATGACGTGCAGGAAAAGGCCAAGGCCGGCAACGCCAACGCCCAGGCCGTGCTGCAGAGCTGGGCCGATGCCGAGTGGTTCACCAGCAATCCGGAAGTGCCGCAGAGCCTGACCGTCACCGTGTTCAAGGTGCCGGGCGAGACCAACACCGACGACCTGTCGCCGGCACCGGACGCGACCACCCGCCCGGACATTCCGATGCACGCCCTGGCGATGCTGAAGAACAAGCGCGACGACGCGCCGTTCACCCCGGAAGAAGACGGCAAGCGCGGCCCGATCCAGCAGATCCTTGACCTGAAGGACAAGGGCCATCTGGTCGCCTACGTCGGCGATGTGGTTGGCACCGGTTCCTCGCGCAAGTCGGCCACCAACAGCGTGCTGTGGTGGACCGGCGACGACATTCCGTTCATCCCGAACAAGCGCGCCGGTGGCGTCTGCCTGGGTTCGAAGATCGCCCCGATCTTCTACAACACCATGGAAGATGCCGGCGCGCTGCCGATCGAGCTGGACGTGTCGAAGATGGAACACGGCGATGTGATCGAGCTGCGTCCGTATGAAGGCAAGGCGCTGAAGAACGGTGAAGTGATCGCCGAGTTCCAGGTCAAGTCCGACGTGCTGTTCGACGAAGTGCGTGCCGGTGGCCGCATTCCGCTGATCATCGGCCGTGGCTTGACCGGCAAGGCGCGCGAAGCGCTGGGCCTGGCCCCGACCGATCTGTTCCGCCTGCCGGTGCAGCCGGTCGACACCGGCAAGGGCTTCTCGCTGGCGCAGAAGATGGTCGGCCGCGCCTGTGGCCTGCCGGAAGGCCAGGGCATGCGCCCGGGCACCTACTGCGAACCGAAGATGACCTCGGTGGGCTCGCAGGACACCACCGGCCCGATGACCCGCGACGAGCTGAAGGACCTGGCGTGCCTGGGCTTCTCGGCCGACCTGGTGATGCAGTCGTTCTGCCATACCGCCGCGTACCCGAAGCCGGTGGACGTGAAGACCCACCACACCCTGCCGGAGTTCATCTCCACCCGTGGCGGCGTTTCGCTGCGCCCGGGCGACGGCGTGATCCACAGCTGGCTCAACCGCATGCTGCTGCCGGACACCGTCGGCACCGGTGGTGACTCGCACACCCGTTTCCCGGTGGGTATTTCGTTCCCGGCCGGTTCGGGCCTGGTCGCCTTCGCCGCGGCCACCGGCGTGATGCCGCTGGACATGCCGGAGTCGGTGCTGGTGCGCTTCAAGGGCAAGATGCAGCCGGGCGTGACCCTGCGTGACCTGGTCAACGCGATCCCGCTGTACGCGATCAAGTCGGGCCTGCTGACCGTGGCCAAGGCTGGCAAGAAGAACATCTTCTCCGGTCGCATCCTGGAAATCGAAGGCCTGCCGGAGCTGAAGGTCGAGCAGGCGTTCGAACTGTCCGATGCCTCGGCCGAGCGTTCGGCGGCCGGTTGCTCGGTGCGCCTGAACAAGGAACCGATCATCGAGTACCTGACCAGCAACATCACCCTGCTGAAGTGGATGATTGCCGAGGGTTACCAGGACCCGCGTTCGCTGCAGCGTCGCATCGAGAAGATGGAAGCGTGGCTGGCCAACCCGCAGCTGCTGGAGCCGGATGCCGACGCCGAATACGCCGCCGTCATCGAGATCGACCTGGCCGACATCCATGAGCCGATCGTGGCCTGCCCGAACGACCCGGACGACGTGAAGACCCTGTCCGAAGTGGCCGGCGCCAAGATCGACGAAGTGTTCATCGGTTCGTGCATGACCAACATCGGTCACTTCCGCGCCGCTGCGAAGCTGCTGGAAGGCAAGCGTGACCTGCCGACCCGCCTGTGGGTGGCCCCGCCGACCAAGATGGATGCTTCGGAGCTGACCAAGGAAGGCGTGTACGGCACCTTCGGCGCTACCGGCGCGCGCATGGAAATGCCGGGCTGCTCGCTGTGCATGGGCAACCAGGCGCAGATCCGTGAAGGCTCCACCGCGATGTCGACCTCGACCCGCAACTTCCCGAACCGCCTGGGCCGCAACACCAACGTGTACCTGGGTTCGGCGGAACTGGCGGCGATCTGCTCGCGCCTGGGCCGCATCCCGACCAAGGAGGAGTACATGGCGGACATCGGCGTGATCAACGCCAATGGCGCGGAGATCTACCGCTACATGAACTTCGACCAGATCGAGGAATACCAGGACGTGGCCAAGACGGTCGCTGCCTGATGCGGTAGTGCCGGCCGCTGGCCGGCATCTCGTTGAAATGAAGAACCCCCGGTGAAAGCCGGGGGTTTTTTGTGGACAGGGCACTTTCGGAGAAATTGTAACGCGCGCGGGCAGGATGTTTCCCACGCCTGCAGGCCACTGTATGAAAACAGATAAGTTCGCTGAACGAGTAGGCTATGTAATTTTCAGTTCGGAAGATGATGAATACGTTGTAGGTCTGGATGGGGCGCTGCGCTCCCTGCAACGCGCTGCAGGCCTGCATCCGTTGAACCGCAGGATCGTCGAGTATCAAAGGCCCGGCGAAGCGGGGGTGCGTTTCATGATGCTGGAAGACGGCAGCATCTCGTCTTCCCTGTACTACCGACTTGCGCCTTTTCAAACCGCGGCAGGACTGGATGACCAACTGCTGTTGGCCCAAGCCGATGGAGGATGGGGTGTAATAGATCCTACGGGTGCTTGGCTGATTCCTCCTCGCTACCGTCGGATACAAACATTGGGTCCGAATCTGGTCGCGGCATTCGAACGACTGGGATATGACCCCGGGTATCACATACTCGATCTGCGCGGTAATGCGGTGGCTGATTTCACGCCGCATGATCCCTCACCGGAGTTTTTGGCGGATGGAACAAGGGTCTATGCCCTCTCACTGCGGGGTCGCTGGGGTCTGCTGGATGAGTCGGGGCGGTGGAGGCTGGCACCCCGCTACGGCTACGTGAGTGTTTCGAAGGGCTTGGTTTTCGTGCGTGACCGAAACAGTGCCGGTGATGTTACGGTTAATTTTCTTGACCCAGACACAGGAACGACGCTGTTCGAACAGGGATTTCTATCGATTCATCATCAAGCGGATGGTCTGTTTGAGACGTTGAAGACAGATCAGACCTTGGAGCTGATCAAGCTTGACGGGACCGTTCTGGCGAGCCTGCATCCACGCCAGCTGATAGTCGGACCATGACTGATTGGAGTCGCTGAAGCCTGGCGCGATTCAAATGGCTGACAGGACGTTCCTACATCGCATTACGACCAAGGGTAGGTTCATCGCCGATACCTTGATTGAAGCCTGGCGCGGTATTTCCTGCGCTTTGTCGTCAACTCGTCGATACAAAGGTTCCGGATAACTGCCCCGGATAGCTGTGCTCTTCTCGATTTTTTCAAGGCGATTGGCGATCATGTCCCGTTGAACTGAGATGCATCACCGGAACAGGGAAGCGGACAATGAAGGACATAAGTGGTTTGGCTGGATTCCATGGAGCGGGAAGGTCAGCTACCAAGCTGAAGCCAGTCGTCGAGTCATGGATGGAAATTCTTACCACGTATAGCCGGCGCAACTCGAACGATGCGCTCTGGTGGTACAACGAACGTGCGACGTTGAGCAGCCTTGCGGGCGCTGCGTGGAGGGTGAGTTCCGGCCGTTGGATGGCCATTGAGGAGTTCAGCAGTAGTAAGCGGGCACGTGTCCGCGCCAACTTGATGGAGGACAGCGCGCCACATGGCCGGGTGGAGAGTGGTTCAATCAGTCCGGGCAGAGTCGATCTGCTTTTGACAAATGGCAGGAACCAGTTTGCGATAGAGGCCAAGCAAGCGTGGCAGCCCATTGGTCGAGAGGCGGTCGATTGCCGTGTGCATATGCGCCGCGCGATGGCTGCAGCGTGGAAGGACGCAGGCCACCTGCTGCTTGACGAAGGTGATCACCGTTTGGCATGCACGTTTGTTGTTCCTTATATTGCACCGGGTATTGCCGATCGGGTAGGGGATGTAACCAGCATCATCGAAGGTTGGCTTGAACAGGAAATGTCGGGCCTGAAGGCGGACGCCATCGCTTATCACTTTCCCGGTTGTACCCGTGACCTCAGATCGATCAAGGAGTACGTCTATCCCGGTGTGGTTATGCTGCTCAGGGAGCGGAAGAGGGCCGTCAAGCGGGAAAGGCTGATACAGCAGTGAAAGTGGAGATCTTCCATGAGCCATGGTGCTCATGAATGCACGTTTTCCACTGGGGTTTCGGGCTTCGCCGGGCGACTTCCCGAGCTGTCTGGGCCGCATCCCGACCAAGGAAGAGTACATGGCCGATGTGGGCGTGATCGCCGCCAGCGGCGCGGAGACCTACCGCTACATGGACTTCGACCAGATCGAGGAATACCAGGACGCGGCCAAGACGGTCGCTGCCTGATCCTGCTGATCGGTTGATGATGTAAACGAAGAACCCCCGGTGAAAGCCGGGGGCTCTTCGTTATGCACCGGGCTAGACTTGCCGCTTCGTTTCTTGGAGTACACGGGTGTCGCAGGATCGATTGAGAGGGAGCCGCTCCCGCTGCTGGCGCTGCGTTGGCAGTGCGGTGGTGCTGGCCACGGTGATGATGGCCCACAGCGCCATGGCGCAGCAGGAGACGCAGCAAGCGGTTGTCGAGAACGTTCGCCCCCGCGCACGTGCCGGCATCAATCGTGATGGAGACCAAGCACAACAACCCGCCGCGCTATCCATCACAGGCCTTTCGCGATGAGAAAGAGGGCGAAGCGATCCTGATGGTGCAGGTGGCTGCCGACGGGCAGTAGGTCAGTGCCACCGTACTGCAGAGCACTGGCTGGCCGGAGCTGGACGAGGCCGCGCAGGCGGCGACTCGCAAGTGGCAGTACCTGCCGGCGAGCGAAGGCGGTGTGCCGGTGCCCGGAGAGATCCGCGTGCCGGTGTCGTTCAAGCTGTGGTGATGTTACGGGCGTGTCGAACGGGTTGCATGTGACGCTCGCGGCGCAACGCTGGAGTTCAATAGAGCCGAGCCTACGCGCGGCTTGCCGGTGCGGGCCTGAAAAGCAGCCGAGCGTGGGCTCGGCTCTACAGGGGCCTGTCAGCCGCGGGCGAGGGCGAGCAGGCGTTCGGCGATGCGTTCCAGTGGTACCTGTTCCTCAGCGGCACCGAGTTTGAACGCTGCCCCGGGCATGCCCCAGACCACGCTGGTGGCTTCGTCCTGCACCAACGTCGGCGCGCCGGCCTGGCGCATTTCCAGCAGGCCGCGTGCACCGTCATCGCCCATGCCGGTGAGGATGGCGCCGATGGCGTTGCCACCGGCGTTCTGCGCGACCGAACGGAACAGCACGTCCACTGCCGGCTTGTGGCGGTTCACTGCCGGGCCATCGTCGACGCGGCAGCGCCAGCGCGCACCGTCGCGGATGATCCGCAGGTGCTTGCCGCCCGGCGGCAGGTAGGCGTGGCCGGGCAGCACCGCTTCGCCGTCGCTGGCCTCACGTACCGCCATCGCCGAGTGGCGGTCCAGGCGTTCGGCGAAGGCACTGCTGAAGCTGGCCGGCAGGTGCTGGGTCATCACCACGGCGGGCGCGTCGGCAGGCATGCCTTCCAGCACCACGCGCAGCGCTTCGGTGCCGCCCGCCGAGGAACCGATCGCGATCAGCCGGTCGGTGGTGCGGAACTGCGGCGCGGCCGGGCGTATCGCGGGCGCGGCGTCCAGCATGAGCTTCGGCGCGGCAGCGCGCACCAGCGGACGTACCCGCGAGCGCGCCGCCATCTTGACCTTGGCGATGATCTCGTCGGCGTAGCCCTGCAGGCCGCGGGCCACGTCCAACTTCGGCTTGGACACGAAATCCACGGCGCCCAGCGCCAGTGCCTGCAGGGTGGTGTCGGCGCCGCGCTCGGTCAGCGAGGAGATCATCACCACCGGCAACGGGTGCAGGCGCATCAGGTTTTCCAGGAACGCCAGCCCGTCCATGCGCGGCATTTCCACGTCCAGGGTGATCACGTCCGGGGCCAGTCGCTTGATCTTTTCACGGGCCAGCAGCGGGTCGGCGGCGGTGCCGACCACGTCGATGGCGGGATCGCTGGACAGGATCTCGGTGAGCATCTGGCGCACGACGGCAGAGTCGTCGACGATCAGCACCCGGCAGGGGGCGTTGCCGGTAAAGGTCATTCGAACAGCTCCACGCCACCGGTGACCGGCGCCTTGGACAGGCGCGCACGCACCGCCGATTCGGTGGCGGCCACTTCGGCCTCATGCGCATGCGGCAGGCGCTGCACCACCACGCGGCCGGTGTCGGCGAAGAACCAGATCTTGCGCGGATGGATGCCGCACAGGTCCTCGGCGATGATCGGGATGTGCTCGGCCTGCAGGTACTGGCGCACGAACTCGGCGTTGCGGGTGCCCACTGGATTGCTGGTGAAGCCCTTGAGCACGTTGGCGCCGCCGAACACCTTGGCTTCGATGCGCTTGCGGTGGGCGCCCCGCTTGAGCATGTCGTTGATCAGCAGTTCCATCGCATAGCTGCCGTAGCGTGCGGGTGCGCCGTCACCGGCGTTGCCCTCCGGCAGCAGGAAGTGGTTCATGCCGCCGATCTTCAGCACCGGGTCGCGCAGGCACGCCGCCACGCAGGAGCCCAGCGTGGTGGTCAGCGCAGTGGTGTCATCGACCACCAGGTATTGGGTCGGCAGCAGCTTGGCGGCGATGGTCTGGAAGCGCGCATCCTGGTAGCGCATCACATCGTCGGTACGCAGCGAGGCATTCATGCGCCGGCCTTTGCCGCACGGCGGTACAGGGTGCGGCCGCAGGGCTGGATCAGGTCGGCGGCGTGCAGGTAGTTCTCCGAGTGGCCGGTGTAGAGCAGGCCGTCATCGGCCAGGTGCTGGACCAGGCGACCGAGGATGGCGCGCTGGGTCGGCTTGTCGAAGTAGATCATCACGTTGCGGCAGAACAGCGCGTCGAACGGGCCGCCGACGTCGTAGCGCGGGGCGAGCAGGTTCAATGGGCGGAACTCGATCAGTTCGCGCAGCGCCGGCAGCACGCGGCACTGGCCCTCGTTGGGGCCGCTGCCGCGCTGGAAGTAGCGGCGGCGCAGGTCCGGATCGAGGCTGGCGACGCGATCGATGTTGTAGACGCCGCGGCCGGCGGTGGCCAGCACCTGGGTATCGACGTCGGTGGCAATGATGCGTACCGGCGGCTTCAACGTGCCGAAGGCCTCGCAGGCGGTGATCGCCATCGAGTAGGGCTCTTCGCCGGTGGACGCCGCGCACGACCACAGCAGCAGTGGGGCGCGGCTGGAGCGCTGTTGGAGTTCCTCGCGCAGCTTGTCGAAGTGATGCGGTTCGCGGAAGAACGAGGTCAGGTTGGTGGTCAGCGCGTTGGTGAACGCCTGCCATTCGTCACCATCTTCCTGCTCCAGATGGTCCAGGTACTGCTGGAAGCTGCGCATGCCCAGCGTGCGCAGGCGGCGCGACAGGCGGCCATAGACCATGTCGCGCTTTGCCGGCGCGAGGGCGATGCCCACGCGCTGGTAGATCAGGTCGCAGACGCGGCGGAAATCGCGGTCGGCGAACTCGAATTCGCGCGGGCCGGTGACGATGGGGGTAGGACTTTGCACGGGGGACGTGTCCATCGGCAGAGGCGGCGGCCGCAGCCGCCGCGGGTGGGTCTCAGAATTCCTGCCAGTCGCTGTCGCTGGCGGCGAAGGTGCTGGCGTTGCTGCTGCGGCGGACCGGAGCGGGCGTGCTGGTCGGCTGCGGGCGTGCCACGGTGGTGATACGGGCCGGCTCCGCGCGCGCGGCCACGGCCTTCACTGCGGCGGACACCTGGTTGTCGAGGCGGAAGATCGCCACGGCGTCAGCCAGCTGGCCGGCCTGGTCCTCCATTGCGCGTGCCGCAGCAGTGGCTTCTTCCACCAACGCAGCATTCTGCTGGGTGGTTTCGTCCATCTGCACCACGGTCTGGTTGACCTGCTCGATGCCCGCCGACTGTTCCTGCGAGGCCGCAGAGATCTCGGCCATGATGTCGGTCACGCGCTGCACCGAGGCGACGATCTCGCCCATGGTCGCGCCGGCCTTGTGCACCAGCGCCGAGCCGTCGTTGACCTTGCCGACCGAGTCGTCGATCAGGCCCTTGATCTCCTTGGCGGCGGCGGCCGAGCGCTGGGCAAGGGTGCGCACTTCGCTGGCGACCACGGCGAAGCCGCGGCCCTGTTCGCCGGCACGCGCGGCTTCCACCGCGGCATTCAGTGCCAGGATGTTGGTCTGGAAGGCAATTCCGTCGATGACCGAGATGATCTCGGCGATCTTCTTCGACGAGGCTTCGATGGCCGACATGGTGGTGACCACCTGGCCGACCACTTCACCGCCCTGCGAGGCGACACCGTGCGCGCCGATGGCGAGCTGGTTGGCCTGGCGTGCGTGCTCGGCGTTCTGGCGCACGGTGGAGGTCAGTTCCTCCATCGAGGCGGCGGTTTCTTCCAGGTTGGCGGCCTGCTGCTCGGTGCGGCGCGACAGGTCGCTGTTGCCGGAGGCGATCTCGCCGGCGGCCAGGGTGATG
>NZ_JCAFTS010000004.1:0-476875 GCF_059370495.1 Stenotrophomonas sp. YJH_SMC_69 | reverse complement strand
GATCATGTTCTTGACGTAGTCAGCGTGGCCCGGGCAGTCAACGTGGGCGTAGTGACGGATCGGGGATTCGTATTCGACGTGCGCGGTCGAGATCGTGATACCACGAGCCTTTTCTTCCGGCGCGGCGTCGATCGAGGAGTAGTCCTTGAACTCGCCACCGAAGCGCTCGGCACCGATCTTGGTCAGTGCGGCGGTCAGCGTGGTCTTGCCGTGGTCGACGTGACCGATGGTGCCGACATTGACGTGCGGCTTGGTGCGCTCGAACTTACCCTTGGCCATGGCTGCTTATCTCGAATTCGTCTGAGAGGTGATGCTTAAGATGGTGCTCACGAAAGGAATCGAACCTTCGACCTCTTCCTTACCAAGGAAGTGCTCTACCGACTGAGCTACGTGAGCCGAGTTTTGCATTATGACATGAACTCGATAAGATTCAAAGTTCATTCAATGGAGCGGGAGACGGGAATCGAACCCGCACCATCAGCTTGGAAGGCTGAGGTTCTACCATTGAACTACTCCCGCGCCGGGAATGTCACAACGTGAAACTGGTGGAGGGAGGTGGATTCGAACCACCGAAGGCGTAAGCCAGCAGATTTACAGTCTGCCCCCGTTGGCCGCTTGGGTATCCCTCCTTACCACCCCATTCCGTTGCCGCCGAAGCGTTGCGGTGTGTGGTGGTGAGCCGCTTATTCTGCTGATGGGACGGGGGGCTGTCAACGCTTTTTTCCATCTTTTTCACACGTTGTCGCAAACCCATTGATACGCAAGGTTATTGACCGGGGACCGGCAGGGTCTCGCTGGCGAAAATTGCGACATGGGGGACTCCGTCGGCGCCGATCCAGCCCCGATACATGCCCTGGGTGTTGAACGGCGTGGCCATTCTGCCGTCCGCGGCAAGCACAATCGCACCACCGTCGCCGCCCATCTGCGGAATCGTCTCGTTGATCACGCCCTTGCCGGCCTGCTCCGGGCTCTGCCCCTGGTAGCGCATGCGCGCACAGATCTCGTGCGCGGCCGCGGTGCGGATGTAGTACTCGCCCCAGCCGGTGCCCGACACCGCACAGCGCGCATCGGCCCAGGTGCCGGCGCCGATGATCGGCGAGTCCCCCACCCGGCCATAGCGCTTGTTGGTCATGCCGCCCGTGGAGGTGCCCGCGGCCAGCTGCCCCTGCGCATCCAGCGCGACCGCACCGACGGTACCGAAGTGCTTTGCGGTCTCCAGGTCGGCATGGGCCTGGCCATTGACCTCTTCCTTAAGCGCGCGCTGCAGCTGCTGCCAACGCTTCTCCGTGCGGAAGTAGGAGGGATCAACCAGAGCAACGCCCTGCTCCACCGCGAAGGCTTCGGCACCCTGCCCTACCATCATCACGTGCCTGGACTTCTGCATCACGGTCTGCGCCAGCAGGATCGGGTTACGCACCCGCTGCACGCCGGCCACCGCACCTGCTGCCTGGGTGGCACCGTCCATCACCGCCGCATCCAGCTCGTTGTGGCCGTCATGGGTGAACACTGCGCCCTTGCCAGCGTTGAAGGTCGGATCGTCCTCCAGCACGGTGATTGCCGCAGTGACCGCTGCAAGCGCCGGACGACCGGCCGCCAGTTCGGCATGGCCTTTCAGCAGTGCGGCGCGCAACGCATCGCGCGCAGCCTTCTCTTCGGCCGGCGACAGGTCCTTGCGTTCGACGCCGGCGCCGCCATGGATGACCAGCAATGGCGACGCAGCCGGGGCAGCCTGGGCGATCAATGGAAAGGACAGCAGCGCGGACAGCGCCAGGCGCAGTTTCATCAGGTACGTCTCCAGCAGGACAAGGGAATGGATTGCAGGGTAGCGCCGGCCGCTGGCCGCAAGGGGCGCATCAGCTCAGGGAAAGTGAGTTGCCGGCCAGCGGCCGGCGCTACCGAAGCGTGAACTCGATCTGGCCGTCGCTGATGTCGGCCACGGCCTGGTAGTCGGCCTCGGCCTGGAAATCGTCCAGGCGCATACGGCTGCCACTGGCGACCACGGTCACCGGAACGGCATGGAAGCGCAATGGTTCGCCCTCGACCAGGCGATCGGCATCACGACCGGGGCTGACCACCCAGACCTTGCCCTCGCCATCAGCGCTGTAGACCTGGGCCTGGCCATCGGGCTCCACGCACAGGGCGGTGTCCTCATCAACGCCGATGCCGACGATGTCAGGGTCGCCGCTGTCCTGCGCGGCGCGTGCCACGAACACGATGAGGCGGCCAAGGCGGTCACGCTTGTCGAAATGGGTGTCGGTGACCACGCGCTGCAGGTAGGGCATCTGCAGGAAGCCACTGTCCATGGTGACTGCGCTGCCCATCGGATCGGCCAGCGCACCGGCCGAGCTGATGCTGCCGCCATCCATGGCGCCATAGGCATAGCCGCCGAGGATGGCCAGGCCAGCGCTGGTACCGGCAATCGGCTTGCCGGCGCGTACATGGGCGTTGAGCGCGCGGTTGAGTGCGGTGCCCTTCCAGAAGCGGATGTAGCGCGACTGGTCGCCGCCGGCAATGAAGATGGCATCGGCCGCAGCGACCACGCGCAGCACGGCTGGATCATCGGCACCGCGGCGGCTGTCGAAGACCAGCGTCTGTACCGCGGTGGTGCCGCCGATCTCGCGGTACAGGCGGTCCTGCAGTTCATCGCCACCGGAGGCACGCAGGATCAGTACACGGCCATTGCCGGCCTGCTTCAACCACCACTGGAAGGCATCCGGCACCCACTCGCCACCGCCCATCAGCATCATCGCGGATGCACGCGGCCCGGGACGTGGGGCCTCAAGGTCGCCGACCTCGTAGTAGGAAAAGCCCGGGCCCTGCAGATCCTGCGCGGGCGCGGCCGACGGCCAGGCCAGCATCAGCAGCGCCAGCCAGGCAACAGGGGTACGCAGGGTCCGGTGAACGCGTCGCATCTTGATCTCCCTGAACAAAATCGACTTGCAAGCGTTTTCACTCCTTGCCAGATAGGGACCCAGTAGTCAAGGACATAAAAAAGGCGTTAAATGCGCGCGCCCATTCCGGAAATCTGAATGGGGGACAGGGCCCCTCCTCTGCGGGCCGGCTTCATTTCCGAGAATTCCTCATGCGTAGAAAGGCGATGGCGTGGTCGATCCAGCTAGCGTTGATGGGTGTGGCTGCTTCCGCGGCCGCCCAGGCTCCGGCGTCCTCTCCGGTACAACAACTGGACGCGGTGCAGGTCACCGGTTCGCGCATTCCGCGCGCCCAGGTGGAAGGCCCCGCCCCGATCACGGTGATCAACGCCGAACAGATCCGCTCTAGTGGCTTCACCAGCGTGCCGGACGTGCTGCGTGCGATGACCCAGAACGGCGGTGAGACGCAGAGCCAGCAGTCTTCCAGCGGCGCCGACTTCTCGCCGGGTGCCCAGCAGGTGGACCTGCGCGGCCTGGGCCCGAACCACACGCTGGTGCTGGTCAATGGCCGCCGTATCGCCGACTTCCCGATGCCGTTCAAGGGCCGCAGCAACTTCACCGATGTCTCCAACATTCCGCTGGGGATGATCGAGCGCATTGAAGTACTGACCGGCAGCGCCTCGGCCATCTATGGATCGGACGCGATCGCCGGCGTGGTCAACTTCATCCTGAAGAAGAAGGCCGACGGCACCACGATCGACATGCGCATGGGCACCACCACTGAAGGCGGTGGCGAGTCGTTCGACATGAGCATCGCCAGCGGTTTCAGCCGTGGCAACTTCAACGCGGTGTACAGCGTGGAACTGCAGTCGCAGACGCCGCTGTGGGCCTATGAGCGCGACATCCAGGACTCGACCCAGGACGGCCCCACCGAGGGTTCGCGCATCGCCCGCCGCGCCTACCTGCGCACCGACTACAACGATGACTACCTGGACCCGGGCGCGGCCACCTGCGAAGCGCTGTCCGGCCAGAACCAGGGCAGCACCTACCGCGCCTACCGCCCGCGCTATGGCTATTACTGCGGAAGCGACAGCTCGATCGGCTACGGCACCATCCTCAGCAAGCGCCGTGGTGCCAATGGCTACGCCTCGCTGAGCTACGACTTCGACAATGGCCAGCAGTGGTTCGCCGATGTGCAGCTGGGCTATCACACGATGTCGCTGATGCGCGACGTCACCAAGTGGGGCCGCATGGACGCCAACGGCGATGAGTCGGGCTACTTCAACAACGAAGCGACCGGCGAGATCGAGTTCTGGCAGCGCCAGTTCTCGCCCGAGGAAATGGGTGGCCTGCGCAATGCCATGGTGCGCAGCACGCAGAAGACCTTCAGCGTGACCACCGGCTTCAAGGGCAACCTGGCCGGCAACTGGGACTACGAAGCGGCATTGAGCCATTCGCAGTACCAGTCGCGGATCAGCTGGGCGCAGATCATCGCCGCCAAGGCCAATGACCTGTTCCTCGGCCCGCAGCTGGGCGTGGATGACGACGGTTTCCCGATCTACAACGCCGACCCGTCACGCCTGTACCGGCCGCTGACCCGCGCCGAGTACGATTCGATCGCCGCGCGTACCACCTACACGCCGAAGTCGCGCACGGAGACGGCGGCATTCACTCTGACCAATTCCGCGCTGTTCGGCCTGCCCGGCGGTGACGCCGGTTTCGCCGCGACCGTGGAAGTGGGCCAGCAGGCGTACTCGCTCAATCCTGATCCGCTGGCGACCCAGTACTACTATTACAGCTGGAAGGATTCGGACGGCCAAGGTTCGCGCAACCGCTGGGCTACGGCGGCCGAGCTGCGCATGCCGCTGCACGAAACGGTCAACCTGAGCGTGGCCGGCCGCTACGACCAGTACCGCTATTCCGGCCACACCATCGGCAAGGCGACCTGGAGCGGTGGCCTGGAATGGCGCCCGATCGACACGCTGCTGGTGCGCGGTTCGTATGGCACCGCGTTCCGTGCGCCGGACCTGCACTATGTATTCGCCGGCCCGGGCAACGATGAGACCACCGCCGAAGACCTGTACAGCTGCCGCGCCGACGGCGCCACCGACTGCGCCGACTACGAGCGCAACCTGATCCGCAGCCGCACCGGCAACCGCCAGCTCGACCCGGAAACCAGCACCTCGTGGAGTGCCGGCTTCGTCTGGTCGCCGGCCGTCGGCCTGGACCTGTCGGTGGACTGGTTCGACATCGACATGCGCGACCAGGTGCAGGACATGGACGTGCGCACGATCCTGGCCAACGAAGCGAACTGCCGCCTGGGCAGCGCCGACATCACCTCGCCGACCTGCGTGGATGCACTCGCCCGCATCACCCGCAGCAACGACGGGCGCCTGTATGGCGTGCGCGTGGCGCCGATCAACGTCGCCCGCGAATCCACCTCCGGCATCGACGTCGGCCTGCGCTACCGCCTGCAGACGGGCATCGGCGACTTCATCTTCAACGGCACCCACACCTGGGTGAAGAAGCATGACTTCCAGCGCTACCCGGGCGACCGTACCGAAGACCAGTTCGCAGTGAACAGCGGCTTCGACATCCCACGCACCAAGACCAGCCTGAGCGTGACCTGGGAAAAGGATGCGTGGTCGGCAACGGTGTACGGTTCGCGCCTGGGCAAGCTGCCGACCTCGGACAGCTACGACCAGGTGTTCGACTGGGACAGCGGCGACAGCCCGTACGTGAAGGCGACCTATCGCTACAACGCCTCGCTGCAGTACCGCTTCGACGACCACTCGCGCCTGTCGCTGTCGGTGGTCAATGTGTTCAACAAGATGCCGCCGACGGACCGTACCTACACTGCATACCCGTACTACGACGTGTCCTGGTTCGACAGCGTGGGGCGCACGATCAACCTGCAGTACACCCACAAGTTCGGTGGCAGCGCGCTGTAAGCGCCCGGCCAGCGCCGATACAGGAGACCCCCGCTTCGGCGGGGGTTCTTTTTTCCGCCGCCTGAACGGTACCCGCGCGCAGGCTCCGGCCCGACCGGCCAGCCGGGGATTTTAGGAAACAGCTGATTCCGCGCCGCGCGCGCCGCTCCCTAGCATCGTTGCATGTTCCGCTTCCCCCGCCCTTCGCTGCAGCAGGCCGTGCCATCGACCACCGCGTCGGTGCTGCTGCGCTGCCTGACCGTGTGCGTCTTCGTCTGCCTGGCCGCCGCGGCCGGCTTCTACCTGCTCACGGCATTCACCGAGGACATCTCGACCCATCGCCGCGAGATGAATGCAGCGGCCTACAGGGCCCAGATCTATTTCGACCAGCGCGAAGCCCTGCTGCGCTATCTGGGCGATTCGGTGGTGAGGGGCAACCCGGATGCACCTGCGGCGGACAGCGAAGGCATGCGCCAGGTGCCGCTGGATGGTGCTGGCGGCCAACCGGGCCAGCGGCTGCTGTTGTCAGCGCGCGCCGAACACACGCTGCAGGCACTGCAGACGCATCTGCTGCTGGTCGATGCGCACGGCACGCACTGGCTGGCCGGCGGCGAGGTCGACGTGGACCTGGCGCACCTGCCATCGCTGCGTGCGCTGCAGGCACGCAGCGGCAGCCTGGAGGCGGCCGACCCGGTGCACTGGCTGCGCCCGGGTGACAGTGGCGTTGCATTGGCGCAGCCGGTACAGGCCGGCCCGCATCCGACGCAGTGGCTGGTGCTGCTGCTCGACGGCGCGGCGGCGGCGAGCATGATCGACGGCCAGGGCATCGGCGGCTATGCGCTGCTCGACCGTGCAGGGCAGCCGGCATTGTCCAGCCAGACCCCGCGTCTGGATGGTGCGGGCTGGAAGACCCTGCGGGAACGCCAGCACGACAGCTTCGGCACGCTGTGGAGTGGCGGGCTTCCGCGCGGTGTAGCGCTGGTGAAAAGTGTCGGCAACGACGGCTGGCGGTTGGTCTACCACCTGCCGTCGCAACTGCTGCTGGGTGACCTGGCGGTGCCGCTGCTGGTCTGCGCGCTGTTGCTGCTGCTGGCCGGCGTCGCGCTGCGCCTGCTGCGGCATCGCGTGGACCTCCAGCTGATCCAGCCGGCCCTGCAGCAACAGCGCAGGCTGCTGGAGAACCTGGATTTCAGTTCGACGGTGATCGACATGGCGCCGGTCGGCATCTGCGTCCTGCGCCGCAGCGACCGCGCGCTGCTGCTCTCCAACCAGCTGCTACGCGACTGGCTTGGCGAAGAAGGCGAACACAGCGACTGGCAGGCGCCATGGCGCGGACATGCCGGCGAGCGCGGGCGTGGACTGGAATTCACTACCCGCGACGGTCGTCAGCTGCAGGTGCTGCACGCGGCCTGCCGCTACCAGGGCGACGACGTGCTGCTGTGCGTGTTCCATGACATTTCCCGGCACCGCCAGGCACAGGCCGCGCTGTCGTCGGCACGCCAGGCCGCCGATGCGGCCAACCAGGCCAAGAGCGCGTTCCTGGCCACCATGAGCCATGAAATCCGTACTCCGCTCTACGGCGTGCTGGGCACGCTGGAGCTGCTCGGGCACACCTCGCTGGACGCCCGGCAGTCGCAGTACCTGCGCACCATCGAGAGTTCCTCATCGGTCCTGCTGCAGTTGATCAGCGATGTGCTGGATGTTTCCAAGATCGAATCCGGGCAGCTCAGCCTGGAGCCGGCGCCGTTCTCGCCGCGCGAGCTGACCGAGAGCGTGCTGCGCAGCTTCGCCGCATCGGCCACCTGCAAGGGCCTGCAGATCCTGGTCTGTACCGACCCGCGCCTGCCCACGCGCGTGCTGGGTGATGCCGACCGCATCCGCCAGGTGCTGGGCAACCTGCTCAGCAACGCGATCAAGTTCACCGAGCATGGCCGGGTGGTACTGCGCGTGCGCCAGGTACAGCGCGAAGGTGAATCGAGCGTGCTGGCCTGGCAGGTCACCGATACCGGCGTGGGCATCGCCGCGGAGGAACAGGCGCGGTTGTTCGAACCATTCCGCCAGGTCCGTGGCGCGGCCAGTGCACAGGGCACCGGGCTGGGCCTGTCCATCAGCGACCGCCTGGTGCGCCTGATGAGCGGCGAGCTGCAGGTGGTGAGCGAGCCCGGCCTGGGCAGCAGCTTCAGCGTGCGCCTGCCCTTGCCGGTGCTGGCCGCCGCCGAGGATGGCCCGACCCTGCTGCCGGAGCCGCCGATCCTGGTGCGCGGCCGTGATCGCGAACTGGTCGACAGTGCCTGCGGCTGGCTGCGTCGCTGGGGCGCCAACGCACAGCCCCTGCAGGGCGACCCTGCACTGCTGGACCATGACGGCGCGATCCTGATGGACGGCGAGGCCGGGATGCCGCTGGCCTGGGCAGGCCCTCGCGTGGTGGCATCGATCGACGGCGGCGACCAGCCCACCGTTGCCGCCGATGGCAGCCTGGTGGTGACCCTGCATGGGATGACCGCGATCGGCAATGCACTGGCCAACGTGCAGCAGCAACGTGCGGAGCTGCCGGAAACATCGCGCGCGGCAAGGCCGATGCCGCTGGGCCTGCACGTGCTGGCCGTCGAAGACAACCCGATCAACCGGGTGATCCTGGCCGAGCAGCTGCGCACCCTCGGCTGCGACGTGGAGCTGGCACAGGACGGCGTGGAAGCCCTGCAGCGATGCCGAGAGCAGTCTTTCGACCTGGTGGTGACCGACATCAACATGCCGCGCATGGACGGCCACGCGTTGGCCCGGCAACTGCGCGAGGACGGCAACCCGGTGCCGGTGATCGGCGCCACCGCCAATGCCACTGCCGAGGAGCGCGAGCGCTGCCTGGCCAGTGGCATGCAGGGCTACCTGAGCAAACCCATCGACATCGCACGCCTGCGCAAGGCGCTCACCTCACTGCGCCAAGGAGACCCCGCATGACCCAGCGTGTCCTGATCCTGGAAGACCAGCCCTTCCAGCGTGGTTTCCTGGCCAATCTGTTCGGCAGCCACGCAGGCGTGCAGGTCGACGCCTGCGAAGACGTGGATGCGGCCATCGCGCTGTGTGCGTGCCAGCCCTACGACCTGGTGGTCAGCGACCTGCTGATGCCCGGGCAGGACGGCATCCAGTTCATCCAGGCGCTGGCGGCACAGCCGCGCCCGCCACGCCTCGCGGTGGTCAGCGCGGCCCCGCGGCGGATGATGACCTCGGCACGGCTGATGGCCGAATCGCTGGGGCTGGATGTGGTCGGCCTGCTGCCCAAGCCGGTGGCGGCCGCCGACGTGGACGCCCTGTTCGAGGCCTTGGCGCAGGCGCGTCCGGCCGCCGGCGAGGCCCCTACGCGCGCGGCGGCTGCGCCCGAACCGGATGCATCGCAGCTGCGCCAGGCCATGGCCGATGGCAGCCTGACGGCCTGGTTCCAACCGAAGAAGTCACTGCAGTCAGGACGCGTGGTGGCGGCCGAAGCACTGGTGCGCTGGCGACATCCGCAGCTGGGCACGCTGGCCGCTGGCAGCTTCCTGCCGGCAATCTGCCGCTACGGGCTGGAGGGCGATCTTCTGCGGATGATGCTCAAGGCCAGCATCAGCGCGCAGGCACGCTGGCGCAAGCAAGGGTTCCGGGTACCGGTATCGATCAACCTGCCCCCTCACCTGCTGGAGCAGTCGGACCTGCCCGACGAACTGCTGGCACTGACCCTGGCCAACGGCGGTACGCCCGGCGAATTGTGCTTCGAACTGATGGAAAACAGCACCACGCGGCACGTCAGCGACTTCTATGCCGGCGCCTGCCGCCTGCGCATGAAGGGGTTCGGCCTGGCCCAGGACGATTTCGGGCAGGGCCTGAGCTCGGTCCACAACCTGGTCAATACCCCTTTCACCGAGGTCAAGATCGACCGCGCGCTGGTCAGCGGATGCGCGCGCGACCCGGCCTTGCACCTGACCCTGTCGACGGTGATCGCGCTGGCCAACCAGCTGGGCCTGACCATCGTGGCAGAGGGCGTGGAAAGCGATGCCGACCTGGCTGCCCTGCGCCAGCTGGGGTGCAGCCAGGTGCAGGGCTTCCTGATCTCGCAGGCGCTGCCGTCGGACGAGTTCACCCGCCTGCTGGACGAAGAAGCGCCGCAGTTGGACGAGTCGCCGCGAGCCGCCCTGCGCTGACACGGATTCCACGTCCGCTTCACGAAATCATCAAGTGGCATTGACGATCCTGTCTGTGCAGCGGTGGCGGATGTCCCTCCGTTGCTGCCCATGGTGCCGCTGACCGCTCCCTGCCCTGAGACCTGCCATGCCGGCCGAGGCCGCTCCTGTACGCCGACTCGCTCGCCGCTCACTGCGCGTCCACGCCCTGCTGATCGGCGTTGTGGTGCTGGCCACGCTGCAGGCCGGACTGCTGCTGTCGGCCGGCTCGCAGCTGTTCAACGAAGAGCGCAGCAAGATCGAGTATCACTTCCGCCGCCTGGACGGCACGCTGCGCGAGCAGGAGCGCTTCCTGCGCCAGTGGCGGCTGCATGATGTCGGCACGCATGGGCAGCCGGTGGCCGATGCCAGCGTGGAGCTGCAACGCGGGCCCTTGTTCGCCAACTTTGCGGTGATCGGAAGCGAGGGGGCCAGTCTTTCGCCACCGACTGAACTGGGCGACCGTTTCCTGCGCTTCTACGGCACGTTCTGGTCGGCCTCGCGCTATCCACCGCCGCAATGCCTGCTGGTCGATGGCCAGGGCACGCGCGGGCTGCTGGCACCGGTACAGATCGCCGGTACCGACGCGAGCCAGAACAGCCCGCATCACCTGCGCCCGGCGATCGCCGACATCCACCGGGTGCTGGGTACGCGACCGGCGGTGCAACGTGGTGGCATCGTCTGGGTGGGCGTGCCATGGCGCGACCGGCAGACCTGGCTGCTGGCCATCGCCCACGCCCCGCAGGATGCGCGCCTGTGGGGCGAGGACGACAAGGACTCGCAGGCCGCACTGGCCTGCCTGCTCGATCCTGGCCGTGTCGATGACTATCGCCAGGTGCTGGGTGTCCCGGTGTTCCAGCGGCTGTCGCTGTTCGATGCCAACGGCCAGCGCCTGCTGGGCGATGCAGCCGATGCCAGCGAGGCCGGCACCTCCTGGCAGGCCGGCCTCGCTGGCCTGCAGTTCCGCATGCGCAGCGAGCGCGGCTGGCTGGCGGTCTACCACGTCGGCTGGCGGCAGGTGTTCCAGCACCCGCAGGGGCCATTGCTGGGCGCGACCGTGGTCGCCCTGCTGCTGGCACTGGGCGGCACGCTGGTGCTGCGCGCGTACCGGCGTTCGGTCATCGAGCCGCTGCGCAGCAACCACGCGCGCCTGCTGGAAAGCGAAGCCTTCAGTCGCACGATCCTGGACAACGCGCCGATCGGGCTGTGCCTGCTGCGTCGTACCGATGGCAATGTGCTGCTGGACAACGCCCTCGCCCGCCGCTGGCTGGGCGAGGACTATCATGCCGGCGGCTGGCATGGCCCGTGGCGGCGCAGCGTACTGGCTGCCGGCGGCACCACGCTGGGCGATGGCCTGGCCTACGCCACGCCCGAAGGCCGCCACCTGCTGGTAACGGCGACACCGGCGCGCTATCGCGGTGAGCCGGCGGTGCTGTGCCTGTTCATTGACCTGAGCAGCCAGCATGAAGCCGAACAGGTGCTGCAGCAGGCGCGCCGCGCCGCCGACCAGGCCAACCGCGCGAAGAGCCAGTTCCTGGCCACGATGAGCCATGAGATCCGCACGCCGCTGTACGGTGTGCTCGGCACGCTTGAACTGCTGGGGCTGACGCCACTGGATGCACGGCAGCAGGACTACCTTACAACGATCCAGCGTTCGTCCTCGACCCTGATGCAGCTGATCAGCGACATCCTGGATGTCAGCAAGGCCGAGGCCGGGCAACTGAGCCTGGAGCCAAGCCCATTCGATCCAGTGCGGCTGACCGAGGACGCGCTCGACTCGTATGCTGCCGCGGCCGCCAACAAGGGGCTGCAGTTCTACGCCTGCATCGATGCCGACGTACCGCCCGGGGTGTGCGGTGATGCCGCGCGGATCCGACAGGTGCTCAACAACCTGATCAGCAACGCACTGAAATTCACCGACAGCGGGCGCGTGGTGGTCCGTGTTTCGGCACGCTGGCAGGAGCAACGCTGCTGGCTGCAATGGCAGGTGGCCGATACCGGTATCGGCATTGCCAGCGAACACCAGGCGCATCTGTTCGAGCCATTTTTCCAGGCCAACCCGGGCACCGATGCGATGCGCGGCACCGGCCTGGGGCTGGCCATCTGCGCGCATCTTGTGGCGTTGATGGAAGGCCAGCTGCGCGTGGTCAGCGAGAGCGGCCTGGGCAGCAGCTTCAGCGTCGAACTGCCGCTGCCCTCGGCTCCACCGGATCCACAGCAGGCCCCGCCGCCGCAACTACCCGCCGGCCTGCAGGTACAGGTGCGGGGCAGCGTGCGCGAACTGGTGCAATCGCTGTGCGAGCGCCTGCAGCAGCGCGGTGCACAGGCCAGCGTGTACCGGGAGGACAGCGCAGCAGGCCTGCCATCGTCCGCCGTGCTGCTCGAGCTGGTCCTGGACGACCCTCTGCCCGCATGGGCGGGTGGACCGTGCGTGATCGCCTGCCGCGAAGGCGGGGTGCGGCCACGGCAGGTCGATGGCGCCTGGCAGGTCGGCCTGCATCGATTCGACGCGATCGTGCTGGCCCTGGCCGCGGCCAGCGGCCAACCGCTGGCGGCCAGCGCCGAAGGGCGCCTGCCGGCGACGCGCCATTTCGGCCTGCAGGTGCTGGTCGCCGAGGACAACCCGATCAACCAGGCGATCCTGCGCGACCAGCTGGAACAGCTCGGCTGCCGCGCCGTGGTCGCCAGCGATGGCAATGAAGCGCTGGGCTACTGGCAACAAGGGGCGTTCGCGCTGGTGCTGACCGACCTGAACATGCCCGGGCTGGATGGCTACGGCCTGGCCCGTGCCTTGCGGGCACGGGGTGTCAGCGTGCCCATCCACGGCGCCACGGCCAATGCCGACCCGGCCGAACGCCAACGCTGCCAGGAATCGGGCATGCAGGGCGTGCTGGTCAAGCCGATCACGCTGGAAGTCCTGCAGCGCCTGCTGACCCGGATCACCGACGGCGATGCACCGGCCGTCGCGATGCAGGAGCGCCCTGCGTCCACTGCGTCGCACGACAAGGATCCCCCGCTGCAGGTTCCCGCGAAGATGCAGTCGCTGTTCGTACAGACCATGCAGGCCGACCTGGACAGCCTGCGACAGGCGATCGCCGCTGCCGATCCCGCCAGGGTGGCGCAGGTTCTGCACCGCATCCGCGGCGCGCTGGTGATCGTCGGTGCACCTGCGCTGGTGGACAGCGGCCTGCAGATCGAACAGTGCCTTGCCGGCGGCGATGACCTGGCCACCCAGGCGGCCGCTCTTGCCGGGTTCCAGCGACGCCTCGAGCAGCTGCTGCATCCGTTGCGCGACGCTGCATCCCCCTCCCTTCCCGACGACCCGACCCTGCCATGACCACACGGATCCTCATCGCCGACGACCACCCGATCGTGCTTGCCGGCATCCGCGACGTACTGGCCGGGGAACTGGACCTGGACATCGTGGGCGAAGCGGCCGATCCGGCGACGCTGATCGAGCTGATGACCCGGACCCGGCCACAGGCGGTGATCACCGACTACAGCATGCCGGGAGGCGATCGCTTCGGGGACGGCATCAAGCTGATCTCGTTCCTGCGCCGCAGCTTCCCGGAGACGCGCCTGCTGGTGCTGACGATGGTGTCCAATCCGTCGTTGGTCGCGGCGATGTATGCCGCCGGCGCCGGTGGCGTGGTGCTCAAGAGCCATGGATTGGGCAGCCTGGTACAGGCCCTGCGCGTGGTGCTGGCCGATCGCGTCTACCGCCCCCCGGGACTGCTGCCGGTAGCCGCGAGCGAACCGGCCGATGCGGATGCGGTCCGTGCGCGGCTGTCGCCGCGCGAGCTGGAGGTGATCCGCCTGTTCACCAGTGGCATGAGCGTGGGCGACATCGCACGCCAGCTGCAGCGCAGCGCCAAGACGGTCAGCACGCAGAAGATCAGCGCGATGCGCAAGCTCGGTGTGGACAGCGACCAGGCGCTGATCGAGTACTGCCTGCAGGCCTCGCTGTTCGGCTGAGGCCACTCCCGGCTGAATCCCGCCGGCCCTGCGACGGGGCCTGCAACCGCTTTAGGAAACGCCTGATTCCATCGGACAGTGCCGATTTCTAGGCTGGAGACATCCCGCCAAGGTGCGCCTGCCGGCTGTTGCCGCATCGCCGTGGGGGACGGAAGTCCGATGGCGCCTGCAATTGCCGTGGCGTGGGACTTCCGCAGCGACGCGGCCCTGCCGCGTCAGTCCGCGCAGCCTCGCTGCGCCCTGCCACAGGAAGTCCATCAGCATGAACGCCTCCCCCACACGGCACGGCCGTGCGTACGGGCGCGCGCACGGAAAGCGCGTACCCCTCATTCCCAGCCTGTTGGCCACTGCGCTGTGGGCAGCCCTGCCGGCGCATGCCGCAGACCTCACCGGCCCGCTGCTGGTCAACGACGGTGACACCCTGCAGCTGGGTGCCGACGACGTCCTCACCCACAGTGCGGGCAGCTTCGCACTTGCGGTCACCGGTACCGGCAGCAATGCGCTGATCGACGGCAGCCGCATCCACGTGACCGGCAATGGCAGCGGCGTGTCCGCTGCCAATGGTGGCCAGGTGCAGCTGCGCGACGCAACGCTGTCGATCGCACCGGCGACCGGGACGGGCTTCTATGCGCTGTATGCCAATGGTGCCGGCAGCGTGATCGATGCGCGCGATGTCGACATCGATGCCACGCGCAACGGCAGCGGATTCGGCAGCGTGCAGGCCTACAACGGTGGCGTGATCCACTATGCCGGGGGCAGTCTTTCAATGACCGGGACCGGTGGCACGCTGGCCGGTGCATCCGGCAAGGGCAGCGAGCTGCACCTGGCCGATCTGCGGATGAGCGCCGACGGCGGTGCCCGCCTGCGCGCCGACAGTGCCGGCCTGCTGACGATCCGCAACAGCCGCATCACCCTCGCCCCCGGTGGCATCCTTGCCGGCGTGGCGGCCAACGGCGTGGGCAGCCGCGCCGAGCTGTACGACACCTACCTGCAGGGCGGTTGGTTCGATATCGACAGCGGCGGCAGCCTGCTGCTGGAGAACGTGGAAGCCCATTCGGTGGGCGGCAGCATGCGCCTGCTCGGCAGCCGCATCAGCAAGACCTATTCCAGTGCAGTGATCAACGGCGGCAGCTTCTACACCGTCGGTGGCTATGGCGTGAACATCAACAGCTGGGGACAGTTGACCGCAAGCGATGCCGCGTTCGATGTTCGTGATGGCTACTCCGGATTCTGGCTGGCCAGCGATGAGTCGCGCCTGCAGCTGACCGACAGCAGCATCGACACCTGGACCGACACCTACGGTTATGGCGTTGAGATCGCCGGCGGCGTTGCCACCGTGCAGGGTGGCCGGATCACCACGCACGGTGATGCGACCTACGGCGTGCGCGTGACCGGCTCCACCGGCAGCACCGCCAGCCGCATCGAAGCCAACGGCAGCGTGATCGACGTGCGCGGCAACGGCGGCGGTGGCGTGTTCATCGGCGGCTCCACCGCCACCGCGCTGCTCGATACCGTTGCGATCCGCAGCGATGGCGAGAACGTGTTCGGCATCGTGCACATGAACACCGCGCGGTTGACCCAGGCCGACCGCCTGGACATCCGCATGACCGGCAGCAACAGCGGCGGCTACCGCTCCTACCTGACCGCGTTCGGCCCGTACTGGAACCGTGCCACCTTCAATGACAGCCACATCGAGACCGCCAGTGGCCCCGCGTTCTGGCTGCAGGGCAGCAATCACGCACTGACCGTCAATGGCAGCGATGTGACTGCGGGCGACGGCAGCGGCCGCCTGCTGCGGGTCAGCGACACGGTATTCACCGATGGCAGCAGCGTGGCGACCAGTCGCATCGACTTCAGCGCCGACGCCAGCATGCTGCGCGGTGACGTGGTGGTCGACAGCGCAACGGCTGAGGTGCACATGGTGCTGGGCAACGGCACCACGTTCAGCGGCGCCCTGCGCAACGACTCCGGCTACCAGGTCGCACAACTGGCGCTGGATGGCAGCAGCCAGTGGAACGTACGCGCCAGTTCCAGCGTCGGCACGCTCGAACACGCCGGCACCATCGCTTTCGATGCGCCGGCGGCCGGCGATTTCAAGACCGTTACCGTCAGCGGCGACTACGTGGGCAACGGTGGCCAGTGGATCTTCAACCGCGCGCTGGGCGACGACACTTCGCTGGGCGACCAGCTGGTGATCAACGGCAACAGCAGCGGCACCGCCAGCGTGAGTGTGCGCAATGCCGGCGGCGCCGGTGCGCTGACCCAGGAGGGCATCCGCCTGATCACCGTGGCCGGCCAGTCGGATGCACAATTCAGCCTGCAGGGGCGCGCGGTTGCCGGTGCCTACGACTACTTCCTGTTCAAGGGCGGTGTGTCGACCCCGGACGATGGCAACTGGTACCTGCGCTCGGAATACGTGCCGCCGGTCGATCCGCCGCAGCCGCCGGATCCCCCGATCGACCCGCCGCAGCCGCCGGATCCGCCGGTCGACCCGCCGCAGCCGCCGGAACCGCCGGTCGACCCACCGTCACCGCCGGAGCCGCCGATCGATCCGCCGTTGCCGCCGGAGCCGCCGATCGATCCACCATTGCCGCCGGAGCCGCCGATCGATCCGCCGCGCCCGCAGGTTGAACGCCCGGAACCGGCGGCCTACCTGGCCAACCGCAGCGCCGCACTGGGCATGTTCCGGCACAGCCTGCACGACCGCGCCGGTGATCCCGCCGCCGTGGCCAGTGCCAGCGGCGATGCCGTGGCCTGGATGCACCTTCGCAGCGCGCAGCCCGACAGCCACGACCGCAACCGCCAGGTCCAGGTCGATGGGCAGATCAGCAGCATGCTGGTCGGCGTCGGCCGCCGCTTCGAAGTGAGTGGCACGGGCGAGCTGCAGGCCGGTGCGATGCTCGGCCACGGCCGCGCGCGCAATGACAGCCGCTCGCAGGTGACCGGCTACACCGCGCGTGGCGTGGTCACCGGCACCAGCGTGGGTGCCTATGCTACCTGGCTGCAGGATGCGCACATGCAAGGCGGCGCCTATGTGGATGGTTGGCTGCAATACGGCCGCTTCCGCAACAGCGTGCAGGGCGAAGGCCTGCAGAAGGAGCGCTATGACGCCCGCAACTGGAGTGCGTCGGCCGAGGCCGGCTATGTGCTGCCCCTGCGGCGCACCGCGCAGCGCGGCATTTACCTGGAACCGCAGGTGCAGGTGGTGCACAGCCGCTATGACAGCGACCGCGTGGTCGAGGCCAACGGCACGGTGGTCGAGGACCGCGGTGGTGGCGACACCAGCACCCGCCTCGGCCTGCGCCTGTACAGCCGTGGGTTGAGCCCGGCGCAGGGCCAGGTGCACCCGTACGTGGCGGTGAACTGGTGGTCCGGCGGCAATGGTGCGGGCCTGACAATGGACGGCGAGCGCCTGCAGCGGCAGTTGCCGCGTGACATCTACGAAGCCAAGGCCGGCGTGCAGGTGGATCTGTCCGGCGGCTGGCGCGGCTGGGGTGAACTGAGCCGGCAGAGCGGTGGCATGGGCTTCCACGACGTCGGTGCCCAGCTGGGCGTGTCGTACACCTGGTGACGCGGGACGTGCCCGGCAAGGGAATGCCGGGCACTTTTTCCACATGCGGCGTGGAAAGCGATGGGGGTTTGGTGTGGACAAGTGGGTTCGAGCGTTGCAGGGCAGGCGCTTCCGGGCGTGGTGAGTTTTTGTCCACGTCTGCAGTTCTTTTCCACAACGCGCGTGGAAAGCGATGGGAACTAGGTGTGGACAAGTAGTTGTGAGCATTGCACCGCAGGCGTTTCGAAGCGTGGTGAAAATTTGTCCACACCGCACCGCCAAGCCTCGTAGAGCCGAGCCCATGCTCGGCTGATGGCAACCTGAGCCGAGCGCAGGCTCGGCTCTACAGAGGCGCGCGGGGTTTTCCACACCACGCGTGGAAAGCGATGGGAGTTTGCTGTGGACAAGTACCGGCGAACGTCACACCGCAAGCGTTTCGCAGCCTAGTGTTTTTTTGTCCATCACCGGAAACGCGAACGCCCCGCACAGGGCGGGGCGTCCGGGGTCGATCCGATGCCGCAGGATCAGACGTTGAAGCGGAAGTGCAGGATGTCGCCTTCCTGCACGCGGTACTCCTTGCCTTCCAGGCGCAGGCGACCGGCTTCCTTGGCGCCGGCTTCGCCCTTGTACTTGATGAAGTCGTCATACGCGATGGTTTCGGCGCGGATGAAGCCCTTCTCGAAGTCGGTGTGGATGACGGCTGCGGCCTGCGGGGCGGTGGCGCCCTTGCGCACGGTCCACGCACGGACTTCCTTCACGCCGGCGGTGAAGTAGGTCTGCAAGCCGAGCAGGCTGTAGGCCGCGTTGATCACGCGGTTCAGGCCCGGCTCGCTCAGGCCCAGGTCCGCCAGGAAGGTATCGCGGTCTTCGTCGTCGAGCTGGGACAGCTCTTCTTCGATCGCGGCCGACACCGGCACCACCTGCGCGCCTTCGGCGGCAGCATGCGCACGCACGGCTTCCAGGTGCGGGTTGTTGTCGAAACCGTCTTCCAGCACGTTGGCGATGTACATCACCGGCTTCAGGGTCAGCAGGAACAGGTCGCGCACCAGCGCCTTCTCTTCCTCGTCCAGCCCGGCCGAGCGCCCAGCCTTGCCCTCCGACAGTGCAGCCTGCAACTTGGCCAGCACCGGCTTGCGCGCCGCCGCATCCTTGTCGCCGCCCTTGGCCGCACGCTCGGCACGGTTCAGCGCCTTCTCGACACTGTCCAGGTCGGCCAGCGCCAGTTCGGTGTCGATGGTTTCGATGTCCGAGATCGGGTCGACCTTGCCGGCCACGTGCACGATGTCACCGTGCTCGAAGCAGCGCACCACGTGGGTGATCGCATCGACTTCGCGGATGTGCGCCAGGAACTTGTTGCCCAGGCCCTCACCGCTGGCAGCACCGGCGACCAGGCCGGCGATGTCGACGAACTCGACCGCAGTCGGGATGACCTTCTGCGGGTTGATGATGCCCGCCAGCTCGTTCAGGCGCGGATCCGGCACCGGCACGATGCCGACGTTCGGTTCGATGGTGCAGAACGGGAAGTTCGCCGCGGCGATGCCCGCCTTGGTCAGCGCATTGAACAGGGTCGACTTGCCGACGTTGGGCAGGCCGACGATGCCGCATTTGATACCCATGGGTGACAGCTCTCTGGGGTGAAAGTGATTGGGGAAACAGCGGCCTGGGCGCTGCTTTTCCAATCATTCTCCGTATCGACCAGCGGTCGATACCTACCGGTCTGGTTGGTTCCGTACCGACCAACGGTCGATACCTACCGCTCTGGTTGGCTCCGTATCGACCAGCGGTCGATACCTACCGGCCTGGTTGGTTCCGTACCGACCAACGGTCGATACCTACCGGTTATTTCGGGGTGTGCAGCCGCTTCATCGCTTCGTTGAAATCGCCCTGCACCGCCAGCGGCAGCACGTCGATCGCATCGTCGATGGCGCGCGCGATCAGCACGTCATCCTCCTTGGACGGGCGACCCAGCACCCAACCCACCACGCGGTCCTTGTGGCCGGGATGGCCGATGCCCACGCGCAGGCGGTGGAATTTGCCATGACCCAGCAGGCGCATGGTGTCGCGCAGGCCGTTCTGGCCGCCGTGGCCACCGTCGAACTTAAGCCGCGCCGCACCGGGCGGCAGGTCCAGCTCGTCGTGGGCCAGCAGGGTTTCCTCCGGCTCGATCTTCCAGAACCGCTGCGCGGCGGTGACCGACTTGCCGCTGAGGTTCATGAAGGTGGCGGGCTTGAGCAGCCACACCGTCTGCCCGGCGATCTCGACCTTGGCGGTCTCGCCGAACAACTTGCTGTCCACATTCCATCGCGCACCGGCTTTTTCCGCCAGGGCCTCAACGAAATGAAACCCGGCATTGTGCCGGGTCCGGGCGTGTTCCGATCCGGGATTGCCCAGACCGACGATCAGTCGCAGTCCTGCCATGGTTCCTTCCAGTACGGTGCCTGCCCGGAGGCAGGCACCGTAACGGTATTACTCGGCGGCAGCCGCTTCTTCGTCAGCCTCGTCGGCCTTGCCGGCCTTGGCGGTGACGATGGCGTCGTCGTGGTCCTTGCCCAGCGCCAGCGCCGGGATTTCCACGCCCTTCGGCAGCTTGATGTTGGACAGGTACACGACGTCACCGGCCTTCAGCTCGCCCAGGTCGACTTCGATCGACTCCGGCAGGTCCTTCGGCAGGCAGGTGATGGTCACTTCCTTCAGTTCGTGGGTGACCACGACGTCGGCAGCCTTGCCGGCCGGCGAGGTGTCTTCGTTGACGAAGTGCAGCGGGACCGAAGCGGTCAGGGCTTCGTTCTCGTTCACGCGCTGGAAGTCCAGGTGCATGATCAGCTGCTTGTACGGGTGGCGCTGCATGTCACGCAGCAGGACCTTCTGCACCTGGCCATCCAGGTTCAGGTCCAGGATCGAGGCATAGAACCACTCGTTCTGCTGGGCCAGCCAGATTTCGTTGTGGTCCAGGCTGATGGCGACCGGCTCGGCGTTGCCGCCGTACACGATGGCCGGGATCACACCAGCGTGACGCAGGCGGCGGCTCGCACCCTTACGCTGCAGTTCACGCTTGGTGACCTTGATTTCATGGGTCTTCGACATTTTCGACTACTCAGGTTGTTGCCGCGCCCTGCGGCGTGGCGGTTGAAGATGCTTCCGCGACCAGAAGCATCCGGGTATGTCCCCCCGTTGCCGGCAGGGACGAAAACTCAGTCGACGTACAGCGAGCTGACCGACTCGCCGAAGGCGATGCGGCGCATCGTTTCGGCCAGCATTTCCGCCACGCTCAGCTGGCGGATCTTGCTGCACACCCGCGCTGCGTCCTTCAGCGGGATGGTGTCGGTCACCACCAGCTCGTCGAGCTGGGAATTGGTGATGTTGTCCACCGCCGGGCCCGACAGCACCGCGTGGGTGCAGTAGGCGGCGACCTTGAGCGCACCGCGCGCCTTCAGGGCAGCGGCAGCGGCGCACAGGGTGCCGGCGGTATCGACGATGTCATCGACCATCACGCAGGTCTTGCCTTCGACGTCACCGATGATGTTCATCACGGTGGAGACGTTGGCGCGCGGGCGGCGCTTGTCGATGATCGCCAGGTCGGCGTCATCCAGGCGCTTGGCCACCGCACGGGCGCGGACCACGCCGCCCACGTCCGGCGAGACAACAATCAGGTTCTCGGTGCCGTAGGCGCGCCAGATGTCGGCCAGCAGCAGCGGGGACGCATACACGTTGTCCACCGGAATATCGAAGAAGCCCTGGATCTGGTCGGCGTGCAGGTCGACGGTCAGCACGCGATCAGCGCCAGCGGTGCTGAACATCTTGGCCGCCAGCTTGGCGGTGATCGGCACGCGCGAGGAACGCATGCGGCGGTCCTGGCGCGAGTAGCCGAAGTACGGCACCACGGCGGTCACGCTGGCCACCGATGCGCGCTTGAGCGCGTCGATCAGCACCAGCAGTTCCATCAGGTTTTCCGCGCTCGGCGCGCAGGTCGGCTGGATCACGAACACGTCCTGCTTGCGGACGTTCTCTTCGATTTCCACCTGCACTTCACCATCGGAGAAGTGCGACACCAGCGCCTTGCCCGGGCGGACCCCCAGTTCCTTGCAGATGTTCTGCGCCAGACGTTTGTTGGCGTTGCCGGAAAAGACCAGCAGGTTCGGGGACTCTTGCATCATGATTGTCTCGGGCGGGGACGAGTGGCGGGGATCCGGAGTCGGCAAGGACCCCGATGGACCCTTGCTGCTGACAACACCGCGGTTGTTTCCACGTCCCGCGCGGGCGATGCGCTGGAAGGCGCGGACACAGCCGCTATTGGCAGGGGCGGTAGGATTCGAACCTACGAATGCCAGGATCAAAACCTGGTGCCTTGGGCCTCTTGGCGACGCCCCTGCATTGATAAATCAGTGTTGCTCGAGTGCATCCAGCAGTGGCGAACGCGCAACGCCCGCTGCCACCCTTGCCCGCAACTCCTTCGGCAACTTCGACCGCCCCTGCTCTGCAGCAGCCTGCGATGCGAACTCGACGAAACAACCACTTCCCGAACCGGTCAGCCGCGCCGCGCCGATGTCGCTCAACGCGGCAAGCGCTGCCTCGACGGCAGGCTCACGGCGGCGCAGCACCGGTTCGAACGCGTTCCCGACCAGGGTCCCGGAAGCGAAGTCCTCTATTTTCGCCACTGGGCTGTCGCGCGTCAAATCCGGGTCTGCAAACAGGACCGGCGTAGGAACATGAACACCCGGTTCAACCACCACATACCAGGCCGGCGCCAGCGTGATCGGCTGCAGGCGCTCGCCCACCCCTTCGGCCCAGGCGTTGTGGCCACGCACGAACACCGGCACGTCGGCGCCCAGGCGCAGGGCCAGCGCGGCCAGGGCATCCTCGTCCAGGCTGGCGCGCCAGAGCCGATTCAGCACCACCAGCACGGTGGCCGCATCGGACGAACCGCCGCCAAAGCCACCACCGGCAGGAACGTGCTTTTCGACGATGATGTCAGCACCTTGCGCGCCCTTCGCCTCATCCTGGAGCAGGCGCGCGGCCCGCACCGCCAGGTCATCGGCCTCGGCCACGCCGGCCAGGCCCTCGCCCTGCCGACGCACCTGACCGTCTTCACGCAGGCGCAGGCCGATGCGGTCCCCCCAGTCCAGCAGGCGGAATACGGTCTGCAGCTCGTGGTAGCCGTCGGCCCGGCGGCCAGTGATGTGCAGGAACAGGTTCAGCTTGGCCGGGGCCGGCCACCAGGACCAGCCCGCGTCGTCGCGCCCGGCGCTCATGGCGTGCCCTGCCCCCACTGGTCCACCAGCAGGCGCACCTTGGCGTCGCCATTGCTGGCCTCGATCCGTCGCGGCAGCGCCGGTCGTCCGGCGTCGGCCGGGTACCAGTCCAGGTACTGCACCTGCCAGCCCATCTGCTGCATGCGGCGCGGCCGGCCTTCACCGTCGCGCTCGACCTTTTCCGGACCGGCAGCATCCCCGGCCACCAGGCCGCGGATCCACTCCGGCAGCTGATTGACCGGGATGTCCCAGCCAGTCGCTTCCAGCAGCAGCTGCTGGGCGTCCTCGCCATCGCGAGGACCGCCGGACAGCCCTTCCAGGCGACCGGCTTCGGAATGGGTGTCGCCGGTCAGCTTCCAGCTCTGCCGGGTCACCGGCGCGCTCAGTTCGACCACGTAGCGGCGGCCGTCCTGCTTCCAGTCGATGCGACCGCTGCCGCCGTCCTTGCCCTTGCTGACCGCCACCCGCCCCTGGAAGGCCCAGTCCGGCTGTGCCTGCAGCGCGGCCACGCGCGCTGCCTCGGCCTGCGCCGCTTCAGCCGAAACAATCTCGACCACCGCTGGCGCCGGGGTCTTCTGCGTGCCGACACTGGTACAGGCGCTCACCGCCAGGGTCACGGTCGCCAACAGCAGCGGCCGGATCAGGGAACCACTCATGGATTGAATTTCTCACGGGCGCGCAGCAGCGCGCGGTTTTCAGGGTCGAGCTTGGCCGCTTCGTCGAAGAAGTGGCGGGCCTCGTCATGCTTGCCCAGCACCCACAGCACTTCGCCGACGTGGGAAGCGATCTCCGGGTCCTTGGCCAGGGTCCAGGCCCGGCGCAGCTGTACCAGTGCCTCTTCCTTGCGGCCCAGGCGATACAGCACCCAGCCATAGCTGTCGACGATGGCGGCGTTGTCCGGCTCGGCCACGCGGGCGCGGTCGATCAGCTCCAGCGCTTCCTGCAGGCGGCCGGTGCGATCGGCCAGGGTGTAGCCCAGCGCGTTCAGCGCCGGCACGTTTTCCGGGTCGGTCACCAGGATCTTGCGCAGGTCGGCCTCGGCGCGCGGGATGTCGTCGCGGCGCTCCCAGGTGAGCGCACGTGCGTACAGCAGGCCGTTGTCGTCCGGGTAGGCGGCCAGGCCGCGGGCCAGCGCATCCAGTTCACCGGCGCTGTCGTCACCACGCTGGCGCAGTTCGGCTTCCAGCAGGTAGGCGTCACGGCGCACATCGTCGTCGACCACCGCGTCGGACTGGATCGCGTGCACTTCCTCCAGCGCCAGCGGCAGGCGCCCGGCCAAGGCCTGGGCATTGGCCGCGCGCAGGCGCGCTTCGCTCAGCTCATCGCCACCGGGCACGCTGTGGTACCACTGCACCGCCTCGGGGTAACGCTTCAGGTATTCGGCGATCTTGCCCAGCAACAGGCGCTGCGCCGGATCCGGCTTGGCCGCCTGCCGCGACAGCTCGTTGTAGAGGTTGGACAGCGCCGCCTTGTCGCCCTGCTTGGCCAGCAGCGAGGCGCGCATGCCCCAGGTCTGTACGTCCTGCGGGCCGAACGCCAACACGCGCTCGGCCGCAGCCGGCTGGCCCAGGCTGTCGTAGGCGATGGCCACCGCATTGCGCAGCTCGGGGTCCTGGCGGGTCTTCGGCTCGACGTCGTGCAGCAGCGACAATGCCTTGTCGGTCTCGCCCGCCTGCTGCAGCTGGCTGGCACGCAGCAACGCTACGCGCGGCTCTTCCGGGAAGCGCTTGACCACTTCATCGATCATGCGCCGCGCCAACTCGGGCTTGTCCATGCGCAGGGCCAGGCGACCGAACTCCTGCCAGGCCTCGATCTTCGGCGGAATCGCATTGGCATCGACCAGCTCGCCGAGCACCTGCGCCGGCACCGCCGGGTCGCGGCCACCGCCGATCAGCGCGGCCAGGGCGAACTTCCAGCCGCGCTCGTCGGGGTCGGCCAGCAGCGCCTGCAGCTCGGTGCGGGCAGCCTTCACATCGCCCTGGCGCATGGCCAGCGCACCGGCGGCGCTGCGCATGGTCAACGAGCGCGGGGCGCGCTGCTGCCACAGGGCCAGGCCCTTGGCGGCGCTGGCATCATCGTTGGCCAGCATGGAGATACGGGTCGCGCGCTCGGCCAGGCCGGCGTCGCCGTCGGTCTGCTGCGCGGCCTGCAGGTACCAGCGCGCGGCCTCGGCCAGCTTGCCGGCCTGCAGGGCGAATTCACCGGCCATCACCGGTTCCAGCGCCAGTTCCTCAGTGGCCGCGGCCCGCACGGGGGCCTTGGCCGGCACCGCCGCCAGGGCCTGGGTGCAGGCCAGGGACAGCAGCAGAACACTGGGGATGCGAATCAATGCGGGCATCGTCGGCATCGGGGCCTTAAAATGTCGTCCAATGGCCAGCAGCTTATCGCAAGCAACTGAACAATGACCCTGTGGGTGCTCGGACTGAATCACCAGACCGCACCGGTGGAGCTGCGCGAGCGCGCGGCCTTCGCCGGTGAGGCGTTGCCGCGTGCGCTGGGCTCGCTGCGCGATACCCCGCAGATCGCCGAGGCAGTGCTGCTGTCCACCTGCAACCGCACCGAACTGTATGCCGTGGCCGAGTCGGCACAGGCGCTGGACCAGTGGCTGCACAGCCAGGCAGGCGACCTGCAGGGCTACCTGTACCAGCATGCCGATGCCGAGGCCGTGCGCCACCTGTTCCGGGTCGCCACCGGGCTGGACTCGATGGTGCTGGGCGAACCGCAGATCCTCGGCCAGGTAAAGGATGCCTGGTCGACCGCGCGTGACCACGGCCTGCTCGGCCAGCGCCTGGACCGCCTGTTCCAGCAGACCTTCTCGGTAGCCAAGCGTGCGCGCACCGATACCCAGGTCGGCGCCAACCCGGTGTCGGTGGCCTCGGCGGCGGTGCGCCTGGCGCAGAACGCCTTCGCGCGCCTGGATGACTCCACCGTGCTGCTGGTCGGTGCCGGCGAGACCATCGAGCTGGCTGCACGCCACCTGAGTGAGGGCAAGGTGCGGCGGCTGCTGATCGCCAACCGCACCCTTGCCCACGCGCAGGAACTGGCCAGCCGCCATGGCGGCGTGGCCCTGCCGCTGACCGAACTGGACCGCCATCTCGGCGAGGCCGACATCGTGTTCTCGGCCACCGCCGCGCGCGAACCGGTGATCCATCGCGAGATGGTGGCCAAGGCACTGCGCGCGCGCCGGCACAAGCCGATGCTGCTGTTCGACCTGGCCGTGCCGCGCGACATCGAAGCCGAGGTCGGCACGCTCAACGACGCCTTCCTCTACACCGTCGATGACCTGGAACGCGCGGTGGAAGACAACCGTCGTGGCCGCCGCGAGGCCGCCGCCGAGGCCGAGGCGATCATCGACCTGCAGGTGTCGCGTTTCATCGAGACCCAGCAGGCCAGCGCCCACCAGGCACCGCTGCGGCAGCTGCGTGCGTTCGGCGAAGCGACCCGCGCCGAACTGCTGGAGCGCGCACGGCAGCAGCTGGCCAACGGCAAGCCCGCCGACGAAGTGCTGGAACTGCTGGCCCATGGCCTGACCAACCGCCTGCTGCATCCGCCGACCGCCGCTCTGCGCGCGGCCGCGCTGAGTGGCGATGCCGACCTGACCCGCGCCGCCGAGCGCCTGTTCCCGGCCACGCCGGGTTACCGCCACCCACCCGTGAGACCCGATGACGCCGACCCTGCGCCGTAAGCTGGAAGCGCTGGCCGAGCGCCGCGAAGAACTGGAACGCCTGCTCGCCGAACCCGATGTGGTCGCCGACAACACCCGTTTCCGCGACCTTTCGCGCGAATTCGCCCAACTTGAACCGGTCGCTGCCGCGCTCGCCGAGGAAGCCCGTGCCAAGGCCGACCTGGCCGCCGCCGAAGGCATGCGCGCCGACCCCGACCTGCGTGAACTGGCCGACGAGGAAATCGCCGCGGCGCAGGCGCGCCTGCAGGAACTGGAACAAGAACTGGCCCTGCTGCTGGTACCACGCGATCCGCGCGACGAAGGCAACCTGTTCCTGGAAGTACGCGCCGGCACTGGCGGCGATGAAGCCGCGATCTTCGCCGGCGATCTGTTCCGCATGTACGCCCGCTATGCCGAGCGCCAGGGCTGGAAGGTCGAGATCGAATCGGACAACCCCGGTGAGCATGGCGGCTACAAGGAAGTGGTGGCGCGCGTGGTCGGCCGTGGTGCGTTCTCGCGCCTGAAGTTCGAATCGGGCACGCATCGCGTGCAGCGCGTGCCGGCCACCGAATCGCAGGGCCGCATCCACACCTCGGCGGCCACCGTGGCGATCATTCCCGAGGCCGACGAGGTCGATGACATCGTCATCAACCCGGCCGACCTGAAGGTGGATACGTTCCGCTCGTCCGGTGCCGGCGGCCAGCACGTCAACAAGACCGAATCGGCCATCCGCATCACCCACGTGCCGACCGGCGTAGTGGTGGAGTGCCAGACCGAGCGCAGCCAGCACGCCAACCGCGACAAGGCGATGAAGCGCCTGAAGGCGCAGCTGCTCGATGCCGAGCGCCAGCGCCAGGACGCCGCGCAGGCCGAATCGCGGCGCCTGCAGGTCGGCAGCGGCGACCGCAGCCAGCGCATCCGCACCTACAACTTCCCGCAGGGCCGGATCACCGACCACCGCGTGGAAGGCCTGACCCTGTACGACCTGCCCAACATCCTGGCCGGCGACCTCGACCCGCTGCTGCAGCGGCTCAGCCACGAACACCAGGTCGATGCCCTGGCCCAGCTGTCGGCGGGCTGAGCACGATGTCGGCCTGGCAGCAGCGACAGCACCTGCAGCAGGCGATCGCACGCCAGCCCGGCGATTTCGTCGCCTGGGTGATGCTGGCCGACCTGGAACTGGAAGCCGGCGACATCGCCGCCGGCGAGCAGGCGGCACGACGCGCGCTGCAGCTGCGCCCGAACCACCCCGAGGCCCTGGCGCGCCTGGGCCGCGTGGCCTGGATGGCCGGCGCGCACGCCGACGCGGCGAAGCTGCTTGGCCAGGCCTCGGCATTGGCCCCGCAGCACCCGGGCATCGCGCTGTGGCTGGGCCATGCGCTGGAAGACGCCGACGATGCCGAAGGCGCAGCAGCGGCCTATCGCCGCGCGCATGCGCTGATGCCGGATGAACCCTACATCGCCGCGCAGCGCCTGGCATGGCAGCGCCGCCTGTGCGACTGGCAGGACGTGGACACGCTGGCTGCGCAGGTACGCGCCGCGCTCGCCGCCGGCCACGGTGCGGTGGAACCCTTCGCCTTCCTCAGCGAAGACGCCAGCGCGGGCGAGCAGTTGGCCTGTGCACGTGCGCGCGCCGCACTGATCGCCGCCTCGGTCCGGCCCTTGCCGGCAGTGACGGTACGCGCGCGCGGCCCGTTGCGCGTCGGCTTCCTTTCCAATGGCTTCGGCGCCCATCCCACTGGGCTGCTGACCGTGGCCCTGATCGAACACCTGCGTCATGACCCGGCGTTGCAGCTGCACCTGTTCGCGCTGAACCGCGCCGATGGCAGCGGCATCCGCGAACGCCTGCAGTCCGCGACCCGGCTGCATGAGGTGGCCGCACTGCGGCATGCCGACATCGCGGCCCGCATCCGCGCACAGGGCATCGACCTGCTGTTCGACCTGCGCGGCTGGGGCGGCGGCGGCACGCCCGAAGTGCTGGCGATGCGCCCGGCCCCGCTGCAGCTGAACTGGCTGGCCTACCCCGGCACCTCGGGCGCGCGCTGGCTGGACGCCGTGGTCGCCGACGAATTCGTACTGCCGGCAGCGCTGGAACCGCACTTCAGCGAACGCGTCCTGCGCCTTCCGCGGGCCTTCCAGCCCTCGGACAACACCCGCACGCTGGAGCCGTCGCCGTCCCGCGCCGAGTGCGGGCTGCCCGAGCACGGCGTGGTGTTCTGCTGCTTCAACAACAGCTACAAGCTCAACCCGCGCAGCATGGGCCGCGCCTTCGCAGTGTTGCAGGCCGTGCCCGGCAGCGTGCTGTGGCTGCTGTCCGGCCCCGGCCAGGCCGACGCCCGCCTGCGCACGGCCGCGCAGGCTGCCGGCCTGGACCCGGCGCGGCTGGTGTTCATGGCCAAGCTGCCGCATCCGCAGTACCTGGCCCGCTACCCACTGGCCGACCTGTTCCTCGACACGCATCCGTACAACGCGCATACCACCGCCTCCGATGCACTGTGGGCCGGCTGTCCGGTGCTGACCTGCCCGGGCGACACCTTCGCCGCGCGCGTGGCCGGCAGCCTCAACCACCATCTGGGGCTGGCCCGGATGAATGTCGCCGATGATGCGGCGTTCATCGCCACCGCCAGCGCACTGGGCAATGACCCCGCAGCACTGGCCTCGCTTCGCGCCGAGCTGGCGCAGGCGCGCGAACGCAGTGGCCTGTTCGACATGGCCGGGTTTGCCCGCGACCTGTCGGCCCTGCTGCAGCGGCTTGCCGGTGAACACGGCTGGCAAGGTGTCGACAACACCTGAGCGACCCCTGCGTTACGCTCGGGCTTCCTCCCCGCGTGGTGTGACGATGGCCAAGCTCAAGCGCAAGGACTACGACGAACTGCTGCTGCCGCTGCAGCTGGAACTGACCGCGATGGCGCGCTGGGTGCAGCTCAGCGGGCAACGCCTGCTGGTGCTGTTCGAGGGACGGGATACGGCAGGCAAGGGCGGCGCGATCCAGGCCATCAGCCAGCATCTCAATCCACGCCAATGCCGGGTGGTAGCACTGCCCAAGCCTACCGACCGCGAAGCCACGCAGTGGTATTTCCAGCGCTATGCCTCGCATCTTCCCGCCGCCGGCGAGATCGTGCTGATGGACCGCAGCTGGTACAACCGCGCAGGCGTCGAGCGGGTGATGGGCTATTGCAGCGAAACCGAGTACCAGCAGTTCCTGCGCCAGGCACCGGTATTCGAGCAGCTGCTGGTGGATGACGGCATCCTGCTGTTCAAGTACTGGCTGGGCGTGGACCAGGAGCAGCAGGAGAAGCGCTTCGCCGAACGCCAGCTCGATCCGCTGAAGGGCTGGAAGCTGTCCCCGGTCGACCTGAAATCGCGCAGCAAGTACAGCGCCTATACCGAAGCCCGCGAGGCGATGCTGCGCGCGACGCATCGCGAGGCTGCGCCGTGGACGCTGGTGGATTTCAACGACCAGCGGCTGGGGCGACTGACCCTGGTGCGCAACCTGCTGGACCGGTTGCCGGACACACGGGTGGATGCGCCGTTGCCGGAGCTGCCGAAGCTGAAGGGCAAGCTGCATCGCGAGCACTACGATGTGCTGAAGCCCATCGAGGATTTCCCGGTCGAGGATTAGGGTTGTTCGGCAGGGTTGCACCCTGCACCTGCTCAACGCAACGGCAACGGCAACAGCAACAGCGGGCATCCGCGGGATGGCGGCGCGGTGGGTGGGCACGACCGTTGGCGCCATGGATGGCGACATCGAGCCCCCATGGACGGGTCTACGGCGTGTCCTACCCACCCAACCGCCCCGCCTCTGACAGATCCCTGCGGCTGTTGGTAGGTGTCGACCTTGGTCGACACATCTGTCAGATATCGAAATGGAGCCGGGGTCAGATCCGTTTTCCTGCGGAAAGCGGATCTGACCCCATCGGCAATCCCATTGGCCTGGCGGGCGTCGGATCGTGTCTGGGGCAGAGCCCCCTGAGTCAGGGGGCGGCCGCGAAGCGGCGGGGGTTTGGGTGTTGGTAAATGGGGCCCGCGGTTCGCGCAGCGAAGCGTGGGAGCGGCAGCGCGCATGCGATGGCGCGTACCGAGGTGCAGGGCCGCAGGCCCTGCCGACCCACCCACTACTTGGCGGCCGCGATCTGCTTTTCGATGTCGGCGGCGGTCACCGGGCCAAGGAAGGTGTGGGCCAGCTTGCCCTGCGGATCCAGCAGATGCGTCAACGGCAGGCCTCGCGGCGTGGCGAAGTCGGCCGGCGGATCGAACGGGTCCACGATCACGATCGGATAGGTCACCGGATGCTTGGTCAGGAACGACTGCATTTCCGGCACTTCGATGTCCTCGTAGGCCAGGCCGACCACCTCGATGTTGCTGCGCATCGCATGCAGCGCCGACAGCTCGGGCATCTCCTTGCGGCACGGGGCGCACCAGGTCGCCCAGAAGTTCACCACCACCCACTTGCCACGATGCGCGGCCAGATCGTAGTCGCTGCCATCCACCGCCTTCATCTTCAAGGTCGGGAATTCGGCAGTGGTGCGCTCGGCCGGGGTTTCATCGACCGGTGCCGGAGTGGTCGGCGTCGGCGCCTGTGCCGGCGGCTGGCTGCTGGCCGGTGTCGGCTCCTGGGCCGGCTTGCAGGCCGCCAGGGCCAGCAGCAGGGTCAACGGGAGCAGCAGCGGCAACGGCGTCTTGCGGGTCATGGCATGTCTCCAGAGTCGGTATAGATATCACTGACCTTGCGCTTCAGGCGTTCGCGCAGGGGCAGCCGCAGATCGTCCAGCGCCGCCAGTGCGGCACGGCCCAGGCTGTCATCACGGTACGGCAGGTGCTGCTCGGCCACCGGGATGCGCAGCTGGGTGCATTCGTACAGATCGGCCAGGCTGACCTGGTCCAGGTCACGCGACAGCAGCCACTCGCCCCGCTCGTCGCGGCGCAGCAGGTCGATCTCCTGCAGGTTGCAGATCAGGTCCTGCAGCAGTGAATCGGTCAGCATCGGCTCCAGCCGCAGGATCTCGTCATCGGCCAGGCCCTTGCCCTTGGCCCGTGCATGCTGGAAGCGGCCAAGCAGGCGCAGCAGTCCATAGAACTCATACCCCTGCGGCAGGCGCAGTTCCACCGGCTGGTAGCGGAAGGCGGCCATCGAAGAAGCCAGCGACGCCCCCAGCAGCACCGCCACCCAGCACAGGTAGATCCACAGCAGCAGGATCGGCACGAACGCCACCGTGCCATACAGTTTCTGGTAGGACTGGAAGCTGCCCAGATAGGCACCGATGCCCCACTTCACCAGTTCCAGGATGACCGCCGCCAGGATCGCGCCGGGCACGGCATGCCGCCATTTCACCGTGTGGTGCGGCACCACCCGGAACATCAGCGTGATGCAGACGAACTCGATCAGGATCGGCGCCAGCCGCAGCGCCAGCTCGGCCAACCAACGGCCCTCCTGGGTACCGAACAACGGCATCGCGAACACCCGCGCCGATACCGCAAGCGATGCGGCGGCGAGCATCGCGCCCAAGGTCAGCACGGTCCAGTAGACCAGGAAGCGGGTCAGCTTGGGCCGGGTCGAGCCGACCCGCCAGATCTGGTTGAAGGTCTCTTCCACACTGTTGAGCGTGATCAGCAGTGAGGCCACCAGTGCGATGAAGCCGGCCGCCGTCAGCTGGCCGGCACTGGCCGAGAACTGCCGCAGGTAGCCCTCGGCCGCACGCGCCGCGGAGGGCACGAAGTTGGAGAATACGTAGTCGCTGAGCTGATCGCTCCAGCGGTCGAAGACGGGGAAGGCCGACAGCACACCGAATACCACGATCGCCAGCGGTACCAGCGCGAACACCGTGGTGTAGGCCAGCGCCGCCGCTGCCTGGAACAGGCGGTCGTCGAGGAAGCGATGCCACAGGAAGCGGCCGAAACTGATGGCCCGTGCGCGATCCCGCGCGCGCTCCATCCACAGGTTGAGCGTATCCAAAGGTTCCATCGGTGGAAGGGTACCCGATGCGGAATGCTGGCAGGATAGCCATACTGGTAGCCACACGACGAGGAGAAGCGGGCACGATGGGCGAGATTCTGGTGCTGTACTACAGCCGGGGCGGTTCGGTGGCACGGCTGGCGCGCCAGATCGCGCGGGGCATCGGCGAAGTGCCGGGCATGACCGCGCGCCTGCGCACGGTGCCGCCGGTGGCCGCCGTGACCCAGACCGCGCAGCCACCGGTACCCGACGATGGCGCCCCCTACGTGAGCGTGCAGGACCTGGTCGACTGCCAGGGCCTGCTGCTCGGCAGCCCCACCCGCTTCGGCAACATGGCCGCGCCGGTCAAGCACTTCCTGGATGGGCTGGGCGCCGAATGGGTCAATGGCACCCTGTCCGGCAAGCCGGCCGGCGTGTTCACGTCCACCGCCTCGATGCACGGCGGCCAGGAATCGACCCTGCTGTCGATGCAGGTGCCACTGCTGCACCACGGCTGCGTGATCGTCGGCATCCCGTTCACCGAACCGGCGCTGAGCCACACCACCAGTGGCGGCACGCCCTATGGCGCCAGCCACGTGGCCGGTGCCGCCGACGATCCGCAGCCGACCGACGACGAAGCGGTGCTGGCGCGCGCGCTGGGGCGCCGGGTGGCCGACATCGCGCAGCGGTTGGCCCGATGAACCGCGCGCCGCGCACGGTCCTGCTGTTGGCCCTGATGGGGCTGGCCGCGCTGTTCGCAGGCTGGTTCATCAATGACAGGCACTGGCTGGCCACCCAGCTGGTGTTCACCGCGCCACCGCTGGCGCTGGCCATCGCCGTGCGCCTGGGCTGGCGCAAGGCCGGCTTCTGGGCCTCGGTGCTGGCGCTGGGCTGGTTCAGCCACGGCGTGATGAGCGCCTGGAGCCACCCGGAGACGCGCTGGCTGGCGCTGATCGAGATCGCGCTGGCGCTGCTGGTGATCTTCAGCGCCAGCCTGCCCGGCCTGCGCGCCCGCTTCGGCAAGCGGCGCTGACGCTGCGCGCCCAGGGCCTTATCATCTGCATTCCTGGCCCCGCGCCGCAGTCCCTGTCCTGGTTTCGCGCATGCACATGATGGAAGAGCTCCTGGTCGTCACCACCGGTGGCACGATCGACAAGATCTACTTCGACGACAAGTCGGACTACCAGATCGGCGATCCGCAGATCGGCATGATCCTGCGCGAGCTGGGCGTGACGTTCCGCTTCAACGTGATTCCGATCCTGCGCAAGGATTCGCTGCACATCAACGACGAAGACCGCGAGCTGATCCGCGCCACCATCGCCGCGCAGCCCACCCGGCACGTGCTGGTGACCCACGGCACCGATTCGATGGTGCAGACCGGCAAGGTGCTGGCGACGATCCCGGACAAGACCATCGTAATGACCGGTGCGCTGAGCCCGGCACGCTTCCGCGGCTCGGATGCGGAGTTCAACATCGGTTGTGCGATCGGTGCGGTGCAGTCGCTGCCGAGCGGCGTGTACATCGCGATGAACGGGCGGATCTTCGACCCGCAGCACGTGCGCAAGAACGTGGCGGCGAACCGTTTCGAGTCGGTCTGAGGAACAGCGTGCCGGCCGAGGTCGGCACCCACCCGGACAAAAACGCCCCGGCCGAAGCCAGGGCGTGCCCATGGAGAGGGACTTGGGCTCAGTACTGGGCGTTGAGGGTCAGGCCCGAGAAGGTGCTGTACGCCTTCACCCGCACATACCAGGTGCCGGCGGCAGGGCTGTTGATGGTGCAGGTCTCGCTGTTGCCGCTCAGGTACGGACGGCAGGTGTAGGTGGTATCGGTCGGGGCACTGCCCTGGCGCACGTACAGGTCGGCATCACCGCTGCCGCCACTGATTGCCACGCGCAACTGGGTGCTGCCGGCCGGAACGGCGACGGTGTAGTTCAGCTCGGCACCGGTCGCGGCGCCCAGGCCGGTCACCGGCACGTTGTTCTGCAGCACGTTGCCGCCCGGGTTCGGGCCACCGCCATTGATCGCCGCATCCACGGCCGCGTTGGCGTCGACGATGCCGGCGCCGCAGCCCCCCGAGCAGGCGCCCGGCAGCGGGCGTGCGGTGCTCTTGATGATGCTCTCGACCTGTGCCGGGCTCAGCGGGCTCGGCGCCACCGACTGCATCAGGGCCACCACACCGGCCACATGCGGCGCCGCCATCGAGGTGCCGTTGTAGGACGCGTAGCTGAAGCTGCCCGGCGTGGTGGTGCCGGTGTTGAGGGTGGACAGGATGCTCTGGCCCGGGCCGGAAATGTCGATGCCGGCACCATAGTTGGAGAAGCTGGCACGCGCACCGGCCGAGGTCGTGGCCGCCACCGCGATCACGTTCGCGCAGTTGGCCGGCACCGACGAGGACACGTTGGTGTTGCTGTTGCCGGCGGCGACCACCACGGTGGTGCCGCGGCTGACCGCGCCGTTGATCGCGTTCTGGTAGGTGGCCGAGCAGGTGCCGCCGCCGCCCAGCGACATGTTGATGACTTCCGCCGGATTGGCATTGGCCGGCACGCCACTGACGGTGCCGCCGGAGGCCCACACGATCGCATCGGCGATGTCGGAGGTATAGCCGCCGCACTTGCCGAGCACGCGCACCGGGACGACCTTGGCGTTGAACGCCGTGCCGGCCACGCCGGTGCTGTTGTTGGTCACCGCCGCCACGGTGCCGGCGACGTGGGTGCCGTGCCAGCTGGAGTTGGACGCCGGGATGCCCGAGCCGCACTCGTTGGCGCCATACCAGTCGCCCTCGTCGTTCGGGTTGCTGTCGCGGCCACCGCCATCGCGCGCCATCGCGGCATCGCTGATGAAGTCATAGCCGGGCAGGATGTTGGCGTTGAGATCGGGATGGTTGGTGATGCCGGTATCGATCACGGCCACCACCACGCCGGTGCCGGTGGCCTTGTCCCAGGCCGGCCGCACGTTGATCGACGCGTTGGAGGTACCAAAGCCCCACTGTTCGCTGAAGCGGGTGTCATTCGGGGTCAGCGTCGCGCGCATGATCTGGTCGACTTCGACGTATTCCACGTTCGGGTCGGCGGCCAGCTTGCGCATCAGCAGCTCGGATTCAGCCTGGTCAAGCGGGCGGTCGGTCCTGACCAGGGTCGGGCCAACGGCCAGCTTGCGGACCTCCTGCAGGCCCAGCGCGCGGCCCTGGCTGCTGGCCAGGCCGGCGGCGGCACTCTTCAGCGAAGAGGCCAGTGCGGTGGTGTTGGCCACCGGCGCACTGCCGTCGCGGTACTTCACGATGAAGCGCTGGTGCGTCGGCGCGGACTGCAGGCCGCTGAGCTGGACGTCACCGGCCAGCGCAGGCGTGGCCAGCAGCAGCGATGACAGAACGGACGCACCAAGGACCACCCACACTCGACGCACACGCGGTTGCGTTACCTGGGACATCGTATTTCCCTTTCTTGTGGTGTGAATGCCGGAATCGGCAGAAGCACCGGCCCGAACCCTGGGCTGGCTTGCGTTGGCGAGGTTCGAAGTCCGGCGAGTCAGCGGATCCCCCTAACGATCCGCCGTGCAGATGACGCTAATGGCCAGAACCGGACACCACAAGATTTTCAGCGTCTTTTCAGCAAGATGAAATGTTCGTTCTGAGACTTTCCGGGTCGAGGGTTTGTGAAGGTGAAGGAACTTTCTCATCTCCTGCACACACCTGACTGGGTCATCACCTGTCCTGCGATGACTTTGCCGACATCGGCATCCGCCGATTCGGGGTCGGAGCCGGGGTCAGATCCCTTTTCCCACGGAAAAGGGATCTGACCCCACCCACCTGTCCACAACGCAGAAAGCCCGTCACAGGGACGGGCTTTCCAGCAACGCAGCCGGGCGTGGGCTCGGCTCTACAGTTCAGCGTGAGCGATCAGCCCAGCTTGACCAGCCAGTTGTGCCGGTCCGGCAGGCGGCCGTACTGGATGTCGGTCAGTTCCTTGCGCAGCGACATGGTCACTTCGCCGGCCGGCGCGTTGATGTCGCCCACCGAGAAACCCTCGCCCTTCAGCTGGCCGATCGGGGTGATCACCGCCGCAGTGCCACAGGCAAACACTTCGCTGATCGCACCGGAGGCCACGCCGTCCTTCCACTCGTCGATGCTGACCTTGCGCTCTTCGACCTTCATGCCACGGTCGCGCGCCAGCTGCAGGATGCTCTCGCGGGTGATGCCCTCGAGGATGCTGCCGGACAGTTCCGGGGTGACCAGCGTGCCGTCCTTGTAGACCAGGAACACGTTCATGCCGCCCAGTTCTTCCAGGTACCTGCCTTCGACCGGGTCCAGGAACAGCACCTGCGAGCAGCCCTGCGCCTGCGCCTTCTGCTGCGGCAGCAGCGAGGCGGCGTAGTTGCCACCGCACTTGGCGGCGCCGGTGCCGCCCTTGGCCGCGCGCGCGTATTCGGTGGACAGCCAGATCGACACCGGGGCCACGCCCTTGGCAAAGTACGGGCCGGCCGGGCTGGCGATGACGTAGTAGCCGGCCTTGTGCGCGCCGCGCACGCCGAGGAAGGCTTCGTCGCCGATCATGAACGGGCGGAAGTACAGGCTCGACTCGTCGGCCGACGGCACCCACTCGCTGTCGACGGCGATCAGCTGCTTCAGCGATTCGACGAAGATCTCCACCGGCAGTTCCGGCAGCGCCAAGCGCTGCGCCGAACGCTGCAGGCGACGGCCGTTGGCATCCGGGCGGAAGGTCCAGATCGAGCCGTCAGCATGGCGGTAGGCCTTGATGCCTTCGAAGATCTCCTGGCCGTAGTGCAGCACGGCCGCGGCCGGGTCCAGCTGCAGCGGGCCGTAGGCACGCACGCTGGCGTTGTGCCAGCCGGCATCCTTGTCCCAGCGCACTTCCACCATGTGATCGGTGAAGTGCAGGCCGAAGCCCGGCTTCTCCAGGATCTTGGCGCGCTCTTCAGCGCTGCGCGGGTGGTCCGAACGGGTGACGGCGAAGCTGGGAATGGACTGGGACACCGGAGGATTCCTGTTCTGGTTGCGGGTAGTGCCGGGCCCGCGTCACTGCGGGCCCTGGGTCAAAGCATGCCGGTCTCGAGCCGCGCCGCCTCGGACATCATGTGCTGGTTCCACGGCGGGTCGAACACCAGGTCGACGTCGGCCTCGGCCACCGTCGGGATCATTTCAAGCTTGCTGCGCACGTCGTCGACCAGGATCTCGCCCATGCCACAGCCCGGTGCGGTCAGGGTCATCTTCACGTCGATCTCGCGCTTGCCTTCGTCCAGATGCTTGATCTCGACTTCATAGACCAGGCCCAGTTCAACGATGTTGACCGGAATCTCCGGGTCGAAGCAGGTGCGCAGCTGCTGCCACACCAGTTGTTCCACCTGCTCATCGGTGGCGTCGGCCGGCAGCTCGAGCGGTGCCGGCGCCTCCTTGCCGATGGCGTCGCCGTCCTTGCCGGCGATGCGGAACAGGTTGCCCTCGACGAACACCGAATAGCTGCCGCCCAGCGCCTGGGTGATGTACCCATAGCTGCCGGCAGGCAGGGTCACGGTATCGCCCTGCGGGACCATCACGGCCTCGCAATCGCGTTCGAAGTGGACAGGTTCGCTGCTACGGGAATACATGGGGACCGATATGGGGCCGTGGCCGGGGCCACGCAAGACGGCATTCTAGCCCAGCCGCCCCGGCACCGCCGGTGCACTGCGGCAAACCACAGTATCCTGTGGGTGATCTTCAGGGAGCTTCGATGTCCTCCATTGCCACGCGTGCCAGGACCGTCACCTGGCTCTGGTCCCTCATGCTGTTGCTGGGTCTGCTTGTTGCTCCCCTCGCCTGGATGGTCCTGGCGCTGATGACCGGCCGACAGGTCGGCTGGATGGCGGTAGTGTCCGCCCTGGAACTGGTGTTCATGCTGCGCCTGGGCACACTGGGCCCGGGCCGGTTGCGCATCGCCCTGGTCGTGCTCGGCACTCTGCTGGTGGCCGCCGTGGCCAACTGGGCCATCGCCAGCGCCTGGATGGGCGGCTCGATCGGTCTGGACCTGTGGGACGCCACCACGCGGATGGGCCCGCACCTGGCCTGGACCCTGATCACCCTGGCCAATGGCGCGATGGAATGGCTGTGGCTGGCCGTGGCCGTGGTCGTCGGCGCCTGGCTGGCGCGCTGAGCGCGTAGATCCACGCCACGCGCGGATGGGGGGTAGTGCCGGCCGCTGGCCGGCAAAAGCGTGCGGACCAAGGTCCGCACCTACCAGATGCAACCATCACGCGCGGATCCGGTAGTGCCGGCCGCTGGCCGGCAAAAGCGCGCGGCCCCAGGTCCGCACCTACCAGATGCAGCCGCCACGCGCGGATCCGGTAGTGCCGGCCGCTGGCCGGGAAAGGGATCAGAGCCCTGTCCTGCGGAAAGGGATCCGACCCCGGTCTTCAATGCCCGCCGTCGAGCGCCTTCAGCTCGCTCACCAGCGAGGCGGCCGCTTCGGCGCCGTCGCCATAGAGCATGCGGGTATTGTCAGCGTAGAAGAGCGCATTCTCGATACCGGCGAAGCCGGTGCCCTTGCCGCGCTTGATCACCACCACGTTGCGCGCGTTGACCACGTCCAGCACCGGCATGCCGTAGATCGGGCTGGCCGGATCAGTACGCGCGACCGGATTGACCACGTCGTTGGCACCGATCACCAGTACCACGTCGGTGTTGGTGAACTCCGGATTGATGTCATCCATGTCGGCGATCAGGTCGTAGGGCACGCCCGCTTCGGCCAGCAGTACGTTCATGTGCCCGGGCATGCGCCCGGCGACCGGGTGGATGGCGAACTTCACCTTCACCCCGCGCTGGCCCAGCCGCTGCGCCAGTTCCCAGATCTTGTGCTGGGCCTGGGCCACGGCCATGCCGTATCCAGGCACGATCACCACGCGTTCGGCGTAGGCCATCATCGCCGCGACATCCGGGGCTTCGATCGGCTTCTGCGCGCCGCTGATCGCCTGCGCTTCGCCACCAGCACCGCCGCCGAAGTTGGAGAACAGCACGTTGCGGATCGGCCGGTTCATCGCCTTGGCCATCAGCCGGGTCAGCAGGATGCCGGCCGCGCCGACCATCATGCCGGCGATGATCAGCGCCTCGTTGCCCAGCACATAACCTTCGAACGACACTGCCAGGCCGGTGAACGCGTTGTACAGCGAGATCACCACCGGCATGTCGGCACCGCCGATCGGCAGCGTCATCAGCACGCCCAGCGCCAGTGCCAGCACGAAGAAGGCGACGATTGCCCAGGCACTGAGCGTACTGGCCGCGATGATCGCCAGCACCACCGCCGCCAGCGCCACCAGCAGGTTCATCACCTGCTGGCCGGGCCAGGTCACGCGCTTGTCCAGGCGTCCATCCAGCTTGGCCCACGCGATCACCGAGCCGGACAGCGACACCGCGCCGATCGCCGCGCCGACCACCGCCAGCAGCAGCATCGTGCCGGACGGCTGGCGCGCGGCCAGGTCGGCCAGCGCCTGCGCGCTCCAGTGGCTGGTATCGCGGTGGGCCAGGAAGGCATAGCGCAGCAGTTCCACCGCACCGATCACCGCCGCCGAGCCACCACCCATGCCGTTGTACAGCGCCACCATCTGCGGCATGTCGGTGATGGCAACCTTGCCGGCCGACCACCAGGCCAGGCCCGCACCCAGCAGCAGTGCCACCAGGATCAACGGCACGTTGTGCAGTTCGGGCAGGAAGAAGGTGGCCGCGGTGGCCAGCAGCATGCCCAGCCCGGCCCAGCGGATGCCGCTGCGTGCGGTCAGCGGCGAGGCCATGCGCTGCAGGCCGAGCAGGAACAGCGTAGCGGCGACCAGGTAGCTGGCCTTGACCAGCCAGTCGAGCAGTTCGACGGTGCTGATGTTCAAGCCTGCGGCTCCTTCGGTTCGTCCTTGCCGCCCCTGGGCGCGCTCGGCTTGAACATTTCCAGCATGCGCGCGGTGACCACGTAGCCACCGGCGGCATTGCCGGCGCCGAGCACCACGGCCAGGAAGCCCAGTGCCTTCTCCAGCGGCGTCTGCGCATGCCCCAGTACCACCATCGCGCCGATCAGCACGATGCCGTGGATGAAGTTGGAGCCCGACATCAGCGGGGTATGCAGGATCACCGGCACCCGCGAAATGATCACGTGGCCGGCGATGGCCGCCAGCATGAAGATGTACAGCGCTACGAACCCGTCACTCACCGGCAACGCTCCTGCTCTGTCTTCGTCGGCCCATCATAACCATGGGCTGAACCCGGCGCGCACCCGGCGTCAACCGGAGCGCCGCTCACGCGTTGTCGATGGTGACCCCGAGCGAGGAACCGTACCCTGTGCTGGTGAGCAGCCCCGCCCCCCCGAGCGCCGAGACCGATGCCCTGCCGGCATCGCTGGAGGCATTCCTGGCCAGCGTCGGCCCGCGTGCGTTCCGCTTCGCCGAGGCCGGCCTGCGCCAGCGCGAAGACGCCATGGATGCGGTGCAGGACGCGCTGCTGCGCATGCTGGATTACACCGACAAGCCGGCCGCCGAATGGGCGCCGCTGTTCTGGAGCATCCTGCGCCGCCGGGTGATCGACCTGCAGCGCCGGCGCCGCTTCCGCCTGCCGTTCTGGCGCGACAACCAGGACGCGGAAGGCGGCGAGATCGACTGGGCCGATCCCGGCCCGGACCCGGCACAGGCACATGAGCAGCGCCAGCAGTACCAGCAGCTGGTGGACGCGTTGCGCACCCTGCCCGCCCGCCAGCGCGAGGCCTTCACCCTGCGCGTGCTGCAGGACCTGGACGGGGCCACCACCGCCCGCGCCATGGGCTGCAGCGAAGGCGCGGTAAAAACCCATCTGGCACGCGCCCGGCAGGCGCTGCAGGACTACCTGGAGACCCACCCGTGAACCGCTCCCTGCCTTCCGATGACACCCTGCGCCGCCTGCACGCGCAGTCGCTGCAGGCGCTGTCGCCGGCAACGCTGGCCCGGCTGCGCCAAGCTCGCCACGGCGCCACGGCCACCACCCATCGTGGGCGCTGGCGCTGGTGGCTGGCCAGCGCCTGCTCACTGGTGGTTGCACTGGGCATTGGCCTGCAGTTCACCGGCCATGGCACGCTTGCGGGTCCGCCGCCGGACCCCGTGCTTGCTTCAGTGGAAGACAACGGCGCGCTCTACGACGAGAATCCCGATCTGTACCTGTGGCTGGGCGATACCGACCTGGCGATGGAGTAAATCATGTCCCGACTGCTTGCCCTGCCACTGCTGTTGACCCTGGCGCTGCTGCCGGCCGTTCCGGCGCTGGCGCAGAACGCCACGCCCGCCCCTGCCGCACCGGTCGCGCCATTGCCTGCGTGGGAGCAATTGAGCGAATCCCAGCGAGAGTCCCTGCTGGCGCCGCTGCGCGACCGTTGGAACAGCGCTGATGCCGGCCAGCGCCAGCGCATGCTCTCGCACGGCCAGCGCTGGCAATCGATGAGCCCGGAGGAGCGCGACAAGGCCCGCCGCGGCCTGCGCCGCTTCGAGCACATGAGCCCGGAACAGCGTGAACAGGCACGCGCCCTGTTCGGGCAGATGCGCAACATGCCGCCGGCACAGCGCGACGCGCTGCGCGAGCGCTGGTCGCAGATGACGCCGGAGCAGCGCCGGGACTGGGTGCGCGACAACCCGCCGCCGGCGAAGCCGCGGTAAGGCCCCGGGGAACGGGGTCAGAGCCCTTTGCTGACGCAAAGGGATCCGACCCCTGGCAGATTGCGGGAGATCGGGGTCAGATCCCTTTGCCAGAGGCAAAGGGATCTGACCCCACGTCATTCATGCCTGCCAGCGCGTCTTTGCCAGCAGCTCGTCGTCCCAGTCGAAACCGAGCCGCCCCTCGCGCACGAACAGCGCAACGAAGTTGAGCAGGTTGCGCGCATACATCTCACTGGCCTGGGTCGCGCCGCGACTGGCCAGGCCCAGCGGACCATCGATGGTCACGCCCTGGTGTTCGATGCAGTGCCCCGGCTGGGTCAGTGCACAGTTGCCGCCGCTCTCGGCCGCCAGATCGACAATGACGCTGCCGGTGGCCATGCCCTCCACCATCGCGGCGGTCACGATGGTCGGCGCCGGCCGACCGGGTACGGCAGCCGTGCAGATCACCACGTCCACGCTGCGCAGGTGGTCGGCCAGCCGACGCTGCTGCTCGGCGCGCTCCTCGTCGGTCAACGCACGCGCGTAGCCGCCTTCACCGGTCGCGCTCACGCCAAGATCGAGGAAGCGCGCACCCAGTGACTGGATCTGCTCGCGGGTTTCCGGGCGCACATCGAAACCTTCCACCTGTGCACCGAGGCGCCGCGCGGTGGCGATGGCCTGCAGGCCCGCCACGCCGGCACCGATCACCAGCACCTTGGCCGGCCGCACGGTGCCAGCGGCGGTGGTCAGCATCGGGAAGAAGCGCGGCGCGCGTTCGGCGGCAATCAGCGCTGCCTTGTAGCCGGCCATGCCGGCCTGCGAACTGAGTACATCCATCGCCTGCGCGCGGGTGGTTCGCGGCAGCTGCTGCAGCGGGAACAGCTGCAGGCGATCATCGGCCGCCAGCGCGGCCAGCGCCGGATCGTTGGCCGGTGCCAGCAGGCCAACCACGCTGGCACCGGGCCTGAGCTGCTCCAGCACCGTCGCAGGAGGTGCCTGCACGCACAGCAGGATATCGATCTCGGCCCAGCGGCCCGCGTCGAAGACACGTGCGCCGGCGTCGTCATAGGCGGCATCGGTGAAGCCGGCGGCCAGCCCGGCGCCGGCCTCGTACCAGACCGTAATGCCGAGGGCACCGAGCTTGCGCGCGGTTTCCGGTGTCAACGCCACGCGCCGTTCACCCGGCGCGGTCTCCTTGATCCCCAGCAACGCCACGGCCATGCAGGTCCCCGCTGATCGGTGAGTTTTCCCGATCCTAGCAGGCAGCCAGCACTCAGTGCAGGGTGGTGCTGCCCGGGTCGAGGCGGTCGATCACGCCCTGCATGGCGCTGTCGAAGGCGCCATCGTCAACGTGGGCACGCAGGCGGCCGAGCCGCACCATCACCGCCAGCTCTTCTGGCGAGGCCACGCAGAAGCGCACGCCGCGACGGTTGACGAACAGCAGGCGCGAGGAAATCGGGCTGACCCAGGACAGCTTGCCCGCCTGGACCTTGCCGTCCTTGTCGACGAAGTCCAACCAGTTGCCGATTTCCATGCGTCGGAAGCGGTCGGCATCGGCGTTGTCGAAATCGTCGGCATCGATCTGCCCGCTGAGTTCCACCGCTGGCGATTCGGCCACCGGCGGTGCCGGCAGCGCGACCTGCGGCAGCTCGGGCAGCGCGCGCTGCAGTTCCGGCCGCGACTCGGCGATGCCCTGCAACGTGTCGTGCAGGGCGTCGATCGCACCGGTAGCCGCATCGCCGTGCACACCGACGCTGGCAAACACCTTGGCCAGCACCGGCTGCCAGGCCTGCAGCCATGGCTTGCCGACAATCTGCCGGCGTGCCTCGGCCACTTCCTCCAGCAGGCCGTCGCCGAGGCTCAGTGCCTCGGCCACCGACGCGCCTTCTTCGCCCTCGCGCAGCAGCGCCAGGGTCAGGTGGTGCTGCCAGGGCTGGCGCAGGAACTCGGCAATGGCCGGCGGAAGGGTGGCATCACCGATGCGACGATCCAGTTCCGCACTGGCCCGGCTGCGGGCCATCTCCAGCTTTTCCTGCCCACGCTGCGTCTCCGCGGCACGGCGCTCGGCGATTTCCACGCGGCGGCGATGCTGCACCAGGAACTCGCGGAATTCTTCTTCCAGGGTCAGGAAGATCGCCAGGTTCTCGTTGAACTCGGCCACCAGGCGCTCGATGATCTCCTCGACCTTGGCCATCAGCATGCGCTCGGCCTGGCTCTCGCCGGTGTTGCCCTCGCAGGCCTCGGCCAGCGAATTGAGCAGCTTGCGCGCCGGATGGGTCTTCTGCACGAACATGCGGCGGTCGAGCATGGCGACCTTGACGAAAGGCACGACCAGGCGGCCGATCAGTTCGCGCGAGCGGCCTTCCAGTTCACGCTCGTCCAGCATCACGTCGAACAGCATGCCGACCAGGTCGATGGCATCCTCATCCTGCGGGTCCAGCCGGGTCTGGCCCGGATCGACGCCGAGCTGGGTGGCGCTGGACAGCACTTCGCTCTTCAGCCGCTGCGCCAGCGATTCGCCGTCCTCGCCGATGGCTGCACGCAGCGTCGCGCTCGGCGTGGCCTGCAGCAGCGACAGCACCGACATCATTTCGCGCTGGCTGAGCGGGCGCTGCTGGCCGACCGCCACCTGTGCCGCAGACGTGGCGTCCTCACGCACATGGCGGGTCTGCTGCAGCAGTTCGTGCAACGCTTCCAGCAGCATGCCTTGCTGGCCGGCGTAGGCCTCGCCGGCGGCGCCATCATCGCCGCCCAGGTGCTGCTGCATATGCCCGCGGCGCTCGGACCAGCGGGCGGCAAAGCGCTGCGCCCAAGCCGGTGCGGCCTGCTCGTCATCGCTGAACCCCGGATCGACGCCCGCGCCGTGGCGATGCTCGACCAGGTCATCCAGCATCCCGGTCATGCGCGGATCCGGTGCCGGCGGTTGTGGGCGCTGCGGAGCCCCCATCTGCGACATCACGCCGGCTGCGGCCAGCTGCTCGTCCAGCTTCTCGTAGATGCGGCCGACCGGTGCACGCAGGTCGCGCTCGCACAGCTTGATCAGCACCAGATGCACTTCCGGGGCCAGTTCGCAGCCGGCAAAGGCCTCGTGGATGGCCACGCCCAGATGTTCGGGGCTGATGGGATTGTGGTCGGCGTCCAGTTCCACGCCGCCGATCAACCGGCCCAGGCGGCGGTCCAGCCGCGCCAGCACCGGCTTGAAGTCACGCAGCAATACAGTGGCGAAATTGCGCACCGCCAACCGCGATTCCAGTACGTGTTCGGCCAGCAGGCTCAGGCCATCCTCGGCCGGCCCCGACAGGGTCGCCTCGGCCGACAGCGGCTCACCGGCCGCCAATGCGGCCCACGCCTGCTGCAGGTGGCCGGCGAAGGCGGCAGCGATCTCCTCACGGCGGCGGCGCAGTTCGCGCATCGCATCCAGGAACAGCAACTGCGACGAGCCGGCATTGCCGGCGCGGTCGAACAGGGCATCGTCGAAACGCGCCAGCGCGGCCCCGAAGGCCTGGCACAGCGCGGGCAGGACCATGTCCCGGGCAAGCTGGAGCTGGGCCGGGTCACGGCCCGGCGATCCCATCGGTGTGGGCACGCTCATCATTCGGGAAGGCTCCCCACCTTCTCTGGTACGACAGACAGCATGGACATCGCGACGACCGGCACACCCCATGTACCGGAACGTCGATGGTAGGCCGGCCAGCCCGTCACGGACAGTGAAACAGTCCTCACTTCAAACCTCATGACCGGCGGCCCGGCAAGAGGGGTATCGTAAGCCGTGCAAGGCCCACGAGGCGAGGGGAAGCGGCTGTCCGTTTCCCGCCAGTGGCATGATGTTCATCACAGTTTGGTATTCAGGGGCCGGACGCGACACAGACGGCGTCATTGACCACCCCGACTATAATCAAACACCCGTGATGACCGGTTCAGACTCCATGCCCGACCCCGCTGCCCTGCTCGCCCTGGATGCCCGCCGCTCAGTGCCTTCGCGGCAACTGGGCGAGCCCGGCCCGGACCCGGCCACCCTGCAGCGGATGCTGGCGTCGGCCGTGCGCGTGCCCGACCACGGCAAGCGCGTCCCGTTCCGCTTCCTGAAGATCGCCGGCGATGCACGTCACACTCTGGGCGACTTCCTGGCCAAGCGCAGCCGCCAGCGCGACCCGCATGCCGGCGAGGCCGTGTTCGAGAAGGACCGCCAGCGTTTCAGCCACGCCCCGCTGGTGATCGTGGTGGTCGCCAGCCCACGCCCGGACCCGAAGGTGCCGGAACAGGAACAGCTGATGACCGCCGGCTGCGTCTGCTTCGCCCTGCTGCAGGCCGCGCAGGCGCTTGGCTTCGGCGCACAGTGGCTGACGGCCTGGATGGCCTTCGATCCGGTCGTGCAGGCCCACCTGGGCCTGGTCGAGGGTGAACGCATCGCCGGCTTCATCCACATCGGCACCGCCAAGGCCGACGTGCCCGAGCGCGAGCGCCCCGACCCAGCGACCCTGCTGCAGGACTGGACGCCGCCGGCATGACCCTGCCGGCACCGCCGCCGTCGCTGTACCTGGTCGATGCCAGCATCTACGTGTTCCGCGCCTGGCACTCGCTGCCGGACCAGTTCCAGGACGCGCAGGGCTGGCCGACCAATGCTGTGCACGGCTTCGCCCGCTTCCTGCTGGACCTGCTGGAGCGCGAGCGCCCGCGGCACATCGCCATTGCCTTCGACGAAGCGCTCGACAGCGGCTTCCGCCACCGCCTGTATCCGGCCTACAAGGCCAACCGTGATCCGGCACCGGAAGCGCTCAAGCGCCAGTTCGTGCACTGCAAGGCGCTGTGCGCGGCGTTGGGCCTTGCCGTCCTCGCCCACCACGACTACGAAGCCGACGACCTGATCGGCAGCGCACTGCACGTGCACCGCGGCAGCCATCGCGGGGTGATCATCTCCGCCGACAAGGACCTGTCGCAGCTGCTGCTGGATCACGACGAACAGTGGGACTACGCCCGCAACCAGCGCTGGGACGTGGCCGGCGTGAAGGCACGGCACGGCGTGCACGCGCACCAGATTGCCGATTACCTGGCGCTGTGCGGCGATGCGGTGGACAACATTCCCGGTGTCAGTGGTGTCGGCGGCAAGTCCGCCGCCGTGCTGCTGGCCCATTTCGGCAGCTTGGATGCGCTGTACGAACGCCTGGACGAAGTGCCGTTCCTGCGCCTGCGCGGTGCCGCCCAGATGGCGGTGCGCCTGCGCGAGCAGCGCGAGCACGCCCTGCTCTGGCGCCAGCTGACCACCATCGCGCTGGACGCGCCGCTTGAAGGCAGCCAACCCGGCCTGCTGCGCCAGACCGCCGACCCCGAGCTGCTCGGCGGCCTGTGCCAGACCCTGCGCTTCGGCCCGATGACCCGCCGCCGGCTGTTCGATGCCGCCGGCGTACCCGATATTCTTCCCACCCACAGCGAGCCCGCATGAGCCAGCGCAACACCGAAGCCCCGCGTGTCGTCTATGAAGGCAAGTACCAGCGCATGCTGGTACGCGGCACCTGGGAATACAGCGAACGTACCCATGCCGGTGGCCTGGCCGCGATCATCATCGCGGTGACCCCGGAGGACAAGGTGCTGTTCGTCGAACAGTTCCGCGTGCCGCTGCAGGCCCCCACCATCGAGATGCCGGCCGGCCTGGTCGGCGACATCCACGCCGGCGAATCGATCGAAGTCTCGGCCGTGCGCGAGCTGGAAGAAGAAACCGGCTGGACCGCCGATCACGCCGAAGTGCTGATGATCGGCCCGACGTCCTCCGGCGCCAGCAGCGAGAAGATCGCCTTCGTACGCGCCACCGGCCTGCGCCGGATCGGCGACGGTGGCGGCGATGACAGCGAAGACATCACCGTGCACGAGATTCCGCGCGCGCAGGCGGCGGCCTGGCTGGTGCAGAAGATGGGCGAAGGCTATGAGCTGGATGCCAAACTTTGGGCGGGCCTGTGGATGATCGAGCACCACCTGGACGGGCGCCCGCGTGGCTGACGCCGATCTGCACGTACTGCCGGCGCTGCTGGGCGCCGACGACCCGGCGATCTATACCCTCCACCGGCCGCAGGGCGCCTCGCCTTACCTGCTGCTGGCCGATCACGCCGGCCAGCAGGTGCCACGCGCGCTGACCGGGCTCGGCCTGGCCCAGGCCGAGCTGGACCGCCATATCGGCTGGGACATCGGCATTGCCGGCACCACCCGCGCACTGGCCGAACGGCTGGATGCATGGGCGATCGAACAGACCTATTCGCGGCTGCTGATCGACTGCAACCGCCCACTGGCCTCGCCGACGCTGATTCCGGAAGTGAGCGACCACACCGTGGTCCCGGGCAATGCCAGGCTGTCGGCTGCACAGCGGCAGCAGCGCATCGACGCGATCCACGCGCCCTACCATGCGCGCATCGACGCGGAACTGGATGCACGCCGCGATGCCGGCCGCCCCACCCTGCTGGTGATGATGCACAGCTTCACGCCAGTGATGAACGGCACGCAGCGGCCGTGGCACGCCGGCGTGCTGTACCACCAGGACACGCGCTTTGCGCATGCACTGCTGCAGGCACTGCGCGATGAAGGCGACCTGGTGGTGGGTGACAACGAACCGTATTCGGTCAGCAGTACCAGCGACTACGCGGTACCGGTGCACGGCGAAGGGCGCGGCCTGGTGCACGTGGAACTGGAGATCCGCCAGGACCTGATCGCCGATGCCGCCGGGCAGCAGGCGTGGGCGGAGCGGCTGGCGCGGATCTTCAGCGCCTTGCAGCCACAGTTGCTGGCGTTCGGTTGAACGCTCTTGGACCCATCCCGTATCGGTAGTGCCGGCCGCTGGCCGGCAACCTCAATGATCCAACCACCCCGGGGTTGCCGGCCAGCGGCCGGCACCACCGCAGGCGTGGCACATCCACCTACGGCAGCGCCTTCAATCATGCCTCGTTGACCGGGCAGACGGCAGCAGCCGATTCGACCGGCGCCGGGCGCAGGCCCAGCGCGATCACCACGCCGAGCGCGGCGAACAGCGCGGCGCCGTACTGCGCATTGACCATGCCCTGCAGCGCATCAGGGCTGGTTGCCTCCTGCGTGCCGCGCGCGGCGTTGGCCACCATCACCAGTACCGCCAGTCCCAACGCGCCGCCGATCTGCTGTGCGGTGGCGGCCATGCCGGACGCCACACCCTGCTGCGGCCCCGGCACGCCCTGCCCGGCCACGATCCACATCGCCGTCCAGCTCATGCCCTGGCCCACGCTGAGCACCACGATGCCCGGCAGCAGCGGCCAGTAACCGGCGCCATGCGGCATCGCCAGCGCCACCGCAGTGATGCCGATGGCACCGGCCGCGAAGCCCCAGGCCAGCACCTGCCGTGGCGAACGGCGCCGCAGCATGCGTTCGGCAATGCGGATGCCGAAGGTGCACACCACGGTCGGCAGCAGGAAGGCCATGCCGGCCTGCAGCGGGCTCCAGCCGTAACCATCCTGGAAGTAGAGCGCCAGGAAGTAGTACTGCACGCCATAGCTGCTCATGAAGGCGAAGGTCAGGCCGAGTGCCGCGCGCAGGCCGGGCAGGCGCAGCAGCGCAAACTGCATCAGCGGGTCACGGCTGCGCTTTTCGATCTGTACGAACACCGTCAACAGTACGGCTGAAAGCAGCAGGCAGATGAGCGTGGCGCGGGCCGTCCAGCCCCACTCCGGCCCTTGCACCAGGGTGGTGACCAGCAGGCTGCCGCCGGCGGTGACGGTGAGGCAACCGGCCAGATCGAAGGAACGGCCCTGCACACGCGGGCCATCGGCCGGCAACCACGCGCCGGCCGCGACTGCACAGGCGGTGGCCAGCGGAACGATCACCGCCAGCACCGCCGGCCAGCCGAACGCCTGGGTCAGCACGCCACCGAGCAGCGTGCCCAGCGCCAGGCCGGCCGCACTGGCCATGCTCCAGATCGCCAGTGCGCGGTTGCGCACCGGGCCTTCCGCATACAACGTGTTGATCAGCGCCAGCGTGGCCGGGAACAGCAACGCGGCACCGATGCCCTGCGCCGCGCGCGCGATGATCAACAGGGTGGCATTCGGCGCCAGCGCGCCGAACAGCGACGCCAGCGCGAACAGCAGCATGCCCAGCCGGTAGAAGCGGCGGCGGCCGATCAGGTCGGCGGCGCGCCCGCCCAGCAGCAGGCTGCCGCCGAACGCCACGGTGTAGGCACTGACTACCCATTGCAGCTGCTGCGCGTTGATCTGCAGCGCGCGGCCCATGTCGTGCAGGGCGACGAAGATGATGGTGGCATCCAGGGCGATGATCAGCTGGGCAGTGGCCAGCAGGGTCAGCGCCCAGCGCGGGTACTTGAGGGGAGGCATCGGCGGTCTGGCGCGGTGGGGGAGCGCAGTCTCATTGATGCGACCGAATCAATAAACCCCCTGCCAGCCATATCTGTCATGATTTTCATCATGAATGGAACCTCGATGGACCTCAATGCAGTGCGCATGCTGGTGCAGGTGGCCGAAGCCCGCAGTTTCACCGTCGCCGCCGGGCAGCTGGGCCTGAGCCAGTCCGGCCTGTCGCGCGCGATCGGCCGGCTGGAGGCCACGCTGGGGGTGAAGCTGCTGCAGCGGAACACCCGCAACGTGGCGCTGACCCCGGATGGCCGCCAGTTCGTCGATCAGGTGGCACCGCTGCTGTGTGGCCTGGAGGATGCCGAACGCCAGTTGGCCGACCGTCCCTGCACGCCCGCGGGCACCCTGAAGATCAGCGCGCCCTCGATGTTCGGGCGCAAGGTGCTGGTACCGCTGCTGGCGCCGTTGCTGCAACAGCACCCGCAACTGCAGGTGGAGGCCGTGCTCAGTGACCGTCTGGTCGATCTGGTCGAGGAAGGTTTCGATGCCGCTTTGCGCACCGGCGTCATCGCCGACCAGCGCATCGTCGCGCGCCCGCTGCGTCCGCTGCGCTGGGTGACGGTGGCCAGCCCCGCGTATCTGGCCCGCTGTGGCGCACCGGACGATGTGGCCGCGCTGCGGGATCACGCGTGCCTGGCGGTGCGCAACCTGCGCAGTGGCCGGCTGGTGGACTGGCAGTTCCTGCAGGAGGGCCAACTGCGCGACTTCACCCCACCGACGCGGATGGTGTTCGACAGTGGCGATCCGCTGGTGGAAGCGGCCATCGCCGGCATCGGCATCGTGCAGGTGATGGATTTCGCAGTGGCCGACGCGCTGGCTGACGGCCGCCTGCAACGCGTGCTGCAGCCGCTTGAAGGCCGCAGCCGCGCGCTGTCGCTGATCTACCCACCGTCGCGCCAGCACTCGCCAAAGCTGCAGGTGCTGGCCGACGCGTTGCTGGCCGGGGATTGGTAAATCCACGCCGTGCGTGGATGAAGGTTTCGGCGCGTCAGAACCCTTGGGTACCGGTAGCGCCGGCCGCTGGCCGGCGAGCCACATCGGGCGGCGGCGAAACGACCCGGCAAGGCGTTGCCGGCCAGCGGCCGGCACTACCGATCAGGCGAAGCTATCGGTGGCGCGCACCAGCGCGTCCACGTTCTCGGCCTCGAACGCCGAATGGCCCGAGGCCGGGGTGATTTCCAGCTTCGCCTTCGGCCACACCTTGGTCAGGTCCCAGGCGTTGGCCAGCGGGCAGACCACGTCGTAGCGGCCGTGCACGATCACGCCCGGGATGTCGGCGATGCGGTGCGCGTCGCGCAGCAGCTGGTCTTCCACCTCGAAGAAGCCACCGTTGACGAAGTAGTGGTTCTCGATGCGGGCGAAGGCCAGGGCGAAGTGCGGGTCTTCGTGGCTGTTGATGAAGTCGTCATCGACGTGCAGGAAACTGGTCGCGCCTTCCCACACCGCCCAGGCCTTGGCCGCTTCCAGGCGGGTGGTTTCGTCGTCGCTGGTCAGGCGGCGGTGGAAGGCCGAGATCAGGTCATGCCGCTCCACCGACGGGATCGGCTTCAGGTAATGCTCCCACGCATCCGGGAACAGGCGGTTGGCGCCTTCCTGGTAGAACCATTCCAGCTCCCAGCGGCGCAGCATGAAGATGCCGCGCAGGACCAGTTCGGTCACGCGCTGCGGATGGGTCTCGGCATAAGCCAGGGCCAGGGTCGAGCCCCAGCTGCCACCGAACACCTGCCAGCGATCGACCTTCAGGTGCTCGCGCAGCTTCTCGATATCGGCGACCAGGTCCCAGGTGGTGTTGTCCACCAGGTCCGCGTGCGGGGTGGATCGACCCGCACCACGCTGGTCGAACAGGATGATGCGGTACTTGGACGGGTCGTGGAACTGGCGCATCTTGTCGCTGCAACCACCGCCCGGGCCACCGTGCAGCATCACCACCGGCTTGCCGTCCGGGTTGCCGCACTGTTCGAAATACAGCGTGTGGCGGTCGTCGACCTTCAGGGTGCCGACGTCGTAGGGGGTGATGGCGGGGTACAGCGTACGCATGCTTGCAGCTCCAGGGTGATGCCCTGCCGGGGCAGGAGAACCCCCATTCTAGGCCGGTCGCCGGCCCAGGGTGATGCGGTCGCGCTGCTCCAGGTCCTGCACGGTCTGCACCTCGGCAAAACCGGCGGCGTCGAACAGCGCGCGGATCGCCGCGCCCTGGTCCCATCCGTGCTCGATCAGCAACCAGCCACCGGGCAGCAGATGCGCCTGGCCGCCGTCGATGATGCGGCGGATGTCATCCAGGCCGTCCACACCGGACGCCAGCGCGGAGGCCGGTTCGAAGCGCAGGTCGCCCTGTCGCAGGTGCGGGTCGTCGCTGGCGATGTACGGCGGATTGCTCGCAATCAGGTCGAAGCGCATGCCCTGCAACGGCGCGTACCAATCGTGCCCGCCCTCGGCGAAGCGGACGTTGCGCAGTTCATGGCGCGCAGCATTGCGCGCGGCCACGGCCAGCGCACCCGGGCTGGCATCGGTGGCCAGCACCTGTGCCTGTGGCCGCTCGCTGGCCAGCGCCAAGGCGATCGCGCCGCTGCCGGTGCCCAGGTCAGCCAGCCGCAGCGCACGGTCCTGCGGCAGGCGTTCCAGCGCCAGCTCGACCAGCAGTTCGGTCTCCGGGCGCGGGATCAGCGTGGCCGGATCGACCTCCAGATCCAGCGTCCAGAATCCGCGGCGGCCGGTCAGGTAGGCGACCGGCTCGCCGGCCACGCGGCGGGCCAACAGCGTCTCGAAGGCGGCCTGGTCGGCGGCGGCCAGCGGATCGGTGGCATGCGCGAACAGCCAACTGCGTGGGCGTTCCAGCACATGCAGCAGCAGCAGCTCCGCCTCATGGCGAGCTTCGACGCTGCCGAGGCGGACACTGGCCTCGGCCACGATCTGGCGCAGGGTGGGTTCGGTTTGGAAAGACATTCCGCAATTGTAGAGCCGAGCCCGCGCTCGGCTGCTTCTGGAGCAGCCGAGCGCGGGCTCGGCTCTACAAAATCGGAATCCGTTCAGGTTACGCCGGACGGGATAAGGAGGGGCTATCGGCCCCAGGCAGCGGTCCGGCGAGATTTTCCTTGTCACACAGTCAGTTGCAGGATGAAAGCGGCCGGGTTCAGTGCCTGCTCAGTGCATTTTGATAGACTCCATCTATCAAATAGATGCAATCAATGCATTGTTCTTATCGCCAGCGAATGGGTAACCTAGCTCCTGTCGATTCACCCACTCCCCTTCACCAAGAGGAAAAATGATGTCCCTCATCAACACCCAGATCCAGCCGTTCGAAGCCAACGCTTACCACAACGGCGAGTTCATCAAGGTTTCCGACGCCAGCCTGAAGGGCCAGTGGTCCGTCCTGATCTTCATGCCGGCCGCCTTCACCTTCAACTGCCCGACCGAGATCGAGGACGCAGCTGACCACTACGCCGAGTTCAAGAAGGCCGGCGCCGAGGTCTACATCGTCACCACCGATACCCACTTCTCGCACAAGGTGTGGCACGAGACCTCGCCGGCCGTCGGCAAGGCCCAGTTCCCGCTGGTCGGCGACCCGACCCACCAGCTGACCAACGCTTTCGGCGTGCACATTCCGGAAGAAGGCCTGGCCCTGCGCGGCACCTTCATCATCAACCCGGAAGGCGTGATCAAGACCCTGGAGATCCACTCCAACGAGATCGCCCGTGACGTGTCCGAGACCCTGCGCAAGCTGAAGGCTGCCCAGTTCACCGCCGCCAACCCGAACCAGGTGTGCCCGGCCAAGTGGAAGGAAGGCGAGAAGACCCTGACCCCGTCGCTGGACCTGGTCGGCAAGATCTAAGGCAGTACCGGCCTGCCGTGGCCCCACGCCGCGGCGCGCCCTTCATCCCCGTGCCGGTCCCCCCGCCGGCGTGGGGGTGAACCCAAGATAGCCAACGCTCGCCCGCCTTGGCCAGCCAGCCCCTTCCACGGTCGCTGTCTTGGGTTCACCCCTACCCCCAGCTGGTCCGCTACCTTGTACAGCGGTGCCACGCCCTCTGTTTGCCTGAAGCCAGGAGAAGACCGATGTTGGACGCCAACCTGCAGTCGCAGCTGAAGACCTATCTGGAGCGCGTGACCCGCCCGATCCAGATCACCGCGCACGCCGACGACGGCGCCAAGTCGCAGGAAATGCTGGAACTGCTGCAGACCCTGGACAGCCTGTCGGACAAGATCTCGCTGCAGGTGCTGCGCGATGGCCAGGGCCGCGTGCCGTCCTTCGACCTGGGCACCCCGGGCCAGGACATCCACCTGACCTTCGCCGGCCTGCCGATGGGCCACGAGTTCACCTCGCTGGTGCTGGCGCTGCTGCAGGTCGGCGGGCACCCGTCCAAGGCCACCGCCGAGCTGATCGAGCAGGTGCAGAACCTGGAAGGCGACTACCGGTTCGAGACCTACTTCTCGCTGTCCTGCCAGAACTGCCCGGACGTGGTGCAGGCGCTGAACCTGGCCGCGGTGCTCAACCCGCGCATCCAGCACGTGGCCATCGATGGCGCCCTGTTCCAGGACGAAGTCGAGAAGCGCGAGATCATGTCGGTGCCGACCGTGTACCTCAACGGTGAAATCTTCGACCAGGGCCGCATGACCCTCGAGCAGATCGTGGCCAAGCTGGACACCAACGCCGGCAAGCGCGATGCCGAGAAGATCGCCGCCAAGGACGCCTTCGACGTGCTGGTGGTGGGCGGTGGCCCGGCCGGCGCTGCAGCGGCGATCTACGCCGCACGCAAGGGCATCCGTACCGGCATCGCCGCCGAGCGTTTCGGTGGCCAGGTGCTGGACACCATGGCGATCGAGAACTTCATTTCGGTGAAGGAGACCGAGGGCCCCAAGCTGGCCACGGCGCTGGAGCAGCACGTGCGCGAGTACGAGGTGGACATCATGAACCTGCAGCGCGCCAGTGCGCTGGTGCCGGCCGGCGAAGACGGCCTGGTGCAGGTGCAGCTGGAAAACGGCGCGGTACTGAAGTCGCGTTCGGTGATCCTGTCCACCGGCGCGCGCTGGCGGCAGATGAACGTGCCGGGCGAAGACCAGTACCGCAACAAGGGCGTGGCGTACTGCCCGCACTGCGATGGCCCGCTGTTCAAGGGCAAGCGCGTGGCGGTGATCGGCGGCGGCAACTCCGGCGTGGAAGCGGCCATCGACCTGGCCGGCATCGTGTCGCATGTAACCCTGCTGGAGTTCGATTCCAGCCTGCGCGCCGATGAAGTGCTGCAGAAGAAGCTGCGCAGCCTGGGCAACGTGACCGTGCTGACCAGCGCGCAGACCACCGAAGTGCTGGGCGACGGCAGCCGCGTCACCGGCCTGGTCTACAAGGACCGCGTCGGCGGCGATGCCCACCGCGTCGAGCTGGAAGGCATCTTCGTGCAGATCGGCCTGCTGCCCAACACCGAGTGGCTGAAGGATGTGGTGGCGCTGTCGCCGCGCGGCGAGATCGTCATCGACGACCGCGGCCAGACCAACCTGCCGGGCGTGTTCGCCGCTGGCGATTGCACGACGGTGCCCTACAAGCAGATCATCATCGCCATGGGCGCCGGCTCGACCGCCGCACTGAGTGCGTTCGACCACCTGATCCGCTCGTCGGTGAGCAACAGCAGCGGTGCCGTTGCTGAAGCAGCCTGATCCACCGTTCCCAGATCACCGGGAACATTGTCTGCCTGTCGGGTAACCACGCCGTCAGCCGGTCCGTTACCCCTGGGGTGTAAGGATGAACCTACGTGATCTGAAGTACCTGGTAGCCCTGGCCGACCACAAGCATTTCGGCCGGGCTGCCGCCTCCTGCTTCGTCAGCCAGCCCACGCTGTCGACGCAGATCCGCAAGCTGGAAGAAGAGCTGGGCCTGCCGCTGGTGGAACGCGCACCGCGCAAGGTGATGCTGACCCCGGCCGGCCAGGAAGCGGCGGCGCGGGCGCGGGTGATCGTGTCTGAGGTGGAACAGCTGAAGGAGGCGGCGCGACGCAGCCGCGATCCGGAAGCCGGCACGGTGCGCCTGGGCATCTTCCCGACCCTCGGCCCGTACCTGCTGCCGCATGTGATCCCGCGCATCCGCGAGCGCTTCCCGGAGCTGGAACTGCTGCTGGTCGAGGAAAAGAGCGACGTGCTGCTGGACCGCCTGCGCGAAGGCAAGCTCGACGCCGCACTGCTGGCCCTGCCGGTGATCGACGACCAGCTGCATGCCGAATTCCTGTTCGAGGAACCGTTCCTGCTGGCCGTGTCCGGGCGCCACCCGCTGGCCCGCCGCGAACACCTGGACGTGCAGGAACTGGCCACGCAGAAGCTGCTGCTGCTGGAAGACGGGCATTGCCTGCGCGACCAGGCGCTGGAAGTCTGCCGCCTGTTCGGCGCCAACGAGAAGTCCGAATTCCGCGCCACCAGCCTGGAAACGCTGCGGCAGATGGTCGCCGCCGACGTCGGCATCACCCTGCTGCCGAGCCTGTCGGTGCAGCCGCCGGTGCCGCGCTCGAACAACATCCGCCTGCTCGATTTCACCGGCGAAGGCCGTCCCAGCCGCCGCATCGCCATGATCTGGCGCCGCAGCTCGGCCATGAACGACTTCCTGATGGAGCTGGCCGACCAGTTCAAGCGCCTGCCGCAGGCACTGTTCACGCTGGAGGCGCTCGATGCCGGCAGCGATGCACCGGCCCTGCCCGGCCCCGCGCTGAACGGCTGAGCCCCCGCAGCACCGGCCCGGAATCGGCAGGAGTCGATTCCGGCCGCATTTGTCCCCACAATACAGACAGGCGGCGCCAGCAGGTGCCGCCTTTTGCATGGCTTTCAACCAAGGAGCTTCACCATGAACACCGCCAGCGGCCTGCCGCCGTCGATCACCGTTTCTACCTTCGACATGGACCGCCTGGACGCCATGCTCGAATCCCCTGCGCTGAGCCAGACGCCTGCCGCGCTCGCGCTTGCTGAAGAACTCAACCGGGCCACCGTGCTGGCGCCGGACCAGATTCCCGAAGGCATCGTCATGATGCATTCGCGCGTGGAGTGCGAAGATGAAGTGTCCGGCGAAAAGCACGTCCTGACCCTGGTCTTCCCCCGCGAAGCCAATGTCGATGAAGGCAAGGTCTCCGTGCTGGCCCCGGTCGGCAGTGCCCTGCTCGGCCTGGCCATCGGCCAGAGCATCGACTGGAACGCGCCCGGCGGCCGCAAGCTGCGCCTGCGCGTGACTGCGGTCCACAACGACCGCCCCTGATTACCGCTGCGCACCGCGCGCGATTCGATCCCCCTGCACCAGGAGCCGTAATGAGTACCCCGTCCAAACTGTCCCAGCTGCGCGAACTGTCCGTGGTCGTTGCCGATACCGGTGACTACGAGGCGATCAAGCGCCTGCAGCCGGTGGACTGCACCACCAACCCGACCCTGGTGAAGAAGGCGCTGGACCTGCCGGTCTACGCCGAACTGATCGAACGCGAACTCGCCTGGGGCCGCCAGCAGGCCGGCGACCGCGAAGCCGTGGTGCACGCCGTGGCCGACCGCCTGACCATCGGCGTCGGCGCGCTGTTGAGCACGCTGGTGCCGGGCCGCGTGTCCACCGAAGTGGACGCCGACCAGGCCCACGACACCGCCGCCACCGTGGCCAAGGCCCGCCAGTTCATCCAGATGTACGCCGATGCCGGCGTGCCGCGCGAGAAGATCCTGATCAAGATCGCCGCGACCTGGGAAGGCGTGGAAGCCGCGCGCATCCTGCAGGCCGAAGGCATCGACTGCAACCTGACCCTGATCTTCAACCCGACCCAGGCGCTGGCCTGCAGCGAGGCCGGCGCGTTCCTGATCTCCCCGTTCGTCGGCCGCATCCTGGACTGGTACGTGGCCAACGGCCAGACCCCGGCCAGCATCGACGAAGACCCGGGCGTGAAGTTCGTGCGCGGCGTCTATGCCGAATTCAAGCGCCGCGGTTCGAAGACGGTGGTGATGGGCGCCTCGTTCCGTTCGACCGCACAGATCGAAGCGCTGGCCGGCTGCGACCGCCTGACCATTTCGCCGGACCTGCTGGAGAAGCTGGACGCCGACCACGGCGCGCTGCCGCGCAAGCTGGTGGCTGGTGCCGCTGATGGCGCGGCGGTGCCCCCGATCGATGCGGCGACGTTCGCGGCGGATCTGGCTGCTGATCCGATGGCGACCGAGAAGCTGGCGACCGGTATCGATGCGTTTGCCAAGGATCTGGAAGCACTGCGCGAGCGGATCCGCGCGGCACTGTGAGGATTCCGGCCAACGGCTGAGCCCCTCGTGGCAGGTCGGTTGGTCGCAAAGAGCAAAAAGCCGCGCTGGGTCGGGCGGGTTGGGTTCGCGGGAGACGCCGTGAATCCATCCCTGGAGGCTTGGCCGCCGCATCCATGCGGCGGACACTCCCGCGAACCCAACCCGCCCGCCCTCTGACAGTTTCCGGTGGCCACCCGCCACGGAAGAAAGAAGAGCAAACGCGGGTCGCGCGCTTCGCTTGCTTGGAGCGGAGCATGGCTCGGCTCTACAAGGGCAATGCAGAACCAAACAAAAAGGACGCGGCGAAGGCCGCGTCCTTTTTCTTTTCCATCAGTTCGTCACCAACCAATGCTCTTGCCCACCGTCACCCGGAAACTGTCGAAGGTGGGACGGGGGCGGCTGGCAGGACCGTTGGCGCCATGGATGGCGCCATCGAGCCCCCAGGGATGGGTTTACGGCGTGTCCTGCCAGCCGCCCCCGTCCCGCCAAACCGTCAGCAACCCAGAGCCGCTTTGGCTTTGGCTTTGGCTTTGGCTTTGGCTTTGGCTTTGGCTTCTGCCCGCCGCAGGCGGACCACCGCGCGTCAGCGCGGCGCCTCCACATCCAACCCGATCGGGCAGCTCACGCCGGTGCCGCCGATGCCGCAGTAGCCGTTCGGATTCTTCGCCAGGTACTGCTGGTGATAGTCCTCGGCGTAGTAGTACGCCGGTGCCGGGTACACGATCTCGGTGGTGATCGGGCCGTAGCCGGCCGCATCCAGCTGGGCCTGGTAGGCCTCGCGGCTGGCCAGCGCGGCAGCGTACTGTGCCTCGTCGGTGGCGTGGATCGCCGAGCGGTACTGGGTGCCGGTGTCGTTGCCCTGGCGCATGCCCTGGGTCGGGTCGTGGCTTTCCCAGAACAGCTGCAGCAGCCGTTCCAGGCTCACCACCGCCGGGTCGAACACCACCTGCACCACTTCGGTGTGCCCGGTCAGGCCCGAGCACACTTCTTCATAGGTCGGGTTCGGGGTGATGCCGCCGGCGTAGCCGACCGAGGTGCTGTACACGCCCGGCTCGGTCCAGAACTTGCGCTCGGCGCCCCAGAAACAGCCCAGCGCGAAGCGGATCTGCTGCAGGCCGGCGAAACGGTCCTTCAGCGGATGGCTGTTCACGAAGTGCTGGTTGCTGTGCAGCGGCAGCGGTTGCTCGCGCCCTGGCAGTGCTTCTCCCGGGCGCGGCAGGCGCTGCTTGAAGGCCCCGATGCCGAGGATGCCCTGGCCAATTCCCAACATGATGCGCTCCTACGCCGGCAGTCCGGCCATATCGTCTGCATCGGAAATGGGGTCGGCGGCGGCCTGGCCCAAGTCCAGCGCCGCGATGATGGCCTCCGCCTGCGGCCGCGCCGCGTCGGGGATGCCGACCCGCAACACACCGAACAACGGCAGCTCGCCCATGCCACCCAGCAGCTGCTCGCCGAACACGAAGGCGGGGATGCCGGCGTTTTCCAGCGCGTGCTTGACCAGATGGGCGTCGAACAGGTTGTCGGCCTTGTACACGATGTGCATGCGGCGGCTCCTCGGGGCAGGGCTCCAGCATACGCCCGGGGGCTGAATGGTGCCGGGGGCGGGATCGGAGAGTTGCCGGCCAGCGGCCGGCACTACCAGAGGGCGGGGCCGGCATCCCCACACCCCACCGGGCAGCCCTGCCCCGTACGCGCTAGACTGTTGGTCTTTCTGCCTTTCTTTTCGCCGACTCATGTCCGAGCACACCCCCGCCAGCCCCGAGACCCCCGCCGACAGCCACGAGAAGCGCGATTTCATCCGCCAGATCGTGCGCGAGGACCTGGCCAGCGGAAAGCACCAGGCGATCAAGACCCGCTTCCCGCCGGAGCCGAACGGCTACCTGCACATCGGTCACGCCAAGTCGATCTGCCTGAACTTCGGCATCGCCGGTGAATTCAGCGGCGTCTGCAACCTGCGCTTCGATGACACCAACCCGGCCAAGGAAGATCCGGAATACGTGGCCGCGATCCAGGACGACGTGCGCTGGCTGGGCTTCGAGTGGAACGAGCTGCGCCACGCCTCGGACTATTTCCAGGCCTATTACCTGGCCGCCGAGAAGCTGATCGAACAGGGCAAGGCCTACGTCTGCGACCTGTCGGCCGAGGAAGTGCGCGCCTACCGCGGCACCCTGACCGAGCCGGGCCGCCCGTCGCCATGGCGCGACCGCAGCGTCGAGGAAAACCTCGACCTGTTCCGCCGCATGCGCGCCGGTGAATTCCCGGATGGTGCGCGCACCCTGCGCGCCAGGATCGACATGGCCAGCGGCAACATCAACCTGCGCGATCCGGCGCTGTACCGCATCAAGCACGTCGAGCACCAGAACACCGGCAATGCGTGGCCGATCTACCCGATGTACGACTTCGCCCACGCGCTGGGTGATTCGATCGAAGGCATCACCCACTCGTTGTGCACGCTGGAATTCGAAGACCACCGCCCGCTGTACGACTGGTGCGTGGACAACGTCGATTTCGCCCATGACGATGCGCTGACCCAGCCGCTGGTCGATGCCGGCCTGCCGCGCGAAGCGGCCAAGCCGCGCCAGATCGAGTTCTCGCGCCTGAACATCAACTACACGGTGATGAGCAAGCGCAAGCTGATGGCGCTGGTCACCGAACAGCTGGTGGACGGCTGGGAAGACCCGCGCATGCCGACCCTGCAGGGCCTGCGTCGCCGTGGTTACACCCCGGCCGCGATGCGCCTGTTCGCCGAGCGCGTGGGCATCAGCAAGCAGAATTCGCTGATCGACTTCAGCGTGCTGGAAGGCGCGCTGCGCGAGGACCTGGACAGTGCCGCACCGCGCCGCATGGCAGTGGTCGATCCGGTCAAGCTGGTGCTGACCAACCTGCCGGAAGGCCACGAAGAGCAGCTGACCTTCAGCAACCACCCGAAGGACGAAAGCTTCGGCAGCCGCGAAGTACCGTTCGCACGCGAAGTGTGGATCGACCGCGAGGACTTCGCCGAAGTGCCGCCGAAGGGCTGGAAGCGCCTGGTCCCGGGGGGCGAAGTGCGCCTGCGCGGCGCCGGCATCATCCGCTGCGACGAAGTGATCAAGGATGCCGACGGCACCATCACCGAGCTGCGCGGCTGGCTGGATCCGGAATCGCGTCCGGGCATGGAAGGCGCCAACCGCAAGGTCAAGGGCACCATCCACTGGGTCAGCGCCGTGCACGGCGTACCGGCCGAGATCCGCCTGTACGACCGCCTGTTCTCGGTGCCGAACCCGGACGACGAATCGGAAGGCAAGACCTACCGCGATTACCTCAACCCGGAATCGCGCCGCACTGTCACCGGCTATGTCGAGCCGGCCGCGGCCAGCGCCGCGCCGGAGCAGTCGTTCCAGTTCGAGCGTACCGGCTACTTCGTGGCCGACCGCCGCGACCATACCGCAGCCACGCCGGTATTCAACCGCAGCGTGACCCTGCGCGATACCTGGTCGGCCTGAGGACCTGCGCGGGCGCCTGGATGGCGCCCGCAGGACCGCGACGATGATCACCGCCCTTTCCGTCCTGCTCTGGTTCATCTCGCAGCATCCGCTGCTGACGTTCTTTGCAGCAATGGTGCTGGCTGGGCTGGTCTCGTGGTGGCGGCGCTTTCCGGGCTACGCCATCGTGGTGTTCCCGCTGGCGATGCTCAACATGTTCCTCGGCCACTTCCTCAACGCCACCTTCCTCAACGTGGTGGGCGAGCGTGGTGAAGCGGTGATCGTCAAGGCCGAGCGAACCAGCTCCACGCTCAACGAACAGTACATCTGGCGCTACGAAGCGGTGCTGCGCACGGCCGAGGGGCGCGACGTGGACGTGGTGTTCCACACCAACACGGCTTCGCTGTGGCCGCTGGAAAACGCCATCCGTATCCCGGCGCGCGACCAGCCGTTCGTGGTCAAGTACACGCCCGGCTTCCCGCGCAACATCGTCATCCTCACCAACGAGTCACCGCACGGCATCGCCCAGGCCCGGGCCAGCGCGCGCGAGCGGGTGGAAGTGGCGGCGCGCAAGCTGCACTTCAGCCCGGGCAATGCCGAGTTCCGCGCCGACTATCGCCGCGAACTGGAAAGCTGGCTGCGCGACCACGGCAACGACCCGCAGCAGCAGCCTGACGCGCAGCGATATCGCGCCGAGCTCGACGCACTCGACCGCTAGCCCCAGGCCCTGCCTGGATGTTCCGCCCCATCCATCCACAGGCCTGACATGACCACGAGCGCCACCGCCCTCCTCCCGCTGCTGCAGCAGGCCCTGCAGGACACCGGCACCGCCAGCCGCATCGACGGCAACGCGCTGCTGCTCGACAGCGGCCTACGCCTGACCCCGCATGCAATGGCCGCGCAAGCGCGCGACAACGGCGGCTGGCAGACCTCCACCGTCATTGAAAGCCAGCATCCGCAGTTGTTCGCCGATGGCCTGTTCGAGTACCAGCACGCAAATGGTGCCGATGAGCAGGCATCGCTGTTGTCCGGCTTCCAGGCCTGGGCCCGGGTGGACCTGGTGACCCTGCAGACCGCGATCGGCGCCCAAGACGCACAGGGCCTGCCGATGATGGGCCTGACCTATCCGGTCGGCGACGAGGGTGAGGAACATCAGCGCACCGTGGTGCTGGGGCCGTTGGCGCACTACCGTGCACAGGACGTGGATGCCTCCACCTGCAGCGAAGACGATCATGGCTCCTGCCCCTGCTGCCTGTTCACCCGCAGCATGGAGGCCTTCGACGAGCTGCTGAAAGCCCGCCATTTCCTCGCCATCCGCCTGTTCGCCTCGCGCGATGCCGACGGCCTGTGCGAGGCCGATTGCCGGGTCAACGGCCACGACTTCGCCGCCGCCCTGCCCCTGCTGCGCGCCTATGCTGCCAGTTGGCCGCAGGCCGGGCTGGAATTCCGCAAGCAGTACGTGGTGATCCGCACCGGCTCGCCGGGCTGAGCCCGGCCCACGCGCGGTACAGGCCGGTGCGGCTACACTGCGCGCCGGTTTCCCCAAGCAACCGCACTTTTTCCCATCCCACACGAGGCACCCCCGCGATGCTGTACGCGCAAGTCCACCTGACCCTTCCCGCCTGGATCCACGACCAGATCGACCTGGATCGTCGATATCCGGGCGATGAGGCCAAGGTCGCGCTGGCGATCGAGCTGTCGCGGCTGAACGTCGAGCACGCCAGTGGCGGTCCGTTCGGTGCGGTGGTGTTCGGACCGGACGACAAGGTCATCGCCGCCGGCGTGAACCGGGTGATGCCGCACGCGACCTCGCTGGCGCACGCCGAGAACATGGCCTACATGCTGGCCCAGCAGCGCCTGCAGACCCCGCGCCTGAACGCGGTGCTGTCGCCGGTCACCCTGGCCACCAGCTCGCAGCCGTGCTGCCAGTGCTACGGCGCCACCGTGTGGGCCGGCATCGACCGCCTGCTGATCGGTGCCAACTCGGCCGACGTCGAGGAACTGACCCCGTTCGATGAAGGCCCGCTGCCGGCCGACTGGGTGGGTGAACTCAACAAGCGCGGCATCGAAGTGGTGCAAGGCCTGAACCGCGACGCCGCGCGCAGCGTGCTGCGTGCCTATGGGGAAAGCGATGGCGCCCGTTACTGAAACCGGCATCGGCCTGCTGTGCCTGTGCCGGCAGGGCTTCGAGCCCGAGCTGGCCGGCGAGCTGCAGTTCCGCGCCGGTGAAGCCGGTTTCGCCGGCTATGCGCGCACCCAGCGCAATGACGGCTACGTGCTTTTCATGTGCGACGAAGCCGCCGCGCTGGCGCCGCGCCTGCGCTGGCGCGAGCTGATCTTCGCGCGGCAGAAGCTGGTGGTGCTGGCCGAACTGCCGCAGCTGGACCCGGCGGACCGGATCACCCCGATGCTGGAAGTGCTGGCCGATGCGCCGCGCTTCGGCGACCTGTGGGTGGAACACCCCGATTCGGACGCCGGCAAGCCACTGTCCGGTCTGGCCCGTGCCTTCGGCAATGCACTGCGCCCGGCGCTGCGCAAGGCCGGCAAGCTCACTGATAAGCCGAACAACCGCCTGCCGCGCCTGCATGTGGTGTTCGTCGATGGCACCCATGCCTTCGTCTGCGTGGCCGACCCGGCCGACAGCGCACCGTGGGCGCTGGGCATCCCGCGCCTGAAGCTGCTGCCCGAGGCGCCTTCGCGTTCGGCGCTGAAGCTGGACGAGGCGCTGCTGACCCTGCTGACGCCGGAAGAACGCGAGGCGCTGGCCAAGCCCGGCATGCGTGCGGCCGACCTCGGCGCCGCACCCGGCGGCTGGACCTGGGTGCTGACCCGCCAGCACATGCACGTGCTGAGCATCGACAACGGCCCGCTGCGCCAGCACGTGCTGGACACCGGACTGGTCGAGCACCTGCGCGCCGATGGCTTCCACTGGCACCCGGAACAGCCGCTGGACTGGATGGTCTGCGACATGGTCGAGCAGCCGCGCCGCGTGGCCGAACGCATGGCCACCTGGTTCCGCGAGGGCTGGTGCCGGCATGCGATCTTCAATCTGAAACTGCCGATGAAGAAGCGCTGGGACGAAACCCGGCTGTGCCTGGACCTGTTCCAGGACCAGGCCGGCAAGCCGCTGGTGGTCCGCGCCAAGCAGCTCTATCACGACCGTGAAGAGATCACCGTGCTGGCTTCGCCGCTGCGCTGATCCGTCATCGGCGGCACAGGTTGCCGGGAGTACGCTCCCGGTACCCTCTGGCAAGGAGCCTGTCATGAACCTTCCACGTGCTGCCCTGCTGTTGACCATCCTGCTGGCCTCGGTACCGGCCATCGCCCAGCACGGCCCGTCCACGCCGGCGCAGAGCCAGCCGCTGGGCCCCACCGGCGGCGCGATCCGCCAGCAACCGCTGGATGCGGGCCGGGTCAGCGGCAGCGTCGAGATTCCGCAGCCGGCCGGCGAGGCGCAGGTGACCGTGCGTTCGCTGGAACCGAGCAGCGTGGTCGGCCAGTACCGCGTCCATTTCGCCGCGCTGGATGTGAACGGCGACGGTTTCATCAGCCGCGAGGAAGCACAGGCCAATCCGGCGCTGGCCGACGAATTCAATTCGCTGGACCGCAGGCACCGCGGCAAGCTGGACCGCACCGACCTGGCCGGCTGGCTGGTGGATTGAAAAAGGGGACGGAGGGGATTAAGTCGTATGTGCACAAACGACTTAATCCCCTCCGTCCCCTTTTTGCTTCAGACGCCGGCGGCGCGCTTCCAGAACGCCTGTACCAGCGGCGGCCATTTGCCGACACAGCCCAGCGCGCGGCCACGGGCCAGGGTCAAGTGCATCTCGTCGTTGGAGAACAGGCGGTTGATCGCATCGAAGCTGTAGGCGGCGATCTGGTTGTCGCTGCGCCGTTCGCGTGCCCAGCGCTGCAGGCGCTGCGGCGACAGCCGCGGCTGGCCACGGCGCTCGGCCGACGGCGCCAGCCACTGCTGCAGGGCGGCGACATCGCGCAGGCCCAGGTTCACGCCCTGCCCGGCCAGCGGATGCACCACATGCGCGGCATCACCCAATGCCAGTACTCGGCCGGCCACGTAGTGACGGGCCAGTTGGCGACGCAGCGGGAAGGCCGCTCGCGGTGACGCCAGTCGCAGCTCACCCAGCCGTGCCGCGAAGGCGCGGGTCAGTTCCCGGTTGAAGGCGTCCTCGTCCAAGGCCAGCACACGTGCCGCCTCGTCCTCGGGCAGGGTCCAGACGATCGAGCTGCGGCGCTCGGCCACCGGCAGCAGCGCCAGCGGCCCGCCCGGCAGGAAACGCTGCCAGGCGGTGGCCTGGTTGGGAAGATCGCTGTCCACGTAGGCCACCACGCCACGCTGGTGGTAGTCGTGCCGCTCGACCTCGATCCCGGCCAGCTGGCGCAGGGTCGATTCGGCGCCGTCGGCGGCCACCGCCAACGCCGCTTCCAGGCGACGCCCGTCATCCAGGCGCAGGCGCACGCCCTCCTCGTCCTGCTCCAGCGCGTCCACCCGTGCCGGGCAGTGCAGCTGCACACCCGCCGCCGGCAACGCCGCCCACAGGCGATCCTGCAGCAGGCCGTTCTCGACGATGTAGCCCAGTTCACGACGGCCGAAGCGATCGGCATCGAACAGCAGATCTTCGCCACCGGCCGCATCCCACACCTGCATGCGCCGATAGGGCCAGGCACGGGCCTGCGCGATCGCCGGCCACACACCGAGGCGGTTCAGCAGCTGAACGTTGTCAGCAGCGAAGGCGAACACGCGCAGGTCAGGCTGTGCGGCCTGCCACGGCGCGGGCTCACGACCTTCCACCAGCGCAACCGACAGGCCGGCATCGGCCAGCGCCAGCGCGCACGCGGCACCGACCACGCCACCACCGACGATGGCCACATCAAGGCGCATGCGCCGGCTCATGCGGCTTCTCCGCGGCACAGGCGCGGCACTTCGCCGCGGAAGCCCATCGCGCCACCGACCAGCATCGACTGCACCGAGGCGCGTTGCGCGGCCACCAGGCCGAGGCTGCGCAGCGGCCGCATCAGCGGTGCAGGATTGCTGGTCAGCCGTGCCAGGCCACCCGAGAACGCCACCGTCTGCCGTCGGTCTTCCTGGCGGCGCGCAACATAGGCCTGCAGCAGCACATCGCTGCCGGCATCCTCGTGCGCATCCTCCAGCAGTTCGGCCAGGGTCAGCGCATCGCGCAGGCCCAGGTTGAAGCCCTGCGCACCCAGCGGATGGATGGTCTGCGCGGCATTGCCCAGCAGCACCGTGCGTTCACCGGCCAATGCGCGCGCCAGCACCTGGATGAGCGGGTAAGCGCTGCGCGGGCCGGATTCGAGCAGCCGACCGGCACGCCAGCCGATCGCATCCTGCAGGCGCTGCAGCCAGGCCGCATCGTCCAGCGCCATCACCGCATCGGCCTGGTCCCGCGCCACGCCGTGCACGGTGCCGAAGTGGCGGTCGCCGCGCGGCAGCAGGGCGGTCGGGCCGGTATCGGTGAAGCGCTCCCAGGCCGTGCCATCCGGCGCGCGCTGGCTGCGCACGCGGGCCACGAACAGGGTCTGCTGGAAATCATGCCGGTCGACCTCGATGCCCAGCGCGCCACGCACACCGCTGGTCGTGCCATCGGCACCGACCACCAGCCGTGCCAGCAGTACGCGCTCGCCGGTCTCGTCGGCCACCCGCACCTGGCGGTAGCCGTCGACCACCTCGCCCAGGCCCAGGAACCGCATCGGCCGGTAGCGCCGCAGCTGCGGCAGCTCCTGCAGGCGCGCTTCCAGCGCCTGGCCGAAGTCACGCGCGACAACCACCTGGCCGAACCACGGCCGGTCGTAGTCGGAAGCCTCCAGCTGCACGCGGCCGAAATCGCCGGCGCGGCTGACATGGATGCGGCGGATCGGGCCCGGCGCCATCGCCAGCTTCTGCATGACCCCCAACGCGGTCAGCGCGTTGACGGTCGCCGCGGCGAAACTGAGGTTGCGCTGGTCGAACACCGCCGGCAGCTCGCCGGCCGGGCTGGCTTCGAGCAGGCCCACATCGCGGCCCAACCGGTCCAGGGCAATGGCCAGGCTGGCACCGACCAGGCCGCCACCGACGATCAGCACGTCATGTCGTTCACTCATGGTGTTCATGATACGCGCTCGCCCCGCCCGAACACCCAACAGCCCCCGACCTGCGCCAACCGGCGCGGCGGGCTAGAATGAAACCTGAATCCGCTCCGGGCCCGCTGCCATGTCCGCCACCGCCAACCGTGCCTTCGTCCTGTCCGTACTCGTGCTGTTGCTGGCGGCGACCCGGGTCAACCACTTCGCGGCGATCCCGGATGCCTCCTGGGCGGTGTTCTTCATCGGCGGCTTCTACCTGGCTGGCTGGACCCGCTGGGCGTTCCCGCTGCTGATGGTGTTCGCGGTGCTGGTGGACTGGATCGTGATCCGCAGCAGCGGCCTGGATTTCTGGCAGCACTACTGCGTGTCGCCGGGCTACTGGCTGCTGCTGCCGGCGTATTTCTCGCTGTGGGCCGGCGGCATGCTGCTGGGCCGCAACTACCAGGGGGCACGCTGGCCGGTACTGGCCAAGGGCGCGCTGCTGCTGGTGGCCTCGGTGGCGGTCTGTCACCTGCTCGCGCAGGGCGGCTTCTACTGGACCAGCCGCAACGTGGCCGAACCGACGCTGGCCGGCTGGGCACAGAACTACGCACAGTGGTTCGGGCCGTACCTGCGCACCACCGCCATCTACGTGGCGCTGGCCGCCGCCCTGCAGCTGGCCGTGGAGCAGGTACTGAAGCTCCAGCAGGCCCGCCGCGACATCCGGCACTGAGCCGCGCCATGGGTCATCGCCTCTCGCGCATCTATACCCGCACCGGCGACGACGGCAGTACCGGCCTTGGCGACGGCCAGCGCGTGGCCAAGGATGATGCCCGCGTGGCGTCCTACGGCACTGTCGACGAAGCCAATGCCGCACTCGGCCTGCTGCTGGCCACGGCGCTGCCCGACGACGTGCGCGCGCTGGTGGTGCATCTGCAACACCAGCTGTTCGACCTGGGCGCCGAACTGTGCATCCCCGGCCACGCCGCGATCCACGCCGCCGATGTGTCGGCACTGGAACAGCAGCTGGATCACTACAACGCCAGCCTGCCGATGTTGAAGGAATTCATCCTGCCAGCCGGTGGCGAGGCCGCCGCACGCTGCCACCTGGCGCGCACCATCGTCCGCCGGGCCGAGCGCGAGACGGTCACCCTGGCCCGCCACGACGCCGTGCGCAGCGAGGCGCTGCAGTACCTCAACCGGCTGTCGGACCTGTTGTTCGTGCTGGCCCGGGTGCTGGCCCGTGCCGATGGCCATGGCGAAGCGCTGTGGCAGCCACAGCAGCGCCAGCGCTGAGTCGGCACGATGCTGGTCTTCACCCATCCGTCCTGCCTGCTGCATGACCCCGGCCCTGGCCATCCGGAGTGCCCGCAACGCCTGCAGCATGTGCTCGATGCCCTGCACGCCGCCTTCCCCGGCCAGCTGGACTGGCGCGAGGCGCCGCCGGCCAAGTTCGGCGAACTGACCCGGGTCCACGACAGCGCCCTGCTCGACTTCGTGCTGCAGCCGCAGACCGCGCCGCTGCGACAGCTGGACATGGACACCTGGACCTCGCCCGGCTCGGCCAGTGCCGCCGTGCATGCCGCCGGCGCCGGCGTGGCGGCGGTAGATGCGGTGATGCTGGGCGAGGACCCGCTGGCGTTCTGCGCGGTGCGGCCACCGGGCCACCACGCCACCAGCAGCACTGCGATGGGCTTCTGCCTGCTCAACAACATCGCCATCGCCGCCGCCTACGCCCGTGACCGTCATGGCCTGGAGCGGATCGCGGTGGTCGATTTCGATGTCCACCATGGCAACGGCACCCAGGACATCTTCCAGCACGACGCCCGGGTCTCGTACTACAGCACCCACCAGGCCGGGCTGTTCCCCAACTCCGGCCTGCGCCGCGACCGCGGTGCCGGCAACCTGATGAACATCCTGCTGCCCCCCGGCAGCGGCGGTTTCCGCTTCCGCAATGTGTGGGCCGACGAGATGCTGCCGGCCATCGACGACTTCCGGCCGCAGCTGCTGCTGATTTCGGCCGGCTTCGATGCCCACCTGCGCGATCCGCAGGCCGACCTGATGCTGGAAACCGACGATTTCGCCTGGATCACCCGCGAACTGCATGCGCTGGCGCGCCGCCATGCGGCCGGCCGGGTGGTCTCGATGCTGGAAGGCGGCTATGACCTGCTGGCCCTTGCCGAGTGCAGCGTGGCCCATGTCCGGGCCCTGCTGCCCCCCCCACCGGGCAGCGTCTCCGGATGAACCCGAACCGGCAGGATCCGACGCCCTTCATTGCCCCTATGCAAGGGATGGGGCAAGCTACCGTCCGTTTTCGCCCGAATCCGAACCGCGTGCGCCGAGCCCTCCGCCTGCTTCCCCTGCCTCTGAGCATCGCCATCTGCCTGCCGGCAATGGCCGATGAAAAGCCGCTCAACTGGGGCCTGTGCCCGGCTACCGACGTGATTCCCGCGTTCACCGATGCCCCTGTCCCGGTCCCGGTCCCGGGGCAGGACAAGGCCGCCGCCAGCGCCGCGCGCGAGCAGCAGCCGACCGACATCGAGGGTGACCAGCTGCTGGGCACCACAACCGTGCCGCAGTACGAAGGCAACGTGGCCCTGCGCCGTGGCGACCAGTTCGTCGGCACCGACAAGCTCAGCTTCGATACCGAGACCGGCAACTACATCGCCGACGGCAATGTCCGCTACCAGGACTCCTCGATCCGCATGGTCGCCAAGCGCGCCGAGGGCAACCAGGAAAGCGACACCCACAAGATCACCGACATCAAGTACCAGCTGGTGTCGCGCCGCGGCAACGGCGATGCCGAATCGGTCGACCTGCAGGGCGCGGTCGGCCAGATGCACCGCTCCACCTACACCACCTGCGACCCGTCGCAGCCGGTGTGGAAGCTGTCGGCGCCGCAGATCGAAGTGGACAACGACGAAGGCTTCGGTACCGCCCGCAACGCCGTGCTTCGCATCGGCAAGGTGCCGGTGCTGTGGGCGCCGTACTTCAAGTTCCCGATCGACGACCGCCGCAAGACCGGCCTGCTGTTCCCGCAGCTGGGCATGTCCGGCCGCAACGGTTTCGATTACGCACAGCCGATCTACTTCAACCTGGCGCCGAACTACGACGACACGTTGACCCCGCGCTACATGAGCCGGCGCGGCCTGATGCTCGACAACGAATTCCGCTACCTCTACAACGGCGGCCGCGGCGAACTGCTGACCGCGTTCATGCCCAACGACAAACTGCGCGACCGCGACCGCGGCCGGGTGATGTTCGGCGGCTACCACAACCTCGACGGCCACTGGCAGGCCCGCGCCAACCTGGCCTGGGTCAGCGACGAACGCTATGTGGAAGACTTCGCCAACCGCCTGGTGGGGGTCACCGCGTCGAACCTGCAGAGCACCATCGGCCTGTACGGCACTGGCAGGAACTGGACGGCCGGCATCATGGCCGACCGCTGGCAGCTGACCGACTACACCCTCAACGAGGGTGCGCTGGCCTACAACCGCCAGCCGCGCCTGTATTTCAACTGGGACAAGCCGGTCCTGCCGTGGCTGGAAACCGGCATCTACGCCGAAGCCGTGCGTTTCACCCACGACGACATCAACTTCAAGTACGGCGCTGATGCGGGACCGGACCTGCAGTACACCCGCAACGGCAGCCGTCAGACCGACGGCATCGGTGTCAGCGGCGGCTCGCGGCTGGATGTCAAACCCTACGTGTCGTTCCCGATCAGCGGCGCGGCCTGGTATGTCACGCCGACCCTGGCCTACCGCTATACCGGTTACCAGCTGGACCGTGGCCTGGTTGATGGCGTGAACGGCATCCGCGGCCAGATCCTGCGTTCGCAGGGCATCGACCCGAACACCGCCACACCGGAACAGCTGCGCGGCAACACCTCGCCCAGCCGCAGCCTGCCGATCGGCAGCATCGACGCCGGCCTGTTCTTCGATCGCGAGACCCGCATCGGTGGCAAGTCCTTCCTGCAGACCCTGGAACCGCGCCTGTTCTACCTGCGCACGCCCTACCGCGATCAGGACGAGCTGCCGATCTTCGACACCCGCGACTTCACCTTCAGCTGGGGCCAGCTGTTCCGCGATTCTCGCTATACCGGCGCCGATCGCCAGAACGACGCCAACCAGCTGACCATGGCGCTGAGCACCCGCTTCATCGACCAGACCACCGGCAAGGAACGCTTCTCGGCCTCCATCGGCCAGATCCAGTACTTCGACGAATCGCGGGTGACCGTCACCCCGGGTGGCGCGCCGGTGGAGAAGGGCAAGTCGGCGTGGATCGCTGACGGCAACTACATGATCAACGACCGTTGGACCCTGGGTGCCACCTACCAGTGGGACCCCAAGTACAAGCGCGAGGATCTGGCCAGCGTCCGCGCCCGCTACCTGATGCCCAACGATGGCGTGATCAACCTCAGCTACCGTTACCGCATCAACTCCGGCGCCCCGGCCACCGCCAACAAGCATGACCGCACGCTGCTGGAACAGGCCGACCTGTCGTTCCTGTACCCGCTGAATGCGCGCTGGAGCCTGGTCGGCCGCTACTACTACTCGCTGCAGGACAAGGAACCGCTGGAGATCATCGCCGGCGTCCAGTGGGACAGCTGCTGCCTGGCCGTGCGTGCGGTCGCCCGCCGCTACGTCCGCAACCGCGAAGGCGAGATGAACAACGCCATCCAGCTGGAGTTCGTGCTCAAGGGCCTGAGCTCCCTGGGCCAGGACACGGACCGTACCCTGCGCCGTGCTATCCTCGGCTACAACCGCGACGACCTCTATCTCGTGCCGCCGAGCAACACCGGGGCGACCCGGGATGACTACGATCCGAACCTGATCCCATGACCAAGCGCTTCCCCGTTCTTCTCGCCTCGCTGCTGGCGGTGTCCAGCGTGTCCGCCCCCCTGCAGGTGCTTGCCCAGGAGGCGCAGCCGCTTGACCGCATCGCCGCCGTCGTCGATGAGGACGTGATCCTGCAGAGCGAGCTCCAGCGTGCGATCGCCAACATCAAGGCGCAGTACGCCGGCCGCGAAAACCAGCTGCCGCCGGAAGACGTGCTCAGCCGCCAGGTGCTCGAGCGCCTGGTGCTGGTCAAGCTGCAGGTGGCCCGCGCCCAGGGCAGCGGCATCCGGGTCAGCGACCAGGAGCTGAACCAGGCGATGAACTCCATCGCCCAGCAGAACGGTTCGAACCTGGACGCCCTGCGCCAGCGCCTGGCCCATGACGGCATCGACTTCAACGATTTCCGCGCCTCGGTGCGTGACGAGATCACCGTGCAGCGCCTGCGCCAGAGCTTCGCGCAGAGCCGCATCAGCGTCAGCGAGGGTGAAGTCGACGCCGCGCTGAAGCAGCAGGCCACGGTGGGCAACCAGTACCACCTGGCGCACATCCTGATCGCCCTGCCCGACGGTGCCAACGCCGACCAGATCGCCACCGGCCAGAAGAAGGCCGATGGTGTGAAGACCCTGCTGGACAAGGGCGAGCTGGACTTCAACGCTGCAGCCGTGCGCTATTCGGACAGCCCGAATGCACTGGAAGGCGGTGACCTGGGCTGGCGCAGCCTGGATGAAATCCCGCAGGCCTTTGCCCAGATGATGGAAAAGATGAAGCCCGGCGAAGTGGTCGGCCCGATCCGTGGCCCGAGTGGCTTCCAGCTGCTGAAGCTGGTGGAAGTGCGTGACGCCAGCTCCGCCGCCGCCGGTGAGCATACGGTCACCGAATTCCACGGCCGCCACATCCTGGTGCGCGTGGACGACCACCAGACCGACGCCGCCGCCAAGGCCAAGATCGACACCCTGCGTGCCCGCATCGCCGGTGGTGCCGAGTTCCAGACCGTTGCCAAGGAATCCTCCGAGGACAACAACAGCAAGGGCCAGGGCGGTGACCTGGGCTGGTTCCCGGCCGACGCGTTCGGTCCGGCCTTCGGCCAGCAGGTGGAAGGCCTCCAGGACGGTGGCGTCAGCCAGCCGTTCCGTACCGATGCCGGTTGGCACATCGTGCAGCGCGTGGCGACCCGCCAGACCGACGTGACCACCGACAACCAGCGTGCCCAGGTCCGCGAGACCATCGGCCGCCGCAAGCTGGAAGACGAGTACAACCGCTTCCTGCAGGAACTGCGTGGCGAAGCCTACGTCAGCTTCCGCAGCGGCGACCGCGCGGAAAACACCGCCACCCCGCCGCAGTCCTGAACGATGCGCCCCGAGCTCGCTCTGGTACCGGGCGAGCCCGCCGGGATCGGCCCGGAGCTATGTGTCCGCCTCGTCCAGCAGCCGCGTGAAGATTGCCGGCTGCTGGCCTTTGCCGACCCGGACACCCTGCACGCGGCCGCGGCCGCGCTGAACCTGCCCCTGCAGCTGCTGCCCGAGGACGCCGAAGCACGCGCCCCCGGCGATCTGCGCCTGCGCGCTGTCCGCAACGCTGCGCCCAGCCGCTTCGGCCAGGCCGATCCGGCCAATGCCGGCGCGGTCATCGGCGCCCTGCTCGGCGCCGGCCAGGCCTGCCTGTCCGGCGAACTGCACGGTGTTGTGACCGGCCCGGTGCACAAGGCGGTCATCAATGAAGGCGGCATCGCCTACAGCGGCACCACTGAACTGCTGGCCGACCAGGCCGGGGTGAAGGTGGTGATGATGCTGGCCAACCACATCGTGCGCGTGGCCCTGGCCACCACCCACCTGCCGCTGCGCGAGGTGGCCGATGCGATCACCGCGCCCGGCCTGGAGCACACGCTGCGCACGGTGCACGCCGCACTGCGCCGTGAGTTCGGCCTGCCTGCGCCGCGCATCGCCGTGCTCGGCCTGAACCCGCACGCCGGCGAAGATGGCCACCTGGGCCGCGAAGAACTGGATCTGGTCATCCCGCTGCTGCAGCGCCTGCGCGCGGAGGGCATGGACCTCGTCGGGCCGCTGCCGGCCGATACCGCCTTCCTGCCCGCCAAGCTGGCCGGCTTCGACACCGTGCTGGCGATGTACCACGACCAGGGCCTGCCGGTACTGAAATATTCCGGCTTCGAACAGGCGGTGAACCTGACCCTGGGCCTGCCCTATCCGCGCGTGGCGGTGGACCATGGCACCGCGCTGGAGCTGGCCGGCCGCGGCATCGCCGATCCCTCCAGCCTGCAGGCGGCAACGACGCTGTGTGCGCAGCTTGCGCGGCAACGTACACTGGGCGCATGAATTCCCCGCATTCCCCCTCCGGCCCGGTGTTCACCGCACCGGCCAAGAAGCAGCTTGGCCAGCATTTCCTGGCCGACCGCCACTACATCGACAAGATCGTGATGGCGGTCAACCCGAAAGACGGCGACCGCCTGGTCGAGATCGGCCCTGGCCAGGGCGCGATCACCCTGCCGCTGCTGCGCGTGCACCCCACGCTGACGGTGATCGAGTTCGACCGCGACCTGATCGCGCCGCTGACCGCCGCCGCCGAGCCGCTGGGCGAGCTGACCATCGTTCATCGCGACGTGCTGCGCGTGGACTTCACCGAACTGGCCGCCGGCCAGCCGATCCGCCTGGTCGGCAACCTGCCCTACAACATCTCCTCGCCGATCCTGTTCCATGCGCTGGAGCATGCCGCGGTCATCCGCGACATGCACTTCATGCTGCAGAAGGAAGTGGTCGACCGCATGGCGGCCGGCCCCGGCAGCAAGGTGTATGGCCGCCTCAGCGTGATGCTGCAGGCCTACTGCCAGGTGACCTCGCTGTTCGTGGTGCCGCCGGGCGCGTTCCGGCCGCCGCCGAAGGTCGATTCGGCCGTGGTGCGTCTGGTGCCGCGTGACCCGGCCGCGATCAACATCAACGACCACAAGCGCTTCGCCGAGGTGGTCAAGGCCGCCTTCGGGCAGCGCCGCAAGACCCTGCGCAATGCCCTGAACAACGTGGTGTCCGCCGAGCAGTTCATCGCCGCCGGCGTGCGTCCCGATGCCCGCGCCGAACAGCTGGACGTGGCCGAATTCATCGCTTTGGCCAATGCCTCCTGATTACACTGCCGGTATGGAAGACGCTGACGTTTATGCCATCTCCGTCGAAGTCGCGCCGCGCTTCCTCGACGATCAATCCGCGCCGGAAGACGGTCGCTTTGCGTTCGCCTACACGATCCGCATCCACAACCAGGGGCGGGTCGCGGCACGCCTGGTCGCGCGCCACTGGCGCATCACCGATGCCAATGGCCGTGTCGAGCATGTCGATGGCGACGGGGTGATCGGCGAGCAGCCGCGGCTGCGCCCCGGTGAAGACTTCCGTTACACGTCCGGTGTCATGCTGGGGACCGATCACGGGACCATGCAGGGGCACTACGACATGGTCGCCGACGATGGCACCGAATTTGCCGCGCCGGTCGCACCCTTCGTGCTGGCCGTGCCGCGTACCCTGCACTGACACGGAGGCCGAACGATGAGTGTGTGGGCGATCGGCGACCTGCAGGGCTGCTATGACGTCACCCAGCGATTGCTGGAGAAGATCCGCTTCGACCCGGCGCAGGACACCCTGTGGTTCTGCGGCGACCTGGTCAACCGCGGCGGGCAGTCGCTGGAAACGCTGCGGCTGGTGCACTCGCTGCGCGAGCACAGCGTGGTGGTGCTGGGCAACCATGATCTTTCGCTGCTGGCCGTCGGTTCGCGTACCGAAGAGGAACAGCGCAAGGTCAACCCGGACCTGCTGCGCATCGTGCAGGCCGAGGACCGCGACGAACTGCTGGACTGGCTGCGCCTGCAGAAGCTGGTGCACGTGGACCGCGAGCTGGGCTGGATGATGGTGCACGCCGGCCTGGCGCCGAAGTGGACCACGCAGATGGCCGAGAAGCATGCCGCCGAGGTCGAGGTGCAACTGCATGGCGCCGGCTACCGCAAGCTGTTCCGCAACATGTACGGCGACAAGCCGAGCTGGGCCCCGAACCTGTCCGGTTACGACCGCTCGCGCGCGATCATCAACGTGCTCACCCGCATGCGCTACTGCACCCCGCGGGGGCGCATCGGCATCGAGGACAAGGGCACGCCGGGCACGCAGGAACAGGGGCTGTATCCCTGGTTCGAAGTGCCCGGCCGGGTCGAGCGCGACCTCAAGGTCGTCTGCGGCCACTGGTCGGCGCTGGGCCTGACCATCACCCAGGGCGTGCACGCCATCGACACTGGCGCGGTCTGGGGCGGCAAGCTGACCGCGCTCCAGCTTGATACCGACGAGCTGCGCGTAGTGCAGGTTCCGGGCCGCGACGTACCGGCACCCGTGCCCAACGCCCGCCCGCCGGCGCGACCGGCGCACGAGCGCCCCGGCGCTGCGACGCAGGGCAAGGAACAGGGCGGCAACGCCGCTGCCACCCCGGGCAACCGTGGCCCACGCCGCCGTCGCCGTCGTGGTGGCGGAGGGGGCGGCGCGGGTGGCGGCACCCACAACAGTCCCCCGCCGCAGGCGTGACGCGGCGCGGCTGGGCACCAGGGACGGTGCTGCTGACGCTGGCCCTGGCCAGCGGCTGCCAGCCCGGCTCGCCGCCTGCTCCCACGGCTGCGGATGGTGCTGCACATGCGCCGACGCAGCCGCAGGCCCCTTCGCCGCCACTGGTGGCCGCAGCCCGCGCGCAGGTCGGCGTCACCACCCGTTACGATCCTGCTTACCAGGTACTGGCCTATCCTGGCGGCGACGTGCCACTGGATCGCGGCGTGTGCACGGACGTGGTGGTGCGCGCCCTGCGCGATCTGGGCCTGGACCTGCAGGCACGCGTGCATGAGGACATGCGCGGCAGTTTCAGTGCCTATCCGGCGATCTGGGGCCTGTCACGGCCGGACCGCAACATCGATCATCGTCGTGTACCGAACCTGATGCGCTGGTTCGAGCGCCAGGGCTGGCAGCAACCGATCACAGCCCTCGCCGCCGACTACGCGGCCGGCGACATCGTTGCCTGGAAGCTCAATGGCAACGGCCTGCTGCACGTGGGCATCGTTTCTGACCGGCGCCTGGCCAACGGCACACCGCTGGTGCTGCACAACATCGCGCGCGGCACGCGCGAAGAGAACCTGCTGCTCCAGCACGCGATCATCGGGCATTACCGGATGCCGTAGGCAATCCTGTAGAGCCGAGCCATGCTCGGCTCCGGGATGTGTCCGCGGAAAGCAGCCGAGCATGGCTCGGCTCTACAGGTGCGTTGCGATCAGCGGCGCACGTAGTGCACGAAGCGGAACGCGTAGGCGTGCCGTTCGTCGGCCGGGTGCGGCTCGCTGCTCACTTCCTGCCAGTCCTGCACGTCCACTTCGGGGAAATGGGTATCGGCGGGGACTTCGGCATCGACCCAGGTCAGGTACAGGTCACTGGCCTGGTCCAGCAACTGGTGGAAGATCTCGCCGCCGCCGATGATGCACAGCTCGCGGGCGCCCTCGCCTTCGGCAATCGCCTTCGCCTCGGCCAGCGACGCCACCGCACGCATGCCCTCGAACGGCACCTGGCCGCTGCGGGTCAGCACCAGGTTGGTCCGCCCCGGCAGCACGCGGCCGATGGACTCGGCCGTCTTGCGCCCCATCAGGATCGGCTTGCCCAGGGTGAGCGCCTTGAAGTGCTTGAAGTCATCCGGCAGGTGCCAGGGCATGACATTGCCCTGGCCGATGCCACGGTTGCGGTCCAGCGCCACGATCATCGACAGCTTCAGGGCGCTCATACCGCCACCGGCGCCTTGATCGCCGGGTGCGGGTCGTAGCCATCGATGCGGATGTCGTCGAACTGGAAGCCGAACAGGTCGGTCACCTCCGGGTTCAACCACAGCTTCGGCAGCGCGCGCGGTTCACGCGACAGCTGCTCGCGGGCCTGCTCGAAATGGTTCGAATACAGGTGCGCGTCACCCAGCGTATGCACGAAGTCGCCCACGCCCAGGCCGGTGGCCTGCGCCACCATGTGGGTCAGCAGCGCGTAGCTGGCGATGTTGAACGGAACGCCAAGGAAGATGTCACCGCTGCGCTGGTAGAGCTGGCAGCTGAGCTTGCCGTCCACCACGTAGAACTGGAACAGGTTGTGGCACGGCATCAGCGCCATCTGCGAAAGCTCGCCCACATTCCAGGCACTGACCACCAGCCGGCGCGAATCGGGGTTGCGCTTGATCTCGTCCACAAGCCACTGCATCTGGTCGATCTGGCGGCCGTCGGCGGTGGCCCAGCTGCGCCACTGCTTGCCGTAGACCGGGCCGAGGTCGCCGTTCTCGTCGGCCCACTCGTCCCAGATGCGCACCTGGTTGTCCTTCAGGTAGCCGATGTTGGTGTCGCCCTTCAGGAACCACAGCAGCTCGTGGATGATCGAGCGCAGGTGCAGTTTCTTGGTGGTGACCAGCGGAAAGCCTTCGGTGAGGTCGAAGCGCATCTGCCAGCCGAACACGCTGCGGGTGCCGGTACCGGTGCGATCACTCTTCTCGGCGCCGTGCTCGAGCACGTGCGCCAGCAGGTCCAGGTAGGGCTTCATGGCTTGCCCTCGGCAGCCACCGGCAACTGCGGCTGCAGCACCGGCGCGCGGCGCGACATCACCAGCAGCACCAGGCCGAAGGCGATCAGCGGCAGGCTGAGGATCTGGCCACGGGTCAGCCAGTCGAAGGCCACGTAGACGCCGTTGTCCGGCATGCGCACGAACTCCACCGCGAAGCGGAACAGGCCGTACATCAACGCGAACAGGCCACCCACCAGGTAGCGGTGGCGCGGCTTGGCCGACACCGCCCACAGCACCACGAACATCACCAGGCCTTCCAGGAACGCTTCATACAGCTGCGACGGATGGCGGGCGTACGGGTTCAATGCGCCGGTGGCGAACTGCGCCTGCAGCGTCGCGTGGTCGAGCTGGTTCAGCGGGGCCGGCAGGCCGGACGGGAACACCACGCCCCAGGTCCCGTCGGTGTACTTGCCCCACAGCTCGGCGCCGATGAAGTTGCCGATGCGCCCGAAGCCCAGGCCCAGTGGCACCAGCGGCGCCATGAAATCCATGGTGTCGAAGAAATGCAGCTTGTGCTTGCGCGACCACCACCAGCAGGCGCCCAGCACGCCCAGCAGGCCACCGTGGAAGCTCATGCCGCCGTCCCACACCTTGAACAGCAGCAGCGGGTTGTGCAGGAAATCGCCCAGCGCGTAGAACAGCATGTAGCCGATGCGCCCGCCCAGCACCACGCCGAGCATGGCGTAGAACAGCAGGTCGGAGAAGCCGTTGGCATCGACGCCCGGCAGGCGCCCCGCGGCAATGCGCGTGCGGCCCAGCAGCCACGCTGCGGTGAAGCCGAGCAGGTACATGATGCCGTACCAGTGCACCTTGATCGGCCCCAGCGAAAGGGCGATGGGGTCGATGTCGTGGAAATAGATCATGGAAAACGCCTGGCGGGAGTACGGGTATTTTAGCGTCCCTGCCCCGCCCGGGGCCGGGGCCGGCACGGGCGGAGGACCACGCCGCAGATCAGGGTTCAGTCCAGGATCTGCGGCGCGTCGGGCAACGCGTCATGCTCGGACCGCGTGGCGGCCGGAAAGTGCCCTTCGATCAGGCTGGAGACCTCGTCGATGGCATCCTGCAATGCCTCGACCGGATGGGCCCCGCGCAGGCCCTCGCGCAGGTGGGTGCAGACCCGCTGCCACTGCGCCGGGCTGACCCGGCCGTGCAGGCCACGGTCGGCAACGATCTCGATCGCGTGATCGGCCAGCAGCAGGTAGATCAGTACGCCGTTGTTGTGGGCGGTATCCCAGGTTCGCAGGCGCGCAAAGGCATGCTCGGCGGCCTGGCGCGGGGTCACCCTGTGCCACAGCGCACCCAGCGGCAGGTCCGCTTCCACCGCGAACATCACCTGCCCACCGTGGCGCTGCTCACCGGCCGCGATGGCCCCGGTGATCGCCTGCAATGTGGCCGGCGGGAAGGCACGCCGCACCGAGGGCGAGAATACATGGCGGAACAGACGTTGGATCATCACCAGCCTCCCGAAGCGCCACCGCCACCGGAACGGCCGCCGCCACCGCCCCAGCCACCACCACCACCGAATCCACCGCCCCCGCCGAAACCGCCTCCGCCACCCCAGCCGCCACCGCCCCAACCGCCACCGCCGGCAAAGCGACCCGGGTGGCCGGACAGCATCGCCACGATCAGGCCGACCACGCCGGCCAGGCCACTGGCCAGCAGCGTGGAGGTGAACAGGAATGCTGCCAGCGCCGCACCCGCGCCGCCGAGCAGGCCGCGCAGCGGACGCGGCACGCGCGAGAAGACCCCGCGCAGGATGCTGCCGGCGAACACGCCGATGAACAGCGCCAGGAACCAGGTATCGCCACCACCACCGGGCTCGCGCCCGCGATGACCGCTGACCGGTGCCGGCAGCGGTTCGCCGTCGATCAGCTTGACCAGCACCGCCGTGGCATCGGTGATGCCGCCGGCATAGTCGCCGCTGCGGAAGCGCGGGACCAGGTATTCCTGGATGACCCGGTTGGCGATGGCATCGGGAATGGCGCCTTCAAGGCCGTAGCCCGGCTCGATGCGCACGCGCCGGTCATCCTTGGCCACCACCAGCAGCACGCCGTCATCCACGCCCTTGCGGCCGATCTGCCATTGGTCGAAGACCCGCGTGGTGTATTGCGCGATGTCCTCCGGCTGGGTGGTGGGCACCACCAGCACCTGCAGCTGGCTGCCTTTGCGCTGCTGCAGCTCGATCGCCTGCTGCACCAGCGCCTGCTTCTGCGTGGCGTCCAGCGTGCCGGTGGTATCGACCACCGGCGAGTCCAGCGCAGGAATCGGCGCCAGCGGCTGTGCCTGCGCTGCCAACGGCAGCCACAGCAGCAGGGCCAGCAGCGCAGTGGCCAGGCGCATCGGTCAATGGCCCGGCTGCGGCGCCGGCTGCTGCTGCGGCGCGTTGCCGAAATCGACCGCTGGCGCGTTGGAAATCTGCGCTTCGTTGTCCACCGTGAAGTTCGGCTTGGTCTTGTAGCCGAAGATCTTGGCGGTGATCACCTGGGGGAACGAACGGATGTAGGTGTTGTAGTCCTGCACCTGCTGGATGTAGCGGCCGCGCGCAACCGTGATGCGGTTTTCGGTGCCTTCCAGCTGGGCCTGCAGGTCGCGGAAGTTCTGGTCGGACTTCAGCACCGGGTAGTTCTCGGTGACCACCAGCAGCCGCGACAGTGCGCTGCCGAGTTCACCCTGGGCCTGCTGGAACTGCTTGAGCGAGGCTTCGTCGTCGGCGTTGACGTTGATCTGGCCGACGCGCGAACGGGCGTTGGTGACTTCGGTCAGCACGCGCTCTTCCTGGCTGGCAAAACCCTTCACCGTCTGCACCAGGTTGGGCACCAGATCGGCGCGGCGCTTGTACTGGTTGAGCACTTCGGACCAGCTGGCCTTGACCGCCTCATCCTTCTGCTGGATGGCGTTGTAGCCGCAGCCGGAGAGCAGGGAGGCCAGCAGCATCAGGGGCAGGACACGGGTGAACAGGCGCATGGCGGAGGTTCCGGGTGGGCTTGGCGCCGAGCATGCCACGGTCCGGGTGAAAGACCGGCCATCGGGCGCCGCCCCCTCCGCGGTGCTGTGTTTGCTGGATATCGGGGTTGGCCGGGAGGGTGGGTTGGCTGGGGGACGTCGTGAATACGTCCATGTAGGCTCGGTCGCGCCATCCATGGCGCTCACGCCCCCAGCCAACCCACCCTCCCGGCCACGGACAATTTCCTGCGCACCGCGGGAAGATCAAGAGAAAAATCAAAAGCAAAAGCCGGTTCTTCAGGCATTCGTGTCGACCAAGGTCGACACCTACCAGAGCGGGGCGCCGTTACGACAGATCGCGGGAATCTGTCGAAGGCGGGGTGGGTCCGGTTGAGGGGGCGTGAGCCGCATGGATGCGGCGACCGAGCTTACATGGACGTACTTGCAGCGTCCCCCTCAACCGGACCCACCCCGCCAACCCACGGAATGCAGGCTTTTGCCGTTGACGTTGATTCGGCGGGTGCAGGGCTGCAAGCCCTGCCGTAAACCCTCTCCCCTCAGCAGGCCTCAGCCACCGCGGTGCGGGGACGCCCCAGCCACGCCAGCAGCAGGCCCGATGCCGCCAGCAGGCCACCGGCCACCGGAATCGCGGCATAGCCCAGGCCCGAGCTGATCACCGCACCGCCCAGCGCCGCACCCACCGCATTGCCCAGGTTGAACGCACCGACGTTGATCGACGACGCCAGGCCCGGCGCCTCGCTGGCCGCCTGCATCACCCGGATCTGCAGCGGCGGTACGAGGGCGAAGGTCGCCGCGCCGAACAGCAGCACACCGAGGGCGGCGGTGGCGTGGCTCATGAAGGCCAGCGGCAGCACGAACATCAGCACCGCCAGGACGGCCAGCAGGATCCGTGTGGCGCCATCCAGCGACCAGTCGGCCATGCGCCCACCGATGCCGTTGCCGAGGGTGAAGCCGATACCGATCAGCGCCAGCGAGATCGCGATGAAGGTATTGGAGGCGCCGGTCAATTCGGTCAGCACCGGTGCGACGTAGGTATAGAGGGTGAACATGGCACCGGCGCCGAGCACGGTGGTGGCCATCGCCAGCAGCACCGGCGGCTGCAGGATCGCCTTCAGTTCGCGGCGCACGTCCGGGCGCGGCCCCGGTGCAGATGCCGGCAGCGCGAAGCCCAGCGCGGTGATTGCGATCAGGCCCAGCGCCGCAGTACCGGCGAAGGACAGGCGCCAGCCCAGCTGCTGGCCGACCCAGGTCGCCAGCGGCACGCCGCCGATGTTGGCGATGGTCAGGCCCATGAACATGGTGGCCACGGCGGCAGCCTGCTTTTCCTTCGGCACCAGGCTGGCGGCGACCACCGCACCGATGCCGAAGAAGGCACCGTGGTTGAGGCTGGTGACCAGGCGCGACAGCAGCAGCAGCCCGTAGTTCGGCGCCAGCGCGGACAGCAGGTTGCCGACCACGAAGATGGACATCAGCAGCATCAGCGCGGTGCGCTTGCCGAAACGGCCCATCAGCAGGGTCATCACCGGCGCGCCCAGCATCACGCCCACGGCGTAGGCGGTGATCAGCATGCCGGCGGTGGGGATCCCAACGCCCACGCCGTCGGCGATGACCGGCAACAGGCCCATCGGGGCAAATTCGGTGGTTCCAATGGCGAAGGCGCCAACGGCAAGCGCCAGCAAGGCGGCTCTGGAATTCATGGGGGGTTTCCTGGGGGGCGGGAATCGGGAGTGCGTAGCCTGCGCGCTTTGCTGCGCCGGATTAAGCCTCGGCCCGGGAAAACACTGTTGATCCTGATTCACAAGTGGAGGCCGGAACGCCGCCACAAGTGCAAAAACCGCAGCGCCGTTCGTTGTAGAGCCGCGCCCCACAACGCAGAACCCCCGGCCAGGCCGGGGGTTCTGGGTGGCACACGTGCCAATGGCGCGCTTACCAGTTGCCGGCGCCCGGCACGTTGTGTTCGCGGGCGCGGCGGCGCATCAGCAGGTTCAGCCACTCCACCAGCACCGAGAAGCCCATCGCGGCGTAGATGTAGGGCTTGGGCACGTGCACGTCCAGGCCGTCCAGGATCAGCACCGCACCGATCATCAGGATGAAGGCCAGGGCCAGCATCTTCACGGTCGGGTTGGCGTCGATGAAGCGGCCCAGCGGGTTGGCGGCCAGCAGCATCACCAGCACCGACAGCAGGATGGCCGCCACCATCACCGGGATGTGGTCGGCGATGCCGACGGCGGTGATCACCGAGTCAAGCGAGAACACGATGTCGATCACCGCGATCTGGGCGATCACGTAGCCGAACACGGCCGAGGCCTTGGTGGTGCTGGGGTCTTCGTCCTCGCCACCGCTGATCAGTTCCTTGATCTCCATGCAGCCCTTGATGATCAGGAACAGGCCACCAACGATCAGTACCAGGTCGCGGATGGAAATGCCCATGCCGGCCACGGTGAACAGGTTGGCCGCCATGTGCGCCAGGTAGGCCAGCGAGACCAGCAGGCCGATGCGGGTGATGCAGGCCACCGCGATGCCCAGCTTGCGTGCGAACGGACGACGCTCTTCCGGCAGCTTGCTGACCGCGATGGAAATGAACACCAGGTTGTCGATGCCGAGCACGATTTCCAGCGCGCTGAGCGTGAACAGGGTCACCCAGGCATTGGGGTCGGCGAGGAACTCAAAGGACATGGAAACTCTTCAAGGCAGTGGGGGAATGGGGTTTCAGCCGTAGCTGCCGGCCAGCGCGTGCGGAACCACGACCAGCGCCCAGCACAGCAGCACGTTCATCATCAGCACGAACACCGCTGCCGAGCCCATGTCCTTGGCGCGGCCAGCCAGCTCGTGGATCTCGCTGCCGTAGCGTTCGATCACCGCTTCGATGGCCGAGTTGGCAAGCTCCATCGCCAGCACCAGCAGCATCGAGCCGATCAGCAGCGCGCGTTCGACCGGGGTCTGGCCCAGCCAGATCGCGACCGGAGTCAGCATCACCAGCAGGTATACCTCCAGCCGGAACGAGGACTCGTGCAGCCAGGCGGCGCGCAGGCCCTGCCAGGACCAGCGGGCGGCCTGGAAGATGCGGCGCGGACCGCGGGGCATGTGGCCGAACTGATCAGCCACGGGTGGAACATCCAGCAACAGGGGCGCGGCGCAGCGACCGCTCAGACGCACGGCAGGAAATCATGGGTGCACAGGAATAGGCAGATGGCCGCCATTTTGCCACAAGGCCGCCAACCGCACCCCGCACCGGCCCGCTGAACGGCCTGCCAGGGGCAAGCACCGGGCTGGGCCGTGCTTCTATGATGGAGCTCCCCTTGCCTGCTGGAGCGCCTGATGTCCCGTCGCCGTACCTGCCTGCTGATGCTGGGCCTGCTGACTGCCGCACCGCTTGCCCAGGCCCTGAGCCCGGCCAGGCCGCCGCAGGTGCCCGAACAGGTCTCCAATGTGGCCTGGGCCGGCGACATGGCCCGCTTCGCCAGCGCCGACCAGGCCAACCCGCCGCCGCGTGGTGGCATCGAGTTCATCGGCAGCTCCTCGATCCGCTTCTGGGAGAGCCTGGCCACCGACTTCCCCGGCCAGCCGGTGTTCAACCGCGGCTTCGGCGGTTCGGAAGTGCGCGACAGCACCTGGTATGCCGGCCAGATCGTGGTGCCGTATGCGCCGTGCAAGGTGTTCTTCTACGCCGGTGACAACGACCTCAACAGCGGCCGCAGCGCCATGCAGGTGCGAGATGACGTGGTCGCCTTCGTGCAGCGCGTGCACCGCGACCTGCCGAAGACCAGGGTCGAGTACCTGTCGATCAAGCCGAGCCCGTCGCGTGCGCACCTGCTGCCGGCGATCAACGAAGCCAACGCGCTGATCAAGGCTGCGCTGGCCAGGCTGCCCAACACCGGCTTCACCGACATCTACACGCCGATGCTCGGCGCCGATGGACAGCCGGACGCGACGCTGTTCCGCGAGGACATGCTGCACATGACCCCGGCCGGCTATGCGATCTGGACCAAGGCGCTGGCGCCGAAGGTCAACTGCAACTGAGGCACTGTGGACGTCGGGCATGGCCCGGCGCTACCGCACCCCATCCACGCATGGCCTGGATCTACCGACATTTCAGCGGGATGGGGTCAGAGCCGGTTGCGCCGCAACGGGATCCGACCCCGGCAGGTCGCCGCGTTACCGGAAGACCACCGTGGCTTCGGTGCCCTTGCCCGGCTGGCTGGCCAGGCTGACCTTCCAGCCGAAGCGGTCGCACAGCCGGCGCACGATCGACAGGCCCAGGCCGGTGCCCTGCGGGCGGCTCGGCTCGGCGCGGTAGAAGGGTTCAAACGCGCGCGACAGCGCCTCGGCGGACATGCCGATGCCGGTGTCGCGCACCACCACCCGGTCATTGAGCACGTGCACGTCGATACGCCCTTCGTCGGTGTAGCTGCAGGCGTTGCGCACCAGGTTGCTGACCACCACCTGCAGCACCCGCGGCGGGGCGTGCAGGTGCACCGGGCCTTCGCTGTGCAGGTGCACTGACACCAGACGCGTACCCAGCAGTTCGTTGGCGTTGTCCACCTCGTAGCGGACGATGTCGTTGACGTCGAACAGCTCGATCTGGGGTTCGACGTCGGCCTCGCGGGCCAGGATCAGGAACGCGTCGATCACCGCTTCCATGTCACGGCCGGCGCGCTGGATGCGCTGCAGGCTGCGGCGCAGGCGCGGCTGCAGGGTTTCATCGCCCAGGGCCATGTCGCTGGCCACGCGGATGACGGTCAACGGCGTGCGCAGCTCGTGGCTCGCATCGCGGGTGAAATTGCGCTCGCGCGCCACATGCGCGCTGACCCGGTTGGCCAGCGAATGCAGCGCGGCCGCCAGCTGCCGGGTCTCGCCCTGCATGTCCGCGGGCAGCTTGTTCGGTTCCAGGTCGGCCGCCTCCGGGTGGCCCGGGTCCCAGCGCGAGACGCGCCGTGCCAACCAGTTCACCGGCGACACCAGGCGCTTGGAGGCCCGGTAGGTGACCCAGCTGGCGCCATACACCGCCAACAGGGTCAGCAGCACCGGCACGATGCCGAACCAGAACGCCAGCATCTCCGCACGCGAACGCAGGAACACCAGGTACAGGCGGCCGGCCGGACGCACATCGACCAGTACCAGCTGGTCATCCTTGGGCAGCTCGTGGAAACCGGGTTCCAGGTTGCGCAGGTTGGCCGGCAACGACAGCGCCGACTGCCCGCTTTCCAGCAGGTAGCCGCGGATGTTCTGGGTGTTGGGCGGTGGCTGCACCGGCGAGGCCTCGTGCAGCGTCCAGTAATAGGCCGCTTCCTCGCGCAGGGCGGCGCCGACCAGGCTGTGCTTGATCACCAGCGAAACCAGCCAGGCACCGAGCAGGATGCCCAGGCTGGCCAGGACTGCCTGCAGGATGAAGGCGATACGGATCTTGCGCGGCAGGCCGTGCGGCATTGCGGGGTCCCGGTCAGAGCGCTGCGATTATAGGCAGCGCGCTGCGCCGTAGTCGTGCACGGAGGATGACCGGCGGCAGTGCCGGCCGGTCATCCGTGCCCGGTGCGGGGTCGTTGCCCGGCCGGGCCTGATGCTGCACCGGCCTGGCCCCGATCAGGCCATCGGCTGGGCGATATCGGCAATGCGGTAACCGGCGCTCTGCACGGTGTGCAGCAGCGGACGGTCGAACGGCTTGTCGATGATCTTGCGCAGGTTGTACAGATGGCTGCGCAGGGTGTCCGAATCCGGCAGGCCATTGCCCCAGATCTCGCGTTCGATCTCCTGGCGGGTGACCACGCGCGGCGATTCGCGCATCAGGATGGTCAGCAGGCGCAGGCCGATCGGCGACAGCTGCAGTTCGGTACCGGCACGGGTGGCCCGCATGCTGACCGGATCGAGCACCAGGTCGGCGACCTTCAGCACTTCCGAACCCACCTGGCGGCGTTCACGGCGGATCAGCGCGCGCAGGCGGGCTTCCAGCTCCTGGATCGCGAACGGCTTGGTCAGGTAGTCATCGGCGCCGAAACCGAGGCCGGTGAGCTTGTCGTCCAGCGTGTCGCGTGCCGTGAGCATCAGCACCGGGGTGGACTTGCGCGCATCGTTGCGCAGGCGACGGCATACTTCGATGCCATCCAGGCGCGGCAACATGAGGTCGAGCACCACGACGTCATAGCTGTTCTCCGCCGCAAGGCGGTAGCCATCCAGGCCGTCCTGTGCATAGTCGACTTCGAAGCCGCGACCTTCCAGGTATTCCCCGATCATCTCGGAGATGTTGCGGTTGTCTTCGACCACCAGCACCAAGCCGGAGGTCTCCTTCGTCTGACGCATGTGATTCCCTCTAACTTCAGCTTTGTGAAACATGCCGGATCGACGGTGGACGCGATGTGAAGTTCCGTCAAGAGGGTTGTAAATCGTTCAGAGCAGGGGCCGCAGGAGTGGCCAGACGTTGTCCAGCACCCTCGATTGCGCCTGCGCCGTGGGGTGCAGGCCATCGGCCTGCATCATGCCCGGCTGCAGGGCCACGCCCTCCAGCAGGAACGGCAGCAGCGGCACCTTGTACTGCGTGGCCAGCGCCTTGTAGGCCGCCGCCAGGCGCTGGCGGTAAGCGGGCCCATAGTTGGGCGGCACGTCGATGCCCAGCAGCAGCACCCTGGCGCCGGCCTTCTGGCTGGCCTGTACCATCTTTTCCAGGTTGCCCTGCACCTGTGCCGGGGTCAGCCCGCGCAGCGCGTCGTTGCCGCCCAGCGCGATCACCACCACCGTCGGCTTTTCCTTCGCCAACAGGCCCGGCAGGCGGGTCAGCGCGCCGGCCGTGGTTTCCCCGCTCATGCTGGCATTGACGATGCGCGCCGGTGTTTTCGACTGTTGCCTGACCCGCTGCTGCAACAGGCTGACCCAGCCGGCGTCGGCAGGGATATTGTGGGCAGCACTGAGGCTGTCGCCGAGCACCAGCACCGTACCTGCCGGGTCTTTGGCTCCGGCCAGCCCAGGCAGCAGCAATCCCAGCAGCAGCACCATCATCGCGCCGGCTCGCCGGCTCCATCCCGTCTTGCGCATTGGAGTCTCCTCATCGACAGCCTGTCCCCCCGCAGCACGCCCGTCGCCATCGCCGTCGACCAGGTCGGCAAGTCCGTGCAGGGCCCGGAGGGTGAAGTCCACATACTGGACAACATCACCCTGACCGTCCATGAAGGCACCAGTGTGGCCATCGTCGGCGCTTCGGGGTCCGGCAAGACCACCCTGCTCGGCCTGCTGGCCGGACTGGACCTGCCCAGCCGCGGCCACGTCGCGCTGGCGGGCCAGAACCTGGGCGACCTGGATGAAGAAGCACGGGCCCAGCTGCGCGCGCGTGCGGTCGGCTTCGTGTTCCAGAGCTTCCACCTGCTGCCGGCGCTGACTGCCGCCGAGAATGTCGCGCTGCCGTTGGAACTGGCCGGACGCGAGGACCGCGCGCGGGTGGACGAGGTGCTGGCGCAGGTCGGCCTGGCCCATCGCGCCCGCCACTACCCGCGCCAGCTGTCCGGCGGCGAGCAGCAGCGCGTGGCGCTGGCACGTGCCTTCGTCACCCGCCCGCGCATCCTGTTCGCCGACGAACCGACCGGCTCGCTGGACCACGCCACCGGCCAGCACATCAGCGACCTGCTGTTCGAACTCAACGCCGGCAGCGGCACCACCCTGGTCCTGGTCACCCACGACCTGCGCCTGGCCCAGCGTTGCCAGTACATCCACCGCATCGATGACGGCCGCCTGCTGCCGGTCGAGCGTGGGGCACAGGCATGAACGTGCTGCGCCACGCGTGGCGCGCGCTGCGCCGCGAGGCGCTGGCCGGCGACCTGCTGACCGTGTTCGCCGCGCTGGTGCTGGGCGTGGCGGTGATGACTGCGGTGGGCACGCTGGTGAACCGGGTCAACCTGGCGCTGACCGGCAGCGCGGCGGAAATGCTCGGCGGCGACCTCGGCATCGCCGGGCGCGATGATCCGCCGCAGGCATTCGCCGACGAGGCGCAACAGCGCGGCCTGGCGCATACCCGCATCGCCAGCTTCGGCAGCGTGCTGTTCAACGGCGATGCCAGCCAGATGGCCAGCATCAAGGCGGTACAGGCGGGTTATCCGCTGCGCGGCACGCTGCGCGTCCGGGCCACGCCCGGCGGTGCGTTGATCGCCGATGCCGGCATGCCGCCCAAGGGCCAGGCCTATGCCGACCCACGCCTGCTGCAGGGGTTGGGGCTGAAGGCCGGCGATGACCTCGAGTTCGGCGCCGGCACGCTGCGCATCGCCGGCATCATCGAGGCCGAGCCGGACAGCGGTGGCGACCTGCTGACACTCTCGCCCACCCTGCTGGTCAACCGCGCTGATGTGGAGGGCACGGGCCTGCTCGGCCCGGGCAGCCGTATCAACTACCGGCTGATGTTCGCCGGCGCAGCGGAGCCGATCGCGGCGCTGCGCCAGTGGCTGCTGCCGCAGGTGAAAGGCCTGCGCCTGCTGAGCGTGGACGACACCCAGCGTGGCGTGCGCCAGGCATTCGATCTGGCCGGGCGCTTCCTCGGCCTGAGCGCGCTGCTGGCGGTACTGCTGGCCGGTGTGGCCACCGCGCTGGCGGCCAACCGCTTCGCCCTGCGTCGCATCGACCAGGTGGCGATCCTGCGCTGCCTGGGCGCACGCCAGCGCGACATCCTGCTGGGCCTGGCGCTGCAGCTGCTGATGCTGGCGGTGCCAGCCTGTGCGCTCGGCATCGGCCTGGGCATGGCCGCGCAGGAAGGCCTGGTGCAGGTGCTGGGCAGCCTGGTGCCGCAGCGCCTGCCGCTGCCGGAAGCGATGCCGGCGCTGACCGGTGCCGGCATCGGCCTGCTGCTGCTGTTCGGCTTCGGCCTGCCACCGCTGCTGCGCCTGCGCGGGGTGCCGCCGATGCGGGTGCTCAACCGTTCCTTCGCCGCCCTGCCGCCGGCGTCGCTGCTGGCCTATGTGGCGGCGCTGGCGGCCAGCCTGCTGCTGGCGGTGCAGGTCACCGGCGATCTGAAACTGGCGCTGTGGGTGCTGGGCGGCCTGGCCGCGCTGGCGCTGGCGGCCGGTGCGGTCGGCTTCGTGCTGCTGCAGCTGCTGCGCGGCCTGCAGCACCGCCTGCATGGCAACTGGCGGTTGGGCCTGGCCGCGCTGACCCGGCGCCGGCTGCTGGCGGTGATGCAGCTGGTGGGGCTGTCGCTGTCGCTGTGCGCGTTGTTGCTGCTGGCGGTGACCGGACCCGGCCTGCTGCAGCAGTGGCGCGAGCGCCTGCCTGCGGATACGCCGAACTACTTCCTGATCAACATCCAGCCCGAACAACGCGACGGTGTGCTGGCCGCATTGCGTGGACTGGGCGCCGGCGACGCCAGTATCGAGCCGATGGCGACCGGCCGTCTGATCGCGATCAACGGCAAGCCGCCGCTGCGCGTGGACCAGGCCGCCGCCGAGGGGAACGGCGCGAACAACGGCCCGCGCGAGGACGACGACGAGAACCGGCCGCTGAACTTCAGCTGGCGCAGCAGCTTCCCACCCGCCAATGCGCTGCTGGAGGGCCGCTTCTGGCAGGCCGGCAGCACCGCGGCGGAAGCCTCGGTGGAAACCGGCTGGGCGCGGCGCTACGGCGCGCACCTGGGTGATCGCATTACGATTTCCGTAGGCGAGCAGCAGCGCGAGTTCACCGTCACCAGCATCCGCAAGGCGGACTGGAACACATTCCGCCCGAATTTCTTCGTGCTGTTGAACCCCAATGCGGTGGGCGATACCCCGCACAACCTGCTGTCGGCCTTCCATCTGCCGTCCGGCAACGCGGCCGGGCTGGGCGAGCTGGTGCGCGCGCAGCCGAACCTGTCGCTGCTGGACGTGGACGCGGTGATCTCGCAGGTGCGCGATGTGATGGAGCGCGTGGCGCAGGCAGTGCAGCTGGTGATGGTGTTCAGCCTGCTGGCCGGCGTGCTGGTGCTGCTGGCGGCGCTGCAGGCCACCGCCGGCGAGCGCCGCTACGACAGCGCGGTGCTGCGCACGCTGGGCGCGACTCGGCGCCAGCTGCGCGGCGCGGTGCTGGTGGAGTTCGGCGCGCTGGGCACGCTGGCGGCGTTGCTGGCGGTGGGCGCGGCCGCAGCGATCGGCGTGGCGGTGTCGCAGAAGGTGTTCGAGCTGCCCTTGCTGCCGCCGTGGCCGGGCCTGCTGATCGGCGGCGTGGTCGGCATCGGCTTGAGCCTGCTGGCGGGCTGGTGGGGTACGCGGGCGATCCTGCATACGCCGCCGGCATTGGCGCTGCGCGAGGCCTGAATCGGTTGCGCCTCCGGATGGCGTGCCGAGCAAGCCCGGCCCCCACCGGCAGCCGGTGAATGCGGTGCCGGGTACCCCCGGCACCTCTCTCCATCGCGGCGATCAGCCTTCCTTCGGCGCCTTTTCCACGTACTTGGCGAACACCTCGTCGATCTGCTTGTCCTTCACCTTTTTGCCGGACTGGATCGCTTCGGCCTGGGTGAACAGCGGAATGATCATCGCCATGCCATCGATCTTGGTCTTCAGGTGCACGCCCGGGGCCTGGCCGAGGAAGCCGTCCCAACGCTGGCGCACCTTGGCCCAGTAGCCGGCAGTGGCCTTCCAGTAGTCACGCGCCGGGGTGAAGTCGACCTCGGTGGTCTTCACGTAGTCGTTGAAGCCGAACTCGCGTGCGATCTCCACCTGGCTGCCGTCGGCGTTGCGCTGCACCTTGGTGTTGAACTGCTCGTGGGTCCAGCCATTGGGCGTGAGCGTGTGGCGGTTGACGACGGCCAGCGCGTTGTAGTCGCTGCGCTTGGTGTACTCACGGCGCGGCAACGGGCGCCAGCTGAGGTCGCTGGTCCAGCTCGGCACGTTGTTGGTGTAGCTCCATTTGCCGGTGCCGCAGTAGCGCGGTGCGTCGCTCACTTCGTACACGCACTGGGTCCAGGCGCCCTGGTTCACCGCCGCGGGAATGCGGCGTACCTGCCAGGTCTGGTCGGCGCTGAACTCGAATCGGTTCGGTGCTTCGTAGACCCAGTCCTGGCGCCAGTGCTTGGTGATGTGGCCGCTCTTCTCGTCCAGCAGCAGGTGCTGCAGCACGATGCGCTTCGGCGTGTCCTCGACCACGATCACCAGTTCGTTGCCGCCGCTGCGCATCGCCGGGGCGCGCTCGTAGCCGGGCTTCAGCAGCACGGTCTCGTCGAATGCGAAATCGACGGTGTACTCGCCCTGCATGGCAAGGATGCTGTCGTGGTCGCGGGCGATGCCGGAGGGCTGCGCGCTGGCCACGCCGCTGGTGGCGAGCAGCAGCAGGACGCTGGCTGTCTGGAGCTTCATCGGGGTCTTCCTTCGGGGTTGCAGATGCAGTGAGAGGCCGTCCGTGGCCGACAGGCGTTCCATCGGGAAAGGGTTACAGCCGGATCAGCGGCAGGTCGCCGGGAACCCGCGGCGCCGAGCGACGTGCAGCATCGGCGCAGCAGCAATCGTCGATCGCCAGCTCGCCTTCGGCACCTTCCAGCCGCGCGATGCGACGCGCGGTGGCTGCGCCCAGCGAGGACAACGTCGACAGGCTTGCAGCCAGGGTGCGGCCGTCGTCGGCGGCATGCAGGCGCAGCGCGCACAGTCGCCAGCGCTGGCCACCGAGATGGCCGGCCAGGCGCCGCCACAGGCGTTCGCCGACACTGCCCTCGCTGTCATGCTCCGGGCCCGGCGGCAGCGCCGCGACCAGCCGGTCCCAGGCCAGGAAATCGCTGTCGGGCAACAGGTACAGCCGCCACACGCAGCGGCCGCGGGCATCGAGGAAGCACAGGCTTTCGCGCACGCCCTCGCTGTCCACGCCCTGGCAGGCATGCACGCGTACTGCCTGGCGCCAGCCACCGAGCTCGTTGCCGTCGGCGCGGTACAGGCACAACACGGTGCCGAGCGTGGCCAGCTGTGCCGGCGTCAGCCAGGCCGCGCTGCCCTGCGCGGCGATGGCGTCGTTCCTGCGTGCGGACAAGGCTCGGCTCATGAGGTCACCAGGAAACGGCAAGGCTGGCGGAGAGGGTGCGGCCCGGGCTGGTATAGCGGTCCAGCACGCGGCTGCCCGGCGACAGCGTCGAACCCACGTTGGACCAGTCGATGTAACGCTTGTCGCCCAGGTTGAACACGCCGACGTTGAAGGTGGCGCCCGGGGCGAAGTTCCAGTGCGCCATCAGGTCGGCCACGCCGTAGCCGGCCGGGCGGTACACCGTGGCGGCGGTGACGCGGTCCTTGCGCTTGACGAAGGTACCGGCCAGTTCGACGCCCCAGGTGTCGGTGTCGTACATCAGGCCGATGGTGCCACGCAGCGGGTCGACCGAATCCAGCGGGGTGTCTTCGGTCCTGTTGTCACCGCGCGACCAGGCCACCGAGCTGCGCAGGGCCCAGCCCTGCAACGCCGGGCTGATCTGGCCAAAGTCGACGCCGGCCTTCATCTCGGCACCGTAGATGCGCGCATCCGCGATGTTGCGCGACTGGAACACCATCAGGCCCTGGGCGTTGGTGCCGACCAGCGACTGCGACTCGATGAAGTCCTTGTACTCGTTGTAGTAGCCGCTGAGGCTGACGTAGGCCGCTGGCGACAGGAAGCGCAGCCCCAGCTCCATGCCGTCACTGGTTTCCGGCTTCAGGTCCGGATTGGGAATGGCGGTGTAGCCGAAGGCGAAGTTGGTGAAGCCCAGGTTGACGTCGTTGTACGGCGGCGAGCGGAAGCCATGCGAATAGCCGGCAAACAGCGACCATTCGTCGGTGAAGCGATAGACCATGCCCAGCTTCGGCGAGACGCTGGTCTTGGTCAGCCTGGCCACCGCAACGCCGGGATTGTCGTCGGCGAAGATGCTGTCCACCTCCGGCTTCAGCTCGTAGCGGTCCACGCGCACGCCCGGCACCAGCGACAGCTTGCCGTTGGCCATGCGCATTTCGTCCTGTGCGTACAGGCCCAGCTCGGTGGTCTTGCTGATCGGGAAATCGCGCACCGGGAAGGCGTCGGGCAGGATGGTGGTGCTGGTCTGGCCATTGGCCAGCACCTGGTAACCGTCGCGCTTCTGGCGGATCTCGGTATGCGCGCCCTCGAAACCGTAGGTCAGCGCGTGTTCGACGCTGCCGGTGCTGAACGCCTTGTTGAACTGCGCCTGCAGGCCGTAGACGCGCTGGTCGAAGTTGAACGCGCGGTGGCGGCGGCTGCGGTTGGCGCGGTCCTCATCCGTGATCTGGGTGGTTTCGCTGTGCTGGGTATACAGCTGCCAATACAGGCTGTCGGCGAAGCCCTTGTCCAGCGCATCCATTTCATGGGCGAACGACACGCGGGTGCGGTTCTGCGTATCGCGCGCCTTCATGCCGGTGGTGGTGGTGCGGTCGATCGAGGACAGCACGTTGGTATCAGTGTTGTCTTCGTTGCCTTCCACGGTCAGGCGGAAGCGCTGGTCCTGGCTGGGTGCATAGACCAGCTTGGCCAGGCCACTGCGACCATCGCGGTCCTGCAGGTTGGGCGCGGTGCGGGTGTTGTCGAGGCTGCGTACATCACCCTTGTTGCCGGTTTCCTGGCCCTGGCGATGGTTGATGTTGACCATGCCGCTCCAGTGTTCGCCGCCGAACGCGCTGGTCACGCCGCCGAGCAGGCCCTTCCACTCACCGTCGTAGCCGAACTTCAGGCCGACGTAGCTGTCCTTGCCATCCTTCAGATAATCGGCCGGATCCTTGGTGACGAAGGCCACCACACCCCCGAGCGCGTCGGACCCATACAGCGAGCTGGCCGGGCCGCGCACGATCTCCACGCGCTTGAGCGTATCCAGATCGGTGAAGTTGCGGTTGGCGTTGGAGAACGAGCCGATGTTGAAGCTGGTGGGCATGGCGATGCCGTCGGTCTGCACGCGCACGCGGTTGCCGTCCAGGCCACGGATGCGGATGCTGCCAAGGCCGAAGCGCGCGGCGCTGCGGCTGACCGACAGGCCCGGCTCGTAGCGCAGCAGATCCTTGATGTCCTGCACCAGGTGCCGGTCCATCTGCTCGCGGTCGATGACGTCCACGGTGGCCGCCACATCGCTCACCGCCCGCTCGGTGCGGGTGGCGGTGACCTGCACACGGTCGAATTCGCGCGCATCGGGCGCGGCGGTGGCCGCGGCAGCAGCATGGGCGGACAGCGGCAGGGCCATCCAGACGGCAAGGCAAAGGGCGGTAGGGCGGGTCATCGGGTTCGTTCGGTCAGGCAGGGGAACCCCCGGTTACCGGCACACCCGGAGGGTGCACGCGGTAGACCGAGGGGGAGAGAGCGGGAGCGGACGGGTCGCCCACCCTGTCGGCGCGGCCGGCAGGAGGGAGGGGGGCGGGCGACCAGGCCGCGATTACTTGGTCAGGATCAGCTTGTCGTTGCTGGTGTGCCGCAGGCGATAGAAGCGGTCGCCGTGCTGGATCAGGATTTCACGACGGCCCTTGAGCAGGGCTTCGCTGTCGATGACCTCTTCCGGCGGAACGACACGGACCGGACGATCGCGGAGGGTCAGCGTTTCGGGGCGCAGCAGTACAGGTTGAGCATTCATGAGCATCTGGACTCGTGCGAGGGACGAGTCAAATGATAATGATTCTCAGTTGACAATCAACAACCATTCTCAATTTGATTGATGAGATTAATGATCGAATTCTGAAATTCGATAGATCATGTCAATCAAATGGCGACGCAGCCGTGTAGAGTCGACTCTACCGAGGCCCCCGAGGCCCGGTCGGCCCCCGGGTTCAGGCGAAGGCGGCTTCGACGTCGGCCCAGCCGGCGGCGTCGACCTGCTCCAGCACCTCCAGCGCCTGCAGGTTCTGCAGCAGCTGGCTGACCCGGCTGGCACCGAGGATCACGCTGGAGACGTTCGGGTTGCGCAGGCACCAGGCGATGGCCAGCGTGGCCGGCGCCTGCCCCAGCGCACGCGCCACTTCGCTGAAGCGGCGCACCTGGGCCAGGCGGGCCTCGGCGTCGTCACCCAGCACCAGCGCCTGCAGCCATTCCATGCCCTCGCGGCCCAGCCGCGCATCGGCCGGAATGCCCTGGTCGTACTTGCCACTCAGCAGGCCCGAGGCCAGCGGCGAGAAGATGGTGGTGCCCAGGCCGGCACCGGCATACAGCGGCGCGTACTCGACCTCGACCCGTTCGCGGTGCAGCAGGTTGTACTGCGGCTGCTCCATCGACGGGCCCTGCAGGTTGCGCGCCTCGGCGATGTCCAGCGCCTGCTGGATCTGCACCGCCGACCACTCCGAGGTCCCCCAGTAGAGGATCTTGCCTTGCCGCACCAGGGTATCCATGGCATGCACGGTCTCGGCGACCGGCGCGTCCGGATCCGGGCGATGGCAGTAATAAAGGTCCAGGTAGTCCACCCGCAGGCGCTTGAGCGCCGCATGGCAGGCGTCGGTCACATGCTTGCGCGACAGGCCGCGCTGGGTCGGCCGTGGGTCCTTGGCGCTGCCGAAGAACACCTTGCTGGAGACGCAGATGCCGTCGCGCGGCAGGCGCAGGTCGGCGATCACATCGCCCATCACCTGTTCGGCGCGGCCGTTGGCATAGCCCTCGGCGTTGTCGAAGAAGTTGACGCCGTGGTCCCAGGCGGCGGCCACCAGGTTGCGGGCCTCGTCGCGCGGGATCTGGTCACCGAAGGTCACCCAGGCGCCGAAGGACAGGGCGGAAATCGGCAGGCCGGTGGAGCCCAGGCGACGGTATTGCATGCGAATCTCCTGCTGCGGGCCCGCATCCGGGCCGGGATCGAGCCCCATTCTACCTGCCGCCGCCGGCCGCAAGCCCTTGCCGTTGCTGGCCTGATCGGTACCGATAGATGCGCGCACGCTGCTTTTTCTTGCCCCGGCCCCTGCCCTGCACTAGGCTTCCCGTTTTTCGCGACGCCCCAGGGGAGTCACTCACATGGTCGAAGGTTTGGGCAGGATCGGCTTCGGCCTGTTCGGGTTGGCGGTGCTGATCGGCATCACCTGGTTGTTTTCCAACAACAAGCGTGCGGTTGACTGGAAGCTGGTTGCCACCGGTATCACCCTGCAGATCGCGTTCGCGGCGCTGGTGATCCTGGTGCCGGGCGGCCGCGACGTGTTCGATGCGCTGGGCAAGGGCTTCGTCAAGGTTCTCAGCTTCGTCAACGAAGGCTCGGGCTTCATCTTCGGCTCGTTGATGGACACCAAGAACTACGGCTTCATCTTCGCCTTCCAGGTGCTGCCGACCATCATCTTCTTCTCGGCGCTGATGGGGGTGATGTACCACCTCAACGTCATGCAGGCGATCGTGCGCGTGATGGCGTGGTCGATCACCAAGGTGATGCGCGTGTCCGGCGCGGAAACCACCAGCGTCTGCGCCAGCGTCTTCATCGGCCAGACCGAGGCGCCGCTGACCGTGCGCCCGTACATCGCCAGGATGACCCAGTCCGAGCTGCTGACCATGATGATCGGCGGCATGGCCCACATCGCCGGCGGCGTGCTGGCGGCCTATGTGGGCATGCTCGGCGGTGGCGACCCGGCGCAGCAGGCCTTCTACGCCAAGCACCTGCTGGCAGCGAGCATCATGGCCGCACCGGCCACCCTGGTCGTGGCCAAGCTGCTGATTCCGGAAACCGGCACCCCGCTGACCCGCGGCACGGTGAAGATGGAAGTCGAAAAGACCTCCAGCAACATCATCGACGCGGCCGCTGCCGGTGCCGGTGACGGCCTGAAGCTGGCGCTGAACATCGGCGCGATGCTGCTGGCCTTCATCGCCCTGATCGCGCTGCTGAACGCCCCGTTGACCTGGATCGGCGAGGTGACCGGCCTGGCCGCTGCCATCGGCAAGCCGACCAACCTGTCGACCATCTTCGGTTACGTGCTGGCCCCGATCGCCTGGGTGATCGGTACCCCGTGGGCTGATGCCACCACCGTCGGTTCGCTGATCGGCCAGAAGGTCGTGATCAACGAATTCGTCGCCTACACCGAACTGTCGCAGATCGTGAACGGCCAGGTGGCCGGCGTGAGCCTGTCCGAGGAAGGTCGCCTGATCGCCACCTACGCGCTGTGCGGCTTTGCCAACTTCAGCTCGATCGCGATCCAGATCGGCGGCATCGGCGGCCTGGCCCCGGAACGTCGCCACGACCTGGCCAAGTTCGGCCTGCGCGCGGTGTTGGGCGGTACCATTGCCACCTTCATGACGGCGACCATCGCCGGCGTGCTGACGCACTTCAGTTGAACCCTTGGTTGAGAAAAGATTCCCTATGAGCAGCAGTGTCGTTGTCGTCGGTTCCTTCAATGTCGATCACGTGTGGCGGTGTGAGTCGCTGCCGGCACCGGGTGCGACCATTGCCGGCCGCTACAGCACCGGCCCCGGGGGCAAGGGCTTCAACCAGGCGGTGGCGGCCTGCCGCGCCGGTGCCGACACGCACTTCGTGTGCGCGTTGGGCGATGACGCCGGTGGCGCCACCGCGCGTGAACTGGCTGCGCAGGATGGCTTCGCGCTGATCGCCGAGGCCAGCAGCGAACCGACCGGCACCGCGGGCATCTACGTGGACGCGCGTGGCCGCAACACCATCGTGATCGGCCCGGGTGCCAACGCCGCGCTGGGCACCGATTTCCTGCAACAGCAGCAGGCCCTGCTGACCCGCGCCAAGGTGGTGCTGGTGCAGCTGGAATCGCCGGTGCAGACCATCGAAGCGGCGCTGGCCACGGCCCGCGAGGCCGGTGTCACCACCGTGCTCAATACCGCACCGGCCGATGCGCCCTCGACCATCGGCCTGCTCAAGCTGGCCGATGTGATCACCCCGAACGAAACCGAGTTCGCTGCCCTGCTCGGCCGCCATGTCGGTGAGCGCGTGGATGCCAACGACGTCGCCGCGCTGGATGGCGCCAGCCTGCACGCGCTGTGCCGCAAGCTGGTCGGCAACGGCACCGTGGTGGTGACCCTGGGTTCGGTGGGCGTGTTCGTGTCGCATGCCGACGAGAACCTGCGCGGCGATACCCAGCCGTACTACCGCGTGGGTGCCGAACAGGTGCAGGCGATCGACACCACCGGTGCCGGTGACGCCTTCAACGGTGCGCTGGCCGCGTCGCTGGCGCAGGTGGCCGACGCCCCGTTCGCCCGCCACGTGCGCTTCGCCAACCAGTTCGCCGGCCGTTCGACCGAGAAGGAAGGCGCCGCTGCGGCGATGCCGCGCTTCACCCCGGCCGACGCTGAAGCCAGGTAATTCCACGCCACGCGTGGATGACAAGGCCCGGGCGTGCAGACACCCGGGCCATTCTTTTGCCCATTGCCCAGCCCCTGCGACCGCCTGTCGCATTGCCCACATCCTGCCCCTCGCCCACCATCCGCGCAGCTTCCTCGCACGGGCAGGACATGGACGGATTCCCCTGGCTGCTGGTCGCGGCCGCCGGCAGTGCCGTGGCGGCGCTGCTGCATATCGGCTGCATCGCCTTCGGCGCCGCGTGGTACAGGTACTTCGGTGCCGGCCAGCGCGTGGTCCGGCTGGCGCATGCGGGGCACTGGTGGCCACCGCTGATGACCGCCGGCATCACTGCCGTGCTGGTGGCCTGGACCCTGTACGCACTGGCCGCCGCGGGCTGGCATTCGCCGCTGCCGGCCAGCCGCCTGGTCCTGCCCGGCATCGCCGCGCTGCTGTTGCTGCGTGCCGCGATGGGCTTCGGCCTGGCGCTGTTCCGGCCGGGGTACAACGGCACGCGCTTCTGGGCGGTCAGCTCGCTGGTCTGCCTGGGCCTGGGGCTGGCCTTCGCGCTGGGTACCCGCCAGGCCTGGCAGAGCCTGGGGTAGCCGCCCACCATCGCCCGCCCGTGGGGGCGGCGGAAGCAACCGTCAAGCATCTGCTGATGCCGGTACGGCATGAGGTCGGTGCCGATCGGCCTGAACCGGACCGCGCGCGGCACGGCCGCACCGCCGCCCGCACCCTACAATGGGCGCATGCAGATCGGCCCGTACACCATTGCCCCCAACGTCGTGCTGGCACCCATGGCTGGCGTCACCGACAAGCCCTTCCGCCTGCTGTGCAAACGGCTGGGTGCGGGACTGGCCGCCTCGGAAATGACCATCAGCGACCCGCGCTTCTGGAACACGCGAAAGTCGATCCACCGCATGGACCATGACGGCGAGCCAGCCCCGATCAGCGTGCAGATCGCCGGCACCGAGCCGCAGCAGCTGGCCGAGGCCGCGCGCTACAACGTCGACCACGGCGCGCAGATCATCGACATCAACATGGGCTGCCCGGCCAAGAAGGTGTGCAACGCCTGGGCGGGCTCGGCGCTGATGCGCGACGAGCAGCTGGTGGCGCGCATCCTCGAAGCCGTGGTCAACGCAGTGGACGTGCCGGTCACGCTGAAGATCCGCACCGGTTGGGACTGCGACCATCGCAATGGCCCGGTGATCGCCCGCATCGCCGAGGCCAGCGGCATCGCCGCGCTGGCCGTGCATGGCCGCACCCGCGACCAGCATTACACCGGCCAGGCCGAGTACGCCACCATCGGCGAGATCAAGGCTGCGCTGCGCATCCCGGTGATCGCCAACGGTGACATCGATTCACCGCAGAAGGCCGCCCACGTGCTGCAGCAGACCGGGGTGGATGCAGTGATGATCGGCCGCTCCGCGCAGGGCCGGCCGTGGATCTTTCGCGAAGTGGCGCACTACCTCGCCACCGGCGAGGAACTGCCACCGCCGTCGCTGGCGGAAGTGCGCGACATCCTGCTCGGCCACCTGCATGCGCTGCATGCGTTCTATGGCGAGCCGCAGGGCGTGCGCATCGCGCGCAAGCACCTGGGCTGGTATGCCAAGGACCGGCCGGAGAACGCCGCCTTCCGCGCCGTGGTCAACCGTGCCGAAGACCCGCAGGGCCAGATCGCGCTGACCACGGAATACTTCGACCGCCTGATCGCCGGGGAACCCGCGTTGTCATCTGCTGCCTGAGCGTACTGCCATGCCGTCGAGTCGAGCTTGCTCGACTGAATTTCCAGAGCCGTCGAGCACGCTCGACGCTACAAGAGCCCGCCCCATGACCCCGCCGATCTCCTCTCCGACCTACCTGCACGGATTTTCCGGCACCGAACAGCAGCGCCTGATGACCCAGGCCCGGCTGCTGGAATCGAGCATCTTCGGCCAGATCGACTACAGCGGCGCGCGGCGCCTGCTGGAAGTCGGCAGTGGCGTCGGTGCGCAGACCGAGATCCTGCTGCGCCGCTTCCCCGAGCTGCACGTGACCGGCGTGGACCTGAGCGAAACGCAGCTGGCCACCGCGCGCGAGAACCTGGCGCGCACGCCGTGGTGCAGCGACCGATACACCCTGCAGCAGGCCGACGCCGGCGAGCTGCCGTTCGAGGCACGCAGCTTCGACTCGGCGTTCCTGTGCTGGGTGCTGGAACACGTGCCTTCACCGGCGCGTGTGCTGAGCGAAGTGCGCCGCGTGCTGGCACCGGGTTCGCCGGTCTACATCACCGAAGTGATGAATGCCTCGTTCCTGCTCGACCCGTACTCGCCGCACATCTGGCGCTACTGGATGGCCTTCAACGACTTCCAGTACGACCATGGCGGTGACCCGTTCGTCGGTGCAAAGCTGGGCAACCTGCTGCTGGCCGGCGGCTTCCGCGACGTGCACACCGAGATCAAGACCATCCACCTGGACAACCGCGAACCGGCGCGTCGCAAGACGATGATCGCGTTCTGGGAACAGCTCCTGCTGTCGGCCGCCGACCAGCTGCTGCAGGCCGGCTCGGTGGACGAGGAAACCGTGGAAGGCATGCGCCGCGAGTTCCGCCTGGTGCAGAACGACCCGAACGCCGTGTTCTTCTACTCGTTCGTCCAGGGCCGCGCCACGGTGTATTGATCCGGTGTTCTGCTGCCGATCGGGGCCGTAGAGCCACGCCATGCGTGGATCCAGTGATCAATGCACGGCGGTGTGGTCGGCCGCGCCCGGCGCCGCCGCCGGCTCCTGCCAGATCCGCTGCCACATCGCCGCCAGGCGGCGACCGGCGTCGGCACGCGCGGCGGGACTGCTGTAGTCCACCCGCACCTGCTCGGGAACGATCGCCCGCCACTGCCCGTCGGCCTGCCCGGCCACGACGAAGTTGAAGGTGTAGTCCGGCTCCAGCCCCATGCGCAGGTCACTCAGCACCAACCGGCCGTCAACCACCTGCGCACGCATGAAACCGCGGTTGAACCACGTCAGCTGCTGCACCGCCGGGATGGCCTGCGCTTCGCGCAAGGCCTGTACGTTGGACGCATGGCCTTCGAACCGCATCGGCCCGTGGTCGGCCACCAGCGAGCGGTCACCCACCACGTAGCCATTGGGCGTCATCGCCACCACCCGCCACAGCAGGGTGTTGAACGGCATCGGTACCGAGAAGCGCGGCGCATCGCCCAGGCCCATCGCGGCCAGGCTCTGCTGTGCGGCACGGTCGACCTGTGACTTGGCGATCAGGCCCCAGCCCAGGTAGCCACTGCTGAGCAGCAGGACCACGCCCAGCACCCTGCCCGCCCAGGGCCGGGCGCGGCCGAACCAGGCCAGCACGCAGCCCAGCAGAAGCCACACCGTATACCCCGGGTCGATGATGAAGACACTGGATCCCATGGTCGGATGCGGGCGCAGCGGCCACCACAACTGGGTGCCATACACGGTGAACGCATCCAGCACCGGATGGGTGACCAGCGCCAGCTGGATCGCCCAGAACCAGCGCAGCGGTGACTGCGCGACGCGGCCATTGCCGAAGCGCTTGAACAGCCACCAGATCAATGCCGCCACCCATGGCAGTACCAGCAGCGAATGACTGAAACTGCGGTGCTCGATCATGTTCGCCACCGGATCGGCTGCGGTGAAACCGAGCCACAGCGCGTCGAGGTCCGGCAGGGTGCCAAGCGCGGCACCAGCGAGCAGGGCCGCGCGGCGATGTCCGGGCGGGGCGATGGCAGCGGCGACGGCGCCACCGAGCACGATCTGGGTCAGGGAGTCCATGGGCCGATGCTAGCGGCTTGCGGGCGGTGCATGTAGAGCCGAGCCCATGCTCGGCTGCGCTTCGTTCGGCGCCACGTCAGCCGAGCATGGGCTCGGCTCTACAGTAGGACAGACGCGGGTTACGCCGCCTGCGACAACCGCGCGCCTGGCAGTTCCACCAGGGTCTGGCCGTTATGGTCGAGCAGGCGCAGCGCACCATCATGGTCCTCGGCCAGTGCGGTCAGGCTCTCCACCCAGTCGCCGTCGTTGGCGTAGACCAGGCCATCGCGTTCGACCAGCGCCGCGCGGTGGATGTGGCCGCAGACGATGCCATCCAGGCCGCGCCGGCGCACGTCGTCCAGCCCGGCCTGCACGAAGCGCTCGATGTAGCGTTCGGCGGCCCCGCTGCGCTTCTTCAGGAACTCCGACAGCGACCAGTAGCGCATGCCAAGCCGGCGCCGTACCGCGTTCAGCGCCTGGTTGCCGGTCAGGATGCGGTAGTACAGCCAGTCGCCGAACTTTTCCTGCAGGCCACCGAAATGGGTCACGCCGTCGTAGTCGTCGCCATGCGCGACCAGCAGCCGGCGGCCATCGGCGGTCACGTGGATGGCACGGCGGCGCACCTGCATGGCCGGCAACATCAGCCCGCACACCTGGCGCAGCGAGGCATCGTGGTTGCCGGGAATGTAGATGATCTCGGTCCCTGCACGGCGCAGCGCGTGCAGGGCCTGGATGACTTCGCTGTGCGACTGCCGCCAGTTGGCGCGGCGATGCGCCATCCACCACAGGTCGATGATGTCGCCGACCAGGTACAACCGCTCGCAGCGCAGCTGCGAGAGGAACCGCGCCAGTTCGGTGGCGTGGCAATGACGTGAGCCCAGGTGCACGTCGGAGACGAACACTGCGCGCCGGTGCGGCGACAGGTTCGCCAGCGTGCTCATGCCGGCGCACCCGCGTCGCGCAGGTAGCGTTTGCGCTTGTTCGGCCGGATCGCGCACAGGTCCACTTCGATCAGGCCGTCGATCGAATCGCTGAAGTCCGGGTCCACGCCGAAGGCGAGGAAGCGCGCGCCGCCGGGTTCGCACAGATCGGTGTACTGGCGGTACAGCGTCGGCACGCCGGTACCCAGTGCGGCCAGGTTGGCCTTGAGCACATCGAACGCGGCACCCGCATCCAGCTCGCCGAAACTTGGCGGTGCGGCGAAGTACTGGAAGGGGCGGTTCGATTCGGCCAGCCCGGCGGTTCCGCCGTAGTAGCGCTGGTAGTAGGCCACCAGCTGCTCGCGCGCATCGCGCGGCAGCGCTGCGCTGATCGAGACCGCGCCGAACAGGTAGCGGATGCCCGGCCGGCACTGCAGGTAGGCGCCGATGCCCTGCCACAGGTAGTCCAGGCTGCGGCTGCCCCAGTAATCGGGCACCACGAAGCTGCGGCCCAGCTCCAGGCCCTCGGCAATGTGGGTGATGGCATCGTCGGAATAGCGGAACAGCGACGCGCTGTAGAGCCCGGACAGGCCGTGCCGGGCCAGGGCCTGGGCGCCGCGCATGATGCGGTAGGCACCGGCAATGCGCTGCGCCGCCGCGTCCCAGATCACGATGTGCTCGTACTGCGGATCGTAGGCGTCCAGGTCGCGGCTGCGCCCGGTGCCCTCGCCCACCTGGCGGAAGGTCAGCTCGCGCAGGCGGCCCAGTTCCAGCAGCAGCGGTGAATCGGCGGTACAGGTCGCCAACAGGATCTGCTTGCCATCGGCGGTCTGGCCCAGCTGGGTGGCCGCAGCAATGCCGGCGGCGACCTGCGAAGGCGGCACCGGAGACGCCAATGGCTCGGGGCCTGCGCACGCAGCGGCATTGCCGGCCGCGCCGTTGCGGCCCAGCGCGTACAGCGCGCGGCGCACCGCCAGCAGCTGTGCGCCCGGGTCACCGCCCTTGCCCAGCTGCATCGGCTCGCCGATGCTCAGCCGCAGCGGGCGGCCACGACGGGCGAACATTTCGCGCGCCAGCAGCGCGGTGCCGGCCGGCTTGAACAGGGTCGAGGCGCCGTAGAACAGCGCCGAGTTGCGCGCTTCCACCCGCACCGGCAGCACCGGCGCAGCGGCCGCGCGGGCAAAGCGGACGAACCCGCGCTGCCAACGGCCATCGCGGATGCCGCGCAGCGACAGGCGCGAGACCTCGCCGGCCGGGAACACGATCACGCACTGCTCGGCGGCCAATGCTTCCTCCACCGCATGCAGGCTGCCGCGCCGGGCCTTGCCACCGAGGATGCGCACCGGCAGCAGCAGGTCCTGCAGCGGCGCGATCGCCCCCAGCAGATCGTTGGCCACGATCCGCACGTCGCGGCGGATACGGCCAACCGCGTCCAGCAGTGCGAGCGCATCCAGTGCCCCGGAGGGGTGGTTGGCGACGATCAGCAGGCGGCCGGTGGCCGGGATCCTGGCCAGCGCGGCCGGATCCACCTGGTACTGGCCGCCGATGAATTCCAGGCCGGCGGCGACGAAACCGAAGCCGCGCAGTCCTGAGCTGCGCTGCAGGAAGGCTTCGATCTGGTCCAGGCGCGACCAGCGCCCGACGCTGCGCAGCAGCGGCCGCGCCAGTTGGCCGCGACGGCCATGGAACCAATCGGGGAAACGTTGCTGGAGACGCTGTTCGAGTTCCTGCATGGCGGATCCACTGATGCCCGGCGGCCGGATTGGCCGACAGCCTGCGCCCGGCAGGCGGCAGCCAGATGGCGGTTTCGGGGCAGAACGATGACGGCCGGCCCGCCTTCGCGGCGAGGTCGCCGCCTGCGCGGTCGGGGCCGGCAGCCGTCCCGTCTGTTGTCACGCTGGTGGAACACTGGGCCTCAAGGCTGGGCCCCAATCCCCAAGGGACGGCCCCTCCAGGCCTACGCGGGCTTAACCACCGGCAACCGGCACAGGTTCACAATGCACAGGCGGCGCACCCCGTGTATCATGCGCGCCCATCTTTCCATCCGAATCAAGGGATATTACGCCTGATGTCCAGCTATCTCTTCACCTCCGAGTCGGTCTCCGAAGGCCATCCGGACAAGGTTGCCGACCAGATCTCCGATGCGGTGCTGGACGCGATCCTGACCCAGGACCAGCGCGCCCGCGTGGCCTGCGAGACCATGGTCAAGACCGGCGTTGCCATCGTGGCCGGTGAAATCACCACCAGCGCCTGGATCGACCTGGAAGCGCTGACCCGCAAGGTCATCACGGACATCGGCTACGACAGCTCCGACGTCGGTTTCGACGGCGCCACCTGCGGCGTGCTGAACCTGATCGGCAAGCAGTCGCCGCACATCGCCCAGGGCGTGGATCGCAAGAAGCCGGAAGAAATGGGCGCTGGCGACCAGGGCCTGATGTTCGGCTATGCCACCAACGAGACCGACAGCTACATGCCGGCCGCGATCCACCTGTCGCACCGCCTGGTCGAGCAGCAGGCCAAGATCCGCAAGAAGAAGAACTCGCCGCTGTCGTGGCTGCGTCCGGACGCCAAGAGCCAGGTCACCCTGCGCTATGAAAACGGCGTGGTCTCGGCCATCGACGCCGTGGTCCTGTCGACCCAGCACGCCCCCGGCATCAAGCAGAAGGACCTCATCGAGGCCGTCCGCGAAGAGATCATCAAGCCGGTGCTGCCGGCCAGGTGGCTGCACAAGGGCACCAAGTTCCACATCAACCCGACCGGCAAGTTCGAGATCGGTGGCCCGGTGGGCGACTGCGGCCTGACCGGCCGCAAGATCATCGTCGACACCTACGGCGGCTGGGCCCGTCACGGTGGTGGTGCCTTCTCCGGCAAGGACCCGTCCAAGGTCGACCGTTCGGCAGCCTACGCGGCCCGCTACGTCGCCAAGAACGTGGTGGCCGCCGGCCTGGCCGACCGTTGCGAAGTGCAGGTCTCCTACGCCATCGGCGTGGCTGAGCCGACCTCGATCTCGGTCACCACCTTCGGCACCGGCAAGATCAGCGACGACAAGATCGAGAAGCTGATCCGCAAGCACTTCGACCTGCGCCCGTACGGCATCATCAAGATGCTGGACCTGGTGCACCCGATGTACCAGCAGACCGCGGCCTACGGCCACTTCGGCCGCAAGCCGAAGGAGTTCAGCTACCTCAACGGCGAAGGCGAGACCGTCAACGCCACGGCCTTCTCCTGGGAGAAGACCGACCGCGCCGCCGCCCTGCGCGCCGATGCGAAGCTGAAGTAAGAAACACGAAGGGCCGCTCACGCGGCCCTTCTGCTTTCTGGTAGAGCCGGCCGCTGGCCGGCTTTTTCATGGCCTTCGGGAAACAATCGCGTGATTGCCGGCCAGCGGCCGGCACTACCCGGTTGCCGATACAATCGCCGCATGTCGACCGAACTGAAAACCCACCAGCTGTCCATGACCGTGCTGATGTCGCCGGAGATGGCCAATTTCTCCGGCAAGGTCCACGGCGGCGCCATCCTGCGCCTGCTCGACCAGGTTGCCTACGCCTGCGCCAGCCGTTACGCCGGCAGCTACGTGGTCACCCTGTCGGTGGACCAGGTGATGTTCCGCCAGCCGATCGCGGTGGGCGAGCTGGTCACCTTCCTGGCCTCGGTGAACCATACCGGCACCTCGTCGATGGAGATCGGCATCAAGGTGGTGGCCGAGGACATCCTCAAGCGCAGCGTGCGCCACGCCAACAGCTGCTTCTTCACCATGGTGGCCGTGGATGAGGAAGGCCGGCCGACGCCCGTCCCGCCCCTGCAGCCGGCGACGTCCGACGAGAAGCGCCGCCAGGCCGCCGCGCAGATCCGCCGCCAGCTGCGCCAGGAAATGGAACAGCGCCATCTGGAACTGCTGGCATCGAATCCGCCGTCACCGGAGGAATGAGGTAGTGCCGGCCGCTGGCCGGCAACCTCGCGCGCGCTGCCGGACATCATGAGGTTGCCGGCCAACGGCCGGCACTACCATTGCGAATTCGCCGGGCCATGCCCGGCGGATGCGGATCAACCGGTGTTCTGCACGCCCTGCGCAACACCGTTCACGCAGGCCACCAGCGCGCGCAGCAACCCGTCATCCTCGCGCCCGCTGGCCCGCCAGCGCTGCAACAGGTCCACCTGCAGCACGCTGATCGGATCGACGTAGGGATTGCGCAGGCGGATCGACAGCGCCAGCCGCGCATCGTGGTCGAGCAGCGTCCGCTGGTCCATCAGCGCCAGCAGCCAGTGCCGGGTGAGTTCCAGTTCGCGCTGCACCTGCGGGAAGAAGTGCCCGTGCCGTTCACCCGACAACAGCGAAAACTGCTCGGCGATGGTGATATCGCCCTTGGACAGCACCATCGCGATGTCGTCCAGGAAGGTGCGGAAGAACGGCCAGTCCCGCGCCATCTCGCGCAGGGTCTGTTCGTGGCCGGCAGCAACCGCCGCCTGCAGGCCACTGCCCACGCCGTACCAACCGGGAATCACCGCGCGCGCCTGGCTCCAGGCGAACACCCAGGGAATCGCACGCAGGTTGCCCAGCGCGGCGTCCTGGCCGAGCCGGCGCGATGGCCGCGAGCCCAGCGTCATGCGTTCGATCACGTCGATCGGCGTGGCGGTGCGGAAGTAGTCCATGAAACCGGCCTGGCCAACGAACGCGCGATACACCTCGCTGCTGGCCGATGCCACCGCGTCCATCACCGGTCGCCACTCATCCTCGCGCGGCTCGGCGGCACGCGGGCGCAGGCTGGCACGCAGCACCGCACCGGTGGCCTGCTCCAGCGAGCGCAGGGCCAGCGCACGGATGCCGTACTTGCGATGGATCACCTCGCCCTGCTCGGTCACCCGCAGGCGGCCATCGATGCTGCCGCGCGGCGATGCGTCCACCGCGTGCGTGGTCTTGCCGCCACCGCGGCTGATCGAGCCGCCACGGCCATGGAAGAAGGTCAGGCGGATGCCGGCCTCGGCCGCCACCTCCAGCAGCTCCACCTGTGCACGCTGCAGGCCCCAGCGCGATGCGGCGATGCCACCGTCCTTGCTGCTGTCCGAATAGCCCAGCATCACCATCTGCACGTCATCGCGCGCTTGCAGGTGCGCGCGATAGATCGGGTCGGCCAGCAGATCACGCAGGGTCGCGGTGCCGCGCTTGAGGTCCTCCACCGTCTCGAACAGCGGCGCGATATCCAGCGGTACTGATCCGTTCTCTTCCACCAGGCCGCCACGGCGCGCCAGCGCCAGCACCGCCAGCACGTCGCTGCGGTCATGTGCCATCGAGATGATGTAGCTGCCCAGTGCATCGCCACCATGCCGCGCACGGGCATCGGCCAGCGCGGCGAACACGGCGTCCAGTCGCCGGTTGCCTTCGTCGTCGCCCTTCGGCAACGGCGCGTCACCACTGGCATGCGGCGCCAGCAGGCGTGCGCGGCCCAAGGCATCCAGACCGTCCCACGCTGCGTCGCCGCCCAGCACCGTGGCCAGCGCGCGCGCGTGCACGCTCGATTCCTGGCGCACGTCCAACCGCGCCAGGTGGAAGCCGAAGGTCTTCACCCGCCACAGCAGGCGCTGCACGGCGAAGCCACCGGCATGTTCGCCGCGGTTGGCGCGCAGGCTGTCGAGGATCAGCTGCAGGTCGTCGATCAGTTCGTCCGGGCCGGCGTAGGCGCCCTCGCCATCGTCCAGCGTTGCCTGCAGGCGTGCGCGCATGCGGTCGTTGAGCAGGCGGTACGGCATGTCGGCATGGCGCGGGCGCGACTGCACCTGCGGCAGCAGCTGCTGGTAGTGCGCCACGCGCGCCTGCAGCGCCTCGCTCACGCCCACCCGCTCGGTGGACTGGCTGAGCAGGCTGGCCAGCTGCAGCAGTTCCTTCTGGTAGCGACCCAGCACGGCCTGCCGCTGCGCGTCCAGCGTAGTGCGGATGGTGTGGGCATCCACGTTCGGGTTGCCGTCCATGTCGCCGCCCACCCACGTACCGAAGCGCAGCAGGCGCGGCAGCGGCAGTTCTTCGCCGTAGGTATCGCGCAGCGCCTGCTGCAGCGATTCGTACAGCACCGGGATCACCCGGTACAGCACCTGCACCAGATAGAAGCCGACGTGCTCGCGCTCGTCATCGACGGTAGGCCGCACCGGCGAGGAATCGGTGGTCTGCCACGAAGCGGTCAGCGCCATGCGGAAGCGCGCAGCATCGGCGGCCGCTTCCCCCGGCGTGCGCTGGCCGTCGAGGTTGTCGACCAGGCTGGCCACCATCAGCTGCTCTTTCTCCAGCAGCGCGCGGCGCACCGCTTCGGTCGGGTGCGCGGTGAACACCGGTTCGATGTCGATGCGCGGCAGCCACTGCGCCAGCTCATCCAGGCCCACGCCCTGCGCCTTCAGATGCTGCAGCGCATCCTGCAGGCCGTCGGGCTGCGCCCCGGCGGTACCGGCACGCTGGTAATCACGGCGGCGGCGGATGCGATGCACGCGCTCGGCGATGTTGACCACCTGGAAGTAGGTGCTGAAGGCCCGCACCATGGTCTCGGCCTGCTGCGGCGTGCGCCCGGCCAGCCCTTCGGCCAGCTCCGACAGGGGCGCCTGGTTCTCGCGGCGGGCAATGGCGCGGGTGCGCACGTCCTCGACATCGTCGAGAAAAGCGGCCGAAACCTGTTCGACCAGCAGGTCACCGACCAGTGCGCCGAGCCGGCGCACGTCATCGCGAAGCGGAAGATCGGGGGAAGCAAACTCGATGCTGCTGCGGTACTCGTTCATCGGCGACGCACAGGCCTCGGTCAACGGATCCAGACCCCAAGCCTATCCCAGATCGGGCGTCGTGCTGCGATGCAAGAATGGTTTCATCTGCACGTATCCATGGCGGACGCAGCCGAGCATGGGCTCGGCTCTACAAGCGTCATGGCGCGTGACACCGTGTAGCGCCCGAGCCCATGCTCGGGCGGCGGCGCAGCCGCACAGGCGGCCGCTGTTGCAGCGGCCACCCTCATGCACGTATCAGCGCTTCTTCTTCGCCGTGCCCTGCTCGGCCGGGCCGATGGTCTGCTCCAGCCAGCGCTCGCTCTCGGCCAGCATGGTCATGATCGATTCGCGTGCGCGGTAGGCATGCGATTCGTTGGGCAGCATCACCAGCCGCGCGGTGCCACCCAGGCCCTTCACCGCCGCGAACATGCGCTCGCTCTGGATCGGGAACGTGCCGGAGTTGTTGTCGTCCACGCCGTGGATGAACAGGATCGGATCCTTGATCCTGTCGGCGTAATTGAACGGCGCCATCTTCTGGTAGACGTCCTGCGCCTGCCAGTAGTTGCGCTCCTCGGCCTGGAAGCCGAACGGCGTGAGCGTGCGGTTGTAGGCGCCGCTGCGCGCAATGCCCGCCTTGAACAGGCGGGTGTGTGCCAGCAGGTTGGCCGTCATGAACGCACCGTACGAATGGCCACCAATGGCGATGTGATCGCGGTCGGTCACGCCACGCCGCACCACTTCATCCACGGCCGCCTGCGCATTGGCCACCAGCTGTTCGATGTAGGTGTCGTTCGGCTCCTTGTCGCCCTCGCCGATGATCGGCATCGACGGGCTGGCCAGCACCACGTAACCCTTGGCCAGGAACGCCTGCGGACCCCAGTAGCTGACCGCATTGAAGCGATACGGCGAATCGGTCACCTGGCTGGCCGCGGCCGCGCTCTTGAACTCGCCCGGGTAGGCCCACATCAGCAGCGGGCGCGGGCCGTCGCGCTTCGGGTCGTATCCCGGCGGCAGCAGCAGGGTCGCGGTCAGGTCGACGCCGTCCTTGCGCTTGTAGCGGATCTGCTCCTTCTGCACACCCTTCAGCTGCGGCAGCGGATGCGCGAAATGGGTCAGCGCGCGCGGTGCGCTCCCAGCATCGACCAGCGACTGCACGTAGAAGTTGGCCGGCTCGTCCGGGCTCTCGCGGCTCAGCAGCAGCGAACTGCCCTGCTTGTCCAGCAATGCCACCGGCAGCGCATAGCTCGGTGCCTGCGAGTGGAACAGGCGCGTTGCCTTGCCCGTGGCGATGTCGAAGCGGTCCACGAACGGACGGTCGCCTTCCGGCGAAGCACCGGCGCCGGCCAGGTACAGGCTGCCGCCATCGGCGCTGGTCTGCAGCAGCGAACGGCCGCGCTCGTCGCTGGCCCGCAGCGGCCGGCCCGGATCGGCGTAGCGGTCCTGCGCATCGCGATCCCACAGCAGGCGCGGTTCGGCGCTGGCATTGTCCGGGGCGATCAGCCAGGTCTTGGTCCTGCGGGTCTTCCACCACGATTCGGTCAGCAGGGCCAGGTCGCCACGGCCCCAGCTGATACCGGCCAGGCGGCTGCCCAGCTGGGCCAGCGTCACCGGCGGTGTGTCGAACGGCGCGGCCTGCATCAGCACCGCATCGCGCACCTTGGCATCCCTGTTCGGGTCGCCACCATCCTGCGCTTCGGCCCAGACCAGGGTCGCGTCGGCATCACCACGCCAGCCGATGTCACGCACGCCGGTCACTTCGGCGTCGTTGCCGGTCGGCAGGCCTTCCACCAGCGGACGCACGGCGACGGTATGCACCAGCTTGCCGCTGGCACGGTCGATCACTTCAATGCGGCGCGGGAAACTGCTCACCGGCACCACGTAGGAATACGGGCGCTGCACCGGTTGGCGCAGCACGAAGCGGCCATCCGGCGACACGGAGAAGCCCATGAAGATCCCGGCCGCGCCGATCGGGCGGGTGCTGCCATCCAGGCTGACTTCCACCGGCTGTGTGGTGGCGTAGTAGTCGAACTGGCGCGCGTCAGCCTCGTTCTTCAGCAGGTCCTGGTAGGTACGGATCGACACCACGCCATCGCCCCGGCGGGTCTGCTGCACGGCCGGGCCGGTCGGGATGCCGTCGGTGGCCGGGGCCGCACCGAGGTTGGCCGGGCGGGTGAACACCACCAGCCCGCGGCTGTCCGGCAGCCACTGGTAACCGCTGCCGATCACCGTGTTCAAGCCGGCAACCAGGCGGCGGGCGCTGCCGGCGGCCACGTCCACCAGCCACAGTTCGTTGGCGCCGCTGGTGGCGTCGACCTGGTTGAAAGCGAGCCACTTCTGATCCGGAGACCACATCAGGCTGGCGATCGACAGCGTGGCCGGCAGGCCGCTGATCTGCCGTTCCTTGCCAACGGCCACGTTCATCAGCCACAGCTTCTCGCCGAAGCTGAAACGGCTGTCGGAGAACGTGCGCGGGTTGATGCGCAGGCCGGCCAGCTTCAGTTCCGGCTGCGCCACCACCCGGATCGACGGCAGCGACGGCATCTGCATCAACGCGGCCATGTCGCGGCGAGGCGACAGGTGCAGCGACGGCGCGCGCGGTGCGTCGACCACCGCCTGCAGCGCCGCCGAGGGCAGTTCGTAGCCATTGGCACCCTGCGCCTGTGCTGCAGCGGGCTGTGGGGCCAGCGCCCAGGCCAGCGGGGCCACGGCCAGCAGTCCCATCGACAGGACCAGGCCGGTCCAGCGCCGCGTACGGCGCGCGTGCATGCTCATCGTTCTACCTGCGTGATGCGTGAAAGCACCGACCTTAACAGGCCGTGCACGCGCCCCCATCTGCCGATGGTTGGGTCATCCGGATGTCATGCCGGGGCCGCGATATAATGGGGGTTCTCCCCTGCCGAGGGGCGCTGCGACCGGATCCGATGAGGCCCGGCCAGGCTCGGTAAGGTGGCTTTGTAACAACGGCGCCCGGCTAGATGCGAGCACCCGCTCGCCCACAACCGGAGCACACGAATGAACGCTGTTGCCAAGACCTTCTCCACCGAAGGTGATTACAAGATCCGCGACATCACGCTGGCCGACTGGGGCCGCAAGGAACTGGACATCGCCGAGCACGAAATGCCGGGCCTGATGTCGATCCGCCGCAAGTACCAGGCCGAGCTGCCGCTGAAGGGCGTGCGCGTGACCGGCTCGCTGCACATGACCATCCAGACAGCGGTGCTGATCGAGACCCTGAAGGACATCGGCGCCGACGTGCGCTGGGCCTCGTGCAACATCTTCTCGACCCAGGACCACGCGGCTGCCGCCATCGCCGCCACCGGCACCCCGGTGTTCGCCTGGAAGGGCGAGACCCTGGAAGAGTACTGGGACTGCACCCTGGACGCGCTGACCTTCACCCTGGCCGACGGCACCCTGACTGGCCCGGAACTGGTGGTGGACGACGGCGGTGACGTGACCCTGCTGATCCACAAGGGCTACGAACTGGAAAACGGCAGCGACTGGGTCAACACCGCGTCCGCCTCGCACGAAGAACAGGTCATCAAGAACCTGCTCAAGCGCGTTGCCAAGGAGCGCCCGGGTTACTGGGGCCGCGTGGTCAAGGACTGGAAGGGCGTCTCCGAAGAGACCACCACCGGCGTGCACCGCCTGTACCAGCTGGCCCAGGCCGGCACCCTGCTGATCCCGGCGATCAACGTCAACGACTCGGTCACCAAGAGCAAGTTCGACAACCTGTATGGCTGCCGCGAGTCGCTGGCCGACGGCCTGAAGCGCGCGATGGACGTGATGCTGGCCGGCAAGGTAGCCGTGGTCTGCGGCTACGGCGATGTCGGCAAGGGCTGCGCCGCGTCGCTGCGTGCCTACGGCGCGCGCGTGATCGTCACCGAGATCGACCCGATCTGCGCCCTGCAGGCGGCGATGGAAGGCTATGAAGTCAACACCATCGAATCGACCCTGGGCCGTGCCGACCTGTACGTCACCACCACCGGCAACCGCGACATCATCCGCATCGAGCACCTGAGCGCGATGAAGGACCAGGCCATTGTCTGCAACATCGGCCACTTCGACAACGAGATCCAGGTCGACGCACTGGTGTCCTTCGCCGGCATCAAGCATGTCAACATCAAGCCGCAGGTCGACAAGTACATCTTCCCGAACGGCAATGCGATCTTCCTGCTGGCCGAAGGCCGCCTGGTGAACCTGGGCTGCGCCACCGGCCACCCGAGCTTCGTGATGTCCAACAGCTTCGCCAACCAGACCCTGGCACAGATTGACCTGTGGGCGAACAAGGACAGCTACGAGAAGAAGGTGTACCTGCTGCCGAAGAAGCTGGACGAAGAAGTGGCTCGCCTGCACCTGGAAAAGATCGGCGTGAAGCTGACCACCCTGAGCCAGGAACAGGCCGACTACATCGGCGTGCCGGTGGAAGGCCCGTTCAAGCCGGACCACTACCGCTACTGATCGTGCGCGGTGCCGGCCAGCGGCCGGCACTACCGGCGCAGGCGGGGTCGGATCCCTTTCCGCAGGAAAGGGCGCTGACCCCGGCAACAGATGCAGACAGAACGGGCGCCTTCGGGCGCCCGTTCTGCGTTGCGTCGCCCCGCAGCAGATCCGCGCGCCCTGTCACAGTGCCCTAAGAAGCCGCTTGCTAGTCTCTATGCCCCCATGGACTGCCAACTGCAGGCCATGCGCCGGGACGCAGACAGCAAAGGACAGGACATGCCGCGCAACAATGACCGAGTGACCCGGGCGATGAAGCCCCTGATGATCCTGTGCTGGGTGGCCCTGCTGGCCGCCTGCAGCCCGCCTGGCAGCGATGCCGGTGCCAGCGCACCGGCAGCGAACACCGGCCAGGCAAGCACCGACGGCAAGGCAATCAGCACCCCGGCAGCGGCCACGGGCAGCAGCGCTGCCTGCGCCGAGGGGGCATCACAGGTGCAGACCCTGATCTGCAACGACCCCGCCCTGTTGCAGCAGGAAGCCGAGCTGGCCAAGGCTGAAGCCTCCGCACGCGACACCCTCGATGCCGCCGGCAAGGCCAAGCTGCAGGCCGAGCAGCAGCGCTGGATCCAGCATACGCGCGACCTGTGCGGTGACGCGCACTGCCTGCAACAGGTATTTGCCGATCGCCTCAAGGTGCTCTCGGCCACGCGCGACGGCCTGGTCGACCAGGACGCCTGCGAAGTGCCCGACGGCCAGCAGCAGTGCGTGGACCTGCTGGTGCTGCGCGACCCCAACAGCCAGTTGGCGAACTTCAACACGCTGCTGGGAGAAAACGGCCAGGAAGGCCGCCTGCTGGGCTGTACGGCCGCCACCAACGTGGGCGGTGGCCCCAACGCCGTGCTGGCGGCCAACTGCATCCAGGAAACCACCGCCGGCAAGCGCAACGTGCAGTTGTGCAGCAACCAGATGGTCGGCCAGTTCGCCCTCGTACCGGCATCGGCCGCCTACGGCACCCAGGCCGTCCGCCAGCTGCTCGGCTTTACGCAGCAGCACTGCGCCGGCTGACATCCGCTGGGTGCGCCCGGCGCTTTTTCCCACATTGAAGGACGATGACCATGGCAAAGGATTCCACCCTTACCCGCGAACAGCTGTCCACGCTGTTCCTCAACACGGAGCTGGGCGGCAACACCCGCCACCTGGACCACTTCTCATACGCGCAGAAAGGCGCAAGCACCTACTCGTTTGGACTGGTGCAGTTCGATGTCGGCGGCAATCCACAGGCCAGGCGTTTCCTGCGCGACAACGGCTTCACCGCCGCTGACATCGAACTGCTGTCCCAGCAGGGCGGATTGAGCACCCGGCAGCTGGCGGCGCTTGACGCCAAGTTGCAGGCCATTCCGCAGGCGAAGATGGACCAGCTCACCAACGACAAGCTGGACAGCGCCATCGAGCGCGTCGATGAAGCCATCGCCAAGGTGCGTGCCACCAACCCGGCCGCCGCCGATGCCATCGCGGCCAACCCCGAACTGCAGCTGGCCATGGCCGACTATGACAACCAGTTCGGCGGCATGGGCCCGCAGTTCATCAGCTATCTGGCCGGCAACGCGGAAAAGCTGCAGGGCGGTACGGTCCAGGCCGGCAATCCACCGACCCGCGGCGACGTGCAGAACTTCGTCGATGCCACCAAGTACGGCATCCAGTCGCCGGCCGCGGTGACCAGCCGCGATGAGCGCTTCGACCGGGCCATGACCCAGCTGGGCATCACCCCCACCCATGCCCCCTCGCACGGGTCGCCCGGCGCGCCCGGCGCGCCCGGCGGCAACGGCGTACTGGTCAGCGGCGCCAGGGGCGATGAGGTAAAAGCGATGCAGCAGAAGCTGGCCGACCTGGGCTATCTGGGCAAGGACGGCAAGCCACTGGTAGCCGATGGCGATTTCGGGCCCGGCACCCTGGAAGCGGTCAAGCAGTTCCAGCGTGAGCACCAGCTCACCGTCGATGGCAAGGTCGGTGCCACCACCCTGGGTGCGCTCGACAAGGCCATCGCGCAACAGCAACAGCAGGCCGCCGAACCGACCATGGCCACCCCCGGCCACGCCGACAACCCGCGTTACCAGCAGGTCGTGGAAAAGCTGGAAACGCTGGAAGAACAACGCCGCCAGGGTGGCCTGGCGCCACTGTTCAATGACCGCAGCCAGCTCGAGAACGCCGCAGGCCTGGTGGCTTACGAGTCCAAGCTGGCCGGCATGAGCCAGGTCGATACCGTGCTGGCGCGGCCGGACAACCAGGGCGTGTTCGCCGTGCAGGGCCAGCTTGGCGATCCCGCCATGCACCGCACTTACGTCGATCTGTCGCAGGCGGCGAACCACACGCTGCAGGACAGCACGCGGCATAGCCAGGCGCTGGACAACGAACTGTCGCAGCGACAGACCCAGGAACAGATTCAGACGCAGCAGTCGATGTCGCGCTGACGCGGGATGCCGACGATCACAGCCGGGACGGGCGCCTTCGGGGGCCCGTCCTGCGTTGATGCGCGAGTTTCGGTCAAGGCAATATCCCTACCTCGCGCTAGGATGCGCCCATGACCCCGGCCATCAACCTGCTCAAGCGCGAGAAGATCGCCCACACCGTGCGCAGCTACGTGCACGACGCCCACGCCGAATCGTATGGCGGCGAAGCCGTCGACAAGCTCGGCCTCGACCCGGCCCAGGTGTTCAAGACCCTGCTGGCCAGCACGGAAGCACACGAACTGCTGGTGGCGATCGTGCCGGTCGCCGGCCAGCTCGACCTGAAGGCGCTGGCCGAAGCCGCCGGCTGCAAGAAGTGCGAGATGGCCGCCGCCGATGCCGCACAGCGCGCCACCGGCTACCTGGTCGGTGGCATCAGCCCGCTGGGGCAGAAGAAGCGCCTGCGCACGTTCCTGGACACCAGTGCCGAAGCGCTGCCCGCGCTGCATGTCAGCGCCGGGCGCCGTGGCCTCGAGGTAGAACTGGCACCGGCCGATCTTCTGCGCCTCACCGCCGGCCACTACGCTGCCATCGGCAAGTCACGCTGATGCGCTGGCCGTGGTCTGCAGCGCCGGTACCCCGGCTCGACGATGCACAGGCCGACGTGCTGCTGCAGGACCTGCTGTCGCGCGATGCCACGCGCATCACCGATGCCGCACGCACGGTGGCACGGCTGTTCAGCACCGCGTCGTTGGACGCGTTGGTCGCACATGTGGATACGATCGAACGCAGCTGCGAGGGCATCGCCCTTGGCGGCATGCTGATCAGCAACCAGGCGCACCTGAAGGCGGCCCTGCAACGGCTGCGCTACTGGCAGGCGCGTGAGGGGTGCCTGTGCGCACTCTACCCTTCTTATGTGTTCTTCAACCCTGCACCGCTGCTGGAACAGGGCCACGTGCTGCTGCTCGGACGAGGCGAGGCCGAGGATGGCTGGGGTGAGTGCTACCGGGTGACGTGCACGTCCTGCACGCAGCCGTGGAGCGCCACCGAGCGTGAATACCACTACCCGTGGTGGGAGTGGAAGCGCCTCTGACAGTGATGCAGCCACGCACGGCGTGGCTCCGCTGCGGTACGTCCAGATCCATGCCATGCGTGGATGACGCTCACTCCACGAATTCATACCGCATCGGCATGCGCACGAGGGTCAACGCCGGCACCGTACCCTTCGCATCGGCAAGGCTGAAACGCCAGCCCTGCAGCTCCTCCGCTGCAGCGTCATCCAGCAACGCATGACCGCTGGAGGTCTCCACGATCACGGCCGCAACGCGCCCCCGCGCATCGACCAACGCCTTCAGCATGCTGCGGCCGGACAGCCCCTGCCGCATGGCCTCCACCGGATAGCGCGGCGACACGCCGCGTGGAGGCAGCCAGGGAATACCTTCACCCGCGAACAGATCCCGGTTGCTGCGTGCCGCGCAGGACGTCGGCAGGCGCAGCTGCAGGGATACCTGCACCTCATTCACGGTCACGTGCGCCGGCGCGGCGCAGGCATGCTGCACCAGCGCCTCCAGCATTCGTTGCTGCCGACGCAGCGCGTTGCCATTGGCCGCCGCCACTTCAATCACGCAGCGGCCGTCCTGCGGCTGCATCGACAGCGCGGTCACGCCCGCATCGCGCAGCCCGGGAAGGCGTGCCATGGGTTCGCAGGCCATCCCGGCAGAGGGCTTCGCGGCCAGTACCGGGGTGGCGGGCAGCGTGCCCGCCAGCAACATCAGGATCATCCTTGCCCAGACCGCCATGCCCCGCCCTCCTTGGGTTTGCCTGGCCCGATCATAGCGCGCGCCTGGGATCGGATCCCCTCCTCAGGGAAAGGCTTCGACCGGGGGCTCGAATGATCGGGTCAGAGCCCTGCGATGCGGGGATCCGACCCCGGCCGCCAGTTGGCGTTGTTCTCCCAGAACTCCACCGAGCGCCGGTAGGCCTCCTTGTCCAATGGCACGCCGGAACCGCCCTCCTCCACGCCCAGCGCATTGCGCATCATGGTGATCGGCGCCATCGGCACTTCTTCCGGTTCGGCGGTGTAGATGCAGCCGACGATGCCCCAGTCGGCTTCGATCGGTGAGCCTTCCCTGGCCAGCTGCTCGGCGTTGTACAGGATCACCACCAGGTAGTTCGCGCGCGGCGACTCCACGCCCTCGAACCAGCGCACCAGTACCGGCAGTTCCTCGCGGTTGCGCGCTTCGTAGCCGCTGCGCAGCTGGTGGCGGTTGGCCTCGGTGACCGGCACCGTCAGGCAGCGCGTGCTGGTCCAGTTCTCGTAGACGAACAACTTGCAGAACGGGGCGTAGCCGTCGAGCACCTTCAGCGGCGCGTGCGCATTGAGGTGTGCCTCGAACTGCTCGGCAGTGCAGTCCTGGATGGTATTGCCGCGTGGCACGCGCGGGAACAGGCGGGGACGGGCGAAATCGGTGAGGACGATGGACATGGCGCGGCGTGATCTGGGAATCCGCTGCACAGGGTAACCGCTGGCAGCACCTACAACGCCATCCGCTCGCGCAGCTCGCGTGCCTGCCGCCGCGATACCTCCACCTCGCTGCCATCATCCAGCGTCAGGTCATAGCCGTCGCCGATGCTGGGCGACACCCCACGGATACGGCGCAGGTTGACCAGTGTGTTGCGGTTGGCGCGGAAGAAAAGATCCGGCGGCAGACGTGCTTCCAGCGCGCTCAGGCTGCGGGTCAGCAGTGCGTTCTGGTCGCGGAACCACAGCCGCGTGTAGTTGCCATCCACCACCAGCCGACGGATCTCGGAGACTGCCACGAACCAGCAGCGTTCACCCTCGCGCACGAACACCTGGTCGTGCGCGCCCAGCGTGCCGCGCGATTCCGGCACGTCGGCCGCAACCGCCTCGCACTGCCGCGCCCGCTCGAGCGCTTCCAGCAGCCGCGGCGCCTCCACCGGCTTCACCAGGTAGTCCAGCGCGTTGGCCTGGAACGCACGCACCGCATAGGTGTCGTAGGCGGTGACGAAGACCACGGCCGGCACCGTGTCCAGGCCGTCCAGCACGTCGAAACCACTGCCGGAGGGCATCTGCACATCCAGCAGCACCAGGTCCGGTGCCAGCGTGGTGATCGCCTCGCGTGCGGCGGGCACGTCGTCGGCCTCGCCCACGCACTGCACCCACGGCAGCGCCGACAGCAGCGTGCGCAGCTCCTGCCGGGCCAGCCGTGCGTCATCGACGATCAACACGCGCAGCATGCCAGTCATTGCGGAATCTCCAGCAGGGCCTGCATGCGGTCACCGGCCGGTTGCAGCACGAATCGGCCACGCATGCCCAGCTGCGCACGCAGGTAGGCCAGGCCGACGCCATGGCCATGGGTGGGTTCGCTGCCGGTTGGAAGTGGATTGTCCACCTGCAACCGCAGCACGTCATTGTCCAGCGTGGCGCGGATCTGCACCTCGCCGCCGCCGGGACGGCTGGCGATACCGTGCTTGATCGCGTTCTCCACCAGCAACTGCAACGCCATCGCCGGCAGCTGCGCCTGCGTGGCATCGGCATCGATCTGCTGCCGCACCTGCAGGCGCTGTTCGAAATGGACCGCCTCGATGGCCAGGTAATCATCGACCACCGCCAGTTCCTCGGCCAACGTGACCTGCTCGCTGCGGTTGTGGGCGAGCGCCTGGCGCAGCGTGCGCGACAGGCGGGTGACCATGTCACGGGCCCGTTCCGGGTCTTCCAGGATCAGCGCACGCAGGTTGTTCAGCGCATTGAACATGAAGTGCGGATTGAGCCGCGCACGCAGTGCGTCACGTTCCAGCGCACTGCGTTCGGCTTCGGCGCGCAGGCGTGCCAGCTCGCTGTAGCGTGCCCGCCGCAGGCCGTGCAGGCCCGCCCACAAACCGGTCCACACCAGCAGGAACAACGCGGTGTTCATCCAGTACAGCAGCACCGAAGACCACTGGTAATCCGCATGGCCGCCAGGCAGCTGCACCCAACCCAGCGCCAGCGCCGGCAGCAGCAGCGCCGCCGTTACCGCCTGTGCGACGCTGGCCCCGAGCACCACGCCGGCAGCCAGTTTCAGCACCAGGCTGCCCAGGCTGCCCTCCCACCAGCGCTGGCGCAGTGCAACCGAACGCAATGCGCCGCTGCACAGCCAGAGTGAGACCGCGACGCTGACGGTGATCAGCACGATGCCACTGAACACGATGCCGCCACCGATCCGCATGCCGACCCACAGCCCGTACAGCGCATAGCCGGCCCATGCCAGTGCATTGAGCGTCCAGAAACGGCGGGAAGGCGTGGTGGCGTCCATGCGGGCTCTCGGCGGTGGCAGGAGGGCGGACAAGGGTCAGGGATGCGCGGCGAGGAATCGCTGCACCTGTTCCTGCAACCAGCGCGGATCATCCCACATCAGGAAGTGGAAACCCTGCGCGCTCATCGCGATCTGCACGCCCTGCAGGTTCGCGTACTGGGCCTGGAACACCGCACGCGTGCCGTCCTCGGTGCCGCCCATCGGCTGGTAGCCGGCCCAGCTGCCGAGCACCAGCGTCGGCGCGGTGATCGAAGCGATGCTGTCGCGCAGGTCGGTGGTCATCAACGCATGCATCGCATCGGCCGTGGTCTGGCGGTCGCTGGCTTCGCCCCAGCGGCCCAGTTCGGCCTGGCGCCGCGGATCGCGGGTCATGCCCGGCAGGCCCGCCTTCAACTGCGCCTGCCATTGCGCGGCATCGGCGGCCAGCATGCCCTTGCGCAGCTGGTCGGCCATCGGCCGCACGCTGTCAGCGGTGGCACTCGGGTCGCGCGCCGCCGGCAGGAACGGCAGGGCGTCGACCACCACCAGTGCGCTGATCGCCTTCGGCTCGGCCTGCGCCATCTGCAGGCCCAGCACGCCACCGAGGCTGTGGCCGACCACCACCACCGGCCCCAGGTGCTGGTCATGCAGGTAGGCAAGCAGCTGCCTGCGCATCGCCGGCAGGAAGCCGGCCGGGCGCGGGTCGGCCGCTGCCGCGCCAGCAAAGCCCGGCAACTGCACCAGGTGGCACTGCACGTCCTTCAGGGCCAGGCAGGTCTCGCGCCAGGCCTCGGCGCTGCTGTTGAGGCCGGGGATCATCAGCAGCGGTCGCCCCATGCCGACCACCTCGACCTGTACCTTGCCAGCGGTCGAGCCGGTGGCGGCATGCGCGGAACCGGAGCCGAGCACGGCCATCGCCATGCCGATCATCGCCAGCCGGGCCAGGGCCTTCATCGCGTACCAGAGTGCCAGGAAGATCTTCATCGTGTGCTCCTTCATCAGGTGGGGGGTGCCGGGATGGGAGCAGCGTGTGCCCGGCTACGGCAGCCAGGTTGCGATTCCGGAGCAACGGCCGCAGACCCGGGCAAACGGTCGCCGGCGGCGGACGGTGCCAGTCCATGCAGCCAACTAACATCCATCTTGATGAAGCGATATACTGACCCGCACCCGCCGCTGCCGCCCGTGCCATGACCGCCATCAGCTTCGAGTTCTATCCGCCCAAGACCGACGAACAGCGCAGCCAGCTGGACCGCGCCGCGGCCAAGCTGAAGGACTACGGCCCCGAGTACGTGTCCTGTACCTTCGGCGCCGGTGGCTCGACCCTGAGCTATACCTCCGAGACCGTGCGCCACCTCAACCAGCACCACGGCTTCGAGGCTGCACCGCACCTGTCCTGTGTCGGCGGCACCCGCCAGGAAATCCGCGAACTGCTCAAGCTGTACCGCGCCATCGGCTGCCATCGCCTGGTCGCGCTGCGTGGCGATCTGCCCTCCGGCATGGGCTTCCCCGGTGACATGCGCTACGCCGCCGAGCTGATCGACTTCATCCGCGCCGAACACGGCACCGCCTTCCGCATCGAAGTCGGTGCCTATCCGGAGACCCATCCACAGGCCTCCGATGCACTGGCCGACCTGAAGCACTTCAAGGCCAAGATCGATGCCGGCGCCGACGCGGCGATCACCCAGTATTTCTACAACCCGGATGCGTACTTCCACTTCGTCGATGCCGTGCGCCGGCTCGGCGTGCAGGTGCCGATCACGCCCGGCATCATGCCGATCGCCAACTTCAGCCAGCTGCGCCGCTTCTCCGAGCAATGCGGTGCGGAGATCCCGCGCTGGATCAGCCGCAAGATGCAGGCCTATGGCGATGACGCCGAATCGGTGCGGGCGTTCGGTACCGAAGTGGTGGCCAAACTGTGCCAGCGCCTGATCGAGGGCGGCGCGCCGGGCCTGCACTTCTACACCTTGAACCTGGCCAAGCCGACCACGTCGGTGTTGAAGCTGCTGCACGGCTGAAAGCACGCCATGCCACCGCGATCGGCGCTACCCTGCGCCGATGAACCGGTTTTCCTTCCTGCTGTTGCTGCTGTCGTTGTGTTCGGTATCGAGCATTGTCCATGCGCAGTCCCCGCGCTTGAACCGCTGCACCGATGCGCAGGGGCAGAGCGTGTATACCGACCGCCCCTGCGACAGCGTTGGCGCCCGGTCGCGATTGCCACCGCCCGCGCCCACCGGCAGCACCCTGCCACGCGACACCCTGGGTGCGCGCTGCCCACGACGCCTGAGCGAGCTGGTGGAGGCACTGCGCACCGGCATCGTCAGCAACGATGTGAACCGGCTGTCCTCGCTGTACCTGTGGGGTGCGGTCTCCGATGCCGGCGCGCAGCGCATCCTCGGCCAGTTGGAATCCTTGGCACGGCGGCCACTGGTGGACGTGGTGCCGGTGTATCCGCCACAGGGGCTGGCGTCCTCGCAGGAAGAGGGTCAGAGCCCTGCGGCGCAGGAATCCGACCCTGAGCCGCCAGCGCCACGGCATCCGGTCGGCCTGCGCCTGGAGCAGACGCTGCCCGGCAGCGCGTCGCGAGCGTCCACGGTGCTGGGATTGCGGCGGCAATACGGATGCTTCTGGATTACGTTGTGATCGGGAGGGGTCGGATCCCTTCCCAGCGAAAAGGGCTCCGACCCCGGATTGCCGCGATGGGGTCAGAGCCCTGCTGCGCAGGGATCTGACCCTGCATGCCGGCTCACGCCGGCCACAGCCCACGAATCGCAGCGATGCCCTGCCCGCCATGCCGACGCGCTTCGGCGATATGGCCGGCGGCCATGCCGCCCAACGCGTAGATCGGCAGCGATACCTGCGCGCGCAGCGCAGCGAAGGCCTCCCAGCCCAGCGGCACCGCCCCGGGATGGCTGGCCGTGGCCTGCACCGGGCCGAGCACCGCGAAGTCGCAGCCCAACTGCTGCGCCGCCTGCAGCTGCTCCAGGTCGTGGCAGGACGCGGCGACCAGCTGTCCTTCCGGCAAGGGCCGCTCCTGCAGGGCCAGCAACTGCTCGCTGCCCAGGTGCACGCCCACGCCCAGTGTGCGGGCCAACGCGACATCGCGGTTGAGCAGCCACTGCACGCCGCGACGATGCGCGCGCACGGCCTGTTCGATCATCGCCTGCCGTTGCGGATGCTCCGGCGGCAGGCGCAGCTGGATGCGCTGCTGGCCCGCCGCCACTGCCTGCTGCAGCCGTTCATGCCAGTGCTGCACGCCGCCGGCATCTTCGGCCGGCGCCGGCGTGATGAGGTAGCGATCCGGTTGGCGCAGTGCGGCCACCACCGGCAGGTCGGCCGGCGGCATGGAATAGCGGCCCAGCTTGTCCTGCGCCACCCAGGTGATCGCCTGGCCCTCGCGCCCGCGCGGTGTGCCCTTCCAGCTGCGCACGTGGCGCACTTCCAGGGTCAGGTGCTTGTCCGGATAGCGCTGCGGCACATCCATCAGCCAGGGCCCGACATCGGCCTCGATGCCCAGCTCTTCGCGCAGTTCACGCACCAGCGCCTGCTCGGAGGTCTCGCCGGATTCGCGCTTGCCGCCGGGGAACTCCCACAGGCCAGCCATGTCGCGGTTCTCGGTACGGCGGTTGAGCAGCACGCGGCCACGGGCGTCGGTGATGACGGCGGCCACGACATGGATCGATCGGGTGGGAGAAACCATGGGGCCAGCATGCCCAGAACAGGGCGGCCAGCGCAATCACGAATCCGCGCCGGATCGCCCGCGCCAAAGCAGAAGGCCCCGCTTGCGCGGGGCCTTCCGGGGTCAGCTCAGCTGGCCGTGGCAGTGCTTGTACTTCTTGCCACTGCCGCACGGGCACGGATCATTGCGGCCGATCTTCGGCTCGTCGCGCTGCAGCGTGGCCACGCCCTGCTGGGCGGCTTCGACCTGCGCGGCTTCCTCGTCGGCGCTGTAACCGCCGGCATCCTGGTGCTGGAACTGCGACTGGCTCAGGCGCGCCTGCGCCTGCTGGCGCTCGGCCGCTTCCAGCGCCTGCACTTCCTCGTCGCTGCGGATGCGCACGCGGGCCAGCAGGGTCACCACTTCGCGCTTGACGTTCTCCAGCATGTCCGAGAACAGCTCGAAGGCTTCCTTCTTGTATTCCTGCTTCGGCTGCTTCTGCGCGTAACCACGCAGGTAGATGCCCTGGCGCAGGTAATCCATGCGCGCCAGGTGCTCCTTCCAGCTCTGGTCCAGCACGGTCAGCATCACGTGCTTCTCCAGCGCGCGCATGGTTTCTTCGCCCAGGCCGGCTTCCTTCTCGGCGAAGTGCTGGTTGACGCGCTCCTGGACCTTGGTGGCGATGGCCTCAGCGTCCAGCTCTTCGTGTTCCTTGACCAGGTCGGTCAGCGACATCTGCAGGCCGAAGTCCGACTCCAGGGTCGCTTCCAGGCCGCGCAGGTCCCACTGCTCGTCGATCGAGTTCGGCGGCACGAAGCGCGCCACGATGTCGAAGATCACGTCGTCGCGGATGCCATCGACATTCGCCTTCACCGACTCGGCATCCAGCAGCTCGTCGCGCTGGGCGTAGATCACCTTGCGCTGGTCGTTGTTGACGTCGTCGAAGTCCAGCAGGTTCTTGCGGATGTCGAAGTTGTGGGCCTCGACCTTGCGCTGCGCCTTTTCGATCTGCCGGCTGACCAGGCGGTCCTCGATGACGTCGTCTTCCTTCATGCCCATCATGCGCATGGCCTTCTGCACCCAGTCGGAGGCGAAGATGCGCATCAGGTTGTCTTCCAGCGACAGGTAGAAGCGGGACGAACCCGGGTCACCCTGGCGGCCCGAACGGCCGCGCAGCTGGTTGTCGATACGACGCGATTCGTGGCGCTCGGTGCCGACGATGTGCAGGCCGCCGGCCGCCTTCACTGCCTCGTGGCGCTTCTGCCATTCGGCCTTGACCGCTGCCTTCTGCTCGTCGGTCGCGTCCTCGCCTAGGGCGTGGATCTCGGCTTCCAGCGAACCGCCCAGCACGATGTCGGTACCGCGGCCGGCCATGTTGGTGGCGATGGTCACTGCGCCCGGGCGGCCAGCGTTGGCGACGATGGTCGCTTCGCGGTCATGCTGCTTGGCGTTGAGCACTTCGTGCTTCACGCCGGCCTTGCTCAGGTGCTCGGACAGCATTTCCGAGGTTTCGATCGAGGTGGTACCCACCAGCACCGGCTGGCCGCGCTTGGCGCACTCTTCGATGTCGGCCAGCACCGCATTGAACTTGCCCTTGCGGTTGAGGAACACCTGGTCCGGACTGTCCTTGCGGATGGTCGGGCGGTTGGTCGGGATCACCACCACTTCCAGGCCGTAGATGCTCTGGAATTCGAACGCTTCGGTATCGGCCGTACCGGTCATGCCGGACAGCTTCTTGTACATGCGGAACAGGTTCTGGAAGGTGATGCTCGCCAGCGTCTGGTTCTCGCGCTGGACCGGCACGCCTTCCTTCGCTTCCACCGCCTGGTGCAGGCCGTCGGACCAGCGGCGGCCGGCCAGGGTACGGCCGGTGAACTCATCGACGATGACCACTTCGCCGTCGCGCACGATGTAGTCCACGTCACGCTGGTAGATCGCGTGCGCGCGCAGGGCGGCGTTGAGGTGGTGGACCACGGTCAGGTTCTGCGCCGCGTACAGGCCTTCGGTCTCGCCGTCGAGGATGCCGGCTTCAACCAGCAGCTGCTCGGCGTGCTCCATGCCCGCTTCGGACAGGTGCACCTGCTTGCCCTTCTCGTCGACCCAGAAATCGCCCTCGCCGTCTTCCGCTTCCTGCTTGACCAGGTGCGGCACGACGCGGTTGACGCGGATGTACAGCTCCGGGGAATCATCGGCCGGACCGGAGATGATCAGCGGGGTACGCGCTTCGTCGATCAGGATGGAGTCGACTTCGTCGACGATGGCGTAGTGCAGGCCGCGCTGGTAACGGTCGGCCTTGGACAGCGCCATGTTGTCGCGCAGGTAGTCGAAGCCGAATTCGTTGTTGGTGCCGTAGGTGATGTCGGCCGCGTAGGCTTCGCGCTTGTCGCTGTGCGGCATGCCCGGGTACACCACGCCCACGCTCAGGCCCAGCCAGTTGTACAGCTTGCCCATCTGCGCGGCGTCGCGGCGGGCCAGGTAGTCGTTCACGGTGACCACGTGCACGCCCTTGCCTTCCAGCGCGTTGAGGTACACCGGCAGGGTCGCCACCAGGGTCTTGCCTTCACCGGTGCGCATTTCTGCGATCTTGCCCAGGTGAAGCACCATGCCGCCGATCAGCTGCACGTCGTAGTGGCGCATGCCCAGCACGCGGCGGCCGGCTTCGCGGCAGACCGCGAACGCTTCCGGCAGCACCTTGTCCAGGGCTTCACCGCCGGCGATGCGCTGCTTGAACTCCGGCGTCTTGGCCTGAAGCTGCTCGTCGGAAAGCTTCTCGATCTCCGGCTCCAGCGCATTGATCTTGGCGACGATGCGGTTGAGCTGGCGCAGCTGTCGTTCGTTACGACTGCCAAATACGCGGGTAAGCAGGCTGTTGATCATTGAAGGAACCGGGTTGGATGGACACGACGCCCGGCCTCCCCCTTGGGATCCGTCCGCCGCAAACGAAACAGGGCGCCTGGCGCCCTGTCGATGGCAACACCCATTGTAGCTTGGGACGGGCGGCTGAGGTTTCAAGCGCCAATCCGGTCGCAATCGCCCCGGATTCGGCAAAGAAACACGGATGCGGGGTCGGACCCCTTTCGCCATGGCGAAAGGGCTCTGACCCCAGCCCTCAACCGAATCGGGTCAGAGCCCTTCCGCGGCGCGGAAGGAATCCGACCCGGGCATCAGCCGCGGCTGACGCGGCCGACCGGCGTGTTGCCGCCGTCGCCGAGGAACTTGCGCGGGTTGACCACGTTGCCGTTCTCCCACACCTCGAAGTGCACGTGGGCACCGGTCGAACGGCCGGTGGAACCGGCCTTGGCCACTTCCTGGCCGGCGCGGACCAGGTCACCGGCCTTCACCACCAGGCGCGAATTGTGCGCGTAGCGGGTGACATAGCCGTTACCGTGGTCGACATCGACGACGTTGCCATAGCCGCCCTTCACACCGGCGAAGCTGACCACGCCTTCGGCCACGGCCATCACCGGGTCACCGACCTTGGCGTGGAAGTCCATGCCCTTGTGGGTGGCGGCGCCGCGGCCGAACGGGTCGGCACGGGTGCCGAAGCCGGAGGTCACGTAGCTGTTGCGGATCGGCATGCGCGACGGCACGGCGTTCTGCTGCAGCTGGTGGTCGAACATCAGCGATTCCATCACCGACAACTGGCGGCCTGAAGCAGCGAAGCGCTGCTCCAGCACCTGTAAGTCGGCGTTGACGTCCTTGACCGGGATGTCGCTGGTCGGGCCGCCGGCGTCGCCATCACCGAGGCCGGGGGTCTCGTTGAAGTCGAATTCGCCATCTTCCAGCTTGCCCATCTGGGTCAGCCGTTCGCCAAGCGCGTTCAGGCGGGTGGCCTGCGCCTGCAGCTCGCCGAGGCGGGCAGCCAGCGCGTTGACCTGGGTCTGCGCATCGCGCTTGACCTTGGCCAGCTCCGCATCCTGGCGCTCGACCTTGGCCTGCAGGCGCGAATCATTCAGCGCACTGGCGCCAATGCCGCCGGCAAGGCCGATAATGCAGCCTACCCCGAGCACGCTGCCCAGCAGGGCGCGGGGGCGGTCCTCGAAATAGAACCGCAAACGCGTGATCGGCGACGCCTTGGCCTGTCCTTCACGCGTTTTGATTACGATCTTTTTGAATGCCATCAGTGAGTTTTCATGTCTGAGCCGAAATCCAGCGTTCGCCCCGCGTCAGTGCCGAAACCGGCGCTGGATGCGGTAATGGCGGACAAAAGCGGGAACCCGCTGCGTCGGGCCTTGTGGCTCGACGCGCTGGACCGGCAGTTGCGCCCCCAGTTGCCGCCACCTCTGCGCAGCCGCTGCCGGCTGGCCAATGTGGACGGGGAACACCTCGTTTTTCTCGTCGAGTCCCCGGTCTGGCATGCCAAGTTGCGGCTTGCCGAAGCCCAGTTGCTCGACGCGGCCCGTTCCATCGGGCTGAAGGCCACCAGGGTGACCATCAAGACTGCGTCCACCACTCCCTCACGCTCCCCAGCGATCGACAACCGGAATGGCCCCCACGCAGTTTCAGCCGCCACGCACAAAGGGCTACGCGACGCCTTGGCTTGCCTGCAGGACGTTCCCTCGAAGCCGAAGAAGCGATCCTGATGGCAACGGAGCATCCGGCTCCGCTCCCCGTCGCGCGTGTCACCACGGCGTGAAACATTTCGGGGGCCGGGTCGCATCCTAGCGGCCATCCGGAGGCCTGTCGTTAGATTGAAGTTAAAACTTCGTTAAATTCAGGCTTCCGATCCAACAGGTTCACAAAACCGTGACCTTGAACCGGCCTTGACGCCTTTCAAGCACGCTGAATGCGTCGCAAGCGCCGGAAACAACGACGCCGCCCTGGAAGGCGGCGTTTTTATCTTGAAATTCAACGATCTACGGAATCAGGCGTAGGCCGGGGTGGCATATTCCACCGGATCCGGGGTGGTCGGCGAGTCGAAGCTGACCCATTCCCAGGCGCTGGCGTCGGCCATCAGGGCCCGCACCAGCTTGTTGTTGAGCGCGTGGCCGGACTTGAAGCCCTCGTAGGCGCCCAGCACCTGGCCACCGGCCAGGTAGAGGTCGCCAATGGCGTCAAGGATCTTGTGGCGCACGAACTCGTCGGCGTAGCGCAGGCCGTCTTCGTTGAGCACGCGGAACTCGTCCAGCACGATGGCGTTGTCCATCGAACCGCCCAGGCCCAGGTTGCGCTCGCGCATGTATTCCAGGTCGCGCATGAAACCGAAGGTGCGCGCGCGGGAGATTTCCTTGGTGTAGGCCAGCGTCGAGAACTCGATTTCCTGCCGCGACTGCTTGGCCGGGATCATCGGGTGGTCGAACTGGATGGTGAAGCCCAGCTTGTAGCCCTCGTACGGGGTGAAACGGGCCACCTTGTCGCCCTCGGTCACCTCCACGGTCTTGAGCACGCGGATGAAGCGCTTGGGCGCATCCTGTTCGATGATGCCCGCCGACTGCAGCAGGAACACGAACGGGCCGGCCGAACCGTCCATGATCGGCAGCTCGGCCGAGGACAGTTCGACGATGATGTTGTCCACACCCAGGCCGGCCAGCGCCGACATCAGGTGTTCGACGGTCTGGATCTTTGCGTCGTTGCAGGTCAGGCCGGTGCACAGGGTCACTTCGGTGACCAGTTCGGCCTTGGCCGGCACCTCCACCACCGGGTCCAGGTCCACGCGGCGGAACACGATGCCATGGTTGACCGGTGCCGGGCGCAGGGTCATGTAGACCTTGTCACCACTGTGCAGGCCAACGCCGGTGGCGCGGATCGTGTTCTTGAGGGTGCGTTGCTGGATCATGGGGGATGGACCGGAAGTGACACATTAGATTAACACGCGCACTCCCCTACCCCGGCTGAAACGCCAGTTGCAGCCACCGGCAGGATCCACCGGCACGCCGCTGGAAAGCGCGTGAAGCAGGGCGGCCGGGCCCATCCTGGCCCGGCGCCCGCGTTTTCAGGACATGGTGGCGCAACCCGGGGAGGACAACCCCGGGCCGCCCCGCTTAGTCCGCCTGGCGGCGCAGGAACGCCGGGATGTCCAGGTAATCGTTCGGCAGTTCCGCCGCCGCCGGGGCCGAAGCGGCCGGGGCCGAAGGGGCGGAGGCCGCTGCGGTATCGCTGCTGGCGCGACGCAGGCCCAGGCCCATGCCACCCACCGCCTTGGAGACGGCATCGCCGCCGTTGTCGAACTCGCCGAACTCCGGCTGGCCGGTGGTGGCGTTGCGGACCAGCTTGATCGGCGCACGCTCGCCCGGACGCTGGGTCTTGCTGGCCGAGACGCGGTTCAGGCCGGTGGCCACCACGGTCACGCGCACTTCGTCCTGCATGTCCGGATCGAGCACGGTGCCGACCACCACGGTGGCATCTTCGGAAGCGAAGCCATCGATGGTGCGGCCGATCTCGTCGAACTCGGCCATGGTGAAATCGGCGCCGGCGGTGATGTTGACCAGGATGCCGTTGGCACCAGCCAGGTTCACATCGTCCAGCAGCGGGTTCTGGATCGCCGATTCGGCAGCGGCCTGGGCGCGGTCATCGCCACGGGCGGTGCCGGTACCCATCATCGCCAGGCCCATTTCGGACATGACGGTGCGCACGTCGGCGAAGTCGACGTTGATCAGGCCCGGACGCACGATCAGGTCGGCGATGCCCTGCACGGCGCCCTGCAGCACGTCGTTGGCAGCGCGGAAGGCCTGGATCATGGTCGCGTTGCGACCCAGCACGGTGATCAGCTTCTCGTTCGGGATGGTGATCAGCGAGTCGCAGTGCTGGCTCAGTTCCTCGATGCCCTTCAGCGCCACCTGCATGCGGCGACGGCCTTCGAACGGGAACGGCTTGGTGACCACGGCCACGGTCAGGATGCCCATTTCCTTGGCCAGCTGTGCCACCACCGGCGCAGCGCCGGTACCGGTGCCGCCGCCCATGCCGGCGGTGATGAACACCATGTCGGCGCCCTGCAGCGCGTCCATGATGCGCTCACGGTCTTCCAGCGCGGCCTGGCGGCCGACTTCCGGGTTCGCGCCTGCGCCCAGGCCCTTGGTCACGTTGGTACCCAGCTGCAGCTGCAGCTTGGCACCACAATTCTTGATGGCCTGCGAGTCGGTGTTGGCAGTGATGAATTCCACGCCATCCACTGCCGAGTTGACCATGTGCGCCACGGCATTGCCGCCGCCGCCGCCCACGCCAACCACCTTGATCACCGCATTGGGTGCCATCTTTTCGATCAGTTCAAAATGCGCCATGTCCGTGTCCTCGTTGTATCCGCTTTGGCTGGCATGGGCATTCGGGCGTCCTGCCGTCCTGCTGCATGCCGACGTTGCGGCTGTGTGGGTTGTGTGTAGCCGGTATTGCGTTGTGATGCGGGTACTGCGGGTGTTGCGCCCGGGCGAGGCCCGGGTTTTCGGGTTCCGCGTCAGAACTCGCCGCGGAACCAGGTCTTGAGTTTCTTGAACATGCTTCCGGCGCGCCCGGTGGGCAGCGACGGCCGCCGCGGGTGCTCGATCTGGCTTCCCATCAGCAGCAGGCCCACGCCGGTGGCGTGCACCGGGTTGCCGACCACTTCGCCCAGGCCGGTGACGTGCTGCGGGATACCCACGCGCACCGGCATCTGCAGCATTTCCTCGGCCAGTTCGACCACGCCTTCCATCTTCGACGCGCCACCGGTCAGCACCATGCCGGCGCGCACCAGTTCCTCGAAGCCGGAGCGGCGCAGTTCGGCCTGCACCATCTCGAAGATTTCCTCGTAACGGCCCTGCACGGCCTGCGCCAGCGAATGGCGCGGCATGCGGCGCGGCGGGCGGTCGCCCACCGACGGCACCTGGATGCTCTCCTCGGCCGTGGCCAGCTGGGCCAGGGCGCAGGCATAGCGCACCTTGATCTGCTCGGCTTCCGGGGTCGGCGTGCGCAGCATGTGCGCGATGTCGTTGGTCACGTGGTCGCCGGCGATCGGCAGCGAGGCGGTGTGGCAGATCGCACCCTGCACGAACACCGCGATGTCGGTGGTGCCGGCGCCCATGTCGACCAGCACCACGCCCAGCTCGCGCTCGTCGGCGGTCAGCACCGCCACGCTGGAGGCCAGCGAGGACAGCACCAGGTCGTCCACCTGCAGGCCGCAGCGCTGCACGCACTTGCTGATGTTGGCCGCCGCCGACTGCGCGCACACCACCAGGTGCGCATGCACTTCCAGGCGCACGCCGGTCATGCCGACCGGGTTGCGGATGCCTTCCTGCGAATCGTCCAGCACGTACTCGCGCGGGATCGCGTGGAGGATCTTCTGGTCGGCCGGGATCGCCACCGCCTTGGCCGCGTCGAGCACGCGATCCAGGTCGCCCCAGGTCACTTCACCGTCGCGGATCGGCACGATGCCCGGCGAGTTCTTGCACTGCACGTGGTTGCCGGAAATCGAGGCGTACACCGAACGGATCTCGCAGCCGGCCATCAGCTCGGCTTCTTCCACCGCGCGCTGGATCGACTGCACGGTCGATTCGATGTCCACCACCACGCCGCGCTTCAGCCCGCGCGATTCGTGCGAGCCGATGCCGATCACTTCGATCGGGTTGCCCGGCGAATACTCGCCCACCAGCGCCACCACCTTGGAGGTGCCGATGTCCAGGCCAACGATCAGCGATTTGTCACCCTTGCGATTCATGTCCTTTCCTGCGTGCTTCTGGCCGGGGTCGCCGGCGTTTTCGCCGGCGTGGCCGGGGTACCCCAGCTCAGCGTGAAACCATTGGTGTAACGGAGGTCGGCGCGCTCGATCGGCGCGTCCTGACGGTTGAGCTGCGGCAGTACCTTGACGAAGCGCTGCATGCGCGAGCGCGCGTCGTCGCGGCCGACCACCACTTCGGTGCCGTTGCTCAGCACCAGCGACCAGCTGCCGCGTGCGTCCATCGTCACCCGGCGCACATCGACGCCGGCCGGTGCGAACAATGCACGCGAGTCGCTGTACAGCTTCATCACTTCCGCGGTCTGGCTGTCCGGGCCATCCAGCTCCGGCAGCGCCAGGTCGGACAGCTTCTTCGGCGTGGGGAACAGCTTGCCCTGCTCGGACACCAGGCGGTCGGTACCCCAGCGGGCGAACGGCTTGTGCTCGACCAGGGTCACTTCCAGCACGTCCGGCCACTGCTTGCGGACCTGCGCGCTTTCCACCCACGGCAGCTTCTCCAGGGCGTCCTGCGCGTCCTGCAGCTTGACCGCGAAGAAACCGGCGCGCGCATACGGCAGCAGCACCTGCTGCAGCTGTTCGGCCGGCACCCGCTTGAACTCACCATGCACGCGCAGCTTCGCCAGCGGCCAGCGCTCGGCGCCGACCCAGCCATTGACTACGGCCACCACCGGCAGTGCAACCACCGACAGCGCCAACAGCCAGACGAAGATGCGCAGCACCGCGTTCATGCGTGCGAGGCCTCCAAGGTCTGTTCCAGCACGCGCCACACCAGTTCCTCGAAACCGATGCCGGCCTGGCGGGCCGCCTTGGGCACCAGCGAATGGCTGGTCATGCCCGGCGCGGTGTTCACTTCCAGCAGGAAGAAACGGCCGCTGTCGCGATCGCGCATCACGTCCACGCGGCCCCAGCCACGGCACCCGGCGGCACGGAACGCGGCCAGCGCGATGCGCCGGATGTCCTCTTCGTCGCCACCGTCCAGGCCCGGACACAGGTACTGGGTGTCCTCGGCGATGTACTTGGCGTTGTAGTCGTACCACTGGCCCTTGGGCACGATGCGGATCGACGGCAGTGCGACGTCGCCAAGGATGGCCACGGTCAATTCGTCGCCGACCACCATCTGCTCCATTAGCAGCTGGCCGTCGTAGCGCGCAGCCAGGGCCACCGCTTCATCCAGCCCGGCGTCATCGGTGACCCGGCTGATGCCCACGCTGGAGCCTTCGTTGGCCGGCTTCACCACCACCGGCAGGCCGAGTTCGGCGGCATTGGCGTGCACGTCCTCGGCAGTGACCTTGCGGTACTGCGGGGTTGGCAGGCCCAGCGACAGCCACACCTGCTTGGTGCGGATCTTGTCCATGCTCAGCGCCGAACCCAGCACGTTCGAGCCGGTGTACGGCACGCCGAAGGCGTCCATCAGGCCCTGCACGATGCCGTCCTCACCGCCACCGTTGTGGCCGTGCAGGATGTTGAAGACGCGATCGATGCCACCGGCGGCGAGCGCGCTGGCGAGCGCCGGAATGCCGTCCACCGCGAACGCATCGACGCCACGCGACTGCAGGGCTTCGAGCACGTTGCGGCCCGAATCCAGCGACACCTCGCGTTCGCTGGAACTGCCGCCCAGCAGCACGGCGACGCGGCCGAACTCGGCCGGGTCGGTCACGCGCAGCGGCGGGAAGGTCAGCGTGCTCACGCCTGGCCCTCCCCCTTGAAACCTTCCACCGCGATATGGGTGGCCACGGCACCGATGTCGCCGGCGCCCATCATCAGCAGCAGGTCACCGTCCTGCAGCACGTCCGGCAGCACGCTGGCCAGCTCGGCGGCCTTGCCCACCACCACCGGCTCACTGCGGCCGCGCGCGCGGATGGCACGGGCCAGCGCGTGCGAGTCGGCGCCGGCAATCGGTTCTTCACCGGCCGGGTAGACCTCGCTCAGCACCAGCGCATCAACGCTCGACAGCACGGCGGCGAACTTGTCGAACTGGTCGCGGGTACGGCTGTAGCGGTGCGGCTGGAAGGCCACCACCAGGCGCTTGTCGGCCCAGCCACCACGAGCGGCGGCGAACACTGCCTCCAGCTCGCTCGGGTGATGGCCATAGTCGTCGATGATGCGGACCTTGGCGCCACTGGCGGTGGTCACCTCGCCCAGATCGTTGAAGCGACGGCCGACACCGGCGAAGCCCTCCAGCGCGCGTGCGATCGCGTCCGGGGCCACGCCCAGCTGCCAGCCCACCGCAGCGGCGGCCAGCGCGTTGAGCACGTTGTGCCTGCCCGGCAGCGCCAGCACCACTTCCTGGCTGGTGCCCTGCGGCAGGCGCAGGGTGAAGCGCATGCGCGACCCTTCCTGCACCACGTTCTCGGCGCGCACGTCGGCCTGCGGGCTCATGCCGTAGCTCATCACGTGGCGCGGGGTCCTGGCGGCCAGCGCGGCGACTTCCGGATCATCGATGCACAGTACCGCCAGGCCGTAGAACGGCAGGCGCTGCAGGAACTCGGCAAACGCCGCCTGCACGCGGGCGAAATCGTTGCCGTAGTTTTCCAGGTGGTCGGCATCGATGTTCGTGATGATCGACATCAGCGGGTTCAGGCGCAGGAAGCTGCCATCGCTTTCATCGGCCTCGGCCACCAGCCACTGCCCGCCACCCAGCTTGGCGTTGGCACCGGCGGCCAGCAGCTGGCCACCGATCACGAACGTCGGGTCCAGGCCACCTTCGCTCAGCACCGCAGCGGTCAGGCTGGTGGTGGTGGTCTTGCCATGGGTACCGGCCACGGCGATGCCGCGGCGGAAGCGCATCAGCTCGGCCAGCATCGCCGCACGCGGCATGATCGGAATGCGCTGGCTGCGTGCTTCCATCAGTTCCGGGTTGTCTTCGCGGATGGCACTGGAGACCACCACGCAGTCGGTGCCCAGCACGTTGGCCGCGGAGTGGCCGCGCATGATGCGCGCACCCAGGCTGGCCAGGCGGCGGGTCGCCACGTTGTCGGCGTTGTCCGAGCCGGACACTTCATAGCCCAGCGTCAGCATCACTTCGGCGATACCGCTCATGCCGGTGCCGCCGATGCCGACGAAATGCACGCGCGGGAACGCGCGCACCAGGTCGTTGGTGTCGTGCAGGCGGCGGATCATGCGCGGCCTCGCGCAGGGCAGGCGCGGTGGCATGCCTTCTTCATACAGCTTCCTCGAGAATGATATCGGCGATGCGCTCGGCGGCATCGACCTTGGCCAGGGCACGCGCGGCTTGCGCCATCTGCATGCGGCGGGCGGGATTTTCGGACAGATCGCGCAGCAGTGCGGCAATGCCGTCGGCCAGCGTTCCGTCCTGCTTCAGCAACACCGCCGCGCCGCGCTCGACCAGGTACTCCGCGTTGCAGGTCTGGTGATCGTCGACGGCAGCGGGGAATGGCACCAGCACGCTGCCGACACCGACCGCGCACAGCTCGGCCAGCGTGGACGCGCCGGCGCGGCAGACAACCAGGTCAGCCCAGGCAAAGGCTTCGGCCATGTCGGCGATGAACGGCGTGATTTCCGCCTGCACACCGGCCTTGGCGTAAGCCTCCACCGCTTCGGCATGCATCTTCTCGCCGCTCTGGTGGCGCACCTGCACCGGCAGGCCGGCGCCCAGCGCGGCAATCGCCTGCGGCACGCCGGTATTGAGGGCACGCGCGCCCTGGCTGCCGCCCACCACCAGCACCCGCAGCGGGCCCTGCCGGTCGGCGAAGCGCTGTTCCGGCGGCGCGATGGCAGCGATTTCCGCGCGCACCGGGTTACCGACGAACTCCTCGCCCTTGGCGAAGGTGCCCGGGAAACCGGTCAGCAGGCGACGCGCATAACGCGACAGGATGCGGTTGGTGAGGCCCGGCGCACGGTTCTGCTCATGCACGATCAGCGGCAGGCCATGCAGGCGCGTGGCCATGCCACCGGGGCCGGAGGCAAAGCCACCGAAGGCGACCACCGCGCGCGGCTGGCGCTGGCGGATGATGAGCCCGGCCGCGCGCAGCGCGCGCATCAGCCGCCACGGCGCCGCCAGCAGGGCCAGCTTGCCCTTGCCGCGCAGGCCAGTGATGGCCAGCGTATCGATGGCGATGTCGTGCTGCGGCACCAGGCGGGTTTCCATCGCACCGTCGGCGCCCATCCAGGTCACCGGCACGCCGCGCTGGCGCAGCACGCGGGCCACGGCCAGGCCGGGGAAGATGTGACCGCCGGTGCCTCCGGCCAGGATCATCACCGGGCGCCCACTCTCGGTGGCTGCACTCATGACAGCCTCCCGAAGGTCGGTTCGATGCGCGACTGCAGGCGGCTGGTGCCACGTGCGGCGCTCGCTGCAGCGGACGCGGGTGCGACCGGCTCGGCACGCATCGGCACGCTGGCGTCCACCGCTGCGGCGGGCTTGTCCATCGGTTCGGCCGCGGCGTCTTCGGCGCCACCGATGCGCACGGCCTGGCGGCGCTCGGCGCGCTTGAGTTCATACGACACGCGCAGCAGCAGGCCCATCGCCACGCAGGTCATCAGCACCGACGAACCGCCGGAGGAGATCAGCGGCAGGGTCAGGCCCTTGGTCGGCAGGATGCCCAGGTTCACGCCGATCGAGACGAAGGTCTGCATGCTGATCCACAGGCCGATGCCGAAGGCGATGTAGCCGGAGAAGTGGCGCTTCATTTCCACGCAGCGCATGCCCAGCCAGAAGGTACGGCCGACCAGCAGCGCATACAGCGCCACGATCACGCAGGTACCCAGGAAACCGAATTCCTCGGCGGTGACCGAGAAGATGAAGTCGGTGTGCGCTTCGGGCAGGTAGTACAGCTTCTGCACGGAGTTGCCCAGGCCGACGCCGGTCCATTCACCACGGCCCACCGCCATCAGCGCGTTGGACAGCTGGTAGCCGTCGCCCTGCTGGTCGGCCCACGGGTCCAGGAAGGAGGTGATGCGGCGCATGCGGTACGGCTCGATGATCGCCAGCGCGCTCATGCCGACCAGGCCGATGATCACCGGCATCGACATGCGCGGCATGTTCACCCCGCCCAGCACCAGCATGCCGGCGGTGATCGCCAGCAGCAGGGTCGAGGAACCGAAGTCCGGCTGCAGCAGCAGCAGCACCACCAGCGCACCGGCCACGCCCAGCGGCTTGAGCATTGCCGGCCAGGTCGCATTGACCTCGTCGCGGAAACGCACCAGGTAGCTCGACAGCCAGACGATGTAGAGCACTTTCACCGCTTCGACCGTCTGGAACTTGGAAATGCCCAGGTTGATCCAGCGGCGCGCACCGTTGACCGTGCTGCCCAGTCCCGGTGCGAACACCGCCAGCAGCAGTACGAAGCAGCCCAGCAGCAGCATCTGGTTGTACTGCTCGATCGACTTCAGCTCGGTGCGGGCGGCAATGACCGCCAGCACGATACCCACCGCCAGGAAGATCAGGTGGCGGTTGAGGTAATAGAACGGGCTGCTCATCAGCGCGATCGAGCTGGAGGCCACCATCACCACGCCGACACCGGTGAGCGCGATGATCGCGCCCAGCAGCCACTTGTCGTAGCTGCCTTCGATGGCTTCAAGGCGTGTTGCCTGGCGGGACAGGTCGTTCATCTCAGCGCACCTTCAACGTGGCCAGGCCGATCAGCACGAGCACGACGGAGATGATCCAGAAACGCACGATCACGCGCGGCTCCGGCCAGCCCTTCAGTTCGAAATGGTGGTGGATCGGCGCCATGCGGAACACGCGCTTGCCGGTCAGCTTGAACGAGGCGACCTGGATCATCACCGACAGCGTTTCGATGACGAACACGCCGCCCATGATCACCAGCACCAGCTCCTGGCGGGTGATCACCGCGATCGTGCCCAGCACCGCACCCAGTGCCAGTGCGCCGATGTCGCCCATGAAGACCATGGCCGGGTAGGTGTTGAACCAGAGGAAGCCCAGGCCCGCGCCGGCGATGGCCGCACAGATGATGACCAGCTCGCCGGCGCCCGGGATCTGCGGGATCTGCAGGTAGTTGGCGAACACCACGTTGCCCGAGGCATAGGCGAACACGCCCAGCGCGCAGGCCACCAGCACGGTGGGCATGATCGCCAGGCCGTCCAGGCCGTCGGTCAGGTTCACCGCGTTGGAGAAACCGACGATCCAGAAGTAGGCGATGGCCACGAAGCCGATGCCGGCCAGCGGCAGCGCGACCGACTTGAACATCGGGATGTAGAAGGTCAGCGCCGCCGGCACGTCGGCCGTGTAGAACAGGAACAGGCCCGCAGCCAGGCCGAAGATCGACTGCAGCAGGTACTTCCAGCGCGACTTCAGGCCGTTCGGGTCACGGCGGACGATCTTGATCCAGTCGTCATACCAGCCGATGGCGCCGAAGCACAGCATCACCGCCAGCACCAGCCACACGTAGCGGTTGCGCAGGTCGGCCCACATCAGCACCGACAGGGTGATGGTGAGCAGGATCAGCGAACCGCCCATGGTCGGCGTGCCGGCCTTGGAGAAATGGGTCTGCGGACCGTCCTTGCGGATCGGCTGGCCGCCCTTGAACTGGGCAAGCTTGCGGATCATCGCCGGGCCCAGCCACAGCGACAGGAACAGGGCCGTCAGCGCGGCAAGGATGGCGCGGAACGTCTGGTAGTTGAACAGCCCGAACAGGCTCTCCAACTGCTGCAACCATCGAGCCAGTTCATACAACATGCGGGGATTCCTCTCCTTGCGCCAGCAGCGCTTTGACAATCGTGTCCATGGCGCTGCCACGGGAACCCTTGACCAGGCAGCGCACGCCGGCGTGCAGCTCGTCCTTCAGCGCCTGCGACAGCGCGTCGTGGGTGGCGAAATGGCGGCCGCCTTCGCCGAAGGCGGAGGCGGCAGCGGCGCTGAGCGGGCCCAGTGCATACAGGCGCTTCAGGCCGGCAGCACGTGCGCGGAGGCCGGCCTGCGCATGCAGCGCTTCCGCGTCCGGGCCCAGCTCGCGCATGTCGCCCAGCACCAGCCAGCCCTCTTCCGGCGCCGCGGCCAGGGCATCGATGGCCGCGGCCAGCGACCCGGGGTTGGCGTTGTAGCTGTCATCCACCAGCACCGCGCCATTGCGCAGCTGATGGGCGATCTGGCGACCCGGCACCGGCTGCGCTTCGGCCAGGCCGGCGGCAATCAGCGCCAGACCGACACCGGCGGCCAGCGCCAGGCTGGCGGCGGCCAGCGCATTGCTGACGTTGTGGCGACCCGGCAGGCCCAGCACCACGCGGGCTTCGCCGGCCGGTGCGACCAGAGTGAACTGGCTGCCCTGCGCACCGGCGCGGATATCGCGCGCGGTCACGTCCGCCGAGTGTTCCAGGCCATAGCGCAGCACGCGGCAACGCGCCGGGGTGCTGATGAAATGCTGTTCGAACCAGCGGCCATAGGCATCGTCGGCGTTGATCACCGCCACGCCATCGGCCGGCAGCGCGGCGTAGATCGCGCCCTTGGTCACCGCCACGCCGAGCAGGCTGCCCATACGTTCCAGGTGCGCCGGGGCGATGTTGTTGACCAGCGCATAACGCGGGCGGGCGATCTCGGTCAGGTAGGCGATGTCGCCCGGCTTGCCGGCGCCCATCTCGTAGACGGCGTAGTCGGCATCTTCCGGCGCATCGATCACCGCCAGCGGCAGGCCGATCTCGTTGTTGCGGTTGCCCGGGTTGGCGTAGACCACCTTGTGCGCGTGCTGGGCCACCTGCTGCAGGATCGACAGCAGCAGGCTCTTCACGCTGGTCTTGCCATTGCTGCCGGTGATCGCGAACACCTCGGTGCCACGGTCACGCTGCATGCCTGTGGCGATCTTCGCCAGCGCCAGTTCGCTGTCGGCCACCAGCACCTGCGGCAGTTCGACCGGCAGCAGGCGCTCGACCAGCAGCGCACTGGCACCGCGCGCCTGCGCGTCGGCCGCGAAGTCATGGCCGTCGAACCGCTCGCCGCGCAGCGCCACATACAGACTGCCCGGACCGAGATTGCGGGTGTCATTGCTGACCGCATCGATGGCCACGTCGTCGCCGTGGATCTCGCCACCGGCCCAGTGTGCGATCAGCGAAAGCAGGGTGCGCTTCATGCGGCACCCTCCCCGGCCTGCGCGCTGAGCACACCGGCCTTGGCCGCCAGTGCGGCGGCGGCCACTTCGGTGTCGTCGAAGTCATGGCGCACGCCATTCACTTCCTGGTACGGCTCGTGGCCCTTGCCGGCGATCAGGATGATGTCGCCTGCACCGGCACGCTTCACCGCCAGGCCGATCGCACGCGCGCGGCTGCGCTGCACGGTCACGGCATCGGCGTTCTGGAAGCCGGCCAGGATGTCGGCCACGATCACGTCGCCATCCTCGCCACGCGGGTTGTCGTCGGTGACGATGACTTGGTTGGCCAGGCGCTCGGCAATCGCCGCCATCTGCGGGCGCTTGCCGGTGTCGCGCTCGCCGCCGCAGCCGAACACGCAGAACAGCGTGCCCTGCAGGTGCCCGTGGAGGCTGTCCAGCGCCTGTTCCAGCGCATCCGGGGTGTGCGCGTAGTCGACCACCACCGTCGGCAGGCCGTCTTCACCGCCCAGGCGGTTCATGCGGCCACGGATCGGCTGCAGCGCCGACAGCACCTCGGCAATACGCGGCAGCGGCTGGCCCTGCGCGTGCAGGCTACCGGCCACGGCCAGCAGGTTGTCCACGTTGAAGCGGCCCAGCAGCGGCGACTGCACCGCCGCGCGCTGGCCGTCGATGACCAGCTCGAAGGCGATGCCACGACCGTCCAGCTGCAGCGCCTCGGCGCGCACGCTGGCGTCAGTGGCACCACGCGAGCTCAGCCCGATCGCCTGCACGCCGGCTGGCAGGCCCGCGAACAGCTGCCGGCCGAAGGCATCGTCCAGATTGATCACCGCGGCCTTCAGGCCCGGGCGATGGAACAGCCGCGCCTTGGCCGCGCCGTAGCTGGCCATGTCGCCGTGGTAGTCCAGATGGTCGCGGGTGAGGTTGGTGAACACCGCCACGTCGTAGTGCACGGCGTCCACGCGGCCCTGGTCCAGCGCATGCGAGCTGACTTCCATCGCCACCGCGCGCGCGCCGGCGTCGCGCAGCTGCGCCAGAAGCGCATGCATCTGCAGCACCAGCGGCGTGGTGAAGCCGGTCGGCTCGACCGCACCATAAAGTCCGGCACCCAGCGTGCCGATACTGCCACTGGGCGTTCCGAGCAGATGCCAGGCCTGGGCCAGCAGCTGCACGGTGGAGGTCTTGCCGTTGGTGCCGGTCACGCCGACCATCGCCATCGCCCGCGATGGCGCGCCATGGAACTGGTCGGCCATCGCGCCCATGCGCGCGCGCAGGCCCGGCACGGCGATCGCATCAGCCGGGGCCGGCAGATCGGCCGGTGCCGGCGGTTCGAACAGGATGGCACTGGCACCGGCAGCGCGCGCCTGCTCGACAAAGCCCAGGCCATGCGCGCCGAAACCGGCGATGGCGACGAAGGCATTGCCGGGGCGCACGGCACGGCTGTCCAGCACCAGGCCGGTCAGAACGGGATCGTGACCCGCCAGGGCCACGTCCGGAAGCAACTGCGAAAGCAACATCGAAGGACTCATTGCGTGCCTCCCGTAGCGGGCGGCGTCTGGGCTTGCGCGCTCGGCAGCGCAGCGTCGAATTCAGCGGCGGCATCGACCGGCAGCGCGGTCTCGGCCGGCGGCGCAGGCAGGATCGAGGCCGAATGGCCGACCTTGCCCGACTGCTGTGCGGCCAGCCACGACTGCAGGTCGTCCAGCGGCACGTCCATCAGGCGCAGGGTGCCTTCCATCACGTTGTGGTAGACCGGCGCCGACACCAGGCCGCCGTAGAACTTGCCGGCCTGCGGGTCGTTGATGACGATGACGGTGGCGAAACGCGGGTTGGTGGCCGGCACCACGCCGGCGAACAGCGCGTTGTAATGGCCGCGCTCATAACCGCCCGGGCCGGCCTTGCGCGCGGTGCCGGTCTTGCCGGCCACGCGGTAACCCAGCACCGCCGCCTGCTTGGCGCCGCCCTGGGTGACCACCGTTTCCATCATCGCCACCACCTGCCGGGCGACGTTCTCGTCGATGATCTGCTGGCCTTCATTGCGCTGGCCCTTGACGAAGGTCGGCGCAATCAGGCGCCCGCCGTTGGCCAGCGCCGAGTACGCGGTGGCAATCTGCAGCGGCGTGACCGACAGGCCGTAGCCATAGGACATGGTGGTCTTGGTGGTACCCGACCAGCGTGCCGGACGCATCACCACGCCGGCCGATTCACCCGGGAAACCGCTGTGCGGCGCCGAGCCATAGCCGAAGCGGCGCACGCCGTCGTAGAAGGTCTGGTCCGGCATCTTCGCCGCAACCTTGGCCGCACCCACGTTCGAACTGCGGGTGATCACGCCGGTCACGTTGAGCACACCGTTGTTGCGCGGCACGTCGCGGATGGTGAAGCGGCCCAGGGTCATGTAGCCCGGGTTGGTGTCGATGATGGTGTCCTTGGTCACCGCACCGGCCTGCAGCGCGGTGGCGATGGTCAGCGGCTTCATCGTCGAACCCGGCTCGACCAGGTCGGTCACCGCGCGGTTGCGGCGCGTATCGGGGATCGCGCCGGTCAGCGAGTTCGGGTTGTAGGTCGGCAGGTTGACCATGGCCAGGATCTCGCCGGTGGTCACGTCCATGATCACCATCGAACCACCGGCCGCCTTGTTGGCCACCAGCGCGTTGCGCAGTTCCTTGAAGGCCAGGTACTGGATGCGGCGGTCGATGCTGAGGGTCAGGTCCTTGCCCGGCTCGGCGGCGCGCAGCAGATCGCTTTCGACGGTCTCGCCCTTGCGGTTGCGGATCACCCGCTTGGCACCGGCCTTGCCGCGCAGCCATTCGTCGAACGCCAGTTCCAGGCCTTCCTGGCCGCGGTCGTCGATGTTGGTGAAGCCCAGCACGTGCGCCATCGCTTCGCCCTGTGGGTAGAAGCGGCGGAACTCGCGCTGCGCGGCCACGCCCGGAATCTTCAGCGCGACCACCTTCTCTGCCTCGTCCGGATTGATCCGGCGGCGCAGGTACATGAATTCCTTGTCCGACTTCTGCGACAGGCGGCTGCTCAGCTCATCCACCGACATGCCGACCGCCTGGGCCAGCTCCGGGATGCGCTCGGGCGAACGCAGCAGGTCCTGCGGGTTGACCCAGATCGAGGCGACCGGGGTGGACACCGCCAGCGGCTCGCCGTTGCGGTCGGTGATCATGCCGCGCGAGGTCTTGATCGGCAGCTCGCGCAGGTAGCGGGCCTCGCCCTGGCGCTGGTAGAAATCGCTGTTGATGATCTGCACGTAGGCCGCGCGACCCACCAGCGACACCGAGCACAGGCCAAGCGCCAGCGCGACCCAGCGCAGGCGCTGGCGCAGGTTGAAGGCGTTGCGCGGGCGGTTGCGGCCGGTCTTGCTCATGGGCGCACCACCACGATGTCAGCGGCCTCGGGGAACTTCATGCCCAGCTTCTCGCGGGCAATGCGGTCCACGCGGTTGGCTTCGGCCAGGGTGGCCTGTTCCAGCTGCAGGCGGCCGAACTCAAGGTTGATGTCATCACGCTTGCGCTCGGCACGCGACAGCTCGATGAAGGTCTGCCGGTGGCGGTGGCGCACGAACACCACGCCGATCGCCGAGGCGACGGTGCAGGCCAGCAGGATGATCAGCAGCAGCCGGCTCATGCATCGCCCCCCCGCTTCTGTGCCACGCGCAGCACGGCGCTGCGGGCACGCGGGTTGGCGGCCAGCTCTTCGTCGGTGGCCTTGATGGCGCCGCCGATCAGGTCCAGCGTCGGCACGAACGCAACCGCCTCGGGCAGCCGGCGGTTGGCCGGCGGCGCCTTGGCCAGGCGGTTCATGTACTGCTTGACGATGCGGTCTTCCAGCGAGTGGAAGCTGATCACCGCCAGGCGGCCACCGGGCTTGAGCCGTTCCACCGCCGCATCGAGCCCGGCTTCCAGATCGGCCAGCTCGCGGTTGATGTGGATGCGGATGGCCTGGAAGCTGCGCGTGGCCGGGTGAATCTTGTCCTTCCCACGCGGCATCACCGAGGCGATCAGCTCGGCCAGTTCGGCGGTGCGGGAGAACGGCTGCTTCTCGCGGCGGGCCACGATGGCGCGGGCGATGCGCCGGCTCTGGCGCTCTTCGCCGTAGGTCCACAGCACATCAGCGATCTCGCGCTCTTCGACGCGGTTGATCCACTGCGCGGCGCTTTCACCGCTGTCCGGATCCATGCGCATGTCCAGCGGGCCGTCCTTGCCGAAGCTGAAGCCACGTTCGGCCACGTCCAGCTGCGGCGACGACACGCCGAGGTCGAACAGCACGCCGTCCAGGCCTTCGGCCGTCGCATCCCACTGCAGCAGCTGGGCGAAGCTGCCCCGGAAGATGGACACGCGCGGGTCCGGCGCGAAATCGCGCTCGGCAACGGCGATGGCTTCCGGATCCTTGTCCATGACCAGCAGGCGCCCCTCGGGACCGAGCTGGGTGAGCACGCCACGTGCATGACCGCCACGACCGAACGTGCCATCCAGATAACGTCCGTTTTCGATCACCCTCAGGCCTTCAAGGACCTGGGTGTACAGGACCGGCAGGTGCACCGCCGGCGACTGCGACACCGGAAGGTGACCGGCCTGCGCTTCTGGGCGCATCCGGGCACCCCGGCTCACAACTTCAGGTCGAGCAACCCATCACCCAGATCCTCGTCAGACAACGTCTGCTGGATCAGGGCCCGATGCGCCTGCTCGCTCCACAATTCGAACTTGTCGCCCATACCGAGCAATACCGCCTTCTTCTCAATGCCCACCGCACCGCGGTGGCTGGCGGGGATGCTGATGCGACCGTTGCCGTCCAGTTCCAGATGGGCGGCCGAGCCGACCAGCTTCTGCTGCAACAGGCGCACGACGCGCTGGATGTTGGGCTTGGACATCACATCGTCGCGGACCCGCTCCCATTCCGACTCTGCATACAGCCACAGGCAGCCGGCTTCGAACGGGTTGTAGGTCAGCACGAGACGGTTGTTGCTGGCGCGCGCGACGAGGTCGCGGTAAGCGGTGGGAACCGCCATGCGCCCTTTGTCGTCAACTGTGATGGCCGTCTCGCCCTGGAACACGACGCCTGCACCTTGTCCTTCGCCCGGTGAAACATTGAACCACGAAAACCCACAAAACACCCGGATTTCCCTCTGATGCCCACCTTAGCAGCGGGCCGAGGGTTGTCAACAACTTTTCAGCGGGGAAATCGCCAGCCGCATCAATGGCTTGCAACAACCTTTAGAGAATTGTTCAAGGCTTATCCACAAGTTGCTGATCCGTCTCAATTTTTGAGATTGAACGGAAGTTCAGGGGCGTGGAGAGGGCGTGAAACATCGGCCGCGCATTCATCCGGGACGGGCCGGAAACGGCGCCGGACTGCGCAAACCGTGCACAATGAGGCCATGTGCCTGCTCGCTCTTGGCTGGATGCACCACCCGCGCTGGCGGCTGGTGATGACCGGCAACCGTGATGAGTTCCACGCCCGCCCGACGGCGGCGCTGGCCCCCTGGCAGGATGAGACGTCCGTCATCGGCGGGCGCGATCTGCGCTCCGGCGGTGGCTGGGCCGGGGTTGGCGCCTCGGGCCGGATGGCGGTGGTCACCAACGTCCGCGACCCGCTGGCGGCCCAGACCGGCCCGTCGCGGGGCGCGCTGGTGGCCGACTTCCTGCGCGGCCGCGACCCGGCCGCTGTGCATATCGACCGATTGGCGACCGTGGCTGGCGCCTATGCCCCGTTCAATCTGTTGCTGGCCGATAGCGACAGCCTGGAGTACCTCGGCAACCATCCCGCCGAACGGCAGACCCTCGGCCCGGGCGTGCACGGCATGTCCAACGGCGCGCTGGACGCGCCCTGGCCGAAGACCCGGCGGCTGATGGCGGCCCTTGAAGCCTGGCTTCAGAATGACGGGGTCAGATCCCTTTCGCACAGCGAAAGGGATCTGACCCCGGACCTGACCCCACTCTGGAATGCTCTGGCCGACGAACACCGCCCTGCCGACAGCGACCTGCCCGACACCGGCATCGGCCTGGAACGCGAGCGCTGGCTGAGCCCGGCCTTCATCCGTGGCGATGACTACGGCACCCGCGCCAGCACCGTGCTGCTGATCGACGCCGACGGCCATGGCGAGATCCACGAACGCCGCTTCGGCCCGCAGGGCGCTCCCAGCGGCCAGAGCCACGTCATTTTCTGACCCGGTCATGACGGCCCTTGGCCGGATGCTCTTGGCGGGGGGGGGGGGGTAGTGCCGGCCGCTGGCCGGCAACCTCTGGATCTTCGGATGCAGCATGAAGTTGCCGGCCAGCGGCCGGCACTACCCGCAGCGTGCTGTCGCGATCCACGCGACGGCAGTCGTCATCGCAGCGGGCCTGAAACGTCATTCAGCTTCCAGCCGCGACCGCGATCCGTCCGCGCCACAGCGGTTTCAGCATCACAGCCAGCCGACTGTGCCCTTTTCGCAATCGGCACTGTGTCTATAAATGTCGCCCCTGACCTCCCAGGGTGGTCGCGCCCGGCATCGCGCCGCGCCATCGACCACAACCCTCAAGGAGGCCCCATGCGTCGCATTCTCATCCAGTTCGCCACCCACCTGCTTGCTCTCGGCCTGGGCTTCGGCCTGGGCATCTATCTGCTGCCGATCCTGATCGCCCCCGATGACCCGCCGGTCACGCAGGTGCAGGCCGCGATGAGCGACGCCACCTATCGCACCACCTTCCGTCGCGACCTCAAAGGCAGCGACGCGGTGCACTGGGCCGAAGGCAAGGTCAGCGTCAGCGCCACCCAGGTTGCCTTCGACGGCAAGATGGGACCGGGCCCGGACTACAAGGTCTACCTGGTCCGCGACTTCGTCGACAACAAGGCCGACTTCCTGAAGATCAAGGCGCAGGCCCAGCGCATCGGCGAGGTGAAGACCTTCAACCGCTTCCTGGTGGATGTGCCCGCGAACGTGGACGTGGACGACTACACCACGGTGGTGGTGTGGTGCGAGCGCTTCTCGCAGTTCATTTCCGCCGGGCAGTACCGCACGCCGGGCTGAGGACAGCATGGGGTCGGATCCCTTTCCTCCGGAAAGGGATCCGACCCCGCAATCACGGTAGCTCCACGCCATGCGTGGAAGAAGAAGGAGGCGGAGCCGGCCGATAAGCCGGGTTCTGTCGTGGACAGTCATTCCTCTAGGCGTTACGTCACCGCAACGCTCAAGCAACCTACCCGGATCCAACGCGGGCCGCGCCAAAGGATCCCTATTTGGTCTTGCTCCAGGTGGGGTTTGCCGTGCCGGTCTGTTGCCAGACTCGCGGTGCGCTCTTACCGCACCATTTCACCCTTACCGGCCTTCCGAAGAAGACGTAGGCGGTATCTTTCTGTTGCACTTTCCGTCGGCTTGCGCCGCCCAGGCGTTACCTGGCACCTTGCCCTGTGGAGCCCGGACTTTCCTCGGCACCCCCGAAGGGATGACGCGACTGTCTGGCCGGCTCCGCCAGCGCATATTCTAGCGTACGCAGGTCCTTCCTGCCGTGCTGATCGCGGCGTCCGGTTCATCCATCCACGCATGGCGTGGATCTACTGCAGTAGCGCCACGCCATGCGTGGCTGCAGCAATCCATCAACTACCGTACAACGCCTTGCGCGGCGCGCCGGTCAGTTCCGCGGCCAGTTTGGCGGCGGTGGACGGTGGCAGGTGCTCGCTCAGCTTCGCGTAGACGCGGCGGCCATGTGCCAGCTGCGCTTGTTCGTCATCACCCGCGCCCTGCACCATCACCACGAACTCGCCCTTGCGCTGGTTCTCGTCGGCCTCGACCTTCGCCAGCAGGCCCGCCAGGTCGCCATCGAGCACGGTCTCGAACAGCTTGGTCAGCTCGCGGGCCAGCACCGCCGGGCGTTCGCCACCGAAGATCGCCGCCATGTCGGCCAGCGATTCGGCGATGCGGTGCGACGATTCGTAGAACACCATCGTGCGCACTTCGCCGGCCAGCGCCTGCAGGCGGTCGCGGCGGCCGCTGGCCTTGGCCGGCAGGAAGCCCTCGAAACTGAAACGGTCGCTGGGCAGGCCGGCCACGCTCAGCGCGGCGATGGCGGCGCAGGCGCCAGGCACCGGGCTGACCTTTATGCCCGCCGCGCGCGCGGCACGCACCAGGCGGAACCCCGGATCGCTGACCAGCGGCGTACCGGCGTCACTGACCAGCGCCAGCGACTCGCCGGCCTGCAGGCGCGACACCAGCCGCTGCGCCAAGGCCTCCTCGTTGTGTTCGTGCAGGGCGACCAGCGGTTGCTGGATGCCGAAATGGGACAGCAGCTGGCCGCTGCGGCGGGTGTCCTCGGCACAGATGGCCGCCACCGAACGCAGCACCTCCTGCGCGCGCGGGCTCAGATCGGCCAGGTTGCCGATCGGGGTGGCGACGACGTACAGGGTTGGGACACTCATTTCAGCGGTACTCACGGGGCAAGGGTAGAATCGTAGCGTGTACCCGGCCAAGGCCGCTGCCCTCATCGCATGGACCCGATCATGAACAAGCCCGCCGCACGGATCTCCGCCCTGTCGTTGTCGCTGATGCTGCTGGCCGGTTGTGCCACCACCAGCCTGACCAGCACCCCCGATTCGCCGGCCCAGGGCCAGGCGCTGGCGCTGATCGAACAGGGCAAGCCGCGCGACGCCGCACTGCAGCTGGAAGGCCTGGCCGCCACGCTGCGTGGCGGTGCCCGCAGCAACGCACTGGCCGATGCGGCCTGGGCCTGGCATCTGGCCGGTGACAGTGCCCGCGCGCGCAGCCTGCTGGGCCAGCTCACCGCCCGCCAGCTGTCCGGCGCCAGCCTGCAGCGCTACCAGCTGACCGGTGCCGAGCTGGCGCTGGCCGACAAGCAGCCGGCGCAGGCGCTGGCCCTGCTGAAGGATCATGCCGACAGCGTTGCGGTCGGCCTGCGCACCCGCTGGCTGCTGGCCCGCGCCCAGGCCCTGCAGGGCACCGGCGATGCCTTCGGTGCCGCCAACGAGCGCGCCCGTGCCCATGCCGGCCTGACCGGCAGCGCGCGCAGCGAGAACCAGGCCGCCATCGCCGGCCTGCTCGGCACCCTCGACGACGCCACCCTGCGCAGCCGTGCCGCCGCGCTGCCGGCCAACGACCCGCTGTACAACTTCGCCGGCCGTGCGCTGATCGCGCGCGGCCTGCCGCTGCCGCGCCCGTTCGACCGCGATGGCGCGGCCCAGTTCGACACCAGCAAGCGCCCGCCGGCGATGAGCGACGGTTACCGCCCGCCGGCCAAGCTGGCCGTGCTGCTGCCGCTCAGCGGCCGCCTGGCCACCGCCGCGCAGCCGGTGCGCGATGGCCTGTTGAGCGCCTACTACGGTGAAAGCCGCCGCCGCCCGGACATCAACTTCTTCGACACCGCCGGCACCCCGGCCGGTGCCCTCGCCGCCTATGACAAGGCGGTCGCCTCCGGTGCCGACTTCGTGGTCGGACCGCTGGGCCGCGACGAAGTGGACGCCGTGTACGGCCGCCAGCAGCTGCAGGTGCCGGTGCTGGCCCTGAACCGTGGCAAGGACGCACCGCCGGCCGGCAGCGCCGGTTTCTCGCTGGCACCGGAAGACGACGGCATCGTCGCCGCCGAATACCTGCGTGGCCGCGAACGCAACCGCGCACTGGTGATCAGCAGCAATGACGACACCGGCCGCCGTTCCGCCGCCGCCTTCGCGCAGCGCTTCGCACAGCGCGGTGGGCAGGTGGTGGCCACCTTCAACGTCAGCGATGCCGTTGGCGATGTCGGCGCGCAGGTGCGCAATGCCGGCCAGGTCGATGCGGTGTTCCTCGCCGTGCGTGCACCGCAGGCCCGCCTGCTGGCGCCGCAGCTGGCGCTGGCCGGTGCCGGTGGCGCCACCCGCGTCGGCACCTCGCAGCTGACCGTCGGCAGCGGCAAGGTGGAAGAAGACGTGGCCCTGGACGGCATCGTCTACCCGAATGAAGCCTGGAACGTGCGCAGCGTGTCCGGCCTGCCCTCGGCCAGCCAGGTGGCCAGCACCCTGCCGAGCGCACGCGGTGCGGCCGGCCGCCTGTTCGCCTTCGGCGCCGACGCCTGGAAGATCACCGCCTATCTGGACAAGCTGTCCAACGAAGGCGGCCTGGACGGTGCCACCGGCACCCTGTTCCTGGACAGCAACGGGAACATCCTGCGCCAGCCGGCATGGTCGACCTTCAATGGCGGCCGGCCGATGCCGATCGTCGGTGGTCGCTGAGCGCAGCCAACGTGGCTCGGCGGTGGAAGCCGCCGCCGAGCAGCATCTGCAACAGGCCGGACTGCAGCCGCGCGCGCGCAACGTGCGTTATCGCGGCGGTGAACTGGACCTGGTGATGGACGATGCCGGCATCGTGGTGTTCGTGGAGGTGCGCTATCGCGCGCGATCAGAGTACGGTGGCGGTGCCGCTTCAGTCGATGCGCGCAAATGCCGGCGCCTGGCGCATGCCGCGCAGCTGTACCTGCAGGACCACCCCGCGCTGGCCAATGCGCCCTGCCGCTTCGACGTGGTGGAAGCCAGTGGCGAACCGCCGCAGCTGCATTGGCTGCGTGACGCATTCCGGCTGGATGATTGCTGATGTGTACTGTCCGCCTTGGTAGAAGCCGACCTTGGTCGGCGCGTCTGTGCCAACCAAGGTTGGCCCCCGCCAGAGCGCAGCCTGGCCGGCACTACCATGGTGCGTGACTGATGCCTTCGATCATCACCCATGCCGCCGTGCCGCTGGCGCTGTGGTGCGCCGCTGATCGTGGCCGCATCCCGCCGCGCCTGCTGGTTGCAGGCGTGATCGCCGCGATGCTGCCCGATGCCGATGTACTGGCCTTTGCGCTGCACATTCCCTATGCGGATGCCTTCGGCCATCGCGGTGCCAGCCATTCGCTGCTGTTTGCCGGCGTGCTGGCGGCATTGGCGGCGGCGTTGGCGTTCTTTGGTAGTCGCCGACCTTGGTCGGCGCAGCACAGCTCCGGTAGTCGCCGACCTTGGTCGGCGGTTTCGTGCCAACCAAGGTTGGCACCTACCAAGGCAGGGCCAACGGTGGCATCGACCGTACAAGCCGCTGTATTCGTCTTCGTCTGCGCCGCCAGCCATCCACTGCTGGATGCGATGACCTCCGGCGGCCTCGGCGTCGCACTGGCCTGGCCGTGGAGCGAACACCGCTTCTTCGCACCGTGGCGACCGATCCGCGTTTCACCCTTCGCCCCACAGTTCTTCAGCGCACGCGGCGTGGCTACCCTGCTCTCCGAACTGCGCTGGGTGTGGCTGCCACTGGCCGGCGCCGTTGTCGCCTGGAAACTGATCCAACCCGCTCCTGCTGCCTCTCGAGATCCGTCATGAGTCCTGCCCTGCCTGCTGCCCTGGTCGCCGAACTGTCCACCCTGCTGGGCGCGGAGGGCTGGCGCATGGATGACAGCGCGCTGGAGGCCAACGCGCAGGACAATTCATGGCGCCGCCAGCGTCCGGCAGCCGTGGCGCTGCCCGCCGACGTCGAACAGGTTCAGGCACTGGTACGTGCCTGTCGCGCGCATGGCGTGGCGCTGGTCGCGCGCGGCGCCGGCACCGGAACTACCGGTGCAGCCGTCCCGCAGCCGGGCAGCATCGTGCTGTCGTTCACCCGCATGGACCGCATCATCGAGATCCGCGCCGGTGATCGCTGCGCGGTCGTGCAGCCCGGCGTGCTCAATGGCACCCTGCAGCAGGCACTGGCCCCGCATGGCCTGTTCTGGGCGCCGGATCCTTCCAGCGCCGAGATCTGCAGCATCGGCGGCAACCTCGCTTGCAATGCCGGCGGCCCGCGCGCGGTGAAGTACGGCACCAGCCGCGACAACGTGCTGGGCCTGGTGGCGGTGACCGGCACCGGCGAGGTGATCCGCTGCGGTGGTGCCTACACCAAGGACGCCACCGGCTACGACCTCACCCATCTGCTGGTGGGCAGCGAAGGCACGCTGGCACTGATCGTGGAAGCCACGCTGAAGCTGACCCCGTTGCCGGTCAGCCAGGCCGGGCTGCGCGTGCTGTACCGCGATGCCGATGCTGCTGCGGCCGCCGTGTCGCGGTTGATGTCGCAGCCGGTGGTACCCACCCGCCTGGAATTCATGGACGCGCGCAGCCTGGAGCTGCTGCGGCTCAATGGTGCTGACGTGCCGGAGGCCGGTGCGATGCTGCTGGTCGAGGCCGATGGTGACCACGACACCCTGCCCTATCTGCTGCAGGCCCTGGCCAGCGCCGCCGAAGGCGGCGGCATGATCGAACTGGACGTGGCGATGGAAGGCCGCGCACGCGACCAGCTGTGGGCGGCGCGCAAGGCGCTGTCGCCTGCGCTGCGCAGTGTGGCGCCGGGCAAGATCAATGAAGATGTAGTGGTCCCGGTGTCGCGCATTCCGGAGCTGGTGGCCGGCGTGCAGGCGCTGGCACGTGACTACACGCTGACCATCGTCACCTTCGGCCATGCCGGCAACGGCAACCTGCACGTCAACATCCTCTACCACCCGGACGATGCCGACGAGAACGCACGCGCACATGCCGCGCTGCCAAGGATCTTCGAGCTGACGCTGGCATTGGGCGGTACGTTGTCGGGCGAACACGGCATCGGCCTGGCCAAGCGCGATTTCATGGCGCAGGCCTTCACCCCGGAAACACTGGCAACGATGCGCGCGATCAAGGCCGCGCTGGACCCGGACGGCATCCTCAACCCCGGTAAGGTGCTGCCGCCGGCATAGACTGCGCGCACTCCTGCGCTCCTGTAGAGCCGAGCCATGCTCGGCTGCTCTTCGACCAGATCGCGATGACGCCCGCGCTGTGCGCGCAAGCCGAGCGTGGGCTCGGCTCTACAACGACGTGTCGTTCACCTTCGCGCTCCTGTAGAGCCGAGCCATGCTCGGCTGCTCTTCGACCAGATCGCGATGACGCCCGCGCTGTACGCGCAAGCCGAGCGTGGGCTCGGCTCTACAACAACGTGTCGTTCACCTTCGCGCTCCTGTAGAGCCGAGCCGTGCTCTGCTGCTCTTCGACCAGATCGCGATGACGCCCGCGCTGTGCGCGCAAGCCGAGCGTGGGCTCGGCTCTACAACGACGTGTCGTTCACCTTCGCGCTCCTGTAGAGCCGAGCCATGCTCGGCTGCTCTTCGACCAGATCGCGCAAGCCGAGCGTGGGCTCGGCTCTACACCGTCTTGTCGGCTGCGATATCGATCAGGGTCTGCCGGAAACTGGGCAGCAGCACGCGGTTGCCATGCCCGCTCAGGTGATCATTGTCGAAGAACAATGGTTCGCCGTCTTCCACCGCCGAACAGGCCTGCGGCCCACACAGCAGCGGCAGCGGATCCCACACGGTCATTGACGGGTAACGTGCCGCCAGGTCATCCAGCAGTGCCATCTGCGGCGCCCGCAGCATTTCCAGATCCGCACGCGGCATGCTCAGACCGCCGGCACACGCCGGATTGCGGCGGTTGAACCAGTCTGAACAGCGGTACGCACCGGCCTTGAACAGCGGCAGCGGTGCGTCGATCACCACCTGTACGCCCAGCTTCTGCAAACGCCCCAGCACGCGTTCGGCTTCGTCGCGTGCAGCCTGTGCATGCGCGGGCGTGCGCTCGGCCAGCAGCTGTTGATAGATCTGCTGTGCATCCTGCCGCTGCCAGTCGAACCCACGCAGTTCCGGCATGCGCAAGGCCGTCAGCAGCACGATGTCACCCGGGCGCGCCTCGCGTTCGATGGTCGACAGCGTGTCTTCAATGAAGTCCTGGCAGTCGGCCGGGCTGGCCCGCAGCAGGTTGACGAAGCTGCAGCCGCCGCGATCCTGCTGGCGCACCTCCATGCCGGTCTGCCGCGCGACCATGCTGGTCATGGTGCGATACGCCGCCGCATGCGAGTCGCCGGCCACGAACAGGCGCCGCCCTTCAAGCGCCGGCGCACTCACCGGTTCCAGCGGGCGCCACGCCGGGTAGCGACGCGCCTGCCATGCGTAGCCGTTGCGGGTCACGCTGAGCGAGACCTGCTCGTGGTACTCCACCGTTGCCCAGGCGCCCGCACCGCACAGCGCCACCAGCGGCAACGCCATCGCCAGCACCTTGGCCGGTGCCAGCCGCAGCAGCGGCGCCGCACTGCGCAGCGGGCGCTCGATGAAGTGGTAGGACGCGGCCGACACCGCCAGCAGCAGCACCGGATACAGCCACAGCGCGACGCCATGCAGGCCATAGGTCCAGCGCAGCAGTACCAGCAGCGGCCAATGCCACAGGTACAGCGAATAGGACAGCCGACCCAGGTAGGCCAGCGGTGCGCAGCCCAGCGCACGGGCGATGCGCGATGTCCCCGCTGTCGACACGCCCGCCAACAGCAGCAGGGTACCGGCCACGGTCGCCAGCACGCCCGGCACCGGCATCGCCAACTGCGGGGCGATCAGCACACCCGCGGCCAGCAGCGCCAGGCCCGCCACGGCAGCCGCGTCGCTGCCCTGGCGTGGCGTACGTTTATGCATCCACTGGTAGAGCAGCGCACCTGCGGCCAGCTCCCAGAACCGCGCCGGCAGCAGATAGAACGCCGACGCCGGCGCCGATCGCGCCTGCCAGCCCGCCCACGCCAGCGACAGCATGGTGAGCGCCGGCAACAGCCAACGCGCCCCCGGCCAGCGCTCACGCCCGCGCAGCCACACGAAGAACAACAGCGGGAAGACCAGGTAGAACTGCTCTTCCACACCCAGCGTCCAGGTATGCAGGAACGGATTGAGTTCAGCGCCGGGCGAGAAGTAATCGTCCTGCTGGCCGGCCAGCACGATGTTGCTGAAACCGACCAGCGCGGCCCAGCCGGTCTGGTCGAACTGCTCATTGCGCCACGCGCGGGGAATGAACAGTGCCGACAGTACGAAAGTGGCCATCAGCATCACCAGCAGCGCCGGCAACAGGCGCAGCACGCGACGCCGGTAGAAATCGAGCAGCATCGCACCCAGCGATGCTTGGGCGCGCGAGGCCAGCGACTGGCTGATCACGAAGCCGGATACCACGAAGAACAGGTCCACACCGGTGAAGCCGCCGGGCAGCCACGTCGCGTTGGTGTGGAAAAGGACGACGGCCAGCACCGCCAGTGCACGCAGGCCATCGATGGCGGCGTTGTGGGAACGTTCGGGAGAGGACACGCGGGCAACCGGCAAAAGACAGGGCGGCAGCATCGCCACCGTTTGCGCAGTCATTCAATGGACAATCGCGACAGACGTGGACATGGTTCAGGTCCGGCCCCTGCTCGACGCGGTTGTGGAGCCGAGCCATGCTCGGCTGCCCTTCGTCCAGATCGCAGTGAGCCGAGCATAGGCTCGGCTCTACAGCAGCCGTCGGGTCAGAGCCCATTGCCTTGGCAACGGGATCCGACCCCGCTTCACGCGCTTACCAGACCATGCGCAGGCCCAGCTGGCCGCCCACGTTGCGGTAGCCATGATCGCCGCGCTGCACGCTCACGCCACCCCACGCGCCCCAACGCTGGCCCAGCCTCAGCTCGGCACCGGCCTGCACTTCGTAGCGGTTGCGCGGCACGTCCGCAGCCAGCGTGTCACCGTTGAACTGCAACGTGCTGGTGCCGCTGCCACGCAGCCAGTTCACGCCCAGGTACGGCTGCACGGTGTTGCCGGCGGCCGTGCCATGGCCGAACACGCGCACGCCCAGACGCCCGCTTAGGCCACCGGCGTCGGCGTGGTCAATCACCGTGCCGTTGCTCTCCACGTGGCGATCGGCGCGGAAATCGACATAGCTCAGCTGCAGCTGTGGCTGCACGTACAGCGCGCTGGCGTCGCCCTGCCATACGTTGAAGGTGTAGCCGGCCTCCAGCGACGCACTGGCCATGCGCGAGTCGTAGTGCTCCGGCGCCAGGCCGATGCCCTGCACGCGATTGTCGAAGCGGCCGTACTGCAGGGCGGCGTCCACATACGCGCCCCGCGTACTGTCTGCATCCTGCATCCAGGTGCCGTACACACCCACGGCGCTGCCACGCACCCGGCCCTTGGCGCTGTAACCGGTCAGATCGGACACTACGCTGCTGTCGGCGCGGCCGCTGCCCAGCATCACACCGGCAACCGCGTTGCCACGCTGCAGCAGGTCAGTGCCGATCTGCAACATCGAGGTGTTGCCATCAATCGACAGCTGGCCGCCGACCGCGCTGAAATCCGCCTGCTGCCGACCCACGCGTGCCCAGGCCTGGCGCTCGCCGTCCATCGAACGTGCGCCATTGCGCTCGTGCATGCGGTGCGCGAACAGGTTGATCGCCGCCGACTGGTTGACCAGGTAAGCCCCCGCTTCCGGGCGCAGCACCGGTGGCGGCAGGATCGGATCGCCCGGATTGCCCGGATCAGTCGGATCAGTCGGATCAGTCGGATCAGTGGGATCGGTTGGATCCGGATCCGGGCCCGGATCGACCACGCACCCCGGTGCGGCCGGGTTGTCCTGGCAGATATCGAACCACTGCGAACGCAGATACCAGTTGCCATCGGAAGGATCGGCCAGGCCGCCCTGGAACAGGAAGTACTCGTACGATCCGCCTACCGCGCGCCCGCTCAGTGCGTAGCTTGCCAGTGATGCACCGTCGATCTCGATCAGCGCGATGCCATCCACGGTAGGTGCACCTACGCCACCGATGTTCTTCACCGCGATCAACGCGTCGCCGGAAGTGTCGCCGCGCACGTGCACGCGGTCCATCGCGCTGTCATCGCCGGCCAGCGTGCCCTGGAACAGGAACGTCGCCCCTGCGCTATGCAGGTCGCCGTCCACGGTGAGCGTATTGAAACGGCCGCTGCCGTCGGACAAGGCCACGCCACTGTTGAGTACCTGCAACTCGCCCACCGTGGCATCACCGGTCAGCGTCCACTGGCTGCCGTTCTCGATCGCCATCGTCTGCACCAGATCCGACGAACCCTGCCAGAGCGAACCATCGGCCAGGCGCACATGCACGTCCGACTGTGGTGGCAGGCCTGCGTCCTCGTCTTCCGGGGTAATGACAATGTCGCCGTCCATCCGCGAGCGGCCCTCCAGCACCACATCGAAACGCCCGGCCACCGCCGCATCCAACGCCAGCGCGATGCCGTTGCCGCCCGATACCACCGCACCGTTGGCCAGGGTCAGGCCCGGGTCGCGGCTGCTGCGCACCCACACACCACCATGCTGGACGCTCACCAGCGAGCCGCCGTCGATACGCATCCGACCGTTGTCATTGATCACCGCCGCCCACGCGCCCTCGCCTTCGGTGCGTACATGGGTGTTGTTCAAAGCGATCTGCCCAGCACCACCGGCAATGACACCGTGCGAGGATCGGCCGACGGTCTGCAAGCGGCTGTCGACCAGCGTGACGGTCCCGCCGGTGCGCGCAATCGCCGCAGCAGACCCATCACCTTCGGTCAGCACCTGGGTATCGACCGCCTCGATCCCGGGCTGCCGCCCCGCGCCGCCCTGCGCATACAGACCATGGGCAGAGTGCCCCCATGTACGCAGGTTGGTACTGAAAAGCTGCGCGCTGCCGCCTCGTGCATCAAGGCCGAGCCCACCGTCTCCCTGGGCCACCACTGAATACTCACTCAGCACCAGCGTGGAATCGTTCGGCATCCAGATGGCGGTACCTGCAGACGTTGCAAGCGAGCTGCGCTCCACTGTCACGACGTTGCCTCGGCCATTGATATCCAATGCGACCAGCTCGCTGCGGACACTGCTGTCACGCAGGTTCACGCTGCCATTGTCCATCAGCCTCAGTCCCGTATTGCCGGACAGCTCGCTGCTCTGCACGTCCAGCGCACCACCTGACTGATCGACGGCACGACCATGGGCGCCCTGCACGCTGATGCGGCTGTCGGAAACGTTTACGCTGCCTCCCATCGCCAGACCGACGGCGGCGTCACCGCGCATGTCGATGTCCACACCCTTCATCACCAGGCGCGCGCCGCGATGCGCCGTTGCGGCCACACCCGAATGACCCACGCGTCCAATGCTCGCGTCCTGCAGGACGACCTCGGCCGTGCCGGTCGCCAGGACACCATTGCCCGCGTCACCCGCCATATCGATGTGGACCCCATCCAGCGTTGCTGTGCCCGCATTCGCATACAGACCGTAAGTACCGTAGCGGTTCACCTGCAACTGAGCGCCCTGAACCTGCAGCGTGCCCCCCATCAACCGCAGCGCATCGCCGCCAGTGCTGCGGACCTGCACGTTTCTCAGCACGGCATCCGCCCCCTGCACCTGTACCCCGTGGGCGCTGTTGCCGCGTGTCTCGATCACTACATCGGCGGCCTCCAGCCGGGCGCCCGTAGCAACTGACGCGCCTGCTGCGGAGATGCCGGTGGTGCTCACCGATGCGCCCTGCAACGAGATCAGGCTGCCGGTACCTTCGGCGTGCGCAGCGTGCGCTCCGCGTCCTTCGGTGGAGAGGTTGACCGGCCCTGTCGGAAGAATGCGGCCGCCGTTGATTGCGTAGAAGGCATGCCCCGACGGGTCGCCCGGCAGCACCGGCTCAGTGGTGTGGTAATCGCCTTCGGCGGGCATCTGGTCGTCGCCGTCGGCCACGATCTGCTGGGCCGAGGCGGGAATGCTTGCAAGCAGTGCAATGGCGAGGGCGGCGGCCAGCGCATGGTGGCGTGGGGTGGGTGTGTGCATGGGGTTGCTCCTGAAAGGAGGCGCCATGCTCGTCATCTCCGTTCACTGCCTCCATCGAATCACTTGCAACCCACCTGCGACAGGCTGTCGCAGTGCTGGCTGAAAGCTGAAGGCGCTACCGGTGTTCAGTGTGCTTTACAACTTTTTGCATGGGTTCGGCCGGGCTGCGCACAGAGACTGGCGCCAGTAGAGACACATGACTTCGCAATTGCCCACCCTTCACGCCACCATCACAGAGATGAAGGATATACGGCACTTCGTCTGAATGCGGTTGCGTCGTGTCGCGTCTCTCCCCCTTCTCCGACACAAGGATTCCCCCATGAAGCGCACCGCCACCGCATCCCATCCTCTGACGCCGCGCCCGCTGTTCCGCAGCCTGTTGCTGGCGCTGGCGTCCCTTCCCGCCGGGGTCGTTTTGGCCGGCGATCTCGATGGCCAGACTGCGGAGGTCGGTGCTGGGGATCCGGTCGAAGCGTGGACGTTGAAGAACGGCTCGCTGCTGACCGTGAACGGAGGAGCGACCCAGACCATTCTGGCCGATGACTCACGCGTAACGCTGGTTGCTTCGACGGTCTCGCGCAAGCCATCGGGCGACTACGCCGAACATGCCGTAAAGCTGGATGGAAATTCGCTGCTGGACGCGCGTGACAGTACTTTTGTGGGGAACCTGCGAGTACACGATCAAGCGCAGGTTACGCTTTCCGGCTCTCACGTTGTGGTCTCGCCCGGTGCAGGCCAGCAACTTGGTGACAGGCAGTCCGTAGGCCTGGGTTTTTCCGGGATGAGCGTTGGCAGTGGGCGCATCCTGCTCGACGCAAGTACCGTCAGGGTTGATGCCCTGCCCACGAGCAGTGGCAATCCTCTCTCGGACGGCGTGGGGGCACTCATGACCCATGGCAGTCTCGTGCTGCACAACCGCTCCCGTATCGATGCCGAGAATCATGGTGTTGTCATCTCGCCAGTCGCAAACGGACAGAACTTCGAGGTGCATTTGGACCGTTCAACCCTGTCGGCCAAGAGCGCGGCAGCCATCTGGGTCCATGGCCGTGCCAGTGATGCTCACATCGATGTCGCCGTTGCCAACGGCAGCCAACTGCATGGAGGGGATGGAATTCTCATCCAACTGAAAGGGCGGACCGCTGTCGCAGCTGGCCGCACCACAGTCGATTTCACTGTCGATGACTCGCGCATCGCTGGCGATGTGGTGCTGGACACGACAACGGTCCCCAACGGCATGATCAACGTGGAACTGCGCAACAAGGCACAGATCGACGGCCGCTTCTTCAACGTCACCTCGGCCAGCATCGACGGCGACAGCACCTGGCTGATGTCCGGCGACAGCACTGTCGGTCATCTCGCGCTGGGTAGCACCGGTACGGTGGCGCTGGGCAATGGCAGTACGTTCAACACGCTCACCGTGGATACCTTCGACGGGGCCGGTGGCACCCTGCTGTTCAACACCCAGCTGGGCGACGACAGTTCGGCCACCGACAAGCTGATCATCAAGGGCGACGCCAACGGCCAGGCCAACGTGCGTGTGCTCAATGCCGGCGGCGCAGGTGCCAAGACCGACAAGGGCATCGAGCTGATCCGTGTGGGCGGTGCGTCCAATGCGCAGTTCGACCTGCAGGGCCGCGCGGTGGGTGGGCAGTACGAGTACTTCCTGTTCAAGGACGCGACCAACGGCGGCTGGTACCTGCGCTCGGAACTTGCCGGGGCGCCGGATCCGTGTGTGATCGACCCGACGCTGCCGGAGTGTAAGCCGGTCGATCCGGTGGACCCGGTGGACCCGGTGGACCCGGTGGATCCGGTCGATCCGGTCGATCCGGTCGATCCGATCGACCCCACGCCGGTGTTGCGCCCGGAAGCCGGCGCGTACCTGGCCAACCAATTCGCGATGGACCAGCTGCTGCGCCATGGCTGGCGCGACCGCCAGGGCGGCAACACCTCCGCCATTGATGGCGTGCGTGGCTGGGCCCGCGTGGACGCTACACAGAGCAAGCTGTCGGCGGTGGAAGACCAGCTGGACCTGCGCGTGGACCGCTCGCGCCTGCAGCTGGGTGCGGACATCGGCGTGTTCGACAACGGCCAGGGCCGCGTGGGCGTGATGGGTACGCTGGCCAAGTCCGACGCCACTTCACGTTCACAGCTGACCGGCTACAGCGCACGCGGCAAGCTCAACGGCGGCGCGCTGGGCGTGTACGGCAATTGGAGCAACGATGCACTGTATGTGGATGCCAGCGTGCAGCGCGGCCACTTCCGCAACCGCGTGCAGGGCGAAGGCCTGGCCGAGGAACGCTACGACTCGGACATCTGGCAGAGCTCGCTGGAAGCCGGCTACCGCTTCGGCATCGGCCAGATCGGCAGCACCGCGCTGAGCCTGCAGCCGGAACTGCAGCTGGTCTACACCGACGCCAACACCGATCGCCACGAGGAAGCCAACGGCACGGTGGTGCGCAGCCTGGGCGACAGCGGTCTGTCCGGCCGCGTGGGCCTGCGCCTTCAGGGCGAAGGCCGCAGTGCCGCCGGCGCGTCGGTCAGCCCGTATGTGGTGGCCAACTGGTACCGCGATGGCGCCAGCAACGGCATGGCGTTCGATGATGAAGCGCTGAAGGCCAGCGTGCCGCGCAACCGCTACGAGTTGAATGCCGGTGCGCGCGTGGACTTCCGTTCCGGGCTGAGTGCGTGGGGTGGCTTCGGCGTGATGCGCGGTGACCATGGTTACCGCGAGGCGACGGCGAACCTGAGCATGTCGTACAAGTGGTGAGGTAGAAGCGCGTTCTGCTTTCTGTAGAGCCGAGCCATGCTCGGCTGCTTCTCGATGAGATTGTGATGAGCCGAGCGTCGGCTCGGCTCTACACGAATGTCGCGATTGCCACGCTGTGGCGTGCGCCGCACGATTGCAACGCTTTCGAACTTTCCAACAATTCTCATTGGCGGCACTGGCGCTTCATGCAAATCATGTAGCGCCACCGACAACGGGTGGCACGGGCTTCCAATCCCGTTCGGTTAATGTCGTTTACGCTTGCCTGCCGGCGTCGCCCTTTCCTTGTTGGGTGGCGTCGGCAGGCATTCTGTCCGCGCACCTATGGCGGGCGGTGCGTGGGGGCCTCGTGCCCGCCGGCGTTTGACGACGTTAGCCACCGGTATTGGAACCACGCACCGTCCGCCACCCTCGCTGTTAAGCAGGGTGGCCCCTTGCCGCTTGCACAAGGACGCCGCCATGACCGCTTCCCCTTACCCGCACCTGTTCGCCACCCTGGGCGAGGCCGCCACGCGCCTGCCCGATGACCTGGCCCGCACGCTGGAAGACACCTTCGTTGCGCTGCAGACCGGTAACAGCCCTGGCGCCATCACCCTGCAGGCCTGCCTTCAGTACATCCGCCAGGGCGATGCCGCCGACGGCCAACCGTGGCCCGGTAGCAACCGTACACCCGGCCAGCGCCTGGCATTGGCGCGCATCGACCGCGCCAATGCGGGGCTGAGTTTCCTGCTGGAACTGCTGCACGCCACTGAACGCGTCCGCGTGGACGGGGATATCGACCAGCAGATGGGTGACGGCGCGCGCGAAGGGCTGCTGCTGGCCTGCCGTGGGCTGGCCGAGTATGTGGATGTGCAGTTGCGAGCAGCGTAAGCACCCAACAAGGAGAAGTGCGGGGTAGCGCTCAGTTCAGTTGCACGCTGCGTGCAATTCCAACGATTCCGATGGCTCATCATCACAGGAGCACCAATAGTGCGCACTTCTTTCAGGGAGTGCCCGGATGCACAAGATGATGATTCCGCTTACCCGCTATGCCCAGTTCAGCGGGCGCGCCAGCCGCGGTGAGTTCTGGTGGTTCCAGTTATTCGTCGTGATCTTGTTGATACCGTCGAATGCGCTGGGCTTCATTGCTGGCTACACCGGTTCAAGCACGCTGGCACTGATATCGACGGGCGTGGGCGCGTTGGTGTGGCTGGCGATCATCGTGCCGATGATTGCAGTGACCGTGCGCCGCCTGCATGACACCGACCGTTCCGGCTGGTGGTACCTGCTGATGCTGGTGCCGATTGTGGGCCTGGTGGTGCTGGTGTTCCTGCTGCTACCCGGCACGCCGGGCAACAACCGCTTCGATACAGCGGTTCCGCACGTGTAACCCGCCCGCGTTGGTGGGTGTCGACCTTGGTCGACACGCTGTTGGCACGGGCGGCTGACGCATTCGTGCCAACCAAGGTTGGCACCTACCAGAGCAACACCGAGGTGTTCCCGCCTGGGTAGGTGTCGACCTTGGTCGACATGCTGTTGGCAAGGGCGGCTGACACATCCGTGCCAACCAAGGTTGGCACCTGCCAGAGCAACACCGATCTGACCCCACCCCGAAGCTTGGCACCCAGCAGGGCGGTACCGCTGCGGCTACGCGAAGTGCTGGTATCCGCCGTCGGCGGCTTCGCCATCCACGTGTACGCCCTGCCCTTCGGCGATACGACCAATACGGGTAAGCGGCACGTCCAGCGATTCGGCCAGGTAGTGCAGCGCGTCGCGCTGGTCGGCAGCCGCGGTGAAACACAGTTCGTAGTCGTCGCCCCCGCGCAGTGCGCAGTCGCGCGCAGCGTCGCGGCCGAGCAGCTCACGCAGCGCGTGCGAGATCGGCAGCGAATCGGCATCCACATGCGCGGCCACGTTGCTGCGCGTGGCGATATGACCGAGGTCGGCCAGCAGGCCGTCGGACACATCCACCGCCGCGTGCGCGAAGGCCCGCAGGCGCAGGCCCAGGGTCACGCGCGGCGTCGGCCGCAGCAGGCGCAGGCGCAGGCTTTCGTAGTCGGCCAGCAGCGTGGCGGTGGCGATGCTCAACGCACCTTGTTGCCACAGGCGCAGCGCGCCGGCGGCATCGCCCAGCGTGCCACTCACCCAGACATCATCACCCACCTGCGCGCGGTCGCGCCGCAGGGCCTGGCCACGCCCGACCTGGCCCATCGCGGTCACCGACAGCGACAGCGGACCACGCGTGGTGTCGCCACCGATCAGCGCGATGTCGTGCTGGTCGGCCAGGGCGAAGAAGCCATCGGCAAAGGCCTCGATCCAATCTTCAGACGCTTCCGGCAGGGACAGTGCCAGCGTGCACCACGCCGGGCGCGCGCCCATCGCGGCCAGGTCCGACAGGTTGACCGCCAGGGTCTTCCAGCCGATGTCGAAGGCAGGCGTCTCAACCGGGAAGTGCACGCCGCTGTTGAGCGTATCGGCGGTGACCACCAGTTGCTCGTTGGCACGCGGCTGCAGCAGCGCGGCGTCGTCACCGATGCCGAGCAGGATGTCGTCGCGCTCGAGGGTGCGGGCGCGGATGCGGTCGATGAGGGCGAATTCGGCCAGGGACATGGGGCGTTCTGCTTTTTTGTAGAGCCGAGCCATGCTCGGCTGCAGTTCGATCACGCGCCGCATTGCCGAACGCAACCGTGCGCTGCACGGTGAGCCGAGCATGGCTCGGCTCTACAGAAATCGGGTCAGTGACCCGATTCGACCTTGCGCCATTCCACGGCGGCACGATCCAGCACGCCGTTGACGTAGGTGTGGCCGTGTTCGGAACCGAAGCGCTTGGCCGATTCGATCGCTTCGTTGATCACCACGCGGTACGGCACGTCCAGGCGGTAGCGCAGCTCGTAGGCGGCCAGGCGCAGCACCGCGCGTTCGATCGCGTCCACTTCCTCGATGCCACGGTCCAGGTACGGGCCGAGCGCTTCATCGATGTCACGACGGTTGTCGAGCACGCCGTGCAGCAGCGCCTCGAAGTACGCCAGGTCAGCGATTTCACGGGCCTGCTCGTGGGCGAACTGGGCGATCAGCGACTGTGCGTTGCCGCCGGAGATCTGCCAGGCGTAGATGGCCTGCACGGCACGACGGCGGGCGCGCGAGCGCAGCACCGGATCGACGCCATCGCGGCGGACGGGTTTACCGGAGGGCTTGCCCTGGGTGTTCTTGTTCATGGCAGTTGCTCCAGCAGATTGACCATTTCCAGTGCGGCGAGTGCGACTTCCTCGCCCTTGTTGCCGTGGCTGCCGCCTGCGCGCGCCTCGGCGTCTTCAACGCGTTCCACCGCCAGCACGCCGTTCAGCACCGGCACGCCGAAATCCAGCTGCACGCGCATCAGGCCTTCGGCGCAGCGGTCGGCCACGTGTTCGTAGTGGCGGGTGTCGCCACGGATCACGCAGCCCAGGGTGAGGATGGCGGCGTGTTCATGGGCGGCGGCCAGGCGCGCGGCCACCAGCGGCAGTTCCCAGGCACCCGGCACGCGGATCACGTCGATGTTGGCTTCGGTGATGCCGTTGCCGGCCAGGCTCAGGCGCGCGCCTGCGACCAGCGCGTCGGTGATGCGGGCGTTCCAGCGGCTGGCCAGGATGGCGAAGCGCGCCGACTCGGGAGTGCGAAGATCGCCTTCGTAGTGGCTCATATGCGGCTTGGGGACTCGATAAGGGGGTAATTCTAGCGTGGATGGGCCCCGGCCGTGGCTGGCGGGGGCCCGCAGGGTGTGCCGACCACCGGTCGGCACCCACCGGTGGCATGGGGCCGGCACCCACCGGTAGTGCCGGCGGCTGGCCTGCAATCCCCCATTACAGGGTGACCGTCTCCACCACTTCCAGGCCGTAACCGGCCAGGCCAACCTGGCGGCGCGGGGTGCCCAGCACCCGCAGCTTGCCCAGGCCCAGGTCAGACAGGATCTGTGCGCCGGCACCGTTGCGGCGCCACTGGCCCACATCCTTGTCCTTGCCCGGCACCACCGGCGCCGGCTGCTGGCGCAGGCGGGCCAGCAGGGCTTCACCGTCGCGCGGGGCCGACAGCACCACCATCACGCCGGCGCCCTCGGCATCGATCGCGCGCAGGGCATCGGTGGCCGCCACGCCGAAGTCGTCGCGGCGCCAGTGCAGCAGGTCGGCCAGCGGGTTTTCCACCTGCACGCGCACCAGGGTCGGGGTGTCCGCATCCGGCGTGCCACGAACCAGCGCGAAGTGCAGGTCGTGGGCGATGCGGTCGCGGTAGGTCACCAGCTTGAACGGACCGAATTCGGTGTCGATCTCGCGCTCGTCCACGCGCTCGACGGTCTTTTCGGTGGCCAGGCGGTAGGCGATCAGATCGGCAATGGAGCCCATCTTCAGGCCGTGCTCGCGGGCGAACACTTCCAGCTCCGGGCGGCGCGCCATGCTGCCATCCGGGTTCAGGATCTCCACCAGCACGCCGGCCGGTTCCAGCCCGGCGAGCATGGCCAGGTCGACGCCGGCTTCGGTGTGGCCGGCGCGGGTCAGCACGCCGCCCGGCTGGGCGATCAGCGGGAAGATGTGGCCCGGCTGGTGCAGGTCCGACGGCTTGGCATTGGGCTTTACCGCGGTGCGGATGGTATGCGCGCGGTCATGCGCCGAAATGCCGGTGGTGACGCCCTCGGCGGCCTCGATGCTGACCGTGAAGTTGGTCTGGAACTGGGCGGTATTGGCCTGCACCATCGGCGCCAGGCCGAGGTCGGCGGCGCGGCTGCGGGTCAGCGGCAGGCACACCAGGCCGCGGCCGTGGGTGACCATGAAGTTGATGTCCGACGGCTTGACCAGCTCGGCGGCCATGATCAGGTCGCCTTCGTTCTCGCGGTCTTCGTCATCGACGATGACCACCATGCGGCCCAGACGGATGTCTTCCAGGATTTCCGGAATCGGGGCGAAGTTCATGCTGCGTCTCCCTGTGGGTGCTGACCGTTGCTCGGCACACCCATCAATCGCTCGACGTAACGGGCCACCAGATCGATTTCCAGATTGACCGCGCTGCCCACGCCGGTGGCGGAGAAGGCGGTGTTGGCCACGGTGTGCGGGATCAGGGCGACTTCGAAGCCTTCGTCGTCCACTTCGTTGACGGTGAGGCTGACGCCGTCCACGCAGATCGAGCCCTTCTTGGCGATATAGCGGCGCAGCGAGGCCGGCGCGGCGAAACGCCAGCGCTGGGCGCGCGCGTCTTCATGGATGGACAGCACCTGGCCGAGGCCGTCGACGTGGCCGCTGACCAGATGGCCGCCGAGGCGGTCGGTCGGGCGCATGGCGCGCTCCAGGTTGATGACCGCGCCCTCGCCCAGCTGGCCCAGCGTGGTCAGGCCCAGGGTCTCGGTGGAGGCATCGGCCTGGAAGCTGCTGGCGTCGAACGCGATGACGGTGAGGCAGACACCGTTGATGGCAATGCTCTCGCCCATCTGCACGTTGTCGAACGGCAGATTCCCGACGTTGAAGGTGAAGCGGACATCGCCGCCGATGGATTCGCGTGCGGCCAGACGGCCGACGCCTTCGATGATTCCAGTAAACAAGTAACGTTCTCCGCGAAAAGTGAGCGAAAAACGCCGCAAGGCAAACAGGCGGGCGCAGGGCCGCGAAGGCCCTGTGGCACCGTCTTCTTTCATCCGGACTATGACCGTCGGCTCCGGCATTGGACCGGATCTGCTGACCCCCGGCCGTGGGCCGGGGCGCTCGCGGGCTCGTGCTTGCGCACCTACCGCCGGTGGGGAATTGCGCCCCGCCCTGAAGACGTTTGTGTACCGGCGAACCGGCGTGGCTAGTGTACCAGCCCGTGCTGAACGGGGTGGGGATGACCGGGTTCTGATCCCTTTCCGCAGGCAAGGGCTCTGGCCCCGGCCCTCTCGAAATCGCTACGGGTCAGAGCCGTTTTCCGACGAAAACGGATCTGACCCCGATCCAGGCCGGCTCCAGCCTGTGACGGCCGTCTCTCGCATTTTGTAAAACTTTCATTAAAATCCGCAGCGGACGACATGAGGTCGCCACGGGCAGCCGCGAGGGCAGGCCCGCCAATGGACTGAAATTCACAGGAATTCCCATGCGCAAGATCCTGATCGTGGCCGCCCTGCTGGCCGCTGCTCCGTTCTCGGCTTCGGCCGACGCCCTGAGCTACACCTACGTGGAAGGTGGCTGGACCCAGGTCCAGGTTGACGACAACGTGCTGGACGACCCGAAGGTCGACGGTGGCTACCTGCGCGGCTCGGTCGCGCTGGCCGAGCAGGTCTACGTGTTCGGTGGCTGGTCGCGCACCAGCAAGACCCGCCACTACGGCGAAGACTCGCTGAAGCTGGAACTGAACCAGCCGGAGCTGGGTATCGGCTACCACATGCCGTGGACCGACCGCCTGGACTTCACCGCCGATGCCGCCTGGGTGCGCCAGAACGCCGAATCGACCCTGCGCTACGACGGCGTGCGTTACCACGGCAAGGACCACACCAACCTGGGCCGCGTCACCATGGGTATCCGCGGCAAGCCGTCGCGCATGACCGAAGCCTGGGCCAAGGCCGGTTACATGGATGGCGGCAACAACTACAAGGGCACCTGGGTCGGCACCGTTGGCGGCCAGGTCAACTTCACCAAGACCTGGGGTGTAGTGGGCGAGATCGCCGGCTACCGCGACGTCACCCAGTACTCGGTCGGCGTCCGCGCCAGCTTCTGATTTACCGATCGCTCCTCGTCGTGCGATCGAACGGGCCCCGCAAGGGGCCCGTTTTTTTGGGCCCGCGCGCGCCGGCAGGCGGCCACAGGGCACCATCGGGCCTGCGCAAAGATGCGCTACGCTTGCGCGCCTCTGGAACAGGAAACACCGTCATGAAGACTCCCTTGCGTACCCTGCTGGCCAGCGCCCTGCTGGCGGCCCCGCTGCTGGCCGGCGCCGCCCCGGCCACGCTGACGCCCGAACAGGCTTTCGACCTGTACGCACGCGTGCTGCTGGAAGATGACGCCGCGGCGACCCGCGCGCTCAACGATGCGCTGAAGCCGGCGTTCGAAGGCCAGGACGCGGTGACCCCGAACCCGGGTGCGCTGGCCAAGGCGCTGGCAGAACCGTGGCAGGTCGTGCTTGCCAGCACCGGCGCAAAGGCCGACGCGGCCGCCAGCGAAGCGCTGTATGCCAAGGCCCTGCGTGATTCGAAGTGCCGCGCCAGCAAGAGCGTGATTGAAGACAACGAGTACGTGGAAGACCAGAAGCTGGCGCGCATCACTTTCAGCTGCCAGGTGCCCGACCTCGGCAAGGTGCGCCCGCTGTTCGCCGCCAGCCTTGCAGCCGACGCCAGCCCGGCCGCGCGCAGGCAGTTCACCGACGCCTACACCCAGGCGCTGCAGAGCGGTGCGCGCGTGCCGGTCAGCGGCACCTTCACCCTGTACCCGGCCAAGGACAACGGCTACTGGTACAGCGGCAACTTCGACGATCTGGTGGGTACCGTGACCGGCGCGCTGGCACCGTTCGAGGACTGGATGCAGGACGCGCAGGCGGCCAGCGCACCGAAGGTGACCGGCGTACCCGGCTGTGACCTGCTGTTGCAGCAGCACCGCGCCTGCGTGGCGAAGATCGCGCCGGACCAGATCAGTGGCGTGGATGCCATGACCGAGGAACTGAAGGCCAAGGCCAAGGTGAAGTCAGCCGAAGACATGACGCAGGAATGCAAGGCACTGCGCCCGATCGCCGAGATGATGTGGACCGACGAATGCGCGTAAGTGCGATGTAACGCCGAGCCTACGCGCTGCCCAGCGTTGCCGACGGCAAGGGCAACTGCATTTTCAGAACCCTTGCATGGCCCTGCGCGGCCTGCATGGTCAATGCTGTTGCCCTCTTCCACCAGGGCAACCGCATGAAACACCGTATGACGTCGACCGCGCTCATGTTGCTGGCGCTGATGGTGTGCTGGCAGGCCGAAGCGTCCAGGTTCAAAGCCACGAAGATCATCGTCGTCCAACCCTCGGTCGCCTTCGAGTCAACGCAGCTGAGCGACAGGCACCTGGATGCGTGGATGAGTGAGGATGATCACTGCCGCGACTTCCTGATGTACCACGACCAGTGTGCCGTGCTGGTACTGCCGGATGAGTACGACGACGGTTTTACGCGTCGCCAGTTGCGGTTCAAGGCGAGGCAACTGCCGGGCGAGGCGCTCGGCGCGTACTGCCGCGACCTGCATGTGCTGTGGAAGCAGCAATGGAAAGGCCAATGCCCCGTTGGCGAAGAAGACGACGAAGCGGCCTGACGCCATGGGCGTAGCCCCCTGCCCTGCGTCATTCCTTCATGGGCGCAGCAGCAGCCTGTTGTCCTCGCCGACCTGGCGCTGGTCAACCACGCGCAGGCGACGCTGCTGGTCCATGGCATCGATGCCGAGGCCAGCCAGCAGCGGGCGGCCGTTGTCGCCCAGCAGCGTGGGCGCCTGATAGAGCAGAAGCTCATCGACCCAGCCAGCGCGTAGCAGCGCACCGGACAGCGTCGCGCCGGCTTCGGTATGCACCTCGTTGATACCACGCTCGGCCAGCAGCGCCAGCACCGCGCCCAAGTCCAACCGCCCTTCTGCGCTGGGCACGCTGGCGAATTCGGCGTCGGCCGCGTCCGGTGCGCTCACCGCCGCAGCGTGCAGGTACAGCGTCGGTGCCCCGCCCTCGCGCACGCGGCTGCATTCGAGCGAGCGCAGGCGCGAATCCAGCACCACACGCAGTGGTGCCATCACTTCGGTATCGGCCAGGCGCACGGTCAGCATCGGGTCGTCGGCCAGCACCGTGTCGGCGCCGGTCAGGATCGCACCGGCGCGCGCGCGCCAGTGCTGCACGTCCTCGCGCGCGGCCGGCCCGGTGATCCACTTGGAACTGCCATCGGCCATCGCGGTACGGCCATCCAGGCTGGCGGCCAGCTTCACCCGCAACCACGGCCGATTGCGCTCCACGCGCGACAGGAAGCCCTTGTTGAGCTCGCGCGCCTGCACCGCCATCAGCCCTTCGGCGACGTCGATGCCGGCATTGCGCAGCAGATCGAACCCACCGCCATCGACCTTCGGGAATGGATCACGCATCGCCGCGACCACGCGCGACACGCCGGCTTCGATCAAGGCCAGCGCACACGGTGGCGTGCGCCCGTAGTGGGCGCAGGGTTCCAGGGTGACGTAGGCGGTGGCACCGCGTGCTTCGGTGCCGGCCTCGCGCAGGGCGAACACTTCCGCATGCGGGCCACCGGCGCGCTGGTGCCAGCCCTGCCCGACCACGCGTTCGCCATGGGCGATCACGCAGCCGACCATCGGGTTGGGGCGGGTGGTATAGGCAGCGCGCTCGGCCAGGCGCAGCGCGTTGGTCATGTGCAGGTGGTCGAGGACGGAGAACGAAGTGGTCATGCAGCCATGGTAACGCCGCCGGTGTTGATCCATGCCGTCAGTGCCAACCAACGGTTGGCACCCACCAGTGAATGCGGCCACCGGTGCCCACCAAGGTTGGCACCCCCAAGGCAGAGGCAGTCAGCCCTTCTTCTTCTTGGTCAGGGCGATCACATCGCCCAGCAGCTGCAGCTGTTCGGTACTGGACGGCAGGTCGCGCTCGAGCTTCTCGATCTCCTCGCGGAAATCGGCCACGTCCTCGAAGCTGCGGTAGACCGAAGCGAAGCGCACGTAGCCGACATGATCGAGCTTGCGCAGTTCGTTCATCACGAACTCGCCGACCTTGATCGAGGGCACTTCGCGCTCGCCGCTGATGCGCAGCTGGTGAACCACCGCACGCACCGCTGCTTCGATCTTGTCTTCGGCCACTGCACGCTTCTGCAGCGCGCGGTCGAAGCCAGCGCGGACCTTGCGCTGGTCGAACGCCTCGCGGGTGCCATCGCTCTTGACGATGGCCGGCAGCTTCAGTTCGACCGTTTCCAGGGTGCTGAAGCGCTCGCCGCAGGCTTCACATTCACGCCGACGACGGATCGTCGCGCCGTCTTCAGAGACGCGCGAGTCGATGACCCGGGTATCGGCATGTTGGCAGAAGGGGCAGTGCATGGAACGCCTGGCTCAGGAAAGTACCTATTGCCACGGTCATGGCAGCGTCGCAAAGGTACCTGAGAAAGGGCGCAGCGGCAAATGCTGTCTGCGCGGAAGTACCTGCATTTCGGCCAACCAGAGCGTCCAGTGAGGTCAGCAGGACCAGACGTTCAACCAGGTGCCGACGGCACCGGGGCCGCGCGTGCCCAGCGCAGCCACGCCAGGTGCCCGGCCATCACCAGCAGCGGCGGGCCGAACCCAAGGAAGGCCAGGGTCGAGATTTCCCCATGCTTGAAGGTGAAGTACAACGCGGCGGCGACCACGGCCAACGCGGCCAGCACCCCCAGCGCAAGGCCGACCCAGGCGACAACCGGTGATTGGCGCAGGCCGGCAACACCGCGCCACAGGAACAGGCCGCTCAGCCACAACCACGACAGCAGGCCGATGATTCCAGCCGACGACCACAGCAGCAACCACGTGTGCTCGTCGCCCGTCAGGTACTTGCCGTCCCATACGACCATCAGCCCCAGCACGGCACCCGTGCCGCCTGCCGCCACGGTGGGCAGGCCCACCAGCAGGCCGGCGATCGCCATCCAGCGTTTGTGCAGACGCTCATCCATGCGTTCGATCTTCTTCCATGGGCCACGTCATGCGCGGCGTTTGATCCACACCAGCATCGCGGCCGGCACCAGCATCGACGGGCCCAACAGCAACAAGCCGATGCCTTCGGCATGCACGGCGATGCCCCACCACAGCGCCAGCCCCAGCGGGAGCAAGGCGGCGAGACCGCCCGCCAGCAGCATCCACCACCAGAGGCGGTGCACGTGCAGCCCGGCACGCCCCTGCAGCAGAAAACCCGCGCTGAGCCACAACCAGGCCAGGCAACCGGCAATGCCGGCCAGGCCCCACAGCGGCATCACCGTCACCGAGGCCAGCGTGCCATGACCGAACTGGCCCAGCCCCATCAGCAGCAGCATCGTCGCCGCCGCGCCGCCCATCACCAGGCTGGGCAGGCCAAACAGCACCGCCAGCGCGGTGTACAGGTACTTGAGGTGGCGCTCATCCACGCGGGCCTACTCCTTTGACCGTGCCGGGCCGGATGGCTCGCCCATGGCGTCGGCAAGCAGCCGCAGGAGGATCAACATACCGGTGGGCACCAGCAGGGACGGCCCGGCGAACAGCCCGCTGAGCACGGACGGACCCAGCTCGGCGAAGTAGTACAGCGCCATCGCCAGCAGGGGCAGGCCCGCCAGCACGCCCAGGCCCAGCAGCAGCCACCAGCGGCGTGATGCCATGTGCAGCCCGCGTGCGCCATCGCGCAGCCAGACGATGCTGAGTGCGACCCAGGCCACGAGGCCGGCGATCGCGCACGATCCCCACGCGAACATGCCGGCGGCAAACCACAGTTTGTCCGCGTCCAGCGAGACCAGCCCGATCACGCCCATGACCACGGCGATGCAGGCGCCGGCACCGCCGAAGAACAGGCTGGGCAGGCCGAACAGCACCGCCAGTGCGATGTACAGGTACTTGAGGCGGCGCTCATCCATGCGCGGGATTCCTGATGACGGGGTCAGAGCCCTTCCCTGCGGGAAGGGATCCGACCCCTGCGTCGATCCGGAAGGCGGGGTCGGATCCCTTTCCGCCAGGAAAGGGCTCTGCCCCCACTCTCCGATCAGCCGTAGACCGGGTACTTGCGGCACTGCGCGCTGACGGCGTCGCGCACGCGGGCGATGACCGCGTCATCGTTCGGTGCGTCGAGCACGTCGGCGATCCAGTTGGCCAGATCCACGCAGTCCTGTTCGACGTAGCCACGGGTGGTCACCGCCGGCGTACCCAGGCGCAGGCCCGAGGTCACGAACGGCGAACGCGGGTCGTTCGGCACCGAGTTCTTGTTGACGGTGATGTGGGCCTTGCCCAGCGCGGCTTCCGCGTCCTTGCCGGACACGTCCTTGCCGATCATGTCCACCAGCATCAGGTGGTTCTGGGTGCCGCCGGAGACGATCTTGTAGCCACGCGCGATCAGCGTATTGGCCATCGCCTGGGCGTTCTTCACCACCTGCTGCTGGTAGGCCTTGAAGCCCGGCTCCAGCGCTTCCTTGAAGGCCACGGCCTTGCCGGCGATGACGTGCATCAGCGGACCGCCCTGGATGCCCGGGAACACGATCGACTGCAGCTTCTTGACCAGGTCTTCGTCGGCGCCCTTGGCGATGATGATGCCGCCGCGCGGGCCGCGCAGGGTCTTGTGGGTGGTCGAGGTGACCACGTGGGCGTGTTCCAGGGGGCTCGGGTAGACGCCTGCGGCGACCAGGCCGGCGACGTGGGCCATGTCGACGAACAGGTAGGCGCCGACCTTGTCGGCGATGGCGCGGAAGCGCGCCCAGTCGATCACCTGCGAGTAGGCCGAGAAGCCGGCCACGACCATCTTCGGCTTGTGCTCCAGGGCCAGGCGCTCGACTTCGTCATAGTCGATCAGGCCCTGGTCGTTGACGCCGTACTGCACGGCGTTGAACAGCTTGCCCGAGGCATTGACCTTGGCGCCGTGGGTGAGGTGGCCGCCGTGGGCCAGGCTCATGCCGAGGATGGTGTCACCCGGCTGCAGCAGGGCGAAGTACACGGCCTGGTTGGCCTGCGAACCGCTGTGCGGCTGCACGTTGGCATAGTCCGCATCGAACAGCTGCTTCAGGCGGTCGATCGCCAGCTGCTCGGCGATGTCCACGTATTCGCAGCCACCGTAGTAGCGCTTGCCCGGGTAGCCTTCGGCGTACTTGTTGGTCAGCTGGCTGCCCTGCGCTTCCATCACCGCCGGGCTGGTGTAGTTCTCGCTGGCGATCAGCTCGACGTGGTCTTCCTGGCGCTGGGTCTCAGCGGCGATGGCCTTGGCCAGTTCGGGATCGTAGGATTCGATGCGGACGTCACGCGGGAACATCGGGTACTCCAGCAGGCAGGGAAAAGGGGTACGGCTCAGCCCTCGATTGTAGCTCCGCACTGGCCCGCTGGGGCCGAAACGGACGGGGCCGGCATCCCCGAAGGAATCCGGCCCCGTATGGTTTCGATCGATAGTTGTGGGGTCAGAGCCCTTTCCGTTGGAAAGGGATCCGACCCCGGCCGCGATCCTCAGCGACTGAGCACGTACTGGGCGATCACACCGGTGGCGATGGCCACCAGCAGCATGTTGCCGCGATCATCCCGGATCCACTGATGGCCGTACGGCGGGCGGCGCAGGTTGTAGCGCGGGTAGTCGTTCACCACGTAGACCGGGCCGCGGTAGTAGTCGCGGTAGCGGTGGCCGACCTTCCAGCCATAGCCCGGGCCATAGGCCGGGCGATAGACCACGCGCGGCGGTGCCGGGCGGTAGTAGCGATCATGGTCACGGTGCCAGTCGCGGCGGTCGCGTTCCCAGTCGCGCCGGGACTCGCGGCGGTCGCGCTCCCAGTCGCGGCGGTCCTGGCGCCACTCACGGCGATCCTCGCGCCACTCGCGGCGGTCGTGGTCGCGGCGATGGTCGTTGTCGGCGAAGGCCGGGGTCACGGCGCCCAGCGCCAGCACAGAGGCCACGGCGCCGGCCATTACTCGATTGATGCGCATGTCAGACCTCTGCTTGGGTGGGTGGTGAGCCCATATTGCGCAACCGATCTGAACCGTTTCCGGCTGGAAACGCTTCCCGCTGCAGGACTGTGACGGAGTATTCAGGCCACGGCCAGCCTGCGCGGCTCCGGCCGGGCGCGGGCCGGAACCGGTTCCGGCTATAATTGGCGGTATTCCATTCCAGTCTGTGCCCGCTGCCGCAACGGGATGTTCCCGTGACGGGTCGGGCGCAGGGCCGCGCCTACGGAGACCGCATGTCCTCGCAATACATCTACACCATGAACCGCGTGTCCAAGGTGGTCCCGCCCAAGCGGCAGATCATCAAGGACATTTCCCTGTCCTTCTTCCCGGGCGCGAAGATCGGCCTGCTGGGCCTGAACGGCGCCGGCAAGTCCACCGTGCTGAAGATCATGGCCGGCGTGGACACCGATTTCGAGGGTGAAGCCCGCCCGCAGCCCGGCATCAAGGTCGGTTACCTGGCGCAGGAACCGGAACTGGACCCGAACAAGACCGTGCGCGAGTCGGTCGAGGAAGGCGTGGGCGAAGTGCTGCAGGCCCAGGCCGCGCTGGAGGCGGTGTACGCCGCCTACGCCGAGGAAGGCGCCGACTTCGACGCGCTGGCCAAGGAACAGGAGCGCCTGGAGGCGATCCTGGCCGCTGGCGACGCGCACACCCTGGAAAACCAGCTGGACGTGGCTGCCGATGCGCTGCGCCTGCCGCCGTGGGATGCCAAGATCGCCAACCTGTCCGGCGGTGAAAAGCGCCGCGTCGCACTGTGCCGCCTGCTGCTGCAGAAGCCGGACATGCTGCTGCTCGACGAACCGACCAACCACCTCGACGCCGAGTCGGTGGAATGGCTGGAACAGTTCCTGGCGCGCTATACCGGCACCGTGGTGGCCGTCACCCACGATCGCTACTTCCTGGACAACGCCGCCGAGTGGATCCTGGAACTGGACCGCGGCCGCGGCATTCCGTGGAAGGGCAACTACACCGAATGGCTGGTGCAGAAGGATGAGCGCCTGAAGCAGGAAGAGAACCAGGAAAAGGCCCGCCAGAAGGCGATCCAGAAGGAACTGGAGTGGTCGCGCCAGAACGCCAAGGGCGGCCGCTCCAAGGGCAAGGCCCGTCTGGCCCGCCTGGAAGAGCTGCAGTCGCAGGATTACCAGAAGCGCAACGAGACCAACGAAATCTTCATCCCGCCGGGCGAGCGCCTGGGCAACATGGTGATGGAGTTCAAGAACGTCTCCAAGAAGTTCGGCGACCGCCTGCTGATCGACAACCTGTCGATGCTGATTCCGCCGGGCGCGATCGTCGGCATCATCGGCCCGAACGGCGCCGGCAAGTCGACGCTGTTCAAGATGATCACCGGCCAGGAGAAGCCGGATTCGGGCGAGATCGTGATCGGCCCGACCGTGCAGCTGTCCTACGTGGACCAGAGCCGCGACAAGCTGGAAGGCAACCACAACGTCTTCCAGGAAATCGCCGGTGGCCTGGACATCCTCAACATCAACGGCATCGAGATCCAGTCGCGCGCCTACATCGGCCGCTTCAACTTCAAGGGCCAGGACCAGCAGAAGATGGTCGGCTCGCTGTCCGGTGGTGAGCGTGGCCGCCTGCACATGGCCAAGACCCTGCTGCAGGGCGGCAACGTGCTGCTGCTCGACGAACCGTCCAACGACCTGGACATCGAAACCCTGCGTGCGCTGGAAGACGCGCTGCTGGAGTTCCCGGGCAACACCTTCGTGATCTCGCACGACCGCTGGTTCCTGGACCGCATCGCCACGCACATCATCGCTTTCGAAGGCGACTCGCACGTGGAGTTCTTCCAGGGCAACTACCGCGAGTACGAGGAAGACAAGAAGCGTCGCATGGGCGACGATGCCGCGCCGAAGCGCCTGCGCTTCAAGGCGCTGAAGTAAGAAAGGAAGAACGGCCGCGCTCTGCGCGGCCGTTCTGCATTCGGGTAGGTCACGACCGTTGGTCGTGACACCTTATTGTCGCGAGAAGCCCCATGTCCCTGTTCGAGCGCCTGTTCCAGCTGCAGCAGCACGGCACCACCGTGCGCACCGAGCTGCTGGCCGGTGTCACCACCTTCCTGACGATGTCCTACATCGTCTTCGTGAACCCCGAGATCCTTGGCACCACCGGCATGGACGCGGGTGCGGTGTTCGTGGCCACCTGCCTGGCCGCGGCGCTGGGTTCGGCGGTGATGGCACTGGCGGCCAACTTCCCGGTCGGGATGGCACCGGGCATGGGCCTGAACGCGTTCTTCGCCTTCACCGTGGTCGGCGCCGCCGGCCTGCCGTGGCAGCAGGCACTGGGCGCGGTATTCATCTCCGGCCTGGTGTTCCTGGTGCTGTCGCTGACCGGTGTGCGGGCGTGGCTGGTGTCGGGCATTCCTTCGTCGCTGCGCTCGGCGATCGTGGCCGGCATCGGCCTGTTCCTGGCGATCATCGCGCTGCAGAAGTCCGGCGTGATCGTCGGCAATGAAGACACGCTGGTGGCGCTGGGCCCGTTGAATACGGCGCCGCCGCTGCTGGCACTGGCCGGCTTCCTGCTGATCGCGGTGCTGGAAGCGCGCCGTATCCGTGGCGCGATCCTGATCGGGATCCTGGCGGTGACCGGCGCGGGCTGGGCATTGGGCGACGTGCAGTACCAGGGCCTGGTCTCGCTGCCGCCGAGCCTGGCGCCGACCTTCCTGCAGCTGGACCTGCCGGGCCTGCTGCACCACAACGGTGGCGCGCCGATCGCCGTGTTGCTGCAGGTGGTGCTGGTGTTCGTGCTGGTGGAAGTGTTCGATGCCACCGGCACCCTGTATGGCGTGGTCGGTCGCGCCGGACTGCTGAAACTGCCGGGCGCGCAGAAGCGTTTCGGCCGCGCGCTGCTGGCCGACAGCACGGCGATCGTGGCCGGTTCGCTGCTGGGCACCAGCAGCACTACCGCGTTCGCTGAAAGCGCCTCGGGCGTGCAGGTGGGCGGCCGCACCGGCCTGACTGCACTGGTGGTGTCGGCACTGTTCCTGGCCGCACTGCTGTTCTCGCCGCTGGCGGCGATGGTGCCCGGCTATGCCACCGCACCAGCGCTGCTGTTCGTGGCCGGCCTGATGCTGCGCGAACTGGTGGACGTGGACTGGAGCGACCTGACCGAATCGGTGCCGGCCGCACTGTGTGCCCTGGCGATGCCGTTCACCTACTCCATCGCGAATGGCCTGGCGTTTGGCTTCATCGCGTATGCGGCGCTGAAGGCCGGCACCGGCCGCTGGCGCGAAGTGCATCCGGCGGTGTGGCTGGTGGCGGTGCTGTTCGCGCTGCGCTACGCCTTGGAATAATCGGGGCGCGATGCCGGCCAGCGGCCGGCACCACCCGGCGCGGGGTTCACCTCCCACCCACGGTGCTCTGGGATGATGCGGGCATGGTTCGGCCCGACCTTCCCACGGATCCGTCTTCGCCGTTGCGCCGCCGGTTGCTGCGCGCGGCAGTGCTGGCACCACTCGCCGCTACGCTCGCCACCCTGCCCGGCTGTTCGCTGTCGGTGCAGGTGGATGGCACCTTCCTGCAGCCCTGGCGCAGCCATCTGCAGTGGGGGTCAGCCGACTGGCAACGTTCCTTGAAGCTTGCCCATGCGCTGGGCTGCCGGCAGCTGGTGCTGCAGTGGACCGGCATCGTCGGTGGCAGCGATGGCGACTGGTCGCTGCCGGACAGCAGCCTGCAGCAGCTGTTCACCGCGGCCAGCGAGAACGACATCCGCATCCGCGTTGGCCTGCCCTTCCAGCAACGCTGGTGGCAGGCCATCGGCGCCGACGACGCCACGCTGCAGGCGTTCCTGGCCGACAGCCTGGCGCACGCGCGCAGCTGGTTGGCACAGGCGCCGTGGGCGCAGCAGCCCGCCTTCGGCGGCTGGTACCTGCCCTACGAACTGGAGCAGTTCCACTGGGCCGATCCGGCCCGCCAGCAATGGCTGGCGCAGTGGCTGCACGGGCTGGCGCAGGCCGCCAGCGCGCGCGGCGGTGACTGTGCGATCTCCTGCTACTTCAGCCGCCTGCAGACCGACGGCGACCTGGTCGCGCTGTGGCAGGCGGTGCTGGCACGGGCCGCGCTGCGGCCGATGGTGCAGGACGGCGTGGGGGTGGCCGGCGCCGGCAACGTGCAGCAGCTGCAACCGCTGCTCGGCCATTTCCGGGCACAGGGCATCGGGTTCGATGCGATCGTCGAACTGTTCCGCGAACTGCCCGGCAGCCCCGCCGACGGCAGCGCGTTCAAGGGCGAAACCGCAGATGCCGCGCGCATCCAGCGGCAGCTGGCGTGGGCGCACGACAGCGGTGCGCAGCACGTGCTGGTCTATGCACTGGAGCCGTGGCTGACCCAGGACACGCCGCAGGCCGCGGCGCTGCGACGACGTTGGGGCCTGCCTCAGTAGGAGAGGATGGCGGTGGCGAACAGGCCCTTGGCGCGCTGCGTATCACCGCCGCCGATCGCGAAGCGGTACTGCACGGTCAGGTCCAGGTAGGAACGCGGCGTGTTGTAGTGGTCTTCGCGGAACCAGTAGCGCACGCCCACGCCCGGCCCTGCGCCGAGTGACCAGCTACGCCGCGTATCGTTGAGTGCGAACGACTGCGCCGGGAACAGCGGGTAGCGGATGTCGCGCACGCGCGAGCGCTGGTCCAGCCAGTCCGCCCCCACCACCACATACGGCGTGACCACCCAGTGGGTCTGCCCGGCACCAAAGCGGAAGCTGCGGCCGGCGCGCAGTTCACCGGCAGCGAACCACTGTTCGCGATGCAGGCGCCCGTTGGCATCGCCCACCCGGCGCACCGGCGTGCCATTGGCATCGAGTGCGTCGAGGGTGAAATGCGCGCTGTTGTCATCCCACGTGTAACCGCCCTGCGCGTAGCCACTGACCATCCACCACTGATTCACGTCGGTGCGCAGGTCGGTGCCGTGGTAATAGCCGTAGGTCAGGTAGGACATCCAGCCACCGGACCCGCTGGCCAGGCGGTAGCGGGCCAGTGTGCTGGCTTCCAGTGGCGGGTTGCGGGCCAGCTGCAGGCTGCATTGCACGGCCGCCGAAGCGGGGTAGACATCGCCCGTGCGGGTGGCGCTGCCGAGGAACTGGCGACGCTCGATGCCGGCGCTCAGGCCGGTCTGGCCGAAGGCGTAGCGCAGGCCGAACGAGGCGATGGTGGACGGCCAGCCGGTGGTGGAACGCGAGCGGCTGAGCCGTTCGGCGCGCGCGCGTGCATCGGGCGTCGATTCGCCGGTGCACGGGTCCACGGCGCGGATCGGCTCGTAGGTGCCACCCTCGTCGTACAGGGTGTTGAGCAGCCGCGCGTAAAGCTCCAGCGTGCCGTGCTGGTCATTGAAAGCCGGCGGGCGCCAGAACGCTTCAAGCGTGCTGAACACCGAATCACCCGGCGTACTGATCGCCGCGCCGCCGACATTGGTCGCCGCCTGGCGCGCGCCACGGAAGCCGGCCGAGGCGATCACGCCCCACTCGCGCGAATAGTTGGCGATGGCATTGCGCATGTTGTAGCGCTGGTGCGCATCCAGTGGCAGCTCGCCGGCATCGGCACGATCAATGGCCGTCCGCAGCAGGGTCACCGCCTGCGGGTGATCGCCGTTGGCCGCGCTGGCGTAGGCCTGGTCAAGCACCACGCCCTTTGGTGCCCTGCCGGTGGCCTCGGCGGCACGGAAGTCGGCCAGTGCGCGCGCCGGCTCGTGCGCCTTCTGGTTGAGGTAGCCGCGCTGCATCAGCGCCTCCGCATCGTCAGGGCGCTGTGCCAGCGCCGCATCCAGGCGCTGCCGTGCTTCGTCCTGCTGGCTGCGGTTGCCTGCCGCCAGCGTGGTGGTCAGCAGCCCCTGCAGGCTCGCGTCCTCCGGTGCGAGCTGCACGGCCTGCCGCGCCTCGCCGATGGCCTCGGCATAGTCCCGGCGCGCGTAGGCCGCGTAGGCACGCTGTGCGGCACCACCGTCGCCCTGCAGGTCGGCCGGCATCAACTCGCAACGGTTGCCGCTGTCGCCAGACTGGCAGTGCTGGAACGGCGCCGGATAGGTCTGCGCGCTCAAACGCGGACGCTCGCGACTGGAACGGACCGCCTTGGCGCGCTGCTCGATGCCCTGCTGCAGCAGCTGCTGCGCGCGTGCATCGCTGGCATCTGCTGGCAATGCCGCGCGCAGCGGCGCCAGCAGTGCACCCGCACGTGTGCGGTCCCCAGCGGCCAGGGCCGCATCCACGGCCAGCAGGCGCACGTTGCGCTGCTGCATGGTTGACCCCGGCGCGGCGAGTGCGGCGTCGAAGTCTTCATTGGCCAGCAGGCTGTTGCCCTGGCGCTGGCGCAGGTAGCCGCGCATCACCCGCGCATTGAGATCCTGGCCGTCGGCCTGCAACGCCTGGTCGGCACTGCGCTCGGCGTCGGCCAGCTGCCCCTGCTGCAGCTGCGCGGTAATCAGCAGCAACCGGTACGTCGCCACCTCCGGTGCCAGCTCGACAGCGGCACGTGCCTGCGCAACGGCCGCGGCATCATCCTGCGTGGACAGCGACCGGTACGCCTGCTGGGCCTGCAGCAGCGCGCGCTGTCGATCCAGCGCCACGCGCCGTGCGCGCAATGCCTCGACATTCGGCGCGCCCAGCTGCAGCGCGGTGGCAATGGCGGCGTCGGCCTGTTCGGGCTGCTGCTGTGCCTCCAGCGCGGCCACCCACAGCATCGCCCAGGCGCCCTGCGTTGGCTGCTGCCGGAAGGCCTGCTCGGCCTTGCTGGCTGCCTCTCCCATCCGCCCGGCGTCATAAGCGGCGTAGGCCTCGGTGGCCAGCGCGTAGGCCTGCTGCCTGGCGCGGTCTGCGCCGCTGCCAGCCACGCGCGGTGGGGAGGGTGCACGCCCGCTCCTGGCATCCGGGGGCGTGCTGCGCGCAGCGGTGGCAGCGGCCAGCGCCGGCAACGCCGGATCCTTCAACCCCGCATCCAGTGCACGACGTGCCTGCTGCTGGGCCTCGGCACCCCGCCCCAGTTTCTGCAGCGCATAGATCTGCAACAGGCGCAGCCGCACCACGTCCGGGCGCAGCCGGATCGCTTCGGTGGACTGCTGGTAAGCCGCTTGATAGTCGCCGCGCTCGTAAGCGGTGAAGGCCTGCTCGGCGACGCGATATGCAGCGCCGGACAGCGGCAGGGCCGCATCGGCCTGGGCCAGTACCGGCGTGGCGGCCGTGGCCAGTGCCACGGCAATGACGGTGGACAGCAGCGTGGTCTTCATGCCGGCAAGGCTCCGGGAGGCGGCGACTGCAGCACGGCCGCACGCCGGCGCTGCTCCTGCATGGCCTGGGCGACGGCGTCCTCGGTGGTGACGCCCTGCTTGACCAAGTAATCGCCGATGCGGCCATCGCGCTGCGGCTTGTAGGCATCCAGTGCGATCTCGAAGCGCGCGTGATCGATCAGGCGCATCTCCACCAGCAGGTCCCCGAGCAGCGGCACGTTGTCCAGCTGCCAGTCCCGGTCACTGCCGATCAGGCGCAGCCCCGCGTTGATCTCGCTCTCGCGGGCGATGCTCTGTTCGATGTGGTCGCTGCGGGTTTCCTGCTTGAGCAGCGCCAGTGCCTCCTCGGGCAGCGGGCTGGCCACGGCCAGACGCAGGGTCCCCGGCTGCCGCGGCGGCAATGGCAGCATGCGCCATTGCACGCAGGCGTCGGCGCTGACCGGGAACGGGCCGGCCCGCAGGTAATCCACGTCGATCACCGCACGTGGCAGGTCGCCCTGGAAGGCAATCGCCTCGGCCAGGGTCTCATCATCCAGCCACCCCTGGGTGAGCAGGATGCGCCCTAGCGGCTGCTGCCGGCCGTCCTGCTGCTGCTCCAGTGCCTGCTGCAGGCGCTCCGGCTCCACCGCCTGCCAGGTGGTCAACAGTTCGCCGAGCTGCTTGCGCGTCTGCACCAGCTGCGCCGCGTCCGGGAAGTCGTGCATGGTCTTGTCCCAGACCATGCGCTTGCCGAACAGCAGGTAGGCCAGGAACACCTTCCACGCGCGGGCGGTGGCCATGAAGTTGATCATGTTGCCGACCACCATCCGCGGGATCGACATCAAGGCATGCTCCCAGCCGTACAGCCGGTTGACGAAATAGAAGCGCTGCACGACGCGGGTGGCCAGCGCTGCGGTGGTCAGCAGCGCCACCGTCATCTGCCAGGTGCCGGCCTGGAACACGCTGGGAAACTGCATCGTCCACACCCCGGACATCTTCAGCAGCCAGAACAGCAGCAGCTGCAGGAAGATGAGGTAGGCAATGATGCTGACGAACGAGGTGATGATGCCCTTGCGGTCGCGCGCCAGCAGGTACTTGGTGGCCAGCGAGCCACGCCAGCCCAGCGACTCCCAGCTCTGCAGGCCGATGCCCAGCACCCAGCGCGCCTTCTGCCGGTACGAGGCACGGAAGTTGTCGGGGAAGTACTCGCGCACGCACAGCGCCATCTGCTGGGTGCGCTCGCGCACCGGCCCCCAGCCGAACCAGGACGGGCGACGCACGCGGAACTGCACCGGGAAGCGGGCGAAGATCGACTGCATGCCCATCGCCGCCAACCGCGCACCGACGTCATAGTCCTCGGTGAGGCTGTCGGTGTTGAAGGGCTGGTTGCCGGTCTGCGCGCTCAGCGCCAGCAGCGCGCGCCGCGAGAAGCAGGTACCGACGCCCGCCGATGGCACCATGCCGGAAACACTTTCACGCACGACCAGATCCTTGGCGTGCCATTCGGCGAATTCGTCCATGTAGACACCGGCAACCAGCTCATACCACTCGCGGTCCAGCGAGGTGACCGGCAGCTGGATCATGTCCTTGCGCGGCAGCAGGTAGTTGTAGAAGCGCAGTTCCATCGGATGCAGCACGTCCTCGCTGTCGTGCAGGATCACCCCGGCGAACTCGATGTCGTGGCGCTTCTCGTAGTCGAAGATCGCCAGGATCAGCCAGTTCAGGCAGTCGGCCTTGCTGGTCGGCCCGTCGTGCGGCACTTCCACGCGGCGCAGGCGCTTGTAGCGGCGACGCATGCGCTCGACCTCATCGATGGTCTGCTGGTCGTTGGGATAGGTGCCGACGAACACGACGTACTCGCGGTAATCGAGCACGTTGATCATGTTCTCCACCATCTGCGCGATGACGTCGTACTCCATCCACGCCGGCACCATGATCGCCAGCGGCTGCTGCGGGCGCTGCAGCAGGTCGTCCTGGGTCAGCGGCCGGTAGGCATCGCGGCGCTTGATCGTGAGCGCGCGCCAGCTCTCGCGTACCCAGTACCAGACATCGATGAACAGGTCATCGAGGCTGGAGATCAGGATCAGCACGGCCACCGCCGCCGCCGTGGTTTCCAGGGCGGCGTAGTAGTTGGCCAGCTGGATGTTCCAGAACAGACCGTCCACGGTGGATCAGTGCCCTGTGTTGGCGGACTTGCGGCGACGCACCTGGGTGACGCGGGCGGCCAGCAGCGCGAACACGATCACGCCGACCAGCAGCAGCAGCCAGACCATGTGCCGTTCCCACTTCGATTGCGGGTTGCCGTCCTGCGCGATACGCGTGCCGTAGGGATCCTGGCGGTCGAATTCGCGCACGGCATCACTGCCGTCGAGCACGGCGAGATCGCCCCGCAGCAAACGGAATGGGGTGCCGAACGGCGGTGACTGCGCACCGAGGTCGCTGTAAACAACGCCCAGCTGGCCACCGGACGACCCCACCTGCACCACCGCGGCACGATCCAGCCCGCTCACATCCAACAGCGGTTGCGGCTTGCCGCCGATCAGCAGGTGGCCATCCTTCAGGCCGGCCATATCGACACCGGATGGCGCCACGCCGAACGCCAGCCACGGCGCGCCCGGGCTGACCACGGCACCGGCTTCGACCACCTTCAGTTCCGATGCCTCCGGCGATGCGCCCACTGCGCTGGTCACCGCGATGACCTTGCCCAGCGAGGCCGGCGCATCCTGCAGCCAGGTGCCGGGAACGAACACCTGGTTGCCGCGCGACAGCTGGCTGCTGGCACCCACGAAGTCACTGCCCAGCGAACGCTTGGCCAGGGTCAGGTGGCTGCTGGGCAGGATCGAGACCGGATAGCCCGTGGCCGGATCGTGGCAGTAGGGACGCGCCGGCTGGCGCAGGAAGCTGACACGGATCTCGTTGCGTGCCGACAGCGCGTAGGCCGGCACCTTGGCCACCAGCCGTTGCGGCTGGCCGTTGGCCGACAGCACCTTGCCACCCAACAGGTAATCGTTGAGGTAGATCGTGGCGACCGCGCCCTGCCCGGCCGCGTTGGGGGCCGCCGAGACATCGATCACCACCTGCTCGGGCAGGCGGCCATCGGCCGACAGTGCGCCGAGGTCGAAGCTGGCGCTGCGGTCGGCGCGGGTCACCACATCCATGGTGCCGGCGATGTTGCCGAGCCGGCTCAGCAGTACCTGGTCACCATCCAGTCTGGGCGTGCCCGCTGCGCTGACCTGCAGGCTGCGGCCCAGTGCATAGCTGCGCCACTGCTCGGCGAGCAGCCCGGCGACCTTGCCCGCCGCCGCCGGGTCGACCACCAGCGTCGGACGCCCGGCCACGGCCACCACGCTGACCGACGCGTTGGCGGCGGGCTTCTCCAGGCCGCCCATGTCGGTACCGCGCCACGCGGCGAACGCGGTGCCCGCATCGGCCCCCGCCGCGCCGACCTGTACGGCCAGCGCATCCAGCGCCGCACGCACGCCGGCGCGCAGTGCATCGCTGCCGATCATCACATCGGCGGCCAACGGCCCGCTGTCGCGCAATGACAGCAGCGCGCCGACTTCGGCCAGATCCCTGATCGCATGCCCGCGCTCACCCGTGGCCAGCGCGGCGTAGGCCGGCACGCCCTGCAGGCTGGCCGGGATGCTGATACCGGCCAGGTCAACGCTGTCACCGACCTTGGGCAGGGCCACCACCTGCACCTGTTTGCCCCCGGCCTGCAACGCGGTACCGATGCGCCAGGCCGCATCGTAGGCCGGTGCCTGCAGCGCCTTGCCATCCACCAGCAGGCGCACCCGCGGTGGCAGCGCCCCCCACGCCTTGGCAACGGTATCCACGGCGCGGCCGTCGAAGCGGTAGCTGAAACGCGAGTCCGGCGACAGCCGCAGCACATTGGCCGGCGCGCTCTGGTCGGCACACTGGTAATCGGACACGATCGACCACCAGCCGACGCCGACCCGTACGAAGCCGCTCTGGCGGGGTTCGCCATCGATGGCCAGCAGCTGGCTGGCATCGCCCTGGGCATCGGTGATCGAACGCGCCGCGATCGGGTCGCCATCGACCGACCACAGGCCCGAGGTGCGCCCGGCGTGGCCGCGCACATAGCGCCCATCCAGCTGCAGCTGCGCGTCGCGGGTGGCCACACCGGCCGGCACCGGCAGGTAGACCTCGCGCTGGCTCTCCTGCCCGCTCAGCACCAGTGGCTGGCGGAAACCGAGTTCGCGCAGGGTCATCTGCCGGTTCACCGTGCTGTCGCTGCTCCATTCGGTGAACTGGCCGGCGACGCTGTCGGCGGCATGGGCACTGCCAACCACGCCCGACAGGACGAACGCAGCGGCGGATGCAAACAGGGAAGAGCGGCCGGTCTGGGTCATGGCGTCACTTCGCGTGGATGGGGTGGACGGCGCCGCTGCTGCGGACGCCGGGCGAGAATTCGGGAAGGGGCGCACCGCGCAGGGCGGCGACGATGCGGGCGCTGGCGCGGCCATCCCCGTAGGGGCTGGCATCGGGGTCGAAGCGGGCCGGCTGCGGGGGGCGTGCCAACACCGCGTTGACCGCATCGACGATGCGCGAGGGCGTGGTGCCGACCAGCGTGACCACACCGGCCTCGACCGCCTCCGGCCGTTCGGTGACATCGCGCATCACCAGCACCGGTTTGGCCAGCGCCGGGGCTTCTTCCTGCACGCCACCGGAGTCGGTGAGGATGACGTCGGCGCGCTGCATCAGGCGCACGAAGCGCAGGTAATCCTGCGGCGGCACCAGGTGCACGTTGTCGAGGTTGCCGAGGTGGGCATTGACCGGGCCCTGCACGTTCGGGTTGAGGTGCACCGGGTACAGCACCTGCAGGTCCGGCCGCCGTGCCAGCTCGGCCAGCGCACGGCAGATGTCCTCGAAGCCCTGGCCGAAACTCTCGCGGCGATGGCCGGTGACCAGCAGCAGCCGGCGGCCGGGGTCGAGCATATGGAAGGGTTCGTCGGCCTGCGCACGCAGTGCCGGATCGGCATCCAGCCGCTGCACGGTCTGCTGCAGGGCATCGATGACGGTGTTGCCGGTGACCAGGATCTGCCCGCCCAGGTGCTCACGGGCCAGGTTGGCGCGCGAGCCGGGAGTGGGTGCATACAACTGATGGCCGACCACATCGATCACCCGCCGGTTCATCTCCTCCGGCCACGGCCGGTGGATGTCGCCGGTGCGCAGGCCGGCCTCGACATGGCCGATCGGGATGCGGTGATGGAACGCGGCCAGGGCCGCGGTCATCGCCGTGGTGGTATCGCCATGCACCAGCACGTAGTCGGGGCGGACCTGCGTGTAGAGCGCGTCAAGCCGTTCGAACAGCCTGGAACACAGGCCATTGAGGGTCTGGTTGGGCACCATGACATCGAGGTCATGGTCGGCGGTGATCTCGAACAGCGCCATCACCTGGTCGAGCATCGCCCGGTGCTGCCCGGTGATGCAGACCACCGATTCGATATCCGCAGCGTGTGCCAGGGCGCGCACCAGCGGCCCCATCTTGATGGCTTCCGGTCGCGTGCCGAACACCGACAGGACCTTCACCGGAGCGCTCCCGAAAGCCGGCGCGGAAGGGGGCAAGCAGCAGTAGCCACGTCTGGATCCTTTCGGCGTTGCCGTCCAGCACCCGCAGGCAGGAGACGGTCACCTCATGAGGAAACTCCAAATTCGCGACATACATCACACTAAGGCGTCTGTATGCGCGTCGTGGCATCGATCTTCATCGTTGCAGGATCAAGACGCAGTCAACGCCGCCCGTGAGCCGGGCGACGTTGCGGCGGAACGCAGCAGGGGCAGCCGCCGGGGCGGCCTTACTCGTACTGGATGGTGAACGTGGCCTGGCCGTTTGCGACACCCGCGCCCACCGTACCGGCCTGGGTCTGCACGTAGCGCGCGCGCAGCGGCAGCGCCATGACGCTGGTACCCGGCGCGGTGGTGCCAACGCTGATGGTCTGGCCGAAGCGCACTTCACGCTCGGTGCTGCCATCGCGCTGGACCATCTGGATGCCGATGCGGGTGGCACTGTTGCTGGCCGCGCTCAGCTTCAGCACGCCCGGCATGTTCGAGCTGTCCTGGTCGGCATCGAGGCGGATGCCGATCTTGCTCTGGTAGGCGGCAACGTTGCTGCCCTGGCAGTTCAGGCGGATCTCGAAGTCGCGATCAACGGCCTTGGAGCCGACACCAGTGAAGGTGGTGTTGGGCACACTGCCGAAATCGACGGCAATGTTGCGGCTGCCGGCCTGCACTTCACAGGTCGGGCTGACCACGGTGGTGCCCGAGCCCTTGAACGTCGAGGTCAGTACCGGGCGCCCGGGGCCATCGCCGTCGAAGTAATAGTTGGTGAAGCGGCCGTTCGGCGCGATCACGCCCGAACCGGTCTGCGCAGCGGTCTTAATCAGCTGGATGCGGAACTGGCCACCGATGAGGCTGACCACGGAACCGCCACCGAAGTTGATCGAGTGCGGGTAGTAGGTCTGGATCGCACCCGAATCGCGGTACAGGCGGATGCCGACGCCTGCCACATCGGTTTCATAGACGTTCGAGAAGCCGGCCACGGGGCGCTTCTGCGCTGCGTTGACGTACTCACCGATCGAACGACCGCCGGTCCAGGAATCGCAGCGGGCAACGCTGTTCTGCTGGGTGATCGGTTCACTGATTTCCTTGATCACACCGCCGACCGGGGTGCTGGGCAGGATCACGATCTGGCCCATGTCCATGGTCACGTCCTGGGCGATGAACCAGCTGTTCTGGATGCGGCAGGCGGCGCTGGCCTGCTGCGCCAGCAGCACGCCGCCCAGTACGGCCAGCGCGGCCAGCGCCTTGCGGCCACGGGAAGAAATCATCGGCATGCTGCCTCCAGCGGGATGAAGCCGGTCTTGGACGCATCGGCGCCCGCCGGTACCTGGTAATCAATGGTGCAGCGCTGGTCGGCACCGGCGCCCCACTCGACCTGCAACTGGCCCTGGTTCTTCTCGCTGCGCACGTACAGGCGGCCGCCCTGGCTGACCATGCCGACCGGCTGGCCCTGTTCGTCCTTGACCTGCGCACCGAACGGCATGCTGCGGCCATCGGCGTTGCGCACCTGGATCAGCAGCGCGTTGCCCTTGCGGGTGTCGAAGCGCAGGTAGCTGATGGCACCGGCGAACGGCGCGATGGACTGGCTGGTGCTTTCCAGTTCGACGTCGTGGGCCATGCCCTGCGGATCGAGGGTGACGGTGTTGAGGCGGTACGGCGACACGTACGGCACCACGGCGTAGCCGCGGCCATCGACGCGCAGGCCCGGCGCGTTGCTGACGATCGCATCGCGCGCGCCCGGCGCTTCGACCAGCACCATGGTGTCGCCGCGCTGCGGGGTGAAGGTGAAGCCGCCCGGATGCACGACCACGCTGCCGTTGGCACCGACCGACGCCTGGCGGAAATCACGCGAGTGGCTGTAGGTGGCGTTCAACGCCGAGTAGCGGCTGCGGTACTCGGCATTGCCGACCGCAGTGGTGCCACCCTCGCGGGAATCGGACAGGGCCACGCCGTAGCTGAAGTTGTTGTCGACGCCGGCCGAACCGGTGATGCCGACGCGGCTGTTGTCGTAGCCACCGCGGTCGCGCGCGCCAAGGTCGGCGCTGAACGACACCGGGTGGGTGCCCCGGCCCAGCGGCACGCTCATCGACAGCAGGTACTGGGTATCGGAACGGCCGAGCACGCCTTCTTCGGTGCGCAGCGCCGAGAAACCGTAGTTCACCGAGCGCCAGGCGTTGTTGTAGCCCACCTGGTACTGCTTGGAGGTGCCGGAACGGTCGTAGAAGTCACGCACCGAGCCGGTCACGTACAGCGCACCGCCACGTCGGCCCAGCGGCTGGTTCAGCGTTACCTGGAACTGGCTGCGCTGACGGCCACGGGTGGTCGGATCGATGCCGCGCTTGTCCGAATCACGGCCATACAGCGCGTCCTGCAGGCTGTAGAAGCCTTCAGTGGAGTAGCGGTAGGCGGCCAGGGTCAGGTTGGTCCCGGTCTCGCCGATCATGTTGCTGTAGCTCAGCCGCACACTGGCGCCGGTATGGCTGCCGTAGTGGTCGAACGAGGTCCGTGCATGGGTGACGTCGGCAGCGAAGGCACCGACGCGCGTGGACAGGCCGACACCGTACAGCAGCGACAGGTAGCCTTCGCTCAGCGCGCTGCCGCCGTACAGGGTCAACTGGTTGCCGATGCCGCGCTGGTAGGTACCCTGCACCAGCCACGGCTCATCGGCCAGCAGCTTGTTGCGCACCTGGCCGGCGGTCAGCGAGTAGCGCGACACGCCTTCGCGCAGCATCTGCGGCACAGAACCGAACGGCACCTTGAATTCGCGGCGGCGGCCGTCGGCCTCGATCACGCTCACTTCCAGGTCGCCGCCGTAGCCGGTCGGGTACAGGTCGTCGATGACGAAGCTGCCCGGCGATACGGTGGAGGAGTAGATCAGCTGCTGGTTCTGGCGCACTTCGATGCGCGCGTTGGTTTCGGCAATGCCACGCACGACCGGCGCGTAACCGCGCAGCGAATCGGGCAGCATGCGGTCGTCGCTGGCCAGGCTGGCACCCCGGTAGCCGATCGAATCGAACAGCTCGCCCGTGGTGTAGGCCTCACCAATGGTGAGCATGCCGCGCACCTGCGGGATGCCGCGCTGCGCATAGGTGGCAATGCTCTGCCAGTGGCGGCCGTTGCCTTCGGACCAGGTCAGGTTGGAATCGTGGCGGAACTGCCAGCCTCCCAGGTTCAGGCCGGCGTTGAGGCCGAGGTAGGCGCTGCGATTGCGCTGCCCCCCTTCAACACGGCTGTCGCTGTCGATGGCGTTGAAGCTGTAGCCGACGAAGCCAGCGTTGATGCCGCGGTCCCACAGCGACGGATTGACGTAGCCGCGCGCCTCGCGGCGCAGGAACACCTGCGGGATGCTGAGGTCGTAGCGCAGGTTGCCGCTGTCATAGATGCCATAGGCATTGGCCATGCGCCGCTGTACCGGCACGCAGCTGGTCGTGTCGGTCGGCAGCGTCGGGTCCTGCTGCAGCAGCACGGCCTCGCTGTCCACACCCATTTCTTCCAGCATCGGCAGCGGCAGGCAGGCGTCGACGCGGCCCTGCTCATCGGCCTTGAACTGCAGATCGCGACGGCCCTGCCAGCCACCGTTGACGTAGACGTCGACACGGTAGGTGCCAGCCACCATCGGGTTGCCATTGGTGAAGGAGGCCAGGTCGACCTGCTTGGCTTGGCCGGAGAGGAAGCTGGAGTTGAACTGGGCCGACTCGGGTGCACGCGCATTGGCCGCACCGCTCTGCGCCATCAGCGCCTGTTCGCCGAGATTGGCCGGCGCAGCCAGCGCCCATCCTGGGCAGGCCACGCCAGCAACCAGCAGGCAGATCGCCTGGTGGATCGACAATGTCAATCTGTTTCCGATCACACTGACATTCCTTCAATTCGCCGCACGGCGGCGGTGGCGGGATGCGCAGGCCCATGGCCGGCGCGGCGCGTTCAGCCCCCGGTACTGCCGAGGCGGACCGTGTGCTCCACCCGACCGCCGTAATCGTTGATGGTGATGAAGCGCACCTGGTCGGAGCCCGCCGGTGCGGTGAACTCCAGGCTCTGCTTCGGCGCGACCATGGCGCCCTTGTCCTCGACGGTCTTCTCGCTGCTGCCGGTCACGGCATGCACTTCGGCCAGCGTGACGTGGAAGGGGCTGGGGTTTTCCACCCGCAGGCGATCGCCCGTGCGGGTCCAGCGCAACGCTGCCGGCGCGTCGTTGGCGACGCCCTTCAGGCCCTGCGGCCGGTAGAACAGTTTCAGGCGCGAACGGAACGCGACCTGCAGGTAATTCTGGTCGCCGCTGTCGGCGTTGTCGGGCGACGGCGGCACATCCAGCACGTTGAGCCAGAACACCGACTCACGGTCGGTCGGCAGCTGCGCACCGGAGAAGATCACGCGCAGCGCCTGGCTGCGGCCCGGCTCGACACGCGCGATCGGCGGCGTCAGTACAAACGGGGCGTCGCTGTTGTCGGCGGTCTGGTTGGCGTCGCCGCTGTCGATCCAGGCCTGGACCAGCGCCGGCGAATCGCCCACGTTGTCGACCTGCACGGTCACTTCGCGCGCCTGCGCCGGATAGATCACTCGCGTGCCGTTGACCACCACGCCGGCCAGAGCGTTCTGGCAGAAGGGCAGCGTGAACGCTGCCAGCAGCAGCGCCCGGGGAAAGATTGCTTTCATCGGAAGTACTACGCTCGAGGGGTGTGGCCAGGGGCCGCGAAGCACTGGCCGGCGCGTACGCCGGCCAGTGCGGGTACGACGACGATCAGTTGTAGATGATCGTGTACTTGACGCTGCTGGTGACGTCGCCCGGGGTGGCGGCGGCAGTGGCGTAGTACTCAGCGTAGTAGTTCAGATCGGCCGAGCCGTCGGTGCCGACGGTGACCCACTGCGAGTTGGTCTGCGCCAGGCCAGCGCCGGCAGCCTTGATCGGCAGGAACTGGTTGTTCGAGCCCAGCAGCTGCAGCTGCACGTTGGTGGCAGCGTTGGCCGAGGCCTGGTTGACCAGGCGGCCGCTGTTGAAGTCGACGGTCGAACCCGGCTCGAAGTAGGTGGCGACGTTGCCGGCGCTGCACTTGGTCAGGTTGATGGCGAACGGGGTACGGCCCGCAACGGCACCGGCGGTGGCCAGGGTGTTCTTGGACACGGTCGGCAGGGTCACGGCGAAGTCCTTGCCGCCCGGGGTCGAGATGGTGCAGGTCTTGTCGGTCACCTTGCCATTGAAGGTGATGGTGCCGTCGGCGGCGTTGGCGGCCAGCGGAGCGGCGGCCAGCATCAGAGCGGCAATGAGGTTCATCTTGTGCATTCGCTTTTACCTAACCCTACTGAAGAGATGAGAAGTAGAGGAGGAAGCAAGGAGCACTGCCGGGCTAACAAGACCCATCCTTGCGTCTCACCTGTGGCCGGACTCGGACATACCCCTCCCTGAATCCGTGACGCAAGTATAGGCACAACTGTGATGAAAGTCTCATTATTTTTCTGAACGCCAATTCATTGACGCATTAAATGTGACGTGCTATGCGAAATCACAGCCTCGGGGTGCGGGGGATTTGACGCGGGGCCCGGTCACGCTACAAACGACTGGGGATGTCGCATTGCGCGACGCGTTCGGCACGCGCGGAAACAGGCATTTTTCAGGGGGAATTTGGCTTCTTTGATGCGCATCACTCTTTCTTGGTGATGGCCCTAGCAGATTCGGAATCGTCCTATTAAAGGTTGATCGATCCTGTCGCTAACTAGGACACACCGAACCAGAGAACGTGTCATGAGGAACTCCATTCTGCTGTGCGTGGCCCTGATGTCCGTCAGTGCGCTGGCCCAGGCCAGCAGCGGCAGCATCCGTTTCAGCGGCCGTATCGCCGAGCCGGGCTGCACGACGAACCTGTCCCAGGGTGAGCTGAGCCTGGCGGCCTGCCCGCCGTCGGCCAAGGGTTCGACGGTGGCCGTGACGGCACTGGCCGATGGCCAGGCGGCGACGCTGCGTGACGGCAAGCGCCAGGGCCAGAAGCTGTCGGTGTCGGCCAGCGCGATGCGCGCCGGCGATATCGCCTTCTCCGAGCGCTACAGCGTGCAGGCTTCGAAGCAGCAGCCGCTGCAGGGCGCCTACCTGGTGGTCGTCGACTACCTGTAAGCCCTGCAGGCCAGTATTACTCCGGCTGCGGCAATTCGAACACCTGGCGCAGGTAGGCCAGGTAACCCGGGTCGTCGCACATGCTCTTGCCCGGCGAATCGCTGAGCTTGGCCACCGGCTGGCCGTTGCAGCGGACCATCTTGATGACGATGTTGAGCGGCGTCGGGCCCAGGTCATTGGTCAGGTGGGTGCCAACGCCGAACGCGACCTGGCAGCGACCGCGGAAGTAGTCGTACAGCCGCATCACCTTGGCGATGTCGAGCCCATCGCTGAACACCAGCACCTTGCTGCGCGGATCGACCCGGCGCTGCTGGAAATGCGCCAGCATGCGGTCGCCCCAGTCGAACGGATCGCCGGAGTCATGGCGCACACCGTCGAACAGCTTGCAGAAATACATGTCGAAGTCGCGCAGGAACGCGTCCAGGCCGACCACGTCGGACAGCGCGATGCCAAGATCGCCGCGGTACTCGCGCGCCCACGATTCCAGTGCTGCCACCTGCGAATCACGCAGGCGCGGGCCGAGCGCCTGGAACGCCTGCAGGTACTCGTGGGCCATGGTGCCGTGCGGGGTCATGCCATACAGGCGCGCGAAGTGGACGTTGCTGGTACCGACCAGCTGCGGGCCGAGCGCGTCGCGCAGCAGCGGCAGCAGGCGGGCATGCCAGTCACGCGAGTAGCGGCGGCGGCTGCCGTAGTCGGCGATGCGGCAGTGCTCGAAACCGGGGGTATCGCGCAGCAGCGCGGCCTTGGCCTGCAGGCGGCGCTCGCCTTCGGCGAAGTCGGCCGTGGTGGTGTTGCGGAACCAGACTTCGTTGATGATCGCCAGCAGCGGCACTTCGAACAGGATGGTGTGCAGCCACGGGCCGGTGATGTCCAGCTCGATCTCGCCGGGCACGGCCGTCGACGCACGCAGCTGGATGTACTTGCGGTCCAGATGGAACAGGCCGAGGAAATCGGCGAAGTCCGGCTTCACGAAGCGCAGGCCACGCATGTAGTCCAGTTCCGCGTCGCTGAAACGCAGGCTGCACAGGTGGTCGATTTCCTCATCGATCTGGGCGATGTAGCTTGCCAGGTCGATGCCGGGGGTGCGGCACTTGAACCGGTACTGCACCTGGGCGCCGGGGTGCTGGTGGAGCACCGCCTGCATCATGGTGAACTTGTACAGGTCGGTGTCGAGCAGGGACTGGATGATAGGCATGGGGCGGATTATGCGCCCGGCGGAGTGAACCGTGGGCGCGGCGAGTGGAGCCACACCATGCGTGGATGACCCTTTCCATGCAGCCGAGCGTGGGCTCGGCTCTACAACGACCTGCGCAGCAGGCGCGGCACCAGCATCAGCGCATGCGCCCAGATCGCAGCCCATACCGCCGCGCGCACCGGCAGCGAACGCTGCCTGGCCTCGAACTTCTGGAAGTAGCGCCACAGCCCCCTGTGCTTGTGCCATTCCACGAAGAACGGCCGCGAGCGGCTGGAGACACCGCGCACATGGGTAACCTGCAGGTCGTTGGCGATCGCTACCACCGCGCCGGCTTCGCGCGCGCGCCGGCACAGGTCCAGGTCCTCGGCGTGCAGGCGATAGCCTGCGTCCCAGCCACCGATACGGTCGAACAGCGCGCGCGGCATCATCAGCAGTGCGCCGGACAGTGCCGGCACCCGCTGCAGTGCCTGGTGCGGCTCACGCGGAACCGCCAGCTTCGAGCCCTTGCCGGGCGAACGCAGCATCCTCAGGAAATCCGGGTCGCGGCGGCGCACCGCCTCGTCGGCATGGCCATGCTCGTCCACCTGTTCAACGCCCAGCAGGCAGTCGCCCAGCGCTTCGGCGCGGGAGCGCAGTTCGGCCAGCGTGTCCGGCTCGACCATCAGGTCCGGGTTGATGAAGGCCAGCCACGGGCTGTGCGAGTCGGCCACGCCCTGGTTGTTGGCGGCGGCGAAGCCGGGATTGTCCGGGTTGCCGACGAAGCGCACGCGTGGATCGTGGCTGGCATGCCGCTGCACGATGTCCAGGGTGCCATCCAGCGAACCATTGTCGATCACCCGGATCTCGGCCACATCCTGCGCCTGGCGCAGGCGCGAGAGGCAGGCATCGATGGTGCTCCCACTCTGGTAAGTGACGACGATGGCGGCGATGGCAACATTCAAACGGGTGGCTCCGGCACTGACGGGACGAACAGGTCGCCCTGTTCCTTCGGCATTATCGCCTGCCGCATGCGCTGCTGCAGGTCGGCGCGCAGCCCGTGCAGCGGGTCGTGCATCAGGAAATCGGCCAGCCGCGGTACCCAGGCCGGCCAGCGCGCGGCCAGGGCCTCCAGATCGCCATCGCGGCTGACCGCCTCCCCTGCCCGGCTGACGAAGGCGGTCTCGCACAGCACGTTGCGCCAGCCAAGGCCGGCCATGCGCAGGCTGAGGTCGACCAGTGCCGCGTTCCAGCCAGCGTAGCTGTCCACGTCCAGGCCGCCGGCGCGACGGCGCGCGTTGCCGCGCACCAGCACCGCGTGGGTGACCGCCGATGGCAGCTCCGGGTGCAGCGTCGGCAGCGTCGCGCAGGTGTGCGCCAGCAGGACCGGGTCCTGCGGCTCGGGATTGATCTCGCCCAGCCGTGGCCACGCGGCGGTCTCGCCGGCATTGCACCAGGGGGTTGCGGTGGCGATCGCGGCATCGCGGGCGAAGGCATCCTGCAACTGCTGCAACCAGCCGGGTGATGGCACGCTGTCCGGCGCCAGCACGGCCACGTCCAGGCCATCGCAGGCGCGCAGCATCTCGTCCAGATGGGCGACTTCGCCCAGTGGCCGCGCGCGCCGGGTGTACTCGGCCTGCAGCGGCGTATGCGCCAGCCAGTGTTCCACCACCGCCTGCGCGCGTGGCCCGGTCTGTGCGTCATCGGCCAACCAGACCGCGGTCCCTGGCGCCGTGCCGACATCCAGCGCGGCCAGGCAGCGGTCGAGTGCGGCATCGTCCACGCACAGCGGCAACAACACGATCGCCCCCATCCCGCCTCCGTGGTTGTCGGTGGCCACAGCGTAGCACCGGGAGGGTATCGGCCGGGTTGCACCCGGCACCCGCGGAGGCTGGAGCTGGAGCCGAAGCCGAAGCAACAGCAGAAGCCGGCTATCCGTGGGATGGCGGGGGGGGTCCGGTTGCGGGGGACGCTGCAAGTACGTCCATGTAAGCTCGGTCGCCGCATCCATGCGGCTCACGCCCCCGCAACCAGACCCACCCCGCCTTCGACAGATTTCTGCGATCTGTCGGCAAAGCCTGGGGTCAGATCCGTTTTCCAGAGGAAAACGGATCTGACCCCATTTTCTGATTTCGAAATCTGACAGACAGTCATCCACGCATGGCGTGGATCGTGTCGACCAAGGTCGACACCTACCAACAGCCGCGGGAGTCTGTCAGAGGTGGGTCGGCGTGGGGTGGCAGGACCGTTGGCGCCATGGATGGCGCCATCGAGCCCCCAGGGACGGGTTTACGGCGTGTCCTGCCACCCCACGCCGACCCACCCTCCCTCAGTAAACCCGCTGTTGCTGTTGCTGTTGCTGTTGCTGTTGCTGTTGCTTTGGCCGTTGCCGTTGCTCCGGCCTCGGCGGGTGCCGGGCGCCGCCCGGCCGTAACCCCTTACTTCTTCGCGCGCGGCTGGTTCAGCGGCTCCATCGCGCGGAAGCGCTTGCTGTACTCGTCGGTCAGGTTGCGCGATTCCTGGCTGTTGCGGACGATGGTCGGGGTCAGCAGCACGATCACTTCCGAACGACGGCTGGTGCGGGTCTTCTGCCCGAACAACGCACCGACCACCGGAATCCTGCTCAGCCCCGGGATGCCGCTGCTGCCGTCGGTGGCCGAATCGGTGATCAGGCCCGCCAGCATGATGGTGTCACCGCTCTGCACCGCCGCTTCGGTAGACAGCTTCTTGGTCGAGATGCGCGGGTTGCAGTTGCGCTCGGTCGGGTTGCAGGCCTCCGGCACGTCCGAGGCGCTGCTGACTTCCTGCACGATGTCCAGGAACACGGTGCCGTCGCGGGTCACGCGCGGGCGCACCTTGAGGATCACGCCGGTGTCGATGTACTGCACCGAGCTGTAGGTGCTGGTGCCCACGCCGGTGTTCACCGTGGTGGTGTTGATCGGCACCTTGTCGCCGACGTTGAGCGTGGCCTCGGCGTTGTTGCGGACGAACACCGACGGCGTCTGCAGCAGGCGCAGGTCGGTCACCTTGTCCAGTGCACTGACCACCGCGGCCGCGTTGTGGCCGGTGAAGGCCCAGCCCACACCGTCATTGCCGGTGACGCCGCCGGCGAAGGTGTTCCACGAACCACCTGCAGCCGGCGGCAGGGTCAGGCCCGCCAGGGCTCCGGTGAGCGCGCGACCGGCCACGGCATTGTCGAAGAACCAGTTCACGCCGTACTTCAGGTCACCGGTCAGCGCGACTTCGGCCACCTGGGCTTCGATGTGTACCTGCAGCGGCATCACGTCCAGCTTCTCGATCACCTCGCGGATCGAGCGCCACGCCTGCGGCGTCGAGCGCACCAGCAGGGTGTTGGTTTCCTCCACCGCCGACACGCCGACGCGGTCGCCCTCCACTTCCAGGCTGACACTGACGTTGCCGGGCTGACGCTGCGGCAGGTTCAGGCTGCCATTGCTGCTGCCACTGCCACTACCACTGGTTCCGCCCAGCGTCGAACCCAGGTTGCTGCTGCTGTTGTCCATGCCACGGTCGCCGTCGCCGCCCAGCTGCGACGGAATGGCGCCCGGTGCCAGCGAGGCCGGGCTGGAGCCGCCGCGGTTGCCACTGCTGGCGAAGGCCTCGCTGAGGCGCTCGGCCAGGTCGCGCGCCTTGATGTAGCGCAGCTCGTAGGAGAACAGGCGGGCGCTGCCACCAGCGGTGTCGATGCGATCCAGCCACTGCTGGATCTGGTCCAGGTAGCGCACCTGCGGCGTGATCACCAACACCGCGTTGGCATTCTCCAGCGGCAGGAAACGGAACATGCCGGCGCTGGGCGTCTTGCTCTCTTCGCCGAACACCTTTTCCAGGTCGGCCGCGACCTGCTCGGCCTTGCCCGACTGGATCGGGAACACGCCCACCGACATGCCCGACAACCAGTCGACGTCGAAGATCTCGACGGTGCGCAGGTAGTTTTCCAGTTCCGCGCGGGTACCCCCCAGGGTGATCACGTTGCGGCCACTGTCCACGTTGACGATGGCGTTGGGGCGCGCGTACGGCTCCAGCACCTTCTTCATTTCGGTGGCGGAGATGAACTGCAGCGGGACCACACGGACTTCGAAGCCGCGTGCGCTGGCCGCGGGTGCCGTGCTTGGCGCGACCGTGCCGGCCAGCGCCTGGTCGGCGGCGACGATGTTGTAGCGCCCACCGCTGTAGACCATCCGCGCGTTGTTCCAGCCCAGCACCATCTCCAGCAGGTTCAGTGCCTGCGCCGGCGATACCGGCTTGGGCGTGGCCAGGGTGACCGTGCCCTGCACGCCTGGCGCGATCACGTAGTTCTGGCCAAGCATGTCACCAAGGATGGCCTTGACCACCGCATGCAGCGATTCGCCTTCGAAGTTGAAGGTCGCCTCGCCGGTACTGGCACCGTGCAGCGCCGGTGCCGGCGCACGCGCGGCCTCGCGGTTGATCATGGTGCCGGTGCCGCGGCGGATCACCGCCTGCGGTGCCCCCTGGCTTTCACGGGCGGCATCGGCAGCGACATCGGCTGCCTGGCCGGCGTCGGCGCTGGGCGACAGATTGCCGTTGCGCTGCACGTGCGGCGCGGACACCGTACTGCAGCCGACCAGCAGCGCGAGGGCAAAGGACCAGGGAAGAAAACGCAGGTTCATGCATTCACTCTATCGGTTGGTGCCATCGCCCGGGGGCGGCGACGGTTGTTGCTGCTGTTGCTGCAGCTGGCGGCGGCGGGCCTGGATGCGCTCGCGGATGGCCTGCATCTGCGCTTCACTGGGACCGTTGTTGTTGGCCGGTGGGGTTGTTGCAGCGGCCGCCGCAGGCGCTGGTGCATTGCCAGCGGGCGACGGCGATGGGATTGCCGCGGGCGGTGGCGGCGCCGGCGGAGCGCCCGCCGAGGGCGGTACCACGATCGCACCTGCAGGCGGTGCGCCGTTGGCACCGCGCAGCACCGTCGGCGGCTCACCGCCCTGGCCGTTGAACACCGCCAGTTCCAGGACCTGGTTGCCACCGGGGCCGATCACCGTCGCCTGGCGCGGCTGCAGCGCCACCAGCTGCCAGCCATCCACGGCTTCGCCGTTGAGGCGCAGGCGCAGCGAGCGGTTCTGTTCGGTGGTAAACGTGGCCATGCCGAAATCGCCGGTCAGCAGCACACCGGTGAGGCGCAACGCGGCGCTGGCCGCCGGTTCGCTGCCACCCAGCAGATAAGGCCGCGGCCTGCGGTCTTCGGCGAACAACGGGCGCTCACCGATCGCGCTGTAGCTGTCGGCGCTGGCCATGCGCTCGGCCGCCAGCGGCGGCAGCGATGGCAGCGATGGCGCGGCGTCGGCATCACCGCCGGCACCCGGCAGCTGGCTGCCCAGCCCGAAGCCGGTCGCCAGCCAGACGGCGGCCGCCCAACCGGCCAGCGCCAGCAGGAAGCCGGTACGCAGGCTGATCTGCTCAAGCTTCATCGGCCACCTCCTGTCCTTCGGACGGGGGCGCCGGCTGCGGCGCAGGTGCGGCCTCGGCCGGCGACGCGGACGGTGCCGGTGTCGCAGCAGGCGCCGGAACCGTGCCATCGGCGGCAGCGCCCGGCAGCAGATAGCCGGCCAGCTCGAAGGACACGTCCAGGCCCAGCCCCGATTCGTTCGGTGATTGCTGGAAGCGCTGCGCGATCAGGTTGAGGTTGTCGACGAACAGGCGTGGGCTGCCGGTTTCCAGGCTGTGCAGCACGGTGGCCAGTTCGGCCACCCCGCAGCGCAGGCGCACCTGCATGGCGACGCGCACGAACTCGGCGTCGCGCCGGTTGTCGGTCAGCGGCGTGCGGTTGCTGATGGTGCAGCTGCGGTTGCCCGGGCTGGCCATCGCCACCGCATCCTGCAGCCGGGCGCCCAATGCAGCGGCGGCAGCTTCTGCAGTGGCTTCGCGCAGGAAGCCTGGCCGCTGCTGCAGTGCCTCGCGGGTAGCGCGAAGGCGCTGTTCGATCTGCGGCTGCTGCTGCAGCTGCGCCTGCACGCGCGACTCGCGTTCGCGCAGGGCGGCGACATCGGCATCGATCGCACGCAGCGGCTGGGTGAACCAGGGGTGCACCAGCAGCAGATAGGCCAGGCCCAGCACTGCCAGCAGCAGTGCCAGCGCCAGCCAGCGGTCACGGCGTGCGCTTGGCATCGGCATCGGCCGCCTCCGGGGTTGGTGCGGCGGCCGGCAACGGCTGCAGTTCGGCGGTCATGGTGAAGCGGTCGCGGCCACTGGCCGCGCCATCGGCCTGCAGCACCCCGGTCAGGTTGACCTTGCGCCACTGCGGTGCGTCCTGCAGCAGCTGCACCAGCTGCGACGCCTCGCGGCTCAGGCCGATCAGCTGCAGGTTGTTGTTCTCGATCGCCAGCTTCTCCAGGTAGGTACCTTCCGGGAGGCGCCGGGTCAGTTCGTTCCAGATTTCAACGGTGCCGGCGCGCTGGCTGCGCTGCTTCTCCAGGAATGCGGCGCCATCGATCAGCGCCTGCAGCTGCGCGCGTTCGCTGGCCACACCTCGCGCACTGCGCGCGCTGCGCTCGACCTGTGCACGCAGCTCATCGGCGGCGGCCTGGCGGTTGTCGAGCAGCTGCACCGCGGCCAGTACCAGCATCACGACGGCAGCCACTGCCAGCAGCAGGTTCCAGCGTCGCATCGGGTCTGGCCGCAGTTGGCGCTGCGCGGGAGGCAGCAGGTTCACCTGCAGCACGTTGCCCTGCGCATCGATGGCATCGACGCCCGCCAGCGCATCGGCCCATGGGCCCACACTGGTGCGCCATGCGTCCAGCTGCCGCAATGGCCACGCCACCAGTTCGACCTGCAGCTGGCCCTCGCCGCCCGCGCCGAGCTCACGCACGTCATAACTGACCTGGGATGATTCGAACGGGGTCTGCCGGTCGATCTCGAAACCGACCACGGCGCGCAGGCGGTCGGCCGCTGCGGCAGGCAGGCGCAGGCTACGCCGCAGGACGTCCGTCGCCGGCAGCAGCCACACCCGCGGCAGAGTACGCAGGCGAGGCTCCAGCACGCGGTCCAGCTCCACCGGCGACAGCGGCCACGGCAGGCGCGCCACCGCTTCGCGGCGTTCGCCGGCTTCACGCCAGACCTGCAGCTGGTCGCCCTCGTGCAGCAGCAGCAGGCGTGCCTGGCCCCAGCCCAATGCCCATTGCCAGCGCACCGGCACCCAGGCCAGCAGCGACTGCCGCCACCAGCGCAGGAAACGGCCGGCGCCCGGGCCGATCCGGCCCTGCACCTGCCGCAGACTGTCCTGCCACGCCGTCATCTTGCTGTCATTCCCTGCTCCCAGCGAAGCACTGTGTAAGTCCGCCCGGGAACCCCGCCCGAGCCACTGCGTACCACTGCCTGCAACACCGACCTGCGTCCACTGCCGTCGATGGCACCGGACTCGATACTATAGGTGCCGCTGCTGCTGGCAAGCGTTGTCGTGCCGCCAGCGGAATCTGCATCACGCTCCTGCTGTGCGCGCTGCGCCATCACACTGTCCGCATCCAGGCCCAGCGCGGTCAGCACCGGCGCGCTGGCGAACTGCGGATCCGGCCGTGCCTGGCGGCTGTAGAGGGTCAGGTGCGGCAGCATCGCCCGGTACAGGGGTCCGCGCATGCCCAGGACCCGCTGCAACTCGCCCAGGGTCTCGAAGCGCTTGTTGCGTGGGCCGTAGGGCAATCCGGCTGCGGCGTAGTCCGGCGCTTCGGCGCCACCGCCCGGTTGCAGCAGGCTGTCCTCGTCGCGCCAGTCGATGATGGCGCCGGCCAACTGCCGGGCCTGTGCATCGTCTTCGCCCAGCGCCTTGAGGAAGGCGGTCAGCAGTGCGGCGTCGGCCAGGTTCAGGTTGATCTTGCCGTTCTCGTCCAGCACCTTGATCTCGATGCTGGCGTCGTCGAACTGCCAGCGGTAGGTACGGCCATCGGCACGCCAGGGCGCCCGTTGCGGATCGGCTGACAGGCGCAGGAGGGCATATTCGAGGCCGGCGCGCGCACGTTCCTGCCCGCGTGCATCGTCATCCAGCACGCGCTGCTGCAGGTGCTCGACCCGTGCGCTCAGCGCGAACGCACCGACCAGCGCCGTCATCAATGCGATCAGCCACAGCACCAGCACCAATGCCGCCCCGCGCTGACGGCTCATCGCGTGCCTCCACTGCCACCGGCACGCAGCGCCACCACCAGTGGCGGCCACGGCGCGCCCCGGGATGGCACGATCTGGATTTCCACCAGCATCGGCAGGCGGCGGGTGTCATCCCAGCGCGGCAGCCAGTCGGTCACCTGCCCGGTGCTGGCATCGATGCCGCGATAGCGCAGCTGCACCGACTTCAGGTTGTCCACCAGCACCTCCGGCGGGCGCGGCGGATTCTCGGCGATGCGCTCGCCTTCCTGCAGCAGCACGAGGTCCAGCAGCAGGCGCTGTTGGCCACCGCGTCCGTCCACCTGCAGCGCGTGCAGGTAGGGGCCGCCACGGCCGAGGTAACCGGGCAGGTCGGCGGCGAACAGCATGCGTTGCTCCTCGCCCTGGAAGAAGATGGGTTCGCGGGTGGGGTCCGGGGCCTCCAGCGGGGTGCGCAGTGCACCCGCCAGCTGCCTGCGCAGCAACGACTCGACCGCGCGCATGCGTTCGCTTTCAGCGGCGATCTGCTCGCCGCGCTGGCTGACCGCCATCGCCGAGCGCACGCTGGCAAAGGCCAGTGCCAGGCCGCCGGCCAGCAGCACGGTGGCCAGCATCACTTCGACCAGGGTGAAGCCCGCGGCGCGCCGCTTCATCGCGCGTTCTCCAGGTCGGGCGGCAACAGGCGCAGGCTGCGCCAGTGCAGTTGTTCGCGCTCGCTGTCGCCCCAGCGCACCCGCAGCTGCAGTTCGGCCAGCCATGGGGTGCCCGCTGACGTGGCCTGCACGACGTTGCCGGCGCGTGGTTCCACCCACGGCTGGACCTGCAGCTCCCAGTGATAGCGCCCCTGTTCCCAGTCACCCTGCTGGCTGCCCACCTGCAGCGGCGCGGCGACACCGGCCTGGGCCAGCAACGACTGTGCATGCAGCACCGCGCGCGTGCGCAGCTCGGCGTCACGTACCTGCTTCGCGCCACCGGACAGGCTGCCCAGCAGCAGGGTCAACGCCAGGCCCAGCAGGGCGAAAGCGATGATCACTTCCAGCAGGGTGAAGCCACGCGCGCGCCGCTTCATTGCGCCCGCCAGGGGCCGGAGCGGACCTCGCCGGTCAGCCAGCCGACGTCGACGCGCCATTCGGCACCGTCGCGCTGCAACCGGATACGGCCGCCGCTGGAGCCACCATCGGGATGGAACTCGATCACGCCCTGCCCCGCCGCGGTGGCCAGCTGTACGGCGCCTTCGAACTGCACCTGCAGCTGTGCCGGCACCTCACCGTGGCGCTGGTTGGCCCCCTCCCAGCGGCGCCGTGCCGGTTCGATCACGAAGCGCTGCGGTTCGCCGCGGGCGATCGCCTGCGCGCGCACCATGCGCAGCTGGCTGGCGATGTCCTTGCCGGCGCTGCGCAGCTGCATGCCGGCGAACCCGCGCGACAGGCCGGCGGCGGTGATCAGGCCGATCGCCGCGATCAATGCGATCACCAGCAGCATTTCCAGCAACGACAGTCCAGCCGCGCGCCTGCCGTGCAGGCGCGGGCGTGGCAACCGGCGCGGCAGGAAGTGCGTCATGCGCGGTTACGGCTGGTAGCGGATGTCAGCGTCGACGCTGCTGCCGCCAGCCTTGCCATCCTTGCCCAGGCTGACCAGCTCATACGGCTGGCCTTCACCCGGCGCCCGGTACTCCAGTGCGTGGCCCCACGGGTCATTCAGGTCGGCGGGCTTGGCGTACGGGCCGAGCCAGCCGCCGACACCGGCCGGCGCCGTCACCAGGTCGTTGAGCGTGGCCGGCAGCTTGCCGGTGTCGATCTGGTAGTTGTCGATCTTGGAGGCGACGGTCTGCACCTGCGCCTTGGCGATGTTGGCCTTGCCACGGTCGGCGCCGCCCAGCACGCGGCTGGCGACCAGGGTCAGCACCGCGCCGATCAGCACGATGACGATGATGATTTCCAGCAGGCTCATGCCCGACTGGTTGCGCGCGGCGGTGAAGGAAAGGCGGATCGGTCGGCGACGGGCAATCATGGACGGTCCTTTCAGTTGCGGAGTGTCGGGGTTGCAGGGAGTGCCATCGTCAACCGATGGCATTGGTCAGGTCATACAACGGCACCAGCACGGCCACGATCACCGCGCCGACCACCGAGGCCAGCACCAGGGTGATCGCCGGCACCATCGCCGCCAGCATGCGGTCGATGCGCCGGGCGCTGTCCTGTTCGAAGGTGTCGGCGGCCTTGAGCAGCATGGTATCGAGTGCGCCGGATTCCTCGCCGACCTGGATCATCTGCAGCGCCAGGCGCGGGAACCGCTTGCCGCGCGACAGGGCCAGCGACAGGCCGGCGCCGTTCTTCACTTCATCGGCGGCCGTTTCGACGTCAGCGGCCAGGGCGCGGTTGCCCAGCACGTTGCGCGCGATGCCCAGTGCCCCCAGCAAGGGGACGCCGTTGCGCAGCAGTGTGCCCAGCGTGCGCGCCAGCCGGGCGGTTTCCAGCTCGCCGATGAGGCGACCGATGCCACGCCGCTGCAGCAGCCAGCCATCCAGCGCCAACCGGAACGCCGGTTGCCGCGCCTTGCGCTCGAAGAACAGCACCAGCACGCCGGGCACCACCAGCAGCAGCACCCACCAGTCACGCACGAACAGGCCCAGCTGCAGTACCGCGTTGGTGAACCACGGCAGCGCCACGTCCAGGCTTTCGTACATCTGCGCGAACTGCGGCACCACGTAGCCGAGCAGGAACAACAGCGCGCCACCGACCACCACCAGCAGGATCGCCGGGTAGACCAGCGCGTTGATGACCTTGCCCTGCAGCGCGCGGCTGCGCTCGAGGTAGTCGGCCAGGCGTTGCAGGGTTTCATGCAGGCTGCCACCGGCTTCGCCGGCGCGCACCATGTTCACGTACAGGCGCGAGAACAGCCCATGCTGGCGCTCCAGCGCGGTGGACAGCGGTGCGCCACCGCGCACCACGTCGCGGATGTCGGTGATCGCGCGGCGCGATCGTTCGTCCTCGGGCAACCCCAGCAGGATGGACAGCGCGCGGTCCAGCGGCTGGCCAGCACCGAGCAGGGTCGCCAACTGCTGGGTGAACTGCAGCAGCGCCGCCCCCTGCAGCGGGCGCTGCTGCAGCAGGTTGCGCCAGCTGCTGCCGCCGATCGCGCCGGCGTCGGCCAGCTGCGTCTCCATCGGCAGGTGGCCCTGGTCCTGCAGGCGCGCGATCAGCTCGGCCTCGCTGGCCGCTTCCATCTGCCCATCGAAGACCTCGCCATGCGGATTGAGCGCCTTGTAGCGATAGTTCGGCATGTCAGCCCCGGCGTCCTGCACGCATCAGCTTTCCTCGGTCACGCGCAGCACTTCCTCGATGGTGGTCTGCCCGCTCAACGCCTTGGACAGGCCATCCTCGTACATGGTGCGCATGCCGGCCTCGCGGGCGATGCGCTCGATCTCGCCCATGCCATCGCGGCGCATCACCGCACGGCGCAGCGCATCGTTCATCACCAGGAATTCCATGATGGTGGTACGCCCCAGGTAGCCGGTCGGCGCCAGCGCAGACGGCTTCGGGCGGTACAGGTGGATCGGCCCTTCCGGCTGCAGGCGGCGCAGTTCGAACCGCTCGATCTCTTCCGGCGAGGCTTCGTAGCGCTCGGCGTGGGTCGGCTCCAGCCGGCGTACCAGGCGCTGGGCCAGGATGCCGTTGATGGTGGACGTGAGCAGGTAGTCCTCCACGCCCATGTCGAGCAGGCGGGTGATGCCACCGGCGGCGTTGTTGGTATGCAGGGTGGACAGCACCAGGTGGCCGGTCAGCGCCGACTGGATGGCGATGCGCGCGGTTTCCAGGTCGCGCATTTCACCGATCATGATGATGTCCGGATCCTGGCGCACGATGCTGCGCAGGGCATTGGCGAAGTCGAGGCCGATCTGCGGCTTGGCCTGGATCTGGTTGATGCCTTCGATCTGGTATTCCACCGGGTCTTCGACCGTGATGATCTTGACGTCGGCGGTGTTGAGCTGGCTCAGCGCGGTGTACAGCGTGGTGGTCTTGCCCGAGCCGGTCGGGCCGGTGACCAGCAGGATGCCATGCGGCTGTTCCAGCACCTTGCGGAACTGCGGCAGGAAGGCATCGGTGAAGCCGAGCCGGTGGAAATCGAACACCACCGTTTCGCGGTCCAGCAGGCGCATCACCACGCTTTCGCCATGCGCGGTCGGTACCGTGCTCACGCGCAGGTCCAGCTCCTTGCCCTGCACGCGCAGCATGATGCGGCCGTCCTGCGGCAGGCGGCGCTCGGCGATGTTGAGCCGGGCCATGATCTTGATGCGGCTGATCACCGCAGCGGTGAGGTTGGCCGGCGGGCTTTCGCCCTCCACCAGCACGCCATCGACGCGGTAGCGGACCTTCAATCGGCTCTCGAACGGTTCGACATGGATGTCCGAAGCGCGCAGCTCCACCGCACGCTGGATCACCAGGTTGACCAGGCGGATCACCGGTGCTTCCGACGCAAGGTCGCGCAGGTGCTCGATGTCGTCGACCGCACCGCCCTCGCCATCCGCGGTTTCCACGATCGCACCCATCGCGCTGCGGCCCTGGCCGAACCAGCGCTCGACCAGGTCATCGATCTCCGCGCGCATGCCCAGCACCGGTGTCACCGGAACCCCAAGGGCCAACTGCACGGCCTGCTGTGGATAGGCGTCGTGGGCATCGGCCAGCCACAGCCGCACCCCGTGTTCATCCAACTCCAGCGGGCACACATGGAACTGCTTCAGGAAGCGCAGCGACAGCGGAAGTCCCTCGGCCAGCGCCTGCGGCGGGGCCTCCGGCACCTGCTTGCCTTCCAGCAGCGGCAGGCCCAGCACCTCAGCGCTGGCCTGTGCCTGGTCGCGTTCAGACACCAGGCCCAGGCGCACCAGCAGGCCCAGCAGACTGCCGCCGGCCTCGGCATGCAATGGCCGCGCGCGTGCCAGGTCTCCTTCCTTGAGCCGGCCGCGCGCCAGCAACGCATCCAGAATGCGGCCTTCGGCGTCGTCGGTAACGGTTGCAGCGAGCGCGTTCACGTGACTCTCCTGTCAATCGGCCCGACTTTAGCAGTTAAGCCGTGATTTCCGCCGCCCTGCGGCCACCTTTCGTAAAAAGACGAAGCCCGTCACACAGGGTGACGGGCGTCGGCCGTTCAACTACGACACGAGGTGATTACTGCGTGGCGAGAATGCTCACGCCGTTGTATGCCGCTTCGCCCACCACCTTGATGTAATAGGTGCCCGCCACCGGCTTGTTCACCCGCACCGTTTCGGACGTGCCGGGACGGGTCGACTTGCCGTCGTTGTCGCTGGCGCTCGGCTCACGCCCCTGGGCAATGTAGACCGAGACGTTGCCGGTGCCACCGTAGGTGATCACGCTGAGCTGCTTTCCGGCGACGGCTTCGAAGCTGTACAGCTTGCTGCTGCCGGCAGCACCGTTCAGGCCGCCGACTGCGGCCTTGTTGGTCAGCGGCGTGGCCACCGGCCCGCAGTTTTCGGTGCACGGTTCTTCCAGTGCCTTGGCCAGCGCGGCCTTGGCATCGAGGATGCCGGTACCGATCGGGGTCGCCGCCGGGATGGCGACCGGGAACGGACGCGCCGTTTCCTTCAGCAGGGTACGCATCGCGGCCGGGGTCAACGGATCCTTGCCCTTGGCGATCAGTGCGCTCTGCACCAGTGCCGCAACGGCGGCCACATGCGGCGAGGCCATCGAGGTACCGCCCATGCCCATGTAGCCCGGCGTGCCCGATTCCGGCGTGGTGGCCGCATTGGAGCCGGTCTGCCAGATGTAGCCGCCCGGGTTGCCGTCGACACTGCCGCCACCGCCCGGACCGGACAGGTCCACGCGGGCTCCATAGTTGGAGTAGTAGGTGATGCCACCGGTGATGCGGGTGGCCCCCACGGTCACCACGCCTTCGCAGCTGGCCGGCTGGTACTTGGACGCGTTGTCGGCTTCATTGCCGGCAGCCACCACCACCGTGGTACCGCGCGAGATCGCGCCGTTGATCGCGTCCTGGTAGGTGCTGGCGCAGGAACCACCGCCCCCCAGGCTCATGTTGATGATCTCGGCCGGATTGGTGTTGGCCGGGATGCCGGTCACGGTACCGCCGGAGGCCCAGGTCACCGCATCAGCGATGTCGGACAGGTAGCCGCCGCACTTGCCCAGCACGCGGACCGGCAGCACCTTGGCCTTGTAGGCGACACCGGCCATGCCGACGCCGTTGTTGGTCTGCTCGGCCACGGTGCCGGCGACGTGGGTGCCGTGCCAGGAACTGTCGTCGGCCAGCGAGCCGTCATAGCACTCGTTGTCGTTCTCGACCCAATCACCGTAGTCCTGCGCACCCGGCACGCGATCGTTGGTCGGGCGCCGCGAGGTCTCCGCATCGCTGATGAAGTCGTAGCCTTCCAGCAGGTTTCCGACCAGGTCCGGATGCTGCGGCAGGACGCCGGTATCGATCACTGCCACCACGATGCCCTCGCCCTGCGAGACATCCCACGCCGCCGGTGCGTTGATGCCGCCGACCGCATTGTGCAGATGCCACTGGTTCTGCTGGTAGAAGGGATCGTTCGGCACCAGCGCCGGCTGCACGTTGCCGGCACGCAGTTCGCTGCGGCGCAGCTTCACGTCGGCTTCGGCGTACTGCACCGACGGATCGGCCTTCAGTTCCTTCAGCACGCGCTGCAGTTCGGCCGGTGCCAGGCGGCCCTGCACACGGATGAGGTCCGCACCGGTAGACAGCTTGCGGACCACCTGCGGGCCGAGCGTGCTGGCGCGTGACGTGCCGCCGGAGAGACTGGCACGGGTCAGTGCGGACTGCACGGTGGACAGCTTCGCCGAGCGGTCGGTCGCGGCAGCAGCGCCGGCCCGGTACTTGACGATGATGCGCTCGGTACCCGGCTGGGCGGTGCTGGCCTGGCGCACCGGTTCACGGGTCGGCAACCCGGCGGCGTGGACGGCACCGACCGCCGTCATCGACAGCACGGCGGCGGCAAGCACATTGATGCGAAGGTTCTGCTTCTTGATCACGTCGAATTCCTCTTCTGGGTCATGGATCGAACCAACACTGCGGCCATCATTCCTTGACGACTCCCGGCCGGCCCAGCCGGGATTGCCGTGACCTCCCCCCAGGCCCTCACTGCAGGTACGGCGCCGGCGTGGGTGGCCGCCGGCGCGATGGAGTGGCTTACCAGCCGAAGCCGGCACCGACGCCGACCGAACTGTCGTCACTGCTGAAGGCGCCGCCGAAGGTGACCGTGGCGCGATCGCTGATCGCACGCTGGTAACCCAGCGACAACGCCGACTCGCCACCCTGGAAACCGATGCCGACGCCGACACGGTTCTGGGTGCGGATACCGGCGGCACTGGTAGCCATGTTGAGCATCGCTGCGCTCATCGCGCCCTGGCGGTCGATGCGGCGGTCCATGTGGCGCAGGCGTCCGTCGATCTCGCCCTTGAACACATCGAAGCTGTCGGCAACGGCCTGGACGCGACTGTCGGTGTAGCTGTTCGCCGTCGCCATGCCACGATCCAGCTGGCCCTTGTTGACGGCGTCGGTGGCGGTGGTGCCCGCGGCGACGTTGGTGACCTGGCGTTCGTTGCCTTCGCTGCCCACCGAGACCGTGTTGGCACGATCGGCAACCGAGCCCTGGCCCAGCGCCACGGCATTTGCCGCCGTGGCACTGGCGCCCTGGCCGATGGCCGTGGACGAAGCGCCGCTGGCTACCGCGCCATCGCCCATGGCCACGGCGTTGAAGCCGGTAGCCGGGGTGCCGACCGGAATGCCCGCCCCCGCCGCGGCCACCGTCGGCGTGCCCTGCACGCGTGCGGTACTGGCCGGTGCGGCATCGGCCGTTGCCGGTGCGTCGGCCACGCTGGCCAGCGGGCTTTCATCCAGCGAAGCACTCATTGCGCGCAGGCTGGACGCGCCTGCTCGCGTGCCACCGGCAGCAGTGCGACGGTCAATCTCACTGACCTTGCGGTCCAGCGCGCCCAGCGCATCGCCGACATTGCTGTAGGTGGCGCCCTGGATCACGTAGTTCGGTGCCACGAACACGCCCTGCATGCCGACGCTGGCACCACCGCCGAGGAAGCTGGCGGCATCACTGAGCGACTGGAACAGCTGACCGCCATTGATCGCCTGGCGGCTGCCGGCGGCGATGTTGCCCGCGCCGACGTTGTCGATGGTGGTGCCCTGGAAGCCGGACAGGGTCAGGCGGTCACGGCTGGCGTCGTCATAGCCGACGGCGCTGGCCGCCGTGGTCTCGACCGTGGCGATGCGCGAGTCGAAATCACCGACACGGGTTTCCACTGCGCCCACGCGCTGGTTGGTGACGTTGAGCTGCGAGCCGGTGACCGCGTCGCTGCTGCCGGCGGCGATGCGGCCGTCGGCCACATTGACGATGCGGCGCGCGACCGGGCCATCGGTGCCGTTGCCACCACCGACCGACACCACGTTGGCATCGAGCGCACGCGAGCCCGCACCCAGTGCCACCGAGTTCGCACCGGACGCGCCGGCACTGTTGCCCAGTGCAAGCGCACCGTTGCCGATGGCCATCGCATTGGCACCCAGCGCATTGCTGCGTGCGCCGCTGGCACTGGCGGCCGAACCGATCGCTGCGGCATCGCTGCCGCTGGCACTGGCGGTACCCGCGCCGCTGGCCTTGACGTAGCGTGCGGTGCCATCGGCGGTCGCCGCGACCGCATCGAGCTGGCCACGATTGACTGCATCGGTGCGCTCGGTACCGGCGGCGACACGGGTGATCTGTCGATCACTGCTGGCACTGCCGACCGACACGGTGTTGGCACGATCAGCCACCGAGCCTGCGCCCAGTGCGATGCTGCCGGCCGCCGAAGCGTTGGCACTGACACCCACCGCGGTAGCGTTCGCACCGGTGGCCTTGCTGCCGTAGCCCACCGCAGTACCCAGTCGACCACTGGCTTCGGCGTAGCTGCCCAGCGCCGAGGCGCCATCGGCCGAGGCAGTGGCGCGGAAACCGCTGGCCTGCGACTGCGTGCCGCTGGCCGTGGCCTGCGCGCCGCTGGCGGTGCTGTAGGCGCCCTTGGCCTGGGCGCCGGCGCCGGTAGCGCTGGCGCCGAGTTCACTGGCGCTGGCAGCGCTGCCCACGGCCACGCTGTCGACACCACTGGCCTGTGCGTTGGTACCCAGTGCCGCCGCGTTGCTGCCGGTCGCCAGGGCGTCGGCGCCTACCGCCGTGGCGTTGGCGGCCATCGCGTTGGCGCCACTGCCCAGCGCGGTGGCACCGTTGCCGATGGCGTTGGACGCGTTGCCGGCGGCCAAGGCGTTGTCACCGTCCACCAGGGCACCGGCCTCGCCATCGTCGTTGCCGCTGGCCTGGAACTGGCGGCTGGTCCTGTCGGCGACGCTGGCAACGGCATCCAGCTGGCCCTTGTTCACCGCGTCGGTGGCTTCGGTACCGGCTGCCACATGGGTCACCTGGCGTTCGCCACCGGCCTTGCCGACGGCCACGGTGTTGTCACGGTCGGCCTTGGAGCCGGCACCGAGGGCGACACTGTTGCTGCCGTTGGCGGTGGCGTTGGCGCCCAGGGCCGTGGCATTGCTGCCGGCGGCCCACGAGTTCCAGCCGATTGCCGTGGCGTAGTCTTCGGTCGCCCATGCGCCGGCACCGAACGCCGCCGCACCGGTGCCACTGGCACGCGACGGGATCAGGCCGAAGAAGGTGCTGCCACCGATGGCCACGCTTTCCTCGCCGCTGGCCTCGCTGGACTGACCCACCGCCACGGCACCGGTACCGGCTGCAGCAGCACCGAAGCCGACGGCGGTCGTGTTGGCACCACTGGCCGCCGAGCCGTAGCCCAATGCGGTGCCGAGGCGTCCACTGGCCTCGGCATAGCCACCGACGGCAGTGGTGCCATCGGCAGAGGCGGCACTACGGAAGCCGCTGGCCAGGGCCTGCGTGCCGCTGGCGTTGGATTCGGTGCCGGTTGCCGTGCTGTAAGCACCGCTGGCCTGTGCACGCGCACCGACCGCGCTGGCGCCGAGCTCGCTGGCGCTGGCACCGGTGCCGAGCGCAAGGCTGTCTTCACCGCTGGCCTGCGCTGTGCTGCCCAGCGCCGCCGCATTGTTGCCGGTGGCCAATGCATCGATGCCCACGGCCGTGGCGTTGGCCGCCAGCGCGTTGGCACCGCTGCCCAGCGCGGTGGCCCCGTTGCCGATGGCGTTGGCCGCATCGCCGACCGCCAGCGCGTTGTCGCCCTCGACCAGTGCCCCTGTTTCGCCATCGGCGTTGCCGCTGGCCTGGAACTGCCTGCTGGTCTTTTCCGCTGCGGCGGCTACGGCGTCGAGCTGGTTCTTGTTGACCGCATCATTGCCCTGCGTGCCATCAGCCACGTTGGTGATCTGGCGGGTGTTGCCACCGCCGCCGACCGACACGGTGTTGTCGCGGTCGGCGATCGAATCGGCACCCAGCGCCACGCTGTTGGCAGCGCGCGATTCGGCGGCGTTGCCCAGCGCGGTGCTGTTGATGCCACCGGACCAGGCGCCGCCACCGACGGCGGTGGAGTAGTTGCCCGATGCTTCGGTGGCCAGCACGCCGAACAGCGATCCGCCGACGGCGACGCTGTTGGTGCCGGTGGCCAGGCTGCCCTGGCCAGTGGCGGTGCTGTAGGCACCGGAGGCTTCCGAATCACCGCCCAGCGCCACGCTGTTGGAGCCGGAGGCATTGGCGAAGTTGCCGAAGGCTGTGGCATTGAAGGCCGAGGCCTGTGCATAGCCACCGATGGCGGTGCTGTAGCCGCCGGTCGCCTCGGCACCGATGCCGAACGCTGCCGACGCGGTGCCACTGGCGACACTCTCGCTGCCGACCGCGGTGGCGCCGCTGCCACTGGCATTGCTGAAGTACCCCACTGCCACCGCCTCCTCGCCGGAGGCTTCGGACAGCACGCCGGTCGCGGTGCTGCCAGCACCGCTGGCGATGCTGGCCGCACCGAACGCCGCACTCTGCTCGCCACTGGCCTCGCTTTCCGCACCCTGCGCGGTTGCGTATTCAGCGGTCGCCTGCGCATTTGCACCGACCGCGCTGGCGTTGGCGGCGCTGGCCAGGGCGTTGACGCCCAGTGCCTGCGCATTGCTGGCCAGCGCGTTGGCGCCACTGCCGAGTGCGGTGGCCCCGTTGCCGATGGCGTTGGCCGCATCACCGGCGGCCAGCGCGTTGTCACCGTCCACCAGTGCACCGGCCACATCACCGCCGTTGCCGCTGGCCTGGAAGAAGCGGCTGGTGGTGGCTGCCGCGCCCGCCACGGCATCCAGCTGCGCCTTGTTCACCGCGTCGGTGGCCTGGGTACCGGCGGCGACGTTGGTCACCTGGCGTTCGTTGCCGGTGCTGCCGACCGAAACGCTGCGGGCGCGGTTGGCGACCGAGCCGGCGCCCAGTGCGACGGCGTTGCTGGCGCTGGCGTTGCTGCCGGCACCGAGCGCGATCGCGCTTTCACCACCGGCCACCGTGTTGGTGCCGATGGCGATGCTGTTGAGGCTGTTGCCCAGCGCCTGGAAGCCGAGCGCCACGCTGTTGTCGCCATAACCGAATGCGCCGCGACCGACGGCGGTGGAGCTGGTGCCGTTGGCCCAGCTGTTGTAACCGATGGAGGTCGCACCACTGCCACTGGCCCAGGCCGCGTTGCCAAATGCCGAGGCATTGGTGGCCGTTGCCCAGGCGCCGGAGCCGAACGCACTCGCCCCGCTTGCGGTAGCCCAGCTGTAGCCACCGACGGCGGTGCTGTCGTCACTGCTGGCGAAGGCGCTGTCGCCAACCGCAACCGCGTAGCTGCCGGTCGCACGCGACTTGCCGCCGGCCGCGAAGCTGTTGTCTCCGCTGGCCCTGGCGGCGTTGCCGAACGCACTGCTGGCAGCACCGGTCGCCTGCGCACCACTGCCGACCGCTGTGGCGTCGGCGACGGCAGTGGTGCCGACCTGCTGTGCCGTACCGTCGGCACCGATGATCGGCTGGTTGTACTCGTCGTAGGCCTGGCCGAGGCCACCGATGGCAACACCGCCATTGCCGGTGGCGTTGCTGTTGCGACCCACCGCCACGGCGTCGTCACCGATGGCCGAGGCTGCTGCGCCCTGTGCAACCGCGCCGGCGCCGATCGCATTGCTCGACGAACCCGCCGCAACCGCACCTTCGCCCTCGGCCAATGCACCCGCATCGCTGCCTGCTTCCGGCTGGGCCTGGAAGAAGCGCGCGGTGCTGTCGGCGGTGCTGGCCACCGCGTCGAGCTGCGCCTTGTTCACTGCATCGGTGGCTTCACTGCCCGCGGCGACGCTGGTGATCTGCCGTTCGTTGCCGGCACTGCCCACGGCCACGCTGTTGGCACGCACCGCTTCGGAGTTGGCGCCGAGCGCAACGCTGTTGGCACCGCGTGCGGTGGCGTAGTAGCCCACGGCGGTGCTCTGCGCGCCGCTGGCCCAGGTCTGCGCGCCGAGCGCGCTGGCGTTCTCGCCCGGTGCGTAGGCGAAGTAGCCGACCGCAGTCGCTTCGGCGCCGGACGCTTCGGTCAGGCTGCCGTTGGCCACCGCGCGATCACCGCTGGCGATGGCACCGGCGCCGACGGCGGTCGACGCTTCGCCGCTGGCCTGGGTCTGCACGAAGAAGCCCAGGCCTGGAATCAGATCGGCCGGGCCGCCGATGGCCACGCTGCTGGTGCCGGTGGCATTGCTCTGCGTACCCAGCGCGGTGGAGTAATCACCGATGGCATTGGCAACCGCACCGAACGCGGACGACTGCGCGCCGGCGGCATATGCGCCAACGCCATAGGACGACGCGGCGAAACCACCGGCCTCGGCACTCGCACCCACCGCAGTACCCCCGACACCGGCACTGGTGGCGCCGGTTTCCACCGGCACGCCGCCACTGGTGATCAGCGGATTGCCATCGGCATCCACCGCAGCACCACCGACGGCGACACTGCCTGGGCCGTTGGCCTGCGCGTTGTTGCCGAACGCGGCACTGTTCTGGCCCGAGGCCAGCGCGTTGTTGCCAACGGCGGTGGCGTTCTGCGCGACGGCGGTCGCACCGGCGCCCACGGCCGTCGCACCCTTGCCGATCGCATTGGCGGCCTCGCCAGCCGCCAGCGCCTCGTCGCCCTCGGCCAATGCACCCGCATCACTGTTGCTGCTGCCCGTGGCCTGGAAACGCTTGGCGGTGGCATCGGCCACGGCGGCGACGCCCTTCAACTGGCCGACGTTGACCGCGTCGGTGTCTTCGGTGCCCGCCGCGACGCTGGTGATCTGCCGGGTCAGGCCGTATTCGGCGGCGCCGACCGACACGGTGTCGACACGGTCGGCCAGCGAGCCGGCGCCCAGCGCCACGCTGCCGGTGGCGACCGCCGCCGAGTTGGACCCCAGCGCGGTGCTGTACTCACCCACGGCAGTGCTGAACGCCCCCACCGCGATCGATGCTTCATTGGCGGCAGTGGCGCCGCGGCCCAGTGCGGTGCTGCCCGGGCCCATCGCCACGGCACCACCGCCGACGGCCGTCGCGCCATCGGCAGTGGCTTCGGACAACGCACCGAGTGCGGTGGCCGCGCCGTTCTCGCTGGCTGCGTACGCGCTGGCGCCGACGGCTGTATCGCCAAGCCCGAACGCGGCCGCGCTCTGCCCGACCACCACGCTGGCATCGCCGATTGCCAGGGCGCCCTGGCCGAAGGCACTGGCGCCGAGACCGGCGGCAATGGCCTGGGTTCCGATGGCGGTGGTGGCGTTGGCCAGCGCCTGTGCACCGGCGCCGGCCGCGACTGCGCCCTGCCCCTCGATCTTCGCCGCGTCGCTGTCATCGCCTGCGCCGTCGGCCTTGAAATAGCGGTTTCCATCGGCGGCTACATCAGCCAGCGCGGCCTGCGTGGCGCGCGCCTGCGCGTCCAGCTGCGCCTTGTTCACCGCATCGGTGCCCTGCGTGCCAGCAGCCACGTTGGTGATCTGCCGCTCCTTGCCGGCATCGCCGATGGACACGGTATTGGCCCGCGTGGCCTTGGAGCCAGCGCCCAGCGCCACGCTGTTGGCGGCGCTGGCATTGCTGTTGCTGCCGATCGCCACCGCGTTGCTGCCCTTGGCCGTGGCCGAGCCTTCGATCAGGCACTTTTCCAGCAGCTTGCCGCTGAATGCAACGCAGGTGGCGCTGCCGCCGATCTGCACCGACTGTGCCGTCGCGCTGCCGCTCATGCCCAACCCCAATACCAGGCCCAGTGCCACCGCCAGCAGTGCGGGCGTGGCCTGTGTCGCATCGCGGCGCTGGTCGACGACCCCGCCACTGCTGCTGTCGGAGGAGGCCAGTTCCGAGGCCACCACCAACTGACCCAGTGCTTTGTTCCAGACCTTGCGATAAATCCGATTCATCGGTACGGCTCCTGATTGGACTGGTTTTGGGCAAAGCAACGCCACCGCTGGGCTTTCCGGCCCAACGTCCCCTGGGGGCGTTTATTCGCGTGATTTACTGCGGGGTATTGCCGAACGGCGCGCAGCGACAGAAAACCGAGCGCGTGCGCCAACCGGTTACTGCGAAATGAATGATTCTGAAACGGGGTTCAAGTGTTAACGGCAACTTTGCAGATCGTCAAGACTTTGACACGACAAATCCTATTGCCGTGAAGCAGTTCACTATTTCACGTGTTTATAAAGGCATTTTGTTAGACATACGTGACGAACTGCTGGCGCATGAAAACGGATGTAACTAGCGGCCAGATCAGCAATTTCACGCACACAAAGAAAAACCCGCCGACAAAGCGGCGGGTTTTTCCATACGCGGTGGCATTGCGGCCTGCGCGGAACGATGCGATCAGCCGCACCACACCCGCGCGTTGCGGAACATGCGCATCCACGGCGAATCACCCTGCCATTCAGCCGGTGCCCAGCTCAGGTTGAGCGCGCGCGGGGTGCGCTCCGGGTGCGGCATCATGATGGTGACGCGGCCGTCGGTGCTGGTCAGGCCGGTGATGCCGTCCGGCGAACCGTTCGGGTTCAGCGGGTACTGGCTGGCGACGTTGCCATGGCCATCGATGTAGCGCAGCGAGACGCGGGCGGCAGCCTGGTCGACGGCGTTGTCGAACACGGCCTGGCCTTCGCCGTGCGCCACCGCTACCGGCAGGCGCGAGCCGGCCATGCCACGCAGCAGGATCGACGGCGATTCCACCACTTCCAGCAGCGCGGTGCGGGCTTCGAACTGCTCGCTGGCATTGCGGCGGAACTGCGGCCAGTGTCCGGCACCCGGGATGATGTTCTTGAGCTGGCTCATCATCTGGCAGCCGTTGCACACGCCCAGCGCGAAGCTGTCTTCGCGCGCGAAGAACGCGGCGAAGGCATCACGCAGCGCACTGCGCTCCAGGATCGAGGTGGCCCAGCCACGGCCGGCACCGAGCACATCGCCGTAGCTGAAGCCGCCGCAGGCGACCAGGCCGGTGAAATCCTGCAGCGCCACGCGGCCTTCGATCAGGTCGCTCATGTGCACGTCGAAGGCGCGGAAGCCGGCACGTTCGAAGGCGTTGGCCATTTCGATCTGGCCGTTGACGCCCTGCTCGCGCAGCACCGCCACGCGCGGACGCGCACCGGTGCTGATGAACGGTGCCGCCACATCCTCGTTCAGGTCGAAGCTGAGCTTGGGCTTCAGGCCCGGTGCGTTGAAGGCACGGGCGACCTCGCGCTCGGCATCGGCGTTGGCCGGGTTGTCGCGGCGCTTCTGCATCGCGTGGGTGACCGACCACCAAGCGTCGAACAGTGCGTCCCAACGCCATTCGGCCAGGTTCTCGCCACCCAGCGACACGCGCACCACCGGCGCGGTGGTCGGCTTGGCGATGCGCTGTGCGCATTCGGTCAGTGCGTGGCGTTCGACCAGGTCGGCGAACGCAGCGCGGTCTTCGCGCGCGATCTGCACCACCGCACCCAGTTCTTCGTTGAACAGGCTGCGGAACGGATCATCGCCCCAGGCATCGAGCGTGATGTCCAGGCCAAGGCGCGAAGTGAAGGCCATTTCGCACAGCGCGGCGAAGGCACCACCGTCGCTGCGGTCGTGGTAGGCCAGCAGCAGGCCAGACTGGCGCGCATCGCGGATCAGCTCGAAGAAGCCACGCAGGCGCTGCGGATCGTCCAGGTCCGGAGCGGCACCGGCGAAGGCCGGCAGGTCGCCATGGTCGGCGTGCACCTGGGCCAGGATCGAACCGCCCAGGCGCTGCTTGCCGGCACCCAGGCCGATCAGCCACAGCTCGCTGTCCACGTCGCGGTCGAGCAGCGGGGTCAGCTGCTTGCGCACGTCGGCGACCGGCGCGAACGCCGAGATCACCAGCGACACCGGCGACACGCTCTTGTGTGCTTCGCCCTGGTCGTGCCACTGCGCCTGCATCGACAGCGAGTCCTTGCCCACCGGGATGCTGATGTCCAGCTGCGGGCACAGTTCCATGCCCACCGCCTTCACCGCGTCGTACAGCAGCGCGTCTTCGCCCGGGTGGCCGGCCGCGGCCATCCAGTTCGCCGACAGCTTGATTTCATCCAGCGCATCGACCGGGGCCGCGCACAGGTTGGTCAGCGCTTCGCCCACCGCCATGCGTGCCGAAGCCGCCGCATCGAGCAGGGCCAGCGGAGTACGCTCGCCGATCGACATCGCTTCGCCAGCCACGCCATCGAAGTCGGCCAGGGTGATCGCCACGTCGGCCACCGGCAGCTGCCACGGGCCGACCATCTGCTCACGCGCGGTCAGGCCACCGACGCTGCGGTCACCGATGGTGACCAGGAAGTTCTTCGAGGCGACGGTCGGGTGCGCGAGTACGCGCAGGCCGGCTTCCTGCAGGTCCAGGCCGCCGGTCTTCAGCGCCGGCCAGCGCGGTGCCGGCGGGTGCGCGGTGTCGCGGTGCATCTTCGGCGGCTTGCCGAACAGCACGTCCATCGGCAGGTCGATCGGCGCATCGGCCGGGGTGTGGCCCGGCACGGCACCGTAGGCCACCACCAGGTGCTCCTCGGCGGTGGCCACGCCAACGGCAGCGAACGGGCAGCGCTCGCGGGCGCACAGCGCGGCGAACTCGGCCAGGCGCTCCTGGGCCACGCCCAGCACGTAGCGCTCCTGCGACTCGTTGCACCACAGCTGCATCGGCGACAGCGACGGATCATCGGTGGGCACCTTGCCCAGGTCGATGACACCGCCGACCTTGGAGTCGTGCAGCAGTTCGGGGATGGCATTGGACAGGCCACCGGCACCGACGTCGTGGAAGAACTTGATCGGGTTGTTGGCGCCCATCGCCACGCAGCGGTCGATGACCTCCTGGCAGCGGCGCTCCATTTCCGGGTTGTCGCGCTGCACGCTGGCAAAGTCCAGGTCCTCGGCGCTCTCGCCGGAGGCCACCGAACTGGCCGCGCCGCCGCCCAGGCCGATCAGCATTGCCGGGCCACCCAGCACGATGACCGCATCACCGGCCTGCAGCGGGATCTTGTCGACCTGCACGCGGTCGATCGCGCCGAGGCCGCCGGCCAGCATGATCGGCTTGTCGTACGCACGCACCAGATCGGCGCCTTCGGGCAGCTCGAAGCTGCGGAAGTAGCCGAGCAGGTTCGGTCGGCCGAATTCGTTGTTGAACGCGGCGCCGCCGAGCGGGCCGTCGGTCATGATTTCCAGCGCCGGCGCCATGCGCGGGTTCAGCGCGCGCGGCGCTTCCCACGGCTGCGGCAGCTCGGGGATGCGCAGGTGCGAGACCGAGAAGCCGGTCAGGCCCGCCTTCGGCTTGCCGCCACGGCCGGTCGCGCCCTCGTCGCGGATCTCGCCACCGGCACCGGTCGAGGCACCCGGGAACGGCGCGATCGCGGTCGGATGGTTGTGCGTTTCCACCTTGATCTGGAACGCGCTGGGCACCTGCGGCTCGCGGCGGTATTCGCCACTGGCCGGATCGGGGCGATAGCGCGAGGCCGGATGGCCTTCGATCACCGCGGCATTGTCGCTGTACGCGCTGAGCGTGTGCTGCGGAGTCTGCTGGTGGGTGTTCTTGATCATCCGGAACAGCGAGCGGTCCTGCTCCTGGCCGTCGATGGTCCAGCTGGCGTTGAAGATCTTGTGGCGGCAGTGCTCGGAATTGGCCTGCGCGAACATCATCAGTTCCACGTCCGACGGCGACCGGCCCAGCGCAGTGAAACGCTCGCGCAGGTAGTCGATCTCGTCCTGGGCCATGGCCAGGCCGAGGCGCTGGTTGGCGGCCTCCAGCTGGTCCACCGGCACGCGCTCCAGTTCACCCCGGGCCGGTGCCGAGAACAGCGCCTGGCCCTGTTCCACGGTCTCCAGCACCGACTGCGTCATCGGGTCGTGCAGCGCCTTGACCAACGCCTGCTGGGCGGCGGCATCGGCCGGCCAGCCCTGCACGTCGATGCGCAGGCCACGTTCGACCCGGCTGACCGGCTGGCCGGCACCGCGGACCAGTTCGGTGGCCTTGCTCGACCACGGCGACAGCGTGCCCAGGCGCGGCACCACGATGCGGCTGACCGCGCCGTCGGCCACGGCTTCGGCCTGCGGCGCCGCTTCGAGGATGCGGCACAGGGTGGTCAGGTCGGGGGCGGCGCTGCCTTCGGGCTGCACGAAATAGACGTGCCAGGCACCGCTGATGCGCAGGGAGGGAGCGATGGACTGCAGGCGGGATTCAAGACGTTCGCGGCGGAACGGCGACAGGGCGGGCGCGCCCTCGAGGACCATCATGTCCGGGGAACCGTAGTTGGGAAACGGGCCCGACATTGTACCGGAAGCGGGGGATGGGCTCTGGCCGGGCGGCGCCCGGCACCCGCCGAGGCCAGGGCAGCGGCAACGGCAATGGCAACGGCAATGGCCCAAGCAAAAGCTGGGTTCCCGTGGGATGGCGGGGTGGTGGGGGCCAGCAGGACACGCCGTAAACCCGTCCATGGGGGCTCGATGGCGCCATCCATGGCGCCAACGGTCCTGCTGGCCCCCACCACCCCGCCCCCGACAGTTTCCCGCGATGTGCGGTGGATCCACGCCATGCGTGGAGGCTCTGCGGTAGTGCCGGCCGCTGGCCGGCAACCAGGGAACATCAGAAATCAGGCATTGGAGAGCGCGGCGACCGGCTTCTGCTTTTGATTTTGATTTTTTGTTCTGTCTTTCGTGGCTGGCTGCGCAGGAACCTGTCAGAGGCCGGGTGGGTGGGGTCAGGCGGGGTGTCCGCGGCATGGATGCCGCGGCCAAGCCCCCAGGGACGGGTTCACGGCGTCCCCGCCTGACCCCACCCACCCGGCCAAACCCATGAATTCGCGCCCGACCAGCCACGAGGGGGCTCCGCCGATGGCCGCCGACCGCGCGCAGCGCCGCTCTCCGCCCGAATCCCGGAACCATGCGCTTGCTCACGGATTGACCACGCGATTGATGACAACGTTGTCCCCACCTGGCGCCGGACTCTCTCCCCGGCCCCCCAGGTACCCCGTCCGCCCCCTCCGTCGCCTTCCCGGGCGACGCCCGGACCTGCGTCACGCGCGGCGCCATCGGGGCCCGCGCGCCCTTTGATCGGAGACTTACCCATGTACGACCCGATTGTGCGCAGTGCCGAACGTTCGACCCGAAGCTGTCGTCCCCGCCACCTGGCCTGGCTGCTTGCCCTGGCCGCCGGTACCGCCGCCCTGCCCGGCCTGGCGCAGGCTGCCAGCTGTGCCGGCGTGGCCCAGTGGGACCAGGCCAGGATCTACCGGGCCGGCGATACCCTGCAGAAAGGAGGCGTCCTCTATCGGGCGAACCAGGACATCTGGAACGCGCCGCCGGACCATCCGGCCGGTGCGCCCTACTACACCAACCTTGGTGCCTGCGATGGCAGCGGCAGCAACCAGCCGCCGGTGGTCAGCCTGACCTCGCCGGCCAACGGCGCCACCTTCAGCGCCGGCAGCACGGTCAACGTGACCGCTACCGCCAGTGACCCGGACGGCAGCGTCGCCAAGGTCGAGTTCTTCCGCGACGGCAGCTCGCTGGGCGTGGCCACCGGTGCGCCGTATGCGGCCAGCTGGGCCAATGCCAGCGCCGGCAGCCACACCCTGCGTGCGGTCGCGACCGACAACAACAACGCCACCACCAGCACCCCGACCATCACCATCACCGTCAACGCCGCCGGTGGCGACACCACCGCACCGAGCGTGCCGGGCGGGCTGGCGGTCGGCACCCGTACCGCCAACAGCATCGCGCTCAGCTGGAGCCCGTCCACCGACAACACCGGTGGCAGTGGCCTGGCTGGCTATGACGTGTACCGCAACGGCAGCCTGGTCGGTTCGCCGTCCAGCGCCAGCTATGTGGATGGCGGGCTGACCGCATCGACCACCTACCGTTACCGCGTGCGGGCGCGCGACAACGCCGGCAACGCGTCGGCGCAGGGCACCGAAATCAGCGCCACCACGCTGGCCGGTGACGGCGGCACCACCGGCAAGCGGGTCATCGGTTACTTCACCCAGTGGGGCATCTACGGCCGCAACTACCGGGTCAAGAACATCGACAGCAGCGGCTCGGCCGCACGCCTGACCCACATCAACTACGCGTTCGGCAACGTGCGCAACAACCGATGCGAAGTCGGCATCACCCAGCCGTCGGATCCGAACAGCGGTGCCGGTGGCGATGCCTTCGCCGACTACACCAAGGCCTTCAGTGCCGCCGAGAGCGTCAGCGGCAGTGCCGATACCTGGGACCAGCCGCTGCGGGGCAACTGGAACCAGCTCAAGCAGCTCAAGGCCAAATACCCGGGCATGAAGGTGCTGATCTCGCTGGGTGGCTGGACCTGGTCGCGCGGCTTCTCCAGCGCAGCGCGCCCGGAAAACCGCCAGGCCTTCGTCGCCTCGTGCATCGACGCCTACATCAAGGGCAACCTGCCGGTGACCGACGGTGCCGGCGGTGCCGGTGCCGCGCTGGGCGTGTTCGACGGCATCGACATCGACTGGGAATACCCGGTGGCCTGTGGCATCGAATGCGGCAAGCCGGAAGACAACGCCAACTTCACCGCGCTGATGGCCGAGTTCCGCCGCCAACTCGATGCGGTGCGGCCGGGCCTGTTGCTGACGGTGGCGGTGGGTGCCGGCATCGACAAGATCCGTGTCACCGATCCGGCCGCCTACCACCCGTACCTGGACTACATCAACGTGATGACCTACGACTTCCACGGCGCGTGGGATGCGAAGACCAATCACCAGTCGGCGCTGTTCGATTCGCCGAATGATCCGTCCACCGGCGACCAGAAGCTGTACAACAGCAACGACGCCATCGAGGCCTTCATCAGCCGTGGCGTGCCCGCCGCCAAGCTCAACCTGGGCATTGGCTACTACGGGCGTGGCTGGACGGGTGTGGCCAACGCCAACAACGGCCTGTACCAGACCGCGACCGGCGCCGCCCCGGGTACGTATGAAGCCGGCATCGAGGACTGGAAGGTGCTGAAGAACCTGGCGTGGCCGGGCTACACCGACAACACCGCCGGTGCCACCTGGATCTACAACGGCAGCACGCTGTGGAGCTTCGACACCCCGGCCAACATCACCCGCAAGATGGGTTACGTGAAGACCCAGGGCCTGGGCGGCGCGTTCGTCTGGGAGTTCAGCGGTGACGATGCGCAGGGCACGCTGACCAAGGCGGTCAGTGATGGCCTGAAGTAAGCAAAAGGCCGGGGATGCGACACGCATCCCCGGCTTCCTGCCTGTAGAGCCGAGCCCATGCTCGGCTGCTGTTTCCGCAGCCGAGCATGGGCTCGGCTCTACAGAAAAAGACCAGCGACGATCAGCGCTTGGCCGACAGCTTCTCCAGCGCGGCACGCAGCTGCGCCGGCGGCAGGTAGCCGCCCAGCTGGGTGCCATCCGGCGCGAAGATCGCCGGCGTTCCATTCACGCCCAGCTGCTGGCCCAGCGCGTACTGCATCGCCACCGGGTTGGTGCAGTTCCTGGCCGGCACGCTGCCACCGCGCTTGGCGTTGGTCAGCGCCTGGCGACGATCCGCTGCACACCAGACCGAGATCATGTCGGTGTAGTCCTTGCTGCCCAGGCCCATGCGCGGAAACGCCAGGTACTCGATGGTGATGCCGTTGCGGTTGAGTTCGGCGATGTCCTGGTGCAGCTTGCGGCAGTAACCACACTCGATGTCGGTGAACACGCTGATGGTGTACTTGGCGTTCGGCGCGGCAAACACGATGCGATCGCCGTGGTTGGCCTTGGCCAGCAGGCCGCGGCGGTAACCAAGCAGGCCCTCGCTGTTGGCCGGGCCCTTGGCGCGGGTGTCGTAAGGCTGCGACTGGAACAGGTAGCGCCCGTCATCGGACACGTACAGCAGCTGGCCGGAAACGACGACCTCGCGGAAGCCGGGGAACGGCGCGGCACCGATGTAATCGACCTGGAAACCCGGATTGAGCGCGGTCAACGCGGCACGTACCGCCTGGTCGGCCGGCGCGTTGGCGGCCGGGCTGGCCTTGGTCGCAGCGGCAGCAGGCGCCTTGGCGGCCGGCGGAGCCGGCTGGGCGCAGGCGGTCAGGCTGAGCGCACCGAACACGGCGGCGATGGCAAATCGGAGCATGGAGCGATCCGCAACAGAAGAAGACTCCGGATTCTGACACAGCCGCCGGTACCGGGCCGCGCCGCCCGGCACGGCCCCGGGCAGCGATTCAGCCCGGCGCTCAGCCGCGCGGATGGTGGCGGGCGTGCAGCTTCTGCAGATGCTCGCGCGCTACCAGGGTGTAGATCTGGGTGGTCGACAAGGAACTGTGGCCGAGCAGCATCTGCAGCGCGCGCAGGTCGGCACCGCGGTTGAGCAGATGGGTGGCGAAGCTGTGGCGCAGGCCATGCGGGCTGATCCGCGCCGGGTCGATGCCGGCCACCTGCGCATGGCGCTTGACCAGGTGCCAGAACGCCTGCCGGGTCAGCGCATGCAGCGTCGGCTCGATGAACAACGGGGTCTGACCATCCGCCAGGGCATGCACCTTGCCCTTGCCGACCAGCAGCGGGCGCGACTGCTGCAGGTAACGCTCCAGCCAGTGCTGCGATTCCTCGCCCAGCGGCACCAGCCGCTCCTTGCTGCCCTTGCCGGTGACCCGCAACACGCCCTGGCGCAGGTTGACCGCCGTGGCCGGCAGCAGCACCAGCTCGCTCACGCGCAGGCCGGCGGCATACATCAGTTCCAGCATGGCGCGGTCGCGCAGGCCCAGCGGGCTGTCGATGTCCGGTGCCGCCAGCAGCGCATCGATCTGGCTCTCGGCCAGCGCCTTGGGCAACAGCCGCGGCAGCTTCGGCGGGTCGAGCAGCGCACTGGGATCTTCGCTGCGTTCGCCACGGCGCACGCCATCGGCAAAGAACGCCCGCAGCGCCGACAGCAGGCGCGCGTTGCTGCGCGGCGACCAGCCGTGGCGGGTGCGCCAGGCCAGGTAGTCGAACAGCCCGGGACGTTCGATGCCGGCCAGGCCACCGTCGCGTCCATCCATCCAGCGCGCCAGCCCTTCCAGGTCGCGGCGATAGCTGTCCAAGGTGGCGCGGGCCAGGCCGTTCTCGGCCCAGATCGCATCGAGGAAGCGCTGGATGCGCACTCTGTCGTCGGCGCGCAGCTCGGGCAGTTGCTGGAACAGCTGGCGGCGTTCGGCGGGGGTGGAAACAAGGGCCATGCATGCAGGATACGAGGGCCACTGCGGGCACGGCCAGCTTTGCGTATGCTCGGCGCATGTCCCGCCCTGCCACCGACACGGCCCCTGCGGCCGCTACCGAAACGCCCCGTCCGCGCGCGCTGCTGTCCTGGCGCATGCTGGCGATGGTCTACGACGCGCTGCCGGTGCTGGCGCTGTGGATGCTGGCCGGCACGCTGTTCACCCTCGCCTACACCTTCAGCGGCCACGCGCAGCGCGAGAACATCGCACCGTTCAGTATCTGGCAGTGGCTGCTGTGGGCGGTGTGCTGGGCGATCACGGGGTGGTATGCCACGGCCAGCTGGCGCCGCGGCGGGCAGACGCTGGGCATGCGGCCGTGGCGGCTGAAACTGCAGTCGCGCGATGGCACGCCGTTGCGGCACGGCCAGCTGTGGCTGCGCTTCGCGGTGGGGACGCTGTCGCTGCTGCTGGGCGGCCTGGGATTCTGGTGGGCCTGGGTCGACCGCCAACGCCTGACCTGGCACGACCGCGCCAGCGGCACCCGCCTGGTGCGCATGCCCAAGCGGTGATGCACGATCTGTAGAGCCGAGCCCATGCTCGGCTGGCAGGCGGTGCGCAAAAAGCAGCCGAGCATGGGCTCGGCTCTACAGAATCCAGCACGCTGGGCCGGGATGCTGGTGGTCGTGGCACGGATGCCGAAGCGGTGGATTGCCCCGGTAGCGCCGGGCATGGCCCCGCGCTACCAGAATCAGCCCGACTTGCGCCGGAACAACAGTCCGGACACGGCCAGCATGACGATCGGCGGCAGCGCATAGGCAATGCGGTAATCGAACTTCAGCGCACCGGCCATGCGGCCGAAGAACAGCTGCAGCAGCCAGAAGCCCAGTGCAAACAGGATGCCCAGGAACAGGCGCTTGCCCATGCCGCCGCTACGCAGCGACCCGAACGCGAACGGCACCGCGGCCAGGCACAGCGCCAGCACGTTCACCGGGTAGAACCAGCGGCTCCAGTACACATCCTCGAAATCGCGCGCATCCAGCCCGTTGCGCTGGCGGTAGGCAATGCTGGTGCTCAGCTCGGCCACGCTGAGGTTTCGCGGCTTGGCGATGCCAGTGGCCAGCGCCGCCGGATCCAGCTTCGAGTTCCACGGCTCACGCGCCACTTCCTGGCGGGTGGCCGAGCGCTCGCCGAAGGTGTCGCGACGCACCCCGGTCAGCACCCAACCGTCCTTGTCGTGCTCGGCGGTGGCGGCATGGGTCAACGAGGCGATATTGCCGTCTTCGGCGATCCGGTACAGGCGCACGTCACGCAGGATCAGCCGCGTGCCCTTGTCGCCCACCAGCTGTTCCTCGCCGCTCTGGGCGTTGAGGAAGGTGTCGCCTTCGCGTGCCCATAGGCCGGAGTAGCGGGTGGTGGAGATGTCCCGCCCCCACTTGGCACTGGCCTTCAATGCATCGGCACGGTCCTGGCCCCACGGGCCCAGCGTCTCGGCGCTGAGCACCATCACTGCGGTCAGCAGCGACAGCGCGATCGCCACCGACACGCTCAGGCGCTTGCGCGACAGGCCCAGCGCACGCAGTGCGGTCAGCTCCGAGGTCGCGGCCAGCTGGCCCAGGCCCATCAGCGCGCCGATCACCGCGGCGGTCGGGAACATCGTGTAGGCGCGGCGCGGCACCGTGTACAGCACCCAGGCGGCGGCATGGCCCAGGGTGTAGCCGTTCTTGCCGATGTCCTTGAACTCGCCGGAGAACGCCATCACCACGTCCAGGCCGACCAGCACCGCCCAGGTCAGCAGCACCGTGGTGAACACCGACTGGCCCAGGTACAGATCGAAACGCATCGGGCGCAGCCTCATGCGCGGGCTCCCTTCGAGCGGCCCAGGCGGCCATCACGTGCATACATCCAGATCGCCAGCGCCAGCAGCGGCACGGTCAACCACCACAGGCCGAGCGCGGCCGGAATCTTGCCGTTGGCGATCCAGCCACTGCCGATGAACATCAGGTTGGTGCCCACCATGTAGGCCATCAGGGCCAGCATCATGCGGCCGTAGCGCTGCTGGCGCGGCGAGCTGCGGCCCAGCGGCACGGTCAGCAGGGCGAAGGCCAGCGCGATCAGCGGCGGTGCCAGGCGGCGGTGCAGCTGCGCCTGCGCCTGGGGGCGCTCATCGCCGATCAGCTGCAGGGTCGGCATCAGTTCCGGGTCGTCCTCGGTGCGGGTCTGTGCACCGTCGGGCAGGGCCACGTCGTTGCGGGCAAAGGTCGCCAGCCGGTAATCCAGCGCGCCGGCCACCGGGCCTTCCACCTGGTGGCCATCATCCAGCTCCAGGAAGCGCTGGCGGGTGCCCTCGAAGAACATGCGGCCACCATTGGCGGACACCACTTCCAGGCGGTCATCCTTCTGGCGCTGCAGGAACACCTTGCCCAGCTGGGTGCCATCGGGCGAGATCGAGGACAGGTACACCACGCCGCCATTGGGCAGCGGGGTGAAGCGGCCCGGCTCCAGGCCGGCCATCAGCACGCTGCGGTTGGCCTCGATGATCATCTGCTCGGCCATCCGGCCGGCCCACGGGCCCAGCCACAGCGAGCAGGCGCCGACCAGCAGCACCACCGGCACCACCAGCATCAGCAGTGGCCGCAGCAGCCGCTTGGGCCCCACGCCAATGGCGGTGATGACCGCCATCTCCGAGTCGCGGTAGAGCCGGGCCACGGCCAGCAGCAGGCCCAGCATCAGCGCCAGCGGCAGGATCAGCGGCAGGTAGGCGATGAACTGCAGGCCCAGCTGGGAGAACAGCAGCTTGGCCGGCAGGCGTCCGTCGGCGATGTTGCCGAGGATGTCCACCAGCACGCCGCCCACGCTGACCACCAGCAGGACGATCAGGGTAGCCAGGAAACTCTGGACGAAATCGCCCAGCAGGTATCGGTCGAGCTTCAGCATGGGGCGGTGGTTTAAACTCTGGGGTTCGTTCGCGGTGCCGCCCAGTCTACTGTCTGGGCGTAAACGGCCTGCGATTGTACGGACTCGCCAATGGAATCTGCTCAATGGCCCTCGAATTCACCCTGAACCACGTTGCTCCGGCCGCCGCCACCGTTGATTGCCTGGTGGTCGGCGCGTATGCCGACCATACCCTGACCCCGGCCGCGCAGGCCCTGGACGCCGCCAGCGGTGGCCGCCTGGCCGCCCTGGCCCAGCGTGGCGACCTGTCCGGCAAGACCGGCGCGACCACCCTGCTGCACGACCTGCCGGGCGTGACCGCGCCGCGCGTGCTGGTGGTCGGCCTCGGCGACGCCGCCCGCTTCGGCGTGCCGCAGTACCTGAAGGCCGTGGGCGACGCGGTGCGCGCGCTGAAGGCCGGCGCCGTCCGCAGCGCGCTGTTCACCCTGTCCGAAGTGGCCATCAAGGACCGCGACGCGGCCTGGGCGATCCGCCAGGCAGTGATCGCCGCCGATCACGCCGCCTACCGCTACACCGCCACCCTGGGCAAGAAAAAGGCCGACGATGCCGGCCTGGCCCAGCTGGCCGTGGCCGGTGACGACGCCCAGGCCCTGGCCCAGGGCCAGGCCATCGCCGCCGGTGTCGAGTTCGCCCGCGAGCTGGGCAATCTGCCGCCGAACTATTGCACCCCGGCCTATCTGGCCGACGTGGGCGTGAAGTTCGCCGGCGAGCACGAGGGTGCCGAAGCCGAGATCCTCGACGAGCACCAGATGGAAGCGCTGGGCATGGGCTCGCTGCTGGCCGTGGCCCGCGGTTCGGCCAACCGCCCGCGCCTGGTCGTGCTGAAGTGGAACAATGGCGGCGACGCCAAGCCCTACGTGCTGGTCGGCAAGGGCATCACCTTCGATACCGGTGGCGTCAACCTGAAGACCCAGGGCGGCATCGAAGAGATGAAGTACGACATGTGCGGCGGCGCCAACGTCATCGGCACCTTCGTCGCGGCGGTCAAGGCCAAGCTGCCGCTGAACCTGGTGGTGGTGGTGCCGGCGGTGGAAAACGCCATCGACGGCAACGCCTACCGTCCTTCCGACGTGATCACCTCGATGTCGGGCAAGACCATCGAAGTCGGCAACACCGACGCCGAAGGCCGCCTGATCCTGTGCGACGCGCTGACCTACGCACAGCGCTTCGAGCCGGCCGCGCTGGTCGACGTCGCCACCCTGACCGGTGCCTGCATGGTCGCCCTGGGCCACCAGACCGCCGGCCTGATGAGCAAGCACGACGACCTGGCCAACGAGCTGCTGGCCGCCGGCGAGCACGTGTTCGACCGCGCCTGGCGCCTGCCGCTGTGGGACGAGTACCAGCCGATGCTGGATTCGACCTTCGCCGACGTCTACAACATCGGCGGCCGCTGGGCCGGCGCGATCACCGCCGGCTGCTTCCTGTCGCGCTTCACCGAAGGCCAGCGCTGGGCCCACCTGGACATCGCCGGCGTCGCCAGCGATGAAGGCAAGCGTGGCATGGCCACCGGCCGCCCGGTCGGCCTGCTGAGCCAGTGGCTGCTGGACCAGGTCGCCCGCGCCTGATGCCGTACCCGACCCTGGCCGGCAGACGCCGGCCGGGGCCTCGCCCGGCACTGCCGGGCCCTTGCCTGACCCGGACCCTGCCATGCCCCGCGCCGACTTCTACCTGATCGCCAAGCCCCGCTTCCTGACCGAGCCGTTGCGCCTGGTCTGCGAACTGGCGCGCAAGGCCAACGACGCCGGGCTGTTCACCCTGGTGCTGGCCCGTGACCAGGCCCAGGCCGAGGAACTGGACGAGCTGCTGTGGGCGTTCGACAACGATGCCTACATCCCGCACCAGATTGCCGGCGAAGACATGGACGAGGAAGAGGCCCTGGTGCTGATCGCCGTACCCGGCACCGACGCGCCGGCACGCCCGCTGGTGATCAACCTGCGCGATGAGCCCTGGCTGGGCCAGTGCGAGCGTGTGCTGGAAGTGGTCCCGGCCGATCCGGAAGCGCGCGAACCGCTGCGCGAGCGCTGGCGCCAGTACAAGGCCGCCGGTTACGACCTCAACAAGCACGACATGTGAGCCCGGCGAGGACCCCTTGATGCGCCTGCTGATCGCCCTGATTCTTCCCTGGCTGTCCTTCTTCACCATCGGCCGGCCGCTGGCCGGGATCGTCTGCCTGATCCTGCAGATCACCCTGATCGGCTGGCTGCCCGCCGCCATCTGGGCCGCCTACGCGGTCAGCCAGTACCACACCGACCAGAAGATCCGCCGCGCCCTCGGGTCGCGCTGATCTCCCTTCCGCCTTGATTACCGGTTCCCCCGCATGACCCAACTTGCCTCCAGCTACGACCCGACGTCCTTCGAGACCGACCTCTACGAGGCCTGGGAGAAGGCCGGCCACTTCAAGCCGTCCGGCACGGGCGAGCCGTACACCATCCTGCTGCCACCGCCGAACGTGACCGGCACCCTGCACATGGGCCATGCCTTCCAGCAGACCCTGATGGATGCGCTGGTGCGCTACCACCGCATGCGCGGCTACGACACGCTGTGGCAGGTCGGTACCGACCATGCCGGCATCGCCACCGAAATGGTGGTCAGCCGCAACCTGGCGCTGGAAGGCAAGGGCGAGACCCGCGATTCGCTGGGTCGCGAAGGCTTCATCGGCAAGGTCTGGGAGTGGAAGCAGCAGTCCGGCGACACCATCGAACGCCAGATGCGCCGCCTCGGCACCTCCGCCGACTGGTCGCGCAGCACTTTCACCATGGACCCGCAGCCATCGGCGGCGGTCAACGAGGCCTTCGTGCGCTGGTACGAGCAGGGCCTGATCTACCGCGGCCAGCGCCTGGTCAACTGGGACCCGGTGCTGAAGACCGCCATTTCCGACCTGGAAGTGGAGAGCGCCGAGGAGGACGGCTTCCTGTGGTCGATCGCCTACACGCTGGATGACGGCCTGAGCTACGAACACGTCGAGCGCGATGCCGACGGCGTGGAAACCCTGCGCGAAACCCGCGACTACCTGGTCGTTGCCACCACCCGCCCGGAAACCCTGCTGGGCGATACCGCGGTGATGGTGCACCCGGAAGACGAGCGTTACGCGCACCTGATCGGCAGGAACGTAGTGCTGCCGCTGACCGGGCGCCGCGTGCCGGTGATCGCCGACGACTACGTGGACCGCGCGTTCGGCACCGGCGTGGTCAAGGTCACCCCTGCACATGATTTCAACGACTATGAAGTGGGCGTGCGCCACAGCCTGCCGATGATCAACCTGTTCACCCCGGTGGCGGCGCTGAACGAGAACGCGCCGGAACGCTTCCGGGGCCTGGACCGCTATGAAGCACGCAAGGCCGTGCTGGCCGAGCTGGAAGACCTGGGCATCCTGGTCGAGACCAAGGCGCACAAGCTGCAGGTGCCGCGTGGCGACCGAACCGGCCAGGTGATCGAGCCGTACCTGACCGACCAGTGGTTCGTGAAGATGGACGACCTGGCCAAGCGTGGCCTGGAACTGGTCGAGGACGGAAGCATTGCCTTCGTGCCGCCGAACTGGATCAACACCTACCGCCACTGGATGAACAACATCCAGGACTGGTGCATCAGCCGCCAGCTGTGGTGGGGCCACCGCATCCCGGCGTGGTTCGATGCCGCCACCGGCAGCTGCTACGTCGGTCGCAGCGAAGAGGAAGTGCGGGCCAAGCACAACCTGGGCAGCGAGGTGGTGCTGAACCAGGAAAGCGACGTGCTGGAGACCTGGTTCTCCTCGCAGCTGTGGCCGTTCTCCACCCTGGGCTGGCCGAACGAACAGGCCATGGCCGAGCGCGGCTTCGACCGTTACCTGCCGTCGTCGGTGCTGATCACCGGCTTCGACATCATCTTCTTCTGGGTGGCGCGCATGATCATGGCCACCGACAACCTGGTCGGGAAGATCCCGTTCAAGGACGTGTACTTCACCGGCCTGATCCGCGACGGCCAGGGCCAGAAGATGTCCAAGAGCAAGGGCAACGTGCTCGACCCGCTGGACATCATCGACGGCATCACCATCGACGACCTGGTCGCCAAGCGCACCGGCGGCCTGATGCAGCCGAAGATGGTGGAGAAGATCGAGAAGGCCACCCGCAAGGAATTCCCGGACGGCATTGCTGCCCACGGTGCCGATGCGCTGCGCTTCACCATCGCCGCGCTGGCCACCCACGGCCGCGACATCAAGTTCGACATGAACCGCGCCGAGGGCTACAAGAACTTCTGCAACAAGCTGTGGAACGCCAGCCGCTTCGCGCTGATGAACACCGAAGGTGCGGCGTTCACCGGCGTGCCGACCCCGCGCACCGATGCCGAGCGCTGGATCCTTTCGCGCCTGGCCGCCACCACCGCCGAAGCGCAGGGCCATTTCGCCGCGTACCGCTTCGACCTGCTGGCGCAGTGCCTGTACGAGTTCGCCTGGAACGCGTTCTGCGACTGGTTCCTGGAGCTGAGCAAGCCGGCACTGAACGGTGCCGACGCGGCTGATGCCGAAAGCACCCGCCACACCCTGCTGTACGTGCTGGAAGCGCTGCTGCGCCTGCTGCACCCGCTCACCCCGTTCATCACCGAACAGCTGTGGCAGCAGCTGGCCCCGCGCCTGGGCCTGGCCGAAACCACGCTGTCGCTGCGCCCGTACCCGACCGCCGCCGAATTCGCCGGTGATTTCGCCCAGGCCGAGGCCGACGTGGAATGGCTGAAGGCGGTGATCAGTGCGGTGCGTCGCGTGCGCAGCGAATTGAACGTCGCGCCGTCCAGGCAGGTGCCGCTGCGCCTGCAGGCCGGCCTGGAGCAGGACCGCGTGCGCATCGAACGCTTCAGCACCTCGCTGTCGTTCCTGCTGAAGCTGGACAGCATCCAGTGGCTGGCCGAGGGCGAAAGCGCACCGCCGGCGGCCGCCGCGATCGTGGGTGAGCTGAAGCTGCTGGTGCCGCTGGAAGGCCTGGTCGATCTCGATGCCGAGCGCGCGCGCCTGGACAAGGAGATCAAGCGCGTGGAAGGCGAGCAGGAAAAGAGCGAGACCAAGCTGGCCAAGTTCACCGACAAGGTGCCGCCGGCCGTGGTCGAGCAGGAACGCGTGCGCCTGGCGGACTGGAACACCCAGCTGGCCGGCCTGCGCGAACAGCGCGCGAAGCTGTAACGCCGCGCTCCGGTGCGTGCCAACCAAGGTTGGCACCTGCCACGGCGGGAGAGGTTGGCACCCACCCAAGCGGAATCGGAAACGCCGGGCGATGCCCGGCGTTTCCATTTGCCCCGCATGGCATCATCGGCGGATGCCGCTTTCCATCTTCCTGCTCGTCCTCGCTGCCGCGGCGCTGCATGCCAGCTGGAATGCGATCGTCAAGCGCGGCCCGGACAAGTTCCTCGGTACCGTGCTGGTGACCGGCAGTGCCGCGTTGCTGTCGGCCGCCGCCCTGCCCTTCCTGCCCTTCCCGGCCGCGCACAGCTGGCCCTGGCTGGCTGCGTCGGTGCTGCTGCAGGTGACCTACTACGGGCTGGTCGCGCGTTGTTACCAGCAGGTCGACATGAGCCTGGCCTACCCGCTGATGCGTGGCAGCGCGCCGATCCTGGTCGCACTGGCCGGCACCCTGCTCGGTGAGCCATTGCCCGCCGCAGCGTGGCTGGGCGTGGTGCTGGTGAGCACCGGCATCCTGTGCATGGCACTGGGGGCGCGCGGCGGCCAACTGCGCCTGCCGCTGCTGACCGCAGCGATGATCGCCACCTACACGCTGGTCGATGCGCAGGGTGCGCGCCAGTCCGGCAGCGCGCTCAGCTACACGTTGTGGTTGTTCCTGCTGTCGGGCATCCCGCTGCCGCTGTGGGCGTTGTATACGCGCGGCGGCGCGGTACTGGACTATGCGCGGCAGCATTGGCCGCTGGGACTGGCCGGTGGCGTCGGCACCACCGCCTCCTATGCGATGGCGTTGTGGGCCATGACCCAGGCGCCGGTGGCAATGATCTCGGCACTGCGCGAATCCTCGATCCTGTTCGCGCTGCTGATCTCGGTGTTCCTGCTGCGCGAGCGGGTGCCGCGCACGCGCTGGCTGGCAGCGTCGCTCATCGTGGGCGGCGTGCTGGCGTTGCGGCTGGCGTGAGCGACGCATCGGTAGTGCCGGCCGCTGGCCGGCAACCCGTCTGCGTTACAGCGGCGGCATTTCCTGCAGATCGCCGTCGACCAGCTCGATCGCCATCACGACCGCATCCTCGCGGCCCTGTGCAGCCGGGTAGTAGCGCGGGCGGCGGCCGATCTCGTTGAATCCTTCGCTGTGATACAGCGCCAGCGCCGGCGTATTGGACGGACGCACTTCCAGGAAGACGCGCTGTGCGCCACGGTCGGCGGCCAGCTGCACCAGCGCGCGCAGCAGCTGGCGACCCAGCCCGCGCGACTGTGCCAGCGGATCGATGCAGATGTTCAGCACGTGCGCTTCATCGGCGGCGATGCTGAGCACGCCATAGCCGACCAGCAGGCCATCGCGCTCCATCGCCAGGCCGGGATAGCCGGCACGCAGGCAGTCGATGAAGATGCCGCGGGTCCAGGGAAAAGGGTAGCCGCGCAGTTCGATCGCCATTACCGCATTGAGGTCGCTCTCGCGCAACGCACGCAGGCTGACCGGGCCGGGCCGGGTGACCGCGCTCATGGCGTGCCCCGCTTGCGCAGGGCACGCAGCTGCGGCCACAGCGCACGCTTGGCGGCCGGGTCGTGGCGCAGCTGGTCAAGCGGCCAGCTGTCCATCAACCGCTGCGTAGCCGGGTCGTTCGGGTTGCAGCCGGACGCACGCAGCAGCGCGATCTGCAGGCGATCCGGCAGGCGGACCACCGGCTGGCGCGCGTTGCCGCTGGGCATCGGGCGCTCAGCCGCCGGCACGGTATCCGGGGCACTGACCGGCGTTTCGCGGCGCGGCGGTGCCGGCCGTTCCGGGCGGGCTGCGGGCGCCACCCCGGCATGCTGTTCGCGCGACGGCACGGGGGCCCGCACCGGTTCCGGCGGGGCGACGCTGGCCTCGGCTTCGGCCACGCTCAACTGCAGCGCGGCATCCAGCTCGGCAGCCAGCTGGCCATCGTGATAGACGGTGTAGCCCATGGCCTGCAGCCAGGCCTGCTGGGCCGGTGACCACAGCACGGGCAGGTCCTGGCTCACGCGGCCTCGGGCTTCTTGCGCAGGCGCTGCACGGCCCACATCACCGGGCCGGACAAGGCGTACAGGATGCCGACCGCGAACAGCACGCGCGGCAGGTCGATGACCGCAATGGCGATCGCCACCGGCACCAGTGCCAGCACCAGGAACGGCACGCGGTCCGAACGGGTGCCCTTGGCAGCGCCACCCTTGAAGCTCCAGAAGCGGATGCGGCTGACCATCAGCAGCGCAGCGATGATCGTCACCGCCAGCGCCACGTAGCGCAGCTGGTTGCCGTCCCAGCCCAGGTTGCCATCGGCGAACGCCCAGACGAAGGACATCATCAGGCCCGCTGCTGCCGGGCTGGCCAGGCCGACGAACCAGCGCTTGTCGACCACCGCTACCTGGGTATTGAAGCGGGCCAGGCGCAGCGCCGCGCAGGCCGCATACAGGAAGGCCACGGCCCAGCCGACGCGGCCGAGCAGCGGATCGTCGAACTTCAGCCACGACAGCGACCAGTGGTACATCACCAGCGCCGGAGCCATGCCGAAGCTGACCAGGTCGGCCAGCGAGTCGTACTGCACGCCGAATTCGCTGCTGGTACCGGTCAGGCGCGCCACGCGCCCGTCCAGTCCATCCATCACCGCCGCCACGAACACGGCGATGCTGGCATTGACGAAATCCCCGTTGGCCGCGGCGATGATCGCGTAGAAACCGGCGAACAGGCCGGCGGTGGTGAACAGGTTGGGCAGCAGGTAAATCGTGCGCGAGCGCGGCGGCGGTGTGATCGGGTCCATGGAATCCAGTTTAATCGACTTGCCAGCGGTCGGCGCCAATGCTGCAATCGGCGTTCTGCGCCCATTCCGTGGAGTCTGCCATGCGTGCCCTGTCCTGCCTTGGATGCCTGCTGCTGTTGGCCACTGCCAACGCCGTGGCCGGCCCCGTCTACAAATGGAAGGACGCCCATGGCGTAACCCAGTATTCGGAGACCCCGCCGGCGGGCAAGAAGTTCGAAACCCGCGAGCAGGCCCGCACCCCGCAGGCCGCAGCCGGCACCGAGACCCCGGCCGCGCCGGTCCCCGGGCAGTGCGGCACGGCCCGGGCCAACCTGGCCCTGCTGGACGGTGGTGGCCAGGTGATGCAGGACACCGATGGTGATGGCAAGGCCGATACCCCGTTGACTCCGGAGCAGCACACCGCGCAGAGGGGATTGGCGGAGGCCGCCATCAAGGCGTACTGCCCACCGGCCGGTTAAGGGTATCGGCAGGGCTGCGCCCTGCACCTGCAGAGGCTGCAAGCAACGGCAACGTCAAAAGCGGGCATTCCGTGGAATGGCGGGGCGGTGTCGGATTGCGGGGACGCCGTAAACCCGTCCATGGGGGCTTGGCCGCGGCATCCATGCCGCGGACACCCCGCAATCCGACACCGCCCCACCCCCGACAGATCCCCGGTGGCCAGTAGATCCACGCGATGCGTGGATCAAATCTGTCGGATCTCGAATTGAATCCGGGGTCAGAGCCGTTTTCCTGCGGAAAACGGATCTGACCCCAGGAGCCATTCCGACAGCTCGCAGGAAACTGTCGAAGGCGGGGTGGGTCCGGCGGCAGGGGTGTGAGCGGCATGGATGCCGCGACCAAGCCCCCAGAGATGGGTTCACGGCGTCCCCTGCCGCCGGACCCACCCCGCCATCTCCCAGGAAACCCGTTTTTGCTGTTGCTGTTGCCGGCCAGCGGCCGGCACTACCCGCAGGTGCAGGGCGCAGCCCTGCCGATACCCCTCCCCCCGGCCGGGCTGGCAGAATAGAGGTCTCTGCCGTTATCCGAAGCCGACGATGCGCCTCTCCCAGTTCCACCTGCACACCACCAAGGAAACCCCCAGCGACGCCGAGCTGACCAGCCATCGGCTGATGCTGCGCGCGGGCATGATCCGCAAGCTGGCATCGGGCCTGTACACCTGGTCGCCGCTGGGCCTGCGCGTGCTGCGCAAGGTCGAGCGCATCGTGCGCGAGGAAATGGACCGGGCCGGTGCCGTGGAATTCCAGATCCCGACCATCCAGCCGAAGGAACTGTGGGAGCAGACCGGCCGCTGGCAGAAGTTCGGCCCGCAGCTGCTGAAGATCAAGGACCGCAAGGACCAGGTGTTCTGCTACAGCCCGACCGCCGAAGAAGCCGCCTGCGACTTCGCGCGCAGCGAGCTGTCCAGCTACAAGCAGCTGCCGGTGAACTTCTACCAGGTGCAGACCAAGTTCCGCGACGAGATCCGCCCGCGCTTCGGCGTGATGCGCTCGCGCGAGTTCCTGATGAAGGACGCCTATTCGTTCCACCTGCACGATGAGTGCCTGGTGCGCGAATACGAGAACATGAAGTCGGCCTACAGCCGCATCTTCACCCGCCTCGGCCTGGATTTCCGCATGGTGCAGGCGGACTCCGGTGCCATCGGCGGTGATGCGTCGCAGGAATTCCACGTCATCGCCGATTCCGGCGAGGACGCGCTGGTGTTCTCCACCGGCTCGGACTACGCAGCCAACATGGAAGCGGCGATTGCCGCCGACCCGGCGCCGCGTGCGGCCGCCACCGAAACGATGCGCAAGGTGGATACCCCCACCCAGAAGACCTGCGAGGACGTCGCGGCGCTGCTCGGCATCGACCTGCAGCGCACGGTGAAGTCGGTGGCGCTGATCGCCGGCGAAGGCAAGGCACAGCAGTTCGTGCTGGCGCTGGTGCGTGGCGACCATGAGGTCAACGAGATCAAGCTGGCCAAGGTCGCCGGCCTGGACGAGCAGCGCTTCGCCAGCGAGGCGGAAATCGCCGAGCACCTGGGCAGCGTGCCGGGCTTCCTTGGCCCGGTCGCCCCGGCCAAGGCCATCCGCGTGGTCGCCGATCGCGAAGTGGCGGCGATGGCCGACTTCGTCGTCGGCGCCAACGAATCCGGTTTCCACCTGGCCGGCGTCAACTGGGGCCGCGACCTGCCGGAACCGGAAGTGGCCGACATCCGCAACGTGCGGGCCGGCGACCGTGCCGTGGACGGCGGTGAACTGAAGATCGCACGTGGCATCGAAGTCGGCCATGTGTTCCAGCTCGGCCGCAAGTACGCCGAAGCGCTGGATGCCACCGTGCTGGACGAGAACGGCAAGGCCGCGGTGATGGCGATGGGGTGCTACGGCATCGGCATCTCGCGCGTGGTGGCTGCCGCGATCGAACAGAACCATGACGATGCCGGCATCATCTGGCCGGACGCGATGGCGCCGTGGCAGGTGGTGGTGTGCGTGATCAACCCGAAGGGCGATGCGGCCGTGGCCGACGCCGCTGCCAACCTGCTGCAGGAGCTGCGCGACGCGGGCCTGGACGCTGCACTCGACGACCGCGGCCTGCGCCCGGGCGCGATGTTCGCCGACATGGAGCTGATCGGTATTCCGCATCGCGTGGTGGTCAGCGAACGCGGCCTGGCCGCTGGCACCTACGAGTACCGCTCGCGCCGCGCCAGCGACGCGGAGAACCTGGACAAGGCCTCCCTGCTGCAGCGTCTGCAGGGCTGATCAGGAAAAGACCGGGGCCTGCCCCGGTCTTTTTTTTGCCCGCGCCCTTCCCCGATATTGCAGCGGACATAATCCGGTCAAAATCACCGCGACGGCGTCTGCATGCCGCCACGCCATGACCCGCCTGCATTTGTGCTGTGATTAATTCATCTCTATTCTGTCCGCCGACGCCATGGACTGGCTTGTCCCGTCCACACATTAGTTTCCGGAGTAACCGTAAATGAGCATTGACCTGACCGGCCTGTCAGCACGCGAGCTGGGCGCCCTGATCCGTACCGCCAAGAAGCAGCAGACCATCGTCGCCAAGCGCCGGCCGATCACCAAGGTCCGGGCCCAGCTGACCAAGCTGGCCAAGACCGAGGGTTACACCATCGAAGAACTGTTCGGCAGCGCCCCGACCACGCGTGCCCGCAAGGCCGCCCCGGCCGCCAAGGCCCCGTCGAAGACCGCCGGCCGCAAGCTGGGCAAGGTTGCACCGAAGTACCGCAACCCGGCCAATCCGAAGGAAACCTGGACCGGCCGTGGCAAGCAGCCGCGCTGGATGGCTGAACTGACCGCCAAGGGCAACAAGAAGCCGGAAGATTTCCTGATCAAGAAGGCCTGAGGCCGGGATCAGGTTGGAATGAAAAAACGCCGGCGGACGCCGGCGTTTTTCATTCTCCGGTGTGTGGACCGGGGTCCACACCCACCGACATCATCACAGGGTCTTGCGAGCGGGCATCAGCAGGTTGCCGAACAGCAGGCCGGCGACCAGCGCCATCACCACGTTGAGCACGGTGAGGAACACGCTCTGGCCGGCGCCGACATCCTGTTGCTGGACCAGGGTCAGCACGCCGCGCAGGCTGGTGCTGCCGGGCACCATCATGATGATGCCGGGCAGGCGGATGATCGCGCCCGGACGCCCGACCAGGCGACCGAACAGATTGCCGCCCGCGGTCAGCAGCATCGCCGACAGGAAGATGCCGGCCGGCGCGCCCCAGGCATGGCCGCCGAACTTGGAGATCGCATAACCGGCCACCGAGGCGGCGATCACCCACGGGTAATCGCGCCGGTTGGCCTTGAACAGCATCGCGAACGCAAAGGCCGCGGTCAGCAGCGAACCCCACTCCACCCACGGCCCCTGCGGCCGCGTGGCGCGGATCACCGGATCCAGCCCGAGCACGTCGGCCAGGGTCACCGCGATCATCGCGCCGACGCTGAGCTTCATGATGGTGGTCAGCGCGCCGGCAAAGCGCGCGGTGCCCGACACCCAGTGCTGGCTGGCCAGCTCATTGACCGCATTGGTCAGCGACATGCCGGGCAGCAGCACCACCAGCGAGGCGATGATCACCGTATTGAGGTTGAGCGCGCCAATGAAGGACGCCACCAGGGTGGCGACCATGCCGGCCAGCAGCGCCGCCAGCGCCTCGGCCGCTTCGCGGGTGGCCGGGCGGCGGTCGGTGACCATGCCGAGCAGGCCGATCATCAGGCCGATGACACCGGCGGTGGCGATGTCCAGCCACGGCAGCTTCCACATGCCGGCCACGCCGGCCGCGCCGAGGGTGAATGACAGGATGGTGCGCAGCTTGCCGCGCCGGCCCGGATCCTTGTCCAGCTGGCGCAGCGCGGTATGGCCCTGGGCGATGCTCATCCGCCCGTTGGACACTTCTTCGGCGATATGGTCGGCGACGCTGAGCTTGTGCAGGTCGTTCTCACCGGGCGCCAAGCGGATCACGCGGGTGATGTCGCTGGAGCCGATCGCCTGCGCCGGATCGCTGAAGCTGAGGATGATACCGGTGGGATTCGACCACGGTTCACAATCCAGATCGAGCTGGCGGGCCAGTGCCACCACCGCCGTTTCCAGGCGCTGGGCCGTGGTGCCATAGCTGTGCAGGCGTCCGGCGATCTCGGAAACAAAGGCCACGCGCTGTGCGTAGGTGGCCTGGGGCGTGGGGATCGTGTGAGCGTCTGCGGACATGCGCCGTAGTATTACCTACGCTGGGGCCCACCGGAGAAATTCATCCGAGTTCGACGCGAAGCCCGATACAGAACGGTTATGCTGCGACCCGAATGGCCCACGTCACCCCGAACCTCGCCCCCCAGCTCGAACAGGATGCCCATGACCCGGGCCTGATCCACCTGTCCGGCACCTGGACCTTGAAGACCGCGCTGGCCGCGGCCGAGGTCCTGCACGGCGTTCCCGACAAGCTGACCGGCATCGATGCCACCGGCATCGAGCAGCTGGATTCGGCCGGCGTGCTGCAGGTGCTGCGCGTGGCCCACCGTGCCGATCTGCACGAAGACGCACTGCAGTTCCGCGCGGACCACCAGGCGCTGGTGTGCACCATCGAGGAAGTGGCCGACGACCGCCCCAAGCCCAAGCGGGATTTCGGCGTGCTGGCCGCGCTGGAACGGCTGGGTGTCAGCGTCCACGCCACTGGCCACAACATCAAGGCGCTGTGCAGTTTCCTCGGCGAGAACCTGGTCAAGGCGGCCCGGCTGGTCAAGGAACCCCGCCGCTTCCGGCTGACCGCCACCGTGCACCAGATGGAGCAGGTGGGGCTGGATGCGGTACCGCTGGTGGCGCTGCTGTCCTACCTAGTGGGTGCGGTGATCGCATTCCTCGGCTCGACCATCCTGCGCGACTTCGGCGCCGAGATCTACGTGGTCGAGCTGGTCAACATCGCCTTCCTGCGCGAGTTCGCGGTACTGCTGACCGCGATCGTGCTGGCCGGCCGCACCGCCAGTGCGTTCACCGCGCAGATTGGTGCGATGAAGGCACGCGAGGAGATCGATGCAATGCGCACGCTGGGCCTGGACCCGGTCGACCTGCTGGTGCTGCCGCGACTGCTGGCGTTGCTGGTCACCCTGCCCTTGCTGACCTTCATCGCGATGATCGCGGGCCTGGCCGGCGGCATCACCGTCGGCGCGTTCGACCTCGACATCCCGCCGCAGATGTACATCGCGCGCATGCACGAGACGATGGAAGTGCGGCACCTGCTGGTCGGCCTGTCCAAGGCACCCGTGTTCGCGCTGGTGATCGGCCTGATCGGCTGCCTGGAAGGACTGAAGGTCGAGGGCACCGCGCAGTCGGTCGGCGAGCGCACCACCTCCAGCGTGGTGCAGACGATCTCGCTGGTGATCATCATCGACGCCTTCGCGGCGTTGTGGTTCATGCACATGGACTGGTGACATGAGCACATCCGCCCTCCCCGACTCCATCGACATGCGCGACGACCAGGGCCACGAACTGGCCATCCGCGTGCGTGGCCTGGTCAACCGCTTCGGCAGCCAGACCGTGCACGAAGACCTGGACCTGGATGTGCGCCGCGGCGAAATCCTGGGCGTGGTCGGCGGCTCCGGTACCGGCAAATCGGTGCTGATGCGCTCGATCCTGGGCCTGCGCGTGCCCGATGCCGGGCAGATCGAAGTACTCGGCCGCGACGCGCGTGCCGACGACGCCGAGAGCCGGCTGCACATCGAGCGCAACACCGGCGTGTTGTTCCAGGACGGCGCCCTGTTCTCCTCGCTGACCGTGGGCGAGAACGTGCAGGTGCCGCTGAAGGAACACCACCGCGAGCTGCCCGAGCGCTGGCACTACGAACTGGCGCTGCTGAAAGTGAAGCTGGCCGGCCTGCCCGCCGATGCGATCAACAAGCTGCCCTCACAGCTGTCCGGCGGCATGCGCAAGCGCGCCGGCCTGGCCCGGGCACTGGCGCTGGATCCGCCATTGCTGTTCCTGGACGAACCCACCGCCGGCCTCGACCCGATCGGCGCGGCCGCGTTCGACCGCCTGATCAAGACCCTGCAGGAAGCGCTGGGGCTGACCGTGTTCCTGATCACCCACGACCTGGACACGCTGTACGCGATCTGCGACCGGGTCGCGGTGATCGCCGACCGCAGGGTGGTGGCCAACGCACCCTTGCCTGACATCGAGAAACTGGATCATCCGTGGATCCAGGAATACTTCCACGGACCCCGCGCGCGCGCCGCGCGTGGCGAACAGATCGAGAGTGCCTGAGCCATGGAAACCAAAGCCAACTACGTGCTGATCGGCGCGTTCACCCTGATCACCGGCCTGGCCCTGCTGGCCTTTGGCCTGTGGGCCGCCAAATACTCCTCCGACCGTACCTGGCAGGAGTACCGCGTGGTGTTCCGCGAAGCGGTGACCGGCCTGTCGGTGGGCAGCCCGGTGCAGTACAACGGCATCGCGGTGGGCTCGATCACCGAACTGAACCTGGTGCCGGACGACCCGCGCCAGGTAGTCGCGCGCATCCGCCTGAACTCCAACACGCCGGTCAAGACCGATACCCGCGCCAAGCTGGCGATCACCAGCCTGACCGGCCCGTCGATCATCCAGCTCAGCGGCGGCACGCCGCAGTCGCCGGCGCTGACCACGGTCAACAAGGACCCGGCACCGATCATCCCGACCACGCCCTCTGCGCTGCAGAACATCACCGACGTCGCCAACCGCATCGTCGAGCGCATGGACCAGATCCTCAGCGACCGCAACGTGGCCTCGATCAACGCGACGCTGGCCAACCTGGAGACGATCAGCGGCGGCCTGGCCGACCGTGACCAGGGCACGCAGGCGCTGCTGCTCAGCGCGCGCGATGCCGCCCGCAGCCTGGACACCACGCTGAAGACCACCAACGGCACCATCGAGCGCCTGGACAGGAACCTGGTGCAGCAGCTGCCTGGCATCATCGACAAGCTCGACGCGACCCTGGCCAAGCTCGACTCGGCCGCCGGCAACGCCGATTCGATCCTTGGCGAGAACCGCGCCGCGATCAACAGCTTCGCCAACGATGGCCTCGGCCAGCTGGGCCCGACGCTGACCGAACTGCGCGGCCTGATCCGCGACCTGCGCCGGGTCAGCGACCGCCTCGAGAACAACCCCGCGCGCTACCTGCTGGGCCGCGACGCACCGAAGGAGTTCGAACCCAAATGAGCCCGACCACCCTTCCGCGCCTGCTGCTGGCCGCTTCGATGGTCACCCTGCTGGGGGGCTGCTCCATCCTCGGCAGCAGCGAGAAAACCGCGGTGACGCTGTACTCGCCGTCCGTGCAGGTCAAGGCGGACCCGGCGTGGCCGCAGGCCAGCTGGCAGCTGGTACTGGCCAAGCCCAGCGCCGCGCGCATGGTCGACAGCCCGCGCATCAATGTGCGGCCGACACCGTCGCAGCTTGAGATCTACAAGGGTGCCAGCTGGGCGCAACCGGCCACCGACATGATCGAAGACACCCTGCTGCGTGGCTTCGAGGATTCCGGCCGCATCCGCGGCGTGGCCCGCAGCACCGCCGGCATCCGCGCCGACTACAAGCTGTCCACCGATGTGCGCCGCTTCGAATCGGATTACCAGGGCAAGGCCACGCCCACCGTGGTGATCGAGGTCAACGCCAAGCTGATCCATGTCGCCGACCAGCGTGTGGTCGCTGACCGCACCTTCCGCCAGGCGCAGCCGGTCGGCAGCACCGACGTACCGGCGGTGACCGCCGCGTTCGAGCGTGGCCTGCAGCAGCTGGCGCAGGACGTGGTGGGCTGGACGCTGCAGAGCGGGCAGGCCGACCAGCCGACCGTTGCGCGCTGATCGCAGCATTCGCCGGGCATGTGGTTACGGGGTCAGGTCCCTTTCGGGCTGGAAAGGGACCTGACCCCTTCTTCGTCAACGCGGCGAAATCCAACGGAAGGTCAGGTTGATCCGCTCGCCGTGCACCCGCGCCATCTTCGGCAGCGCGTGCTGGTAGAAGCGCTGGGTCTGTCCGGCCATCAGCAGCAGGTCGCCGTGGCCCAGCACGAATTCAGCCTTGCGTGCCGGGTCGTCGCGGCGTCGCAGCAGGAATCGGCGCGCCGCGCCCAGGCTCAGCGAAGCGATCACCGGGGCCGGACCCAGCTCCGGCTCGTCATCGCTGTGCCAGCCCATGTAGTCACCGCCACCGCGGTAGCGGTTCAGCAGCACGCTGTTGAAGCGGCCGTGGCCTTCGGCTTCCAGGCGCCCGCGCATGGCCTGCAACACCGGCGGCCAGGGGCGCGGCACGAACTCGGCACCGGAATAGCGATAGCGGGCCTGCGGGTCGCCGATCCAGCAGCTCAGCCGCGGCGAGTCCACCCAGTTGCCGAACATGCGGATGCGATGGGTTTCCCAGGGCACTTCGGCCTGCAGCGAATACAGGAGCTGGTCGGCCTCGGCCGCAGCCAGCCATCCCGGCAGGTGCAGGACATCGGCATCGGGCAGGTCGTGGGGGAACAGCATGGTCACACGCTAGCACGCCGCCGTTTGCCGTCATGGCCGCCAGCACCGAAAATGGCGCCATGACCGTTGCCCAGATGCTGATTCCGTCCTACCGCCCGCTGTCGCGAGGCCTCGCCCGATGAGCCTGCGCCAGTCGCTGTTCCCGTTGCTGCGCGCCGTGTTCCGGGCCTTGCCGTTGCCGCAGGCGCAGCGCGACCGGTTGCGCACCCGGCTGTTGGCACGGCATGGCGACTGGGTGCCGCCGCCCCCCAAGGGGCAGCAGGATGAGGGGGGCGCGCGCGCCAGTGCCCAGCTGCGCTGGCGTGCCGATGAACCGGCGATCGGCCACGTGCCATGGCGTGAGGGAGCATTGCCGTCACCCATGCCGGCGACGCTGGTCGCTTTCTACCTGCCGCAGTTCCATACCTTCCCGGAGAACGACGCCTGGTGGGGCAAGGGCTTTACCGAGTGGCGCAACGTCACCCGCGCCCTGCCGCAGTTCGAAGGTCACATCCAACCCCGCCTGCCGGCCGACCTCGGCTTTTATGACCTGCGCAACCTGCAGGTGATGCGTGACCAGGCACGCTTGGCTGCGGAGTACGGCATCGGCGCATTCTGCTTCTACTACTATTGGTTCAGCGGCCGCACCCTGATGGAGGACCCGCTGCGTCAATGGCTGGCCGATGACAGCATCGACCTGCCGTTCTGCCTGTGCTGGGCCAACGAGAACTGGGCACGACGCTGGGACGGCCGCGACGACGACATCCTGATCGGCCAGCAGCACAGCGCAGAGGACGATCTGGCCTTCATCGCACATGTCGCGCCCTACCTGCGCGACCGCCGTGCATTGAAGGTCGAGGGTCGGCCGATGCTGCTGGTCTATCGCCCGAACCTGCTGCCCGACGCCCGGGCGACTGCCGAGCGCTGGCGCCGCTGGTGCCGCGACAACGGCGTGGGCGAGATCCACCTGGCCTACGTCCAAGGCTTCGAGCGACCGGATCCGCGCGATATCGGCTTTGATGCCGCCGTCGAATTCCCGCCGAACATGAGTAACCCGCGCTCGTTGTCGGCACAGCAGTGGCTGCTCAATCCTGCCTTCAATGGCGATGTACGCGACTGGCGCGAACTGGCTGCAGAAATCGCAGCGCGGCCGCTTCCGGATTATCCGCTCTATCCCGGCGTGAACCCGGGCTGGGACAACGAGGCGCGTCGTTCCGGCCGCGGCCGCGTGTACCTGCACGCCTCACCCCGTGGCTACCGCGACTGGTTGCGCACCACGATCCATGAACGCCTGGCCCTGGCGCCTGCGCGCCAACGCATGGTCTTCATCAATGCCTGGAACGAATGGGCCGAAGGCGCGGTGCTGGAACCGGATGCCCGGCTTGGGCATGCCTGGCTTGACGCGACGCGCCAAGCGCTGTCCCCGGCTTCGCCCGCCGGCCCCCTGCGGGCCTGCCTGCTGATTCTCATTGATGATCCCGGGCTGATCGCTACAGCTTGCGAGGCCGCCAGCGGCCTGGGCGTGAGCTACCGTGTTTTCATTCCAATGGCGCAGCGCCCTCATGACGCTGCGGTCGATATCATCGGCCATGCGGGCAATGCCCTGTCCAGCATCGTGCAGGTCCTGGAGGCTTTTGGTCCGGATCCATCGTTGCTGGCCTGCTGGCTGGACCTCCGCGGAAGCAGCGAGACAAGACCTCAGCTACCAGGAACGGCCGATCTCGACGCTGTGCTTCAACAGTTCGATGAGCAACCTGCGCTGGGCATGTTCGCGGCATCCACTCCGGAGGCCATCGCCGTTTCACGCCGTCATCTCCGCTGGGCGGCGCGGCTGGGGATGGCCGACGCCCCTACGCCGCAGACAGCAGGCACGATGTGGCTGCGGGCGTCGGCGTTGCGGTCACTGCTGGATGCGCACTGCTATCCCAGTGAGCTGGACAACGACAATGCACTTGATCCGGTCATGCAGTTGCTGCCGGGCCTTGTTGCCAACGCCGGCTACGTCGTCGGAGGCGCACAACGCCAACCCTGAGGCTGGCGCTGCGCGGCAACATCATTGTCCTCAACGCCGGAACGCGACGCCGGTCTTTTCCTTCAGCTCTTCATCGCTGACACCCGGCGCGGCCTCCACCAGCAACAGGCCCTTTTCAGTCACGTCGAACACCGCCAGATCGGTGATGATGCGGTCGACCACGCCCACGCCGGTCAACGGCAGCGTGCATTCGGCCAGGATCTTGTGCTCGCCGTTCTTGGCAGTGTGCTCCATCAGCACCACAACGCGCTGCACGCCGGCGACCAGGTCCATTGCCCCGCCCATGCCCTTGACCATCTTGCCGGGCACCATCCAGTTGGCCAGGTCACCCTTGTCGGTGACCTGCATGGCGCCAAGGATGGCCAGGTTCACATGGCCACCGCGGATCATCGCGAAGCTGTCGTGGCTGCCGAAGTAGCTGGCACCGGCACGCGCCGTAACCGTCTGCTTGCCGGCATTGATCAGGTCCGCGTCGACTTCAGCGTCGGTCGGGAACGGGCCGATGCCGAGGAGGCCGTTCTCCGACTGCAGCCACACATCCACGCCTTCGGGAATGTGATTGGCAACCAGCGTCGGCAGGCCGATGCCCAGGTTCACGTAGGCGCCATCGATCAGCTCCTGGGCGGCGCGTGCCGCCATCTCGTCACGGGTCCACGCCATGTCAGTTGCCCTCCGCGCGGATGGTGCGCTGTTCGATTCGCTTCTCAGGATGCGCGTTGTGCACGATGCGGTGCACATAGATGCCTGGCAGGTGCACCTGGTCCGGGTCGATGGCACCGACCGGCACCACCTCCTCCACTTCCACGATGCAGACCTTGCCGGCCATCGCACAGGCCGGGTTGAAGTTGCGTGCGGTCTTGCGGAACACCAGGTTGCCGGCCTCGTCGGCCTTCCAGGCCTTGACCAGTGCCACATCGGCGCGCAGCGCCGTCTCCATCACGTAGTGCTTACCGTCGAACTCGCGGGTTTCCTTGCCCTCGGCAACCACCGTGCCATAGCCGGTGGCAGTGAAGAATGCCGGAATACCCGCACCACCGGCACGCAGGCGCTCGGCCAGTGTGCCCTGCGGGTTGAACTCCAGCTCCAGCTCACCAGCCAGAAACTGCCGTTCGAATTCCTTGTTCTCGCCCACGTAGGACGAAATCATTTTCTTGATCTGCCGGGTTTCCAGCAGCTGGCCCAGTCCGAAGCCATCGACACCGGCATTGTTGGAGATCACGGTCAGGCCCTTGACGCCACTGTCGCGCAGCGCAGCGATCAGCGCCTCGGGAATGCCACACAGGCCAAAGCCGCCCACGGCCAGGGTCTGTCCATCGGCGACCACCCCCTGCAGGGCCTCCGTCGCACTGGCGAAGCGCTTGCCGCGCTTTCCGCCGGAAGTCGATTGCTGCATTGCTCTACTGCCCTGCACGTTGAGGATGACCGCATTCTAGCCGGAGGCAACGAAAGAGCTGGATGCGCCGCAGCATTGCCGAGGCATCGCCAAGGGCTGCGTTGCATGGGGGTTTCTCCTGCCGGTGGTGGGCGCGGCGCTCGGCTCGCCCGCACTGATGGCCCGGACCTGCAACGAAGAGGGCCTGCTTCGCGGGACGGACGCGTGGCCGCTGGAAAAGGGTGAACGCTGCCTGTCAGATGTCGCGGCACGCAGCCATGCGGCGACAGGCGCGTCGCCAGGGTGAAATGCTCGGCCAGAAATTCCTGGCGGGGGGAAGCAACCGCGCCACAAGCCTGCGTCATCCCTGCAGCTGTCCGCGTCCGGCCATCGCCCGCCGGTCCTGCTCCGCCACGTCAAGTACGCCAGCAACGGCGTGATCGCGTTTGGCTGCCAGTGGCAGGAACTCCTGGGGCTGCTGCTGGCTCCCGGCCACTTGACGCAGGCTGGCCTGGCCGTGATCGCCCAGCCAGCGGCCGTTTACCCGCTTGCCAAGCGGTACGGGCGCCCCCGCGTACCCGATACCCTCAGCCAATCACCGGGAGTTGCGGAATGGAAACGATTCCCATACAGGACAAAGGCTACAATCAGTGGCTAAGCTCACATTGGATCTGACCGATGCCCCTGCCCGCCTTCAAGGCCTATGACATCCGCGGCCGCGTGCCGGAAGAACTGAACGAAGACCTGGCACGCCGGATCGGCACGGCCCTGAATGCACAGCTCGCTCCGGGCCCGGTGGTGCTGGGCCACGACGTCCGCCTGACCAGCCCCGCGCTGCAGGACGCGCTGGCGGCCGGCCTGCGCGGTGCCGGCCGCGAAGTCATCGACATCGGCCTGTGTGGCACCGAGGAGGTCTATTTCCAGACCGATCACCTGGGGGCTGCCGGCGGGGTGATGGTCACTGCCAGCCACAATCCAATGGATTACAACGGCATGAAGCTGGTCAAGGAGAACGCCCGGCCGATCAGCTCCGATACCGGCCTGTTCGCGATCTCCGATGCGGTCGCCGCCGATTCATCCGCGGCACAGCCGCCTTGCGCCGGCCAGATCGCCCAGCATGACAAGAGCGCCTACATCCAGCACCTGCTGAGCTACGTTGACACCAGCAAGCTCAAGCCACTGCAGATCGTTGTCAACGCCGGCAACGGCGGCGCCGGTGCCATCGTCGACCTGCTGGCACCGCACCTGCCGTTCGAGTTCATCCGCATCTGCCACGAACCGGACGGCAGCTTCCCCAACGGCATTCCCAATCCACTGTTGCCGGAAAACCGCGCCGCCACCGCCGACGCCGTGCGCGAACATGGCGCGGACTTCGGCATTGCGTGGGATGGCGATTTCGACCGCTGTTTCTTCTTCGACCACAACGGCCGCTTCATCGAGGGCTACTACCTGGTCGGCCTGCTGGCCAAGGCAATCCTCGCCCACCATCCGGGTGGCAAGGTCGTGCATGACCCCCGCCTGGTCTGGAACACCGTGGAGATGGTCGAACAGGCCGGTGGCGTGCCAGTGCTGTGCAAGAGTGGCCACGCCTTCATCAAGGAAAAGATGCGCGCGGAGGATGCCGTGTACGGCGGCGAGATGAGCGCCCACCACTACTTCCGCGAGTTCGCGTATGCCGACTCGGGCATGATTCCGTGGCTGCTGATCGCCCAGCTGGTCTCCGAAAGCGGCCGCTCGCTGGCCGACTGGGTTGAAGACCGCATGGCCGCCTACCCTTGCAGCGGTGAGATCAACTTCAAGGTTGCCGATGCCAAGGCTGCGGTCACACGCGTGATGGAACACTTCGCCGCGCAGTCGCCCGCGCTGGACTACACCGATGGCGTCAGCGCCGATTTCGGCGACTGGCGCTTCAACCTGCGCAGCTCCAACACTGAACCGCTGCTGCGCCTGAATGTGGAATCGCGGGGAGACGCTGCATTGATGCAGGCGCGTACCGACGAGATTTCCTCCCTGCTGCAGAAATAATCAAAGGAAGGCCATGAGCACTATCCAGCCTGTCATCCTGTCCGGTGGCTCCGGTACCCGTCTGTGGCCGCTTTCGCGCGAAGCCTATCCCAAGCAGTTCCTTCCGCTGGCCAGCGAACAGACGATGCTGCAGGCCACCTGGCAGCGGGTGGCGCCGATTGCCGCGCGCGGCCCGTTGGTGATTGCCAACGAGGAACACCGCTTTGTTGCCGCCGAGCAGCTGCAGCAGGTTGGCGCCGAGCCAGCCGCGATCATCCTTGAGCCGGTCGGCCGCAACACGGCACCGGCGATCGCGGTGGCCGCGCTGGAAGCCACCCGCGACGGCGGCGACGCGCTGCTGCTGGTGCTGCCCTCCGATCATGTGATCAACAACGAGACTGCATTCCGCAGCGCCGTCCAGGCTGCCGCCGCTGCCGCCGAAGCCGGAAAGCTGGTGACCTTCGGCATCGTGCCGACCGGCCCGGAAACCGGCTACGGCTATATCAAGGCCGCCGATGGCCAGGGCCTGCGCGCGGTCGAGCGCTTCGTCGAGAAGCCCGACCTGGGTACCGCCACCCGCTACGTCAGCAGCGGCCAGTACTACTGGAACAGCGGCATGTTCCTGTTCAAGGCCTCGCGCTACCTGCAGGAGCTGGAACGCTTCCAGCCCGCCATGCTCGCCGGCAGCCGCCAGGCCTGGCAGCAGGCGCGTCGCGATGCCGATTTCACCCGCCTGGACAAGGAGGCCTTCACTGCCGTTCCGTCCGATTCGATCGACTATGCGGTGATGGAGAAGACCGCTGATGCCGTGGTGATTCCACTGGATGCCGGCTGGAACGATGTCGGCTCGTGGACCGCGCTGCGCGATGTCTCGCAGCAGGACGGCGATGGCAACGCCCACCAGGGCGACGTGATCGCCATCGACTGCCGCAATACCTATGCCTACGCACAGCGCCTGGTGGCGCTGGTCGGGCTGGATGACGTGGTGGTGGTGGAAACCGACGACGCGGTGCTGGTCGGCAAGGCCGATCGCATGCAGGAGGTCAAGACCGTAGTGGCGCAGCTGAAGGCCGAAGGCCGCAGCGAGGCCACCTGGCACCGCAAGGTCTATCGCCCGTGGGGTGCCTACGATTCGATCGACAACGGCGAGCGCTTCCAGGTCAAGCGGATCACGGTCAAGCCCGGCGGCACGCTGAGCCTGCAGATGCATCACCATCGCGCCGAACACTGGATCGTGGTCAGCGGCACCGCTGAAGTGACCCGTGGTGACGAGGTGATCCTGCTCAGCGAGAACCAGAGCACCTATATTCCGCTGGGCGTGACCCACCGCCTGCGCAACCCGGGCAAGCTGCCGCTGGAACTGATCGAAGTGCAGTCCGGCAGCTATCTGGGCGAGGATGACATCGTGCGCTTCGAGGATACCTACGGGCGCAGCTGAGGTTTGCCCGGGTCTGATCCCGTTGCTGCGCAACGGGCTCTGACCCGTTCCTGATCGGCCCGGCAGCGCTGCGTCGCCGGGCTTGGCCCGGCGCTACGGCCGTCAGGCCAGCTCCGCCATCACCCGCTTCAGGCCATCCTGCCAGCTCGGCAGCACGACGCCGAAATCCTGCTGCAGCTTGCGGTTGTCCAGCACCGACCAGGCCGGGCGCCTGGCCGGGGTCGGATACTCGGAACTGGGAATCGCCTCGACCGTCGGCACCTTGGCCAACACGCCGCTGGCCAACGCCTCGGCAAATATGGCCTCGGCAAAGCCATGCCAGCTGGTCTGGCCGCTGGCGGTCAGGTGCCAGGTACCCGACAACTGCCCAGGATGCTGCAGTGCCTGCGCGGTGACATCGGCGATCAGCGCCGCCGGCGTCGGCGTACCGATCTGGTCAGCCACCACACGCAATACGTCACGCTCTGCACCCACACGCAACATCGTGCGCAGGAAGTTGGCGCCGTGCGATGCATACACCCACGCCGTGCGGAAAATCAGATGGCGGCCACCGGCCGCACGCACCGCGTCCTCGCCATCGCGCTTGCTGGTGCCATACATGCCCAGCGGTGCTGTCGGCTGGTCCTCGCGGTAGGGCGCGCTGCCCTGGCCGTCGAACACGTAGTCGGTGGAGTAATGCACGAACGGCACGCCATGCGCCGCACACCAGCGCGCGATCACGCCCGGCGCCTGCGCATTGGCAGCGAAGGCCGCATCGACCTCCTGCTCCGCACGATCAACTGCGGTATAGGCGGCCGCATTGACCACCAGCGACGGCTGCACGCGGTCCAGCAATGCCGGCAGGCTGTCGGGCTGGCCGAAATCGGCCGTTTCACAGGTACTTCCGTCGGGCAGTTGGCCGCTGCGCGTGGTTGCAATCACCTTCCCCAGCGGCGCCAGCGCGCGCAGCAACTCCTGGCCCACCTGCCCGTTGCCACCGAACACCAGCACGGTCATGGCACGTAGACCGGCAGGCGATCTTCAGCAATGTCCTTCAGGAACGGTGCGTTCTCGTCCTTGGCTGACAGGGTCGGTGCGCTGACCGGCCAGTCCACGGCAATGCCGGCGTCATTCCAGCGCACGCCGGCATCGAAGTCCTTGAGGTAGACCTCGGTGCACAGGTAGCTGAACACCGCACGCTCGGACAGCACGGCGAAACCGTGCGCGAAGCCCTCTGGAATCCAGAACTGCTTCTTGTTCTCCGCGCTCAGCACCACCGCTTCCCACTGGCCGAAGGTCGGCGAACCGCGGCGGATATCCACGGCCACGTCGTAGACCTCGCCTTCCAGCACGCTGACCAGCTTGCCCTGCGGCCGCGGCCATTGGTAATGCAGGCCGCGCAGCACGCCCTGCGCAGAGGTCGACACGTTGCTCTGCACGAAACGGTCCGGCAGGCCCAGCGCGGCGAAGCGCTCGGCGTTCCAGGTTTCGAAGAAATAACCGCGGGCATCGCCGAACACCGCCGGCTCGATCACCACGCAGCCGGGCAACCGGGTTTCAATCACTTTCATGGAACGACTCCACGCACGGCGAGCTTATGCAGGTATTCACCGTAGCTGTTCTTGATCAACGGCGCGGCCAGCGCTTCCAATTGTCCAGCGTTGATCCAGCCCTTGCCGAACGCGATTTCCTCGGGACAGCAGACCTGCAGGCCCTGACGGGTCTGGATCGTCTCGATGAAGTTGGATGCTTCCAGCAGCGACTGGTGGGTACCGGTATCCAGCCACGCATAGCCACGGCCGAGCGCCTCCAGGTGCAGGTCGCCTTCGGCCAGGTAACGCTTGTTGAGATCGGTGATCTCCAGTTCGCCACGCGGTGACGGCTTCAATTCGGCCGCGTAATCGCAGGCCTTGCCGTCATAGAAGTACAGGCCGGTCACCGCATAGTTGGAGCGCGGCTTTTCCGGCTTCTCCACCAGATCGATCACCTTGCCGCCCTGGTCGAACTCGGCCACGCCATACCGTTCCGGGTCATTGACCCAATACCCGAACACGGTCGAGCCGTGCACGCGCTCGTCAGCACGCTTGAGCACCTCGCGCAGGCCGTGGCCGTGGAAGATGTTGTCGCCCAGCACCAGGCAGCTCGGCTTGCCAGCCACGAAGTCGCGGCCGATCAGGTAGGCCTGGGCCAGGCCATCCGGACTCGGCTGCACCGCGTACTGGATGTCCATTCCCCACTGCGAACCGTCGCCCAGCAACTGCTGGAACAGCGCCTGCTCGTGCGGGGTGTTGATGATCAGCACTTCGCGGATGCCCGCCAGCATCAGTACGCTGAGCGGGTAGTAGATCATCGGCTTGTCGTACACCGGCAGCAGCTGCTTGCTGACACCCTTGGTGATTGGATATAGGCGGGTGCCGGAGCCACCGGCGAGGATGATGCCCTTGCGCTGGGTCATGGTGTCTCCTGGGTTCAGTCCGTGGTGCCGATGCGCTGCAGGCGGTAGCTGCCGTCGAGCACGCCGTTGACCCAGTCCTGGTTGTCCAGGTACCAGTCGACGGTGAAGGTGATGCCCTGCTCGAAGGTGTAGGCCGGTTCCCAGCCCAGCTCGTTCTTCAGCTTGGAAGCATCGATCGCATAGCGGCGGTCATGGCCAGGACGGTCGGTGACATAGGTGATCTGGCTGCTGCGCGGCTTGCCGTCCTCGCGCGGACGGCGCTGGTCCAGCAGTGCGCAGATCGCCTGCACCACTTCGATGTTCTGCCTTTCCGAGTTGCCGCCGACGTTGTAGGTCTCGCCGACCTGGCCCTTGGCCAGCACGGTGCGGATCGCTTCGCAGTGGTCGGACACGAACAGCCAGTCGCGCACCTGCTTGCCATCGCCGTACACCGGCAGCGGTTCGCCAGCCAGCGCCTTGGCGATCACCAGCGGGATCAGCTTCTCGGGGAAGTGATACGGGCCGTAGTTGTTGGAGCAGTTGGTGGTCAGCACCGGCAGCCCGTAGGTGTGGTGGAACGCACGCACCAGGTGGTCCGAAGCGGCCTTCGACGCCGAGTACGGCGAATTCGGGGCGTACGGGGTGGTTTCGCTGAACCTGCCGGTCTCGCCCAGGGTGCCATACACCTCATCGGTGGACACATGCAGGAAGCGGAAGGCCGCCCCTTGTTCGGCCGGCAGCGCCTTCCAGTAGTCGCGTACCGCTTCAAGCAAACCCAGGGTGCCCACCACATTGGTCTGGATGAAGGCGCCTGGGCCGTCGATGGAACGGTCCACGTGGCTTTCGGCGGCGAAGTTCAGCACTGCATCGGGCTGGTGCTCGGTCAGCAGGCGGGCGACCAGCGCGCTGTCGCCGATATCGCCCTGCACGAACACATGCTGCGGGTTGCCGTCCAGGCTGGCCAGGGTCTTCAGGTTGCCGGCGTAAGTCAGTGCATCGAGGTTGATGACCTTGACGCCGCGTGCGACGGCCTCGAGAACGAAGTTACCGCCAATGAATCCGGCACCGCCGGTGACGAGCCATGTGGGCACTACCTGTTCTCCTGATTGGTACGGGTTGGGACGTGTCTGCAGCGAAGGGTTCGGAGGACCACGGGATATCAAGCGTTGATCCGGCTGGGCAAGCGTAGCCTGCCCGCGGCGGCAATGATGAACAGCGCCCCTGGGACCAGTGGCAGGAGGTAGCGTCCCTGCCCCTCGAACAGCAGGATCGACACCATTCCCAGGCCAAGTGTGGCCACGGCAAGCCAATGAACGGGCTGCCAGCGGCGCAGGTGGAGGCAGATGCGCAGCAGCGCAACCATCGTCCAGGCCGTCAACGCAATGTTGAGTGCCAGCGTCAACCTACCCAGCCACACCGGAGCACCGCCTCTCTCCAGGAACGGCCAATGCAGGAGGCTGCCGACATCGAACGATCCGCGCACGCGCAGCAGCGCCAACTCCAGGAAGCGGCCGGGGTGTTCGGAAATCCAACGGCGGCCAATTGCTGAGCCAATCACGTCGGCCGCAGGCGTCCAGTGGCGGAGCTTCCAGTCCTCGCTTTCTCCGCTGAAGAACCCTTGGGGAAATCCAGCATCGGCGAACCGGGCCTTGTCGTCAGCCTGGAGGGGGACATCCTTCAAGGGCATCCACCCGCCATGCGCATTGGCATCGTTGTTGTTGACCATCAGCACATACCCGCTGTTTGCACTGACGGGCACAAACTGGCCGAAAAGAACTGCGTTGCGCAGGGTCCACGGCCCCAGTACCAGCAGAAAACCCAGCACCACCATGCTGATCCGCCGCCAGGTGGCGATGCGCATCCCATCACGCAGGAGCAACGCCAGTGCCACGGCTCCCGGCAACGGCAGCATCTGTGGCCGGTTCAACGCGGTAAGTGCCAGCACGGCTCCCAGCAGCAGCCATCGGCCCGGAAAACGCACGACCGCCACAAGCATGCCGAACACGGCAAGGAACAGTGACAGCGATTCGGTACCCAGTACATTGCTGTAGGCGACCAGCGCCGGATGGAATGCCAGCACTGCCAGAGAGGCAACCTGCCAGGCCGGGCGCACCTGGAGGCGCACCCCCAGACCGACCCACGAAACCAGCGTGCCGGCCCAGAGCAGGACATTGAGAATCTTGCCCGCGCCCACGTTCACGCCGGTGAGCATGAACCAGGCGCCGAGCACTCCGGGGTACAACGGAGGCTGGGACACATAGGGAATGCCTGAAATCCGGAAGCCGCCACCGCTGGCAACGCTGCTGGCAACCTCCAGATAGCGGCCGAAATCGGCAACGGGCTGCAAGGGGATCCATTGCACGAACAGCAGGCGCATGGCCACACCAGCAACGGCAATCGCCAGCAGCAGGCGGTATGGAGGGGGCGAGGTCAATGAAGGCATGTGGCGGGGCAGCGGAACCGGCCGCTAGAGTAGCCATTCAGGCGACGTGGATACAGGACGCCGTTTCACCATACGCATTCGCATGGTCGACAAAGGCCAGTTAGAATCGGGGTCCCACCCCCGAACCGGTTGCTGTGCGAGGACCGGACGTTCTCTCCGTTATTGAAGGACCCCGTACCAGATGAAAATCCTCGTCGCGTACAAGCGCGTGGTGGACTACAACGTCCGCATTCAGGTCAAGCCGGACGGTTCCGGCGTGGTCACCGACGGCGTCAAGCTGTCCCCCAACCCCTTCGATGAAATCGCCCTGGAAGAGGCCCTGCGCCTGCGCGACAAGGGCATCGCCAGCGAAGTCGTGGTCGCCACCATCGCCCCGGCCGATGCCCAGGCGCACCTGCGCAACGGCCTGGCCATGGGCGCCAACCGCGCCGTCCATGTGGTCACCGACCAGGCCATCCAGCCGCTGACCGCCGCGCGCACCCTGCTCAAGCTGATCGAGAAGGAACAGCCGGACCTGGTGATCCTGGGCAAGCAGGCGATCGACGACGACGCCAACCAGACCGGCCAGATGCTGGCCACGCTGTGGGGGCGCCCGCAGGCGACCTTCGCCAGCAAGCTGGACATTGCCGACGGCAAGGCCACGGTGACCCGCGAAGTCGACGCCGGCCTGGAAACGCTGGAAGTCGATCTGCCGGCCGTGGTCACCACCGACCTGCGCCTGAACGAGCCGCGCTTCATCAAGCTGCCGGACATCATGAAGGCCAAGGCCAAGCCGCTGGAGACCCTGCAGCTGGCCGACCTCGGCGTTGAAGCCGCCGACACCTTCAAGACCACCCAGTACGCCGCGCCGTCCAAGCGCAGCAAGGGTGTGATGGTCAAGGACGCGGCCGAACTGGTTGCCGCACTCAAGCAGAAGGGGTTGCTGTAATGAGCAGGATTCTCGTCATCGCCGAGCACCACGACGGCAAGCTCAACGCCGCCACCGCCAAGACCGTCAGCGCTGCTGCCGCCATCAGCGGCGCCAGCATCGACGTGCTGGTGCTGGCCGCCGATCCGGCTGCCGTGGCTGCCGAGGCCGCGAAGATCGCTGGCGTCGCCAAGGTCCTGACCGTGGCCAACGCTGCCAACGCGCAGGCCATCGCCCAGGTGCTGGCACCGCAGATCGCGCAGCTGGCCAAGGGTTACACCCACGTGTTCGGCCCGTCGACCACCTTCGGCAAGGACCTGATGCCGTGCGTGGCCGCCCTGCTGGGCGTCAACCAGGTTTCCGACCTGATGAGCGTTGAAGGCAGCCACACCTTCAAGCGCCCGATCTACGCCGGCAACGCGATCATCACCGTGGAAGCCCCGGCCGACCAGATCGTGGTCGCCACCGTGCGTGCCGCCTCGTGGCCGGAAGCCGCCCAGGGCGGCAGCGCGACCATCGAGGCGGCCAGCGTCGATGCTGCCCTGCCGACCCACACCCGCTTCGTCGGCCTCGCCGCTGGTGCCAGCGACCGCCCGGACCTGCAGAGCGCCAAGCGCGTGGTCTCCGGTGGCCGTGGTGTCGGTTCGGAAGAGAACTTCAAGGTCATCTTCCAGCTGGCCGACAAGCTCGGTGCCGCCGTCGGTGCCTCGCGTGCTGCGGTTGATGCCGGCTACGTGCCCAGCGACCTGCAGGTCGGCCAGACCGGCAAGATCATCGCCCCGGAACTTTACGTGGCCGTCGGCATCAGTGGCGCCATCCAGCACCTGACCGGTATCAAGGATGCCGGCACGATCGTCGCGATCAACAAGGATCCGGATTCGCCGATCTTCGAGATTGCCGATATCGGCCTGGTGGGCGATCTGTTTGCAATCCTGCCGGAGCTGGAAAAGGCGCTGTAGTCGAAACCTGCGTAGCAACTCGCAGGGTGGGCAGACATTGCCCACCCTGCCACTCGTCAAAACATGTCGGCATATTGCAACACGCCTTTTGCGCTGTCTTGATTCTGTAGCATTTCCCCTCCCATCGCTCCAACCGGAGGGAGAGAATGCAGATGGCGATGAAATGCCTGTTTTTTGCGGCATGGATCGGAATGCTCGCGTTGCTTGCGCGACATTGCACACATGGACAGCGATGGAAGCTGCTGGTCACTGCGCTCTGCGGAGCACTGCTGGCGATCTGGCTTTTCATTGATGCACTCAGTGGCAACGGCATCGATTACGCCGTGATCTATCATCTGCGCGCAGGCATGCGCGGCGCAGGCGCCGCTGATTTCAGCTTGCCCATCGGCCTGCTTTCGGCAGCACTGGTGGCATGCCTGGCCCTCGCTTTCATGCCCCGCCTGCATTCGGCACGGAGGTGGGCACCCGCCGGTCCCCTGTTCGCGGCTTCTCTGCTGGCGACGCTGGTTTTCAATCCGATCGTCTACGACGTCGCGACACTGGTACGCCAGGATCGGCAGGCACGTCTTGCACCGGCACAAGGGGACCAGTACGTACGTCCCGACGCCCCGCTCGGGAATCACCGCAACGTGGTGATTCTCTACGCCGAAAGCTTCGAGCGCACCTATCTCGATGAGTCGCGATTCCCTGGCCTTGCGCCAGAGTTGAACAAGCTGCGCAGCGAGGCCGTGGATTTCCGGCACGTGGACTCGCGCGAAGGCGGCACGTGGACGATCGCCGGCATGGTCAGTTCCCTGTGCGGCGTCCCCCTTTCCCTCAGCCAGGACGCCAATGGCTATGCAAGCATCGGCCGCTTCCTGCCTGGCGCGTACTGCCTGACCGATCACCTGCGCGAGCGCGGATACGACGTCGAGTTCATCGGAGGCGCCGCTTCTGATTTCGCTGGAAAGGGACAGTTCCTCGCCAGCCACGGCTTCGGCACGGTACGCGATCGCTCCTATTTCAAGAGCCTGAAGCTGGGCGACAACCGTTTCTCGCCATGGGGCGTCCACGATGATGTCCTGTTGGATGCGCTCTGGGACCGCTTCGCTGCGCTCTCGCAGCAGACCACGCCTTTCGCCCTCGTCGGCCTGACTCTGGATACACATCATCCAAGCGGACACATCCCCCATGCCTGCCTCGATGTCGCCTATGAGGGGCTTGGCCAGCGCAGGCCGATGCTCGACGCAATCCATTGCTCGGACCGACTGGTTGCTGATTTCGTACGCCGCATCCGCGCCAGTCCCTACGCTCGCAATACAATCATTGTTGTTGCATCGGACCATCTGGCCCTGCCCAACGACATTGCCGACCTGCTGCGAGATGCTGATCGCAGCAACCTTCTTCTCATGTTCGGCAGCGACCTGCGCGCGAGGCAGGTTGATCGACCCGCGACCACCCTCGATACGGGCGCCTCACTGCTTGATGCCCTGCAAGGGGGAGTGGCACTCGGCTTTGGCCGCTCACAGCTTTCCGTGAAGGGCGCAGGTACTTCATTGAGTGTCCGACCCGGTCGGGAACCAGATGCCAGCGAGGACCACCTGCCAGGTTTCATGGCCTATTCCAGCACGCTATGGGAGCTGGGCCGGATCGACGATCACCTGCAGTTGGTGGATGGCGTCATCCAGTTGGGTAAGCAGACGCTGACTCCGCCCTTGGCCATCGCTGCCGATGACCGCGGCCGAATTGCCCAGCTTGGCACGAACGGCATCCGCTCTGGCCACCTTCTGGCCGGCGGTGATTCCCAGCAGGTCCTCTACATTGATCGTTGCTTTGCGTTCGACGAACGGCAGCCCGCCGATGAGTGGTGCCTGTGGGGGAGCGCTGACGGAACGGCTCGCGTGGTGTCACAACAATCGCTCAAGGCCGGCGCGTTGGTGCCGGAACTGCTGCAGGCTGCACGCGAAGCGCCCCCGGCGTCCCAGCTGCGCAACGATTTCATCATCCGCACCCACTTCGATGCGAGCCATACGATCGTCGGTGAAGCGATGGATGGAAAGCTGTTCTCGCAGGGTGCGGAAGGGACCTTGGCCTATGGCGCCTACCAGGATCTGTGCGCAGGCAACTACACCCTCAGCCTGCAGGGCGTGGCCCACCCCGCCAACGGTGCCTGGGCCGATGTCGTTGCCAGTTACGGGGCACAGACCTACGACCGCCATGCGCTGCTGGACACGGCCGATGGACGTGACGGGACGATGCTGGAAGCCAGGTATGTATTCCCTGAAGACCTGCCCCTGGCTGAAGTCCGTGTCGGCGTATCGCCAGACGCTGCGGTGCGACTGGATGGCTATACCCTGCTGCCTGCCTACGAGGCACTGCCTGTGGGATCGTCGGTGGATTTCAGCGCCGATGCCAGCAATCGTTTCATTTCCTGTGGCTGGCACGGTCCCTCTCCCCAAGGGCGCAGCGTTCGTGGCGCGGCCGCCTCGCTACGACTGCGCCTGCCATCCGAGCCCGCCCGGCTGCAGGCAGTCCTTTCACTGTCGGCGCAGTCACCTCGCGAGCTCACGGTGCTGGCCAACGACGCCCCGCTCGGCTTGCTTCAGATCGAAGCAGGGACGCGTGAATACCCCATCGACCTGGCAGGCCTGTCCAGCGCCGCCGGCGGGCAGCTCACCTTGACGCTGGTGCCTGGACAAACGACCTGCGCTACGGAGGACTGCGAGCTGATTACCCTGCACCGTCTGCACTTGGCCCCGGCTGCGACGGCTCAACCGGCTGCTCCAGCCTGTCCCGGGATGCGCTGCCTTCACGCCCCCGCGCTGGTACCTGAATCTGTCGCAATGTAACTCCCCCTCGTATACTCCCCGCACTATTGGATGAGGGGAACTGCGGCATATGTCGCATCACAATGATGTACCGGCTGGATCCGGTGAGTTGACGCCGGGAGCAGCCCTGTGCGTCGATCTGGACGGGACGCTGCTGCGTAGCGACCTGCTGTACGAATCACTGCTGGCCCTGCTGGCGCGCAACCCGCTGTTTGCTTTGCTGGTACCGTTCTGGCTGCTGCGCGGCAAGGCCTATGTTAAGCGCCAGCTCGCTTCCCGGGTGGCCTTGCAGGTTGAAACCCTGCCATACGATGAGCGTGTCGTGGCCATGCTGCGCGCGACACCGCAGCGTCCGCGTGTCCTGTGCACCGCCTCGGACCGGCTGTTGGTCCAGCCGATCGCCGATCATCTCGGCGTTTTTGACGAGGTCATCGCCAGCGATGGGGCCCGCAATCTGGCCGGGCACGCCAAGGCTGAAGCCCTTGTCGAGCGCTATGGGGAACGGGGGTTCGACTATCTCGGCAACCACCGCGTTGACCTGCCGGTCTGGAAGCACGCCGCAGGTGCTGTCGTCGTCAACGCCACCGGATCGCTGGCAAACCAGGCCCGCGCGCAAACCCGGTTGATCGACCACCTGCCTGGACAGCCCGGAGGGCTCCGCACCTGGATCAAGGCCCTGCGGCTGTACCAGTGGCTGAAGAACCTTCTGGTACTGGTTCCACTGCTTACCGCGCACCGTCTGTTCGAACCAGAAGCCGTAGTAAACGCGGCGCTCGCCTTCCTTGCCTTCGGCCTGTGCGCATCCGGCGTTTACCTGCTGAACGACCTGCTGGATCTGGCGCCAGACCGGCAGCATCCACGGAAGCGGAAGCGACCATTCGCGGCCGGGACCTTGCCCCTGTTTCATGGCCTGGTCGCCACCCCCTTGTTGACACTGGCCGGTTTCGCACTGGCGCTGTGGACAAGTCCTGCGTTTGCACTGGTCCTGCTGATCTACTTCATCACGACCCTGGCCTATTCGTTCACGCTCAAGCGCATCGTGATGATCGATGTCGTGGTGTTGGCGGCGCTTTACACCGTGCGGATCATCGGCGGCGCTTTTGCAATCGATTCGCCACGGTCATTCTGGCTGCTCGCGTTCTCGATGTTCATTTTCCTCAGCCTTGCCCTTCTCAAGCGCTATACCGAACTAACCGCGGCTGCAACGCAGGGAAAGCAGAAAGCCTCCGGTCGCGGATACTCCGTGGCCGATCTGCCGCTGGTGCAGTCATTCGGGACAGCTGCGGGCTACATCGGCGTTCTGGTCTTCGCCCTCTACATCAACAGCCCTGACAGCCTCAGACTGTACGCCACGCCCCAAGTGCTCTGGCTGCTCTGTCCTGTGCTGCTGTACTGGATCAGCCGTGCCTGGTTTGTCGCCCACCGGGGCGACATGCATGATGACCCCATCGTGTTCGCAGCGCGCGACCGCGTCAGCCAGGGCGTCGGCCTCGCCGGGCTGATCATCGTAATGGCGGCGACACGCCACTGGTAATGCCTCCTCATCATTCCAAAGTTGATCGCATGTATCTCAAATTCATCCCACTCATTCTGTTCTCCGTAGCCCTCAATGCGAGTGCGCAGCTTTTCCTTCGCAAAGGCATGCCGAATGTTTCGCTGGTGACCAACCAGGGCGTGCTTGAGCTCGCACAGGGCGCCATCCGCGTTGTCCTCAATCCGTGGGTCTTCAGCGGACTGTCGTGCTATGCGATCAGCATCGTGCTTTGGATGTACGTCCTCTCCAAGGTCCAGGTGAGTTTCGCTTATCCCTTCCTGAGCGTGGGATACGTGATTGTCGTTGGTGCTGCATATCTGTTCTTCCGTGAACCGGTCAGCGTAATGAAGCTGGCTGGAATCGCGCTGATCTGTGCTGGCGTCGTTCTCGTCGCGCGTGGGGGCTGAGCCGTGACCAAGCATATTGTCATTGGTGGCTCAGGCTTCACCGGATCGCATCTCGTCCGGACCCTCCTTGCACAGGGCCAGCAGGTTCAGACCGTTGACCTGCTGCCTCTGCCTGCAGAATTCTCCGGCAGGGTCGTCCATCACCAGCTGGATATTCTGGATACTGCGGCGCTGTCGCGCGTGCCATTGGATGAAGGTGATGTCGTCCACCATCTTGCGGCAAGGCAATTCCATAACGCCGTGCCGGCAAAAGAACAGGACGCCTGGTTCGCCGAGGTCAACGTTACCGGTACAGCCAATGTACTGAAGTGGATGCGTAAACTGCGCCAGCCACGCTTGATCTATACCAGCACGGACATGGTGTACGGGCTGCCGGAATCGCTGCCTGTACCTCCAACGCACCGACGCAACCCGTTGGGGCCGTATGGACGCAGCAAAGCGGCGTCGGAACAGCTGTGCGAACAAGCACGAACCGAGGGCTACCTGATTACCGTCCTGCGTCCACGCATGATTGTGGGCCCCGGACGCTTTGGCATCCTGATCAAGCTGTTCCGGCTGATGGACCTTGGCCTTCCCGTGCCAACCATCGGCAGCGGTCGGAACCGCTACCAGATGATCGCCGTGGAGGATGTCGTCAGCGCAATCCTTGCTGCGGTCGAGAAGGGATTCCCCGCCGTCGCACTGAGCTTGGGATCGGGCGATGCACCACCAGTTCGCCAGTTGCTGCGCAATACGATCAAGCGTATCGGCTCGCGCTCGATTGTAGTGCCGGTACCCGCCAAGCCGTTGAAGATGACCCTGTCGCTTCTGGAAAAGCTGGGCAAACCGCTGCTGCATCGGGAGCAGTATCAGATCGCCGACATCAACTACGTGGTCGACATTGCACCTACGCAGGAAGTTCTGGATTGGCATCCCACACGCAATGACGAGGACATGCTCGTTGCAGCGTACGCACATTACCGGAAGCAGATCTGAATGATCTGCATGGAGGGACCTGGATGGGGTCGCCTCCGTATCACTGGCCTCGCCGGAGAAAAGTCCGGCGAGGCGGGATAGAGATCAGCGCGGCAAACCACCACGATGCTGCCCCAGCAAGGAAATGGCGATGACCTCCTTGCACGGGAGCCGCTGCGATCTACGTCGGGCCGGACGCACTGGCGGCGCCTGATCAGTCATCGCTATAGACGATGACCGCGCCACCCTTTGCATCCTGGAAGAGCCTCAGTCGCCCTTCACCCAGCCCGGTTTCATTCACGGCGTCACCTTCCACCGCCATCGCGCACACTTCTGGCTCGTGCGTCCGGCAATCAACAAAACTCCTGGCCCCGGTAGCCACCACCACCGAATTCATCAAGTATTCGTTGTTGAAAGTGGCAGCTGGCTCTTTGCCACCCGGCATGCGGCCGGAAACCGCCAGTACTGAATACCGGTCTGCCGGCAATGGCAATAGCGTGTGGATCTTCTCAAACAGGAAGGAGGTCGTTTCCACCTGGGTCTGGAGGAACGTACGGGCCTGTGCCTGGAATCCAATACCGCCCGCCAGCAGGAGGAGGAATACGACCGCCCGTGAGATACGATTCCCACCTCCAAGAAGGCCGAAAAACAGCGCCAGTCCAAGTACCAGCGCGATCAGGCTGCGCGTGGTAATTACTGGTGCCAACGGAATCGAGAATGCGTGGAACGCCGCAGCGACCATTGCGAGCGTCAACAGGATCTGGACTGAACCCTTCCGGCGAACGGCGAATGGAACGAGCAGCAGCACGGTTGCCAACAGCAACCAACCATCCAGGTTCGAGGCCTTGCCAATGGAAGCTACACACTTCCCGAATGATCCAATGACGTAGCTTACGTTCTGCCATAAAGAGGGAAGATCCTTGGCCGGATGTGGCGATCGCCAGTCATCCACCTGCGGACCGAAATGCCCTGCCAGCAGCAGCAGCATCATCGACATGACCAAAGCGCCGAGTACCGCCCCTCCCACCCAGCTGAGCGTGTGTTGCAACCACAACCTCCATCGATCTCGAGCACTCCGCTGTTCGGACGCAAATTCGCCGATGAACAGGAGCGGGACCAGGAAGTAGTAGCTCTGCATCGTCCCGAACAGAAGGATCCCGAGCGCCGCATAGACCGCAACCGGTGCTATCGCCACTCGCCGCGTGACCACCTCGGCCAGGATCAGGACTGCAACTGCCGAGAACGCAGTGGCCGGCCACATGCTTTGTTCCACGACTGGCGGAGAGATCGAAACGACGGCCGAAATGATCAGTGCCAGTGCAACCGACAGGCCTGCGCGGCGCGCAATGCGATAGACCAGCAAAAGATGTGCGGCGATATACGCGGCGAACCAAGCCGACGCGTCAATACTGACAAGCACATCCTTGAAGATGTAGTTCAGCCACCGGCCATCCTGCAACAGCTTCAGCTGGAAATAGTGGTTGTAGTGAACTTCATCGTGACCGAACACATGCAGATTCGATAGTTGGCTATAAGCGGATGCCACGAGCAGCATGGACAGAAGCGCAGCCACCATCTTGAATCCGCCATGGCTCGGGGCATCAGTGCACATCGAGTGCAGCTGCGACCGCGCCCGCCCAGCCAAGTTACTCCAATCCATATCTTCCCCTAACTCCAGATTCGCCCAACTGAATTTGACCGGCCTAGCATCATCCAGGCCGAGGTACCGATGGCCGTGAACGGGCCCAATCGGCTCTTTGACTGCCCTGAAGACGTCGTATCCCGTGCGGAATGCTACTCGACTGGATGATGGCCAAGCCAATCCTTTGTGAGCCAACGGCATGGTTGGGCAGGCCCGCGCGGCTACCTGCAGCCGATCCAGCGAGCGATAGGACACATTGCCCCATGGACAGTCTCGTGCATCACAGGACTTCACTCCCGATCAGGAATGCAGCAGCAGGTGCCTGAGCCTTTGCACGAATTGACGATGGTCATAGTGTTCCGCCAGGAACAGGCGCGCCTTGGTAGACGCGGCTGACCAAGCCTGGTCGTCTTGATCCAGCGCCTGGATGGCAGCAGCAAACTTCGACGGGTCATCGGTAGTCGGCAGTATATCCTCGACTCCAGCCAGGCCCTGCGCGGCCGCACCGGTCAAGATGATTGGAACACCCTGCCCTATTGCCTCGATCACCTTCCCCTTGACCCCGCCGCCGAAACGCAACGGCGCGATGACCAGGCGCGTAGACGAGTAACAGCGCTCCAATGCAGCATCATCGATGCGACCGAGAATACGCACCGTGTCAGAGGCATGCTGGGGCACACGGTAGTTCTCCATACCGGAGCCCACCACGGTGAGGACCGGCGCCTGTCCCCCCCGCTGAAGCAAGGGCAGCACCTTGTGCAGAAACCAGTCCAGACCATCTGCGTTTGGTGCATGCGCCATGCTGCCAACGAACAGCAATCCCGATCTTTTGCCCGGGCCGGGCGTGTGCTGCATGGATCCTGCATCCACGGTCCACAGCGGGAACATCTCGCCGTTCCCAGCCAAGCCGCGATCAGCAAGGTAACGGTTCACTGTTTCAGCCTCATCTTTAGAGGGATACAGAACTACGTCGGCATTTCTCCACGCCCGCTGTTCCACCACTCTCATCAACAGACACTGCCAATGATCGGCAAGGGTGGCCTTGGACGTAGCACGCATCAACTGCAACCGCAGATAGTGGATGTCGTGCCCGTAATAGAGATGAGTACCGGCAATCGCCGCGCGCAGGACCGGTAGATACATAGCCGCGATCAGTGGGCGGCTTGACACCGACCCGATGAAACTCCCTCCGAACGTCGCCAACCATCCGTCCAGTGCCCCCGTTTCCCGTCGACTCAATGGGGTGATGCCTCTCCCTTCAAGGGCAGCTCTCCCAGCTGCGGAGGGCTCAATCGTTGCCGACCAGAAGACGACCTCCATGCCGGCATCGACCAACAGGTCAGCGAAGCATGAGATCGCACGCGATCCCGCATCACGGTCAATCTCGGGAAAATCATGGTCCACGAGGAGCACCCGCGGGCGTTCCGTCGACGGAACCTCCACGGGTGTTCCTGTGGGCCGTGACATCGACCAGCGACCGTACAACCCAGGGCCGAACATCAGCATGGCTTCCAGCAGCCGTCGCTTGACCTTGCCCCACCCCATTGCCGTCTCTGCCTCGCTCAATGCCAGGACTTGAGGTCCACGAAGAACTCCGGATACCCCTTCCACTTGTCGCGGAAGTAGGCTGCGTTGCGGTTGAACAGCTGCTTGTAGCGCTCGCTGCCCTCGCTGGCGCCGGTAGTCTGGTGCGGCTGGTGACGGACACCGGCCAGGTCACGGAACGCCACCGAATAACCAGCCTTCTTCACCTGGAAGCAGATATCCGTGTCTTCGAAGCACGTAGGGTCGTAGAACACATCGAAGCCTTCCAGACGCTCGAACAGGTCACGGGCAATGAACATGCAGCTGGTCCCCAGGAAACCCACGTCATCGCGGTATCCCTTGATGCGGGCCTCGTTGTTCATGCCGCGATTGGGAAGGTAGTCGGAGATGGGTCCACCCAGGTCATCACGCGTGGCGTCGAACCATCCTGCATTCCAGCCGATGGTGCCGACACCGGGGTTGGCCGCCAGGATGTTCACGGCTTCACTGAAGCAGGACGGAGAGGTCAACCACTGGTCGGAGTCGAAGAACGCAATATAACGGCCGGTGGAATGCTTGACGCCCAGGTTGCGACCCGAGGAGCATCCATTCTCACTGTTGCGCACAAGCTTCACCTTGGCATGCCCTGCGTACAGCGATTCAACCAGTTCGGCGCCGCCATCGCTGGACTGGTTATCGACAACCACGATTTCCTGCAGCCATTCCCCGGCGTGCTCCAGCAACGTGCTCACGCAGCGCTCAATGATGCGGCGGTTGTTGTGGATCAGCACAACCACGCTTACCGACACCGGATACTCCGGTTGCATCAACTGCTCGACATGGCCCAGCCAGGCGTGGCGGGCGATGAATGCGTAGTCTTCCGATGCAGTGGCGCCGGCCAGCTGTGCGGAAAGCTGCACGGCATCCACCCGATGCAGGTTGGGCGACGGTGCGAATGACGGCAGCGCATCGACAAACACCGGCTTCTCCAGCAGCAGCGCCGCCATTGACAGGTCGGCAAGGCGCGTGCGGTCCCCGGCCCCGCCGACGATGACAACCGCATGCGCGCCGGCGATCAGCGGAGCCATCTGCTGCGGCTGCCACGACCAATCGAGGGCACGTACCTGGCGGCTGTCGCGGCCATCCACGTTCATTCCCGTGACATGGAAAACGAGATCGGGGGACGCCTTCAGCGCGGCATCAAGCCAGGCGTCGCCGTCTCCGCCGAGGACAACGAACAGGACATGTTGTCGCCCGTCCTCATATGCCTGCGGCAGCCCATGACTGCGGTAGGAGTCGAAGATTTCATTGTCTCCAGCCGCGCCCAGGAAGCGCGACGGCAGGCCATCGACCTTCTGCTCCGGGGTTCCGGTGACAACGCGATCAGTAAGGACGCGCAGTTCCGCGGAGAGAGAATCCGCACCGAGTGCAGCGAGGTCGACGATCACTTCGGCACCGCGTTCACGTGCCGACCGGGCCAGGCCCAGCGCCTCCGGCGATGCATCGGCAAGCAGAACGCGAGTACCCTCGGCACGCACTTCCTGCAGCCAGGCGTGCGCATCGACAGCGAGACGCGCCGGCAGGCCGCTGCCATCGTCCGGCCAGGCACTTCCATCCACCGCGGTGATGCGCACGAAGAAGCCGGCACGATCGCCCGCCTTCGCGAAGTGCATCGCCCGGTTGGGCCAGCCGTCGGTGGTCAACGTGTTGGCGATCACCAGCAGGCGTTCGCGGCGAACCGGTCGCACCATCGGCGGTGGCGGTTCCGCCATCTGTTGCGTGGCAGCGGTCTGAGGAACACCCAGCGTCTTCATGCGTCGCGGGATCTGTTGCAGTGCGACCTTCAACCCGTGCCGCCTCCAGACCGAAGCCAACTTGAAGGGGGCGGCCAGCAGGCGCACCAGATCGCGGCGAAGCAACTGCAGGAACCTACGCAGGCGACGCCAGAGATTCAGCGCATCTGCGGTCTCCTGACGGCTGCGCGCCAGCTCGGCCTGCACCTGTTCGATTTGCTGCAGCAGGATCGCAATGTAGACCTCCTTGTCATCAATATAGGCCTGCTTGCCTGCCAACTGCTGCTGGATCTGCTGCAGCATCTGCGCACTTTCCTCCTTGACCTGCTGCAGTGCCTGCGCACTTTCCTCCTTGATCTGCTCCAGTGCCTGCGCACTTTCCTGCCTGATCTGCTGCAATGCCTGCGCATTCTCCTGCAGCTGGCCTTGAGCCGCATCCAGGCGGACCATGTCTTCATTCATCTTCTTTTGCTTCTCGACAAGTTGCTGCGTCAGGTTTGTGTTCTGCGTCGTCTGCTCGGCAAGCTGATGGTCCCGGAACAGCAGTAGATCGTGGGCGCGTTGGCTCTGCTGCCGGGTCTGTTCAAGCTCGACCAGTGCCTGTTGCAACCACAGTGACAACCAGTCTGTGGAGGTTGCGTCGAAGCGAAGGGGCACCGGCGGCAGGGAGGAGCAGCCGTCGAGCAGCTGCAGGTGCGCGCTGGCGGACACTTCCAGGCTGTCCACCACCTGCGGATCCGGCCGCCAGGCTTCGGTGACCAGCGATTCGATCGCCTGCACGAAGCGCTCCGGGCCATCGTCGGTCGACAGCCTCAGAATCGACGGCATTCCAGCCATCGCATGGGCATGCGACAGCTTGTCGTCGTACTCAAGGCCTGCGGTGGGCTTCCCCGCCAGCAGGGCAAGGATACTGGCATGCAGGCGCATGGACAGCACCGCGTCAGCGCTGGCGATTGTCTGCCAGGTCGCATCCGTTGTTGCCGGTGCGATCAGTTCATCATTGCTGCGCCCGGGTAGCTGCTGGCGCAGCGATTCGATCAAGGGCAGGTCGGACGTCGCACCACTGCCTTCGGTATGGGCCTGGAACGCCACCCATTGGATCCGCCATCCTGCAGGAACTGCAGTGCGCAACGCCTCCACCAGGGACGTTTTCCACTGCCCCTTGTCCCATTCACGCACCACCACCGCCAGTACCTTGTTCTGCGGCTGGCCTGCATCGTGCGCGGCCTGTTGCGCCGGCAATGGGTGATAGCGGCGGAACAACCATCCCGGATCGGCGGCAACGAGGATATCCCGATCCACGCCGATCTGGCGCAGCAGTGCCTTGGATGATTCATCCCGCACGGATACGGCGGCCGCATGCTGGAACAACTCGCGCACCAGGGTGCGTGCGCCCTCTGAACTCAGCGGCCCAACCCCCTGCCCCCATACGATTGTCGGCACTCCCAGTTGCCGCGCGAGCAGCATCGGCCGTGCATAGCCGGAAATGTCGTTCGCATAAGGGAGGTACACCGCATCGAGGTTGAAGGGATGATGGTCCTGGAAGATGCCGCCGCCCCCCATCACCAGTACGTCGCAATGCATCAATGCACGAGCGATGTCCCCGACATTGGCAAACTGCACGGCATCCACACCATGCATGCGACGGGTCAACGAGGGATCGATGCTGGCAACCACCGGCTCGCCGCCCAGTTCGCGGATGCGACGGACCAGCAGGTCCAGCAGCACCTCGTCGCCCACGTTGGGTGCTCCATAGAAACCCACGACCAGGGCCCTGAATACTGGCTTGGAGTGCGTCATCATGCAGTTCTCACTGGTGCGGTGAAGCGAGGGGCGGGAGCAAGCCAGCCATGACCGGAATGGGGCTGAGGCAATACATCCACATGGCCCGCGTAGGGCACGCGTGAGTGACGGTGGTACTCGCCCGTGTCGAGGTCACCGATGCCCAGTGCCAGCACATAGCGGTTGCCGGTGACATTCAACGTCAACTGCCAGTCGAAAACATAATCGCCCGGTTCCGTCGGCAGCGGCGAAAGGCTCATGTTCTGGGTGGTGCCAGCCCACAGGGCGATGTCATCCACGCTCTTCAACTGAATTCCATAGCAGGGCTGCTCGATACGCCGGCGTACATGGATGGCGACCTTCACCAGTACTTGTTCGCCATGGCCGAACGTCGTCCTTGGCTGCCCCTGCAGGTCGAGAATCTCCACGCCGGTGATTTCGCTTGCCGGCAATGCCGCAGCGTCTGCAGGCAGGCCATCGTCCTGCAAGCTGGCAAGGGCCTCGTCCGCATAGATCACGGCTCCGCCTTCTTCGTCCACCAGGTCGTCGGCATACTTCTTGACAACCTCGCGGCACGGTCCGTCCAGCACGACCCGTCCGCGACGCAGGTAGATGCCCCGGTCGCAGTATTCCAGCAGGGTATTGGTGGAGTGGGTAACCAGGATGATGCTGACGCCTTCAGACTGCATCTTGCGAATGCGGGTAAGGCACTTGGTCTGGAAGGCGGTGTCGCCCACTGCCAACGCTTCATCCACAACCAGGATATCGGGTGACACGTGGATCGCCACGGCGAACGCGAGCCGTACGAACATGCCCGAAGAGTAGGTCTTGACAGGCTGGTCGATGAATTCACCGATATCGGCGAATTTTTCAATTTCAGGCATGAGGCGGGTCATGTCCGCCGAACCCAGGCCGATGATGGCACCTGCCAGGTAGACGTTGTCGCGCCCGCTGAATTCCGGGTTGAAACCAGCGCCCAGTTCCAGCAGCGCCGATACCCGCCCGTTGACGGTCACGCTGCCGGTATTGGCCTGCAACGTACCGACCAGGATCTGCAGCAGCGTCGACTTGCCGCTGCCATTGCGGCCGATGATTCCAACAGTTTCGCCCGGCGCGATGTCGAAGTTGATGTCGTCCAACGCATGGAACACGCGCGCCGGCTGCGGCTGCATGCCCACCAGGCGCCGGAGCCGGTTTGCTGCCGGCTGCAACAGGCGCTGCGCCGGACGGTCGAAAATGCGGAAGACCTTGCCGACACCACGTACCGAAACCACCGGCGCAGCCGTCAACGGCGTATCTGCTGCCTGCATCACATCACCCCCGCATGCCGATAGGCGGCTCGCTTGGCGTCCAGGCTTGCCTGCTGTGAATACTCGCGCGCCATGAGATCCTGCCCTGCCGCCGACAGAGCTGCCAGTCGCGCTCGGTCCTGCGCGCATTCCAGCAATGTACGGGCAAACCCTTCTGCGTCATCACGCACCAGGATGTCCACGCCGTCGGTCGCGCCGATGCCCTCGCACCCCTTGCTGGTGCTGAGTACCGGGATGCCGGCAGACATCGCCTCGACGATCTTGACGCGGATGCCGCCGCCGGACAGCAGTGGCACCATCAGCAGATGCGCTTTGTCCAGCAGCGATTGCAGGTCGTCGACGAAGCCATGCACGAGAACGTTGCGGCCGTCATGCAATGCCTGCAGCGCCTCCGGAGGATTGCCGCCGCAGAAGTGCAGAACAATCTTCCGCTCCTGCAACTGGCCTGCCAGCAGCGGATGGATCTTCTCGGCAAACCAGGTCACCGCCTCCGCATTCGGGTACCAGCCAAAGCCTCCCATCCACAGTACGTGGAAGACATCATCCGGCTTGTCTTCAAAACGCGTGGTACCCAACGGAAAGTGCAGCGGCATGAGGTAGCGCGGGACCTTGTCGGTAACCCGCGACATGTCATGGCGAGAGATGAAGGTCATCGCCGAGAACCCGAAGGCATTGTCGATCTCGACAGCCTTCGCGGCTCGCCGGCTTCGGCTGGCAACCCATTCCATGAAACGCAGCTTCCATCCGGTCAGGCCTGCCGGCATCCAGAACGGAAAAATGTCAGCTTCGATGTTGTGGCTCAGCAGGATGCCCGGCACCTGTGGCAAGAATCGACGGAAGAACGCCAGATGGGTCGAGTTGACCTCGATCGCATCGATGCCCTGTTCCCGGACGATGCGACGTGCAGCCGCAACGGCGCTGCGGCTGTAGTAGCTGGCATCGATGAAAGGCAGACCCTGCAGTGCCTGCCGCGCCATCGACAGGGCACGCTGCACCTTGGGCAGCTCGAACGGCATCTTCGGACGAGGCTCGAGATGGACCGACCGGAACACTTTGTCGTAGAGCGCGCGATGCTGCTCGACTTTGCGTCGGTCGGCGTCGCCGCCGACGTAGCAGAACAGATGGTAGTCGATCTCCTCGGCGAACGGCAGAACTGCGTTCACCGCATAGATGTCGCCCCCCGTCACCGCCGGCAGCGAAGGCGCCAGCATGAACACGAGGACTTGTTTCTTAACCTGCGGTTTCATCGAAGATATCCGAATCAAAATACGGTGAGAACCTGGTGAGGTACTGGATATCCCGGTTGCGTTCACCGATCTTTCGGGCGGGTACGCCACCCACCACCTCATACGGTGCCACGTCGCGTGCCACGACCGCACCCGCCGCAACCACGGCACCTTCGCCGATGGTCACGCCCGGCAACAAGGTGGCGCGGGCACCGATCCAGGCATGGTCCTGGATGGTGACCACGCCGCCAATCGCGGGAAAGGTCGGTGCGTTGTGGTCATGGTGCAGGCTGAGGATGCAGGTCTGGAAGGAAACATTGACGTTGTTTCCAACAACCACGCCTACCCGGCCATCCAGATACACCTCCCGGTTGATCACGCAGTTGTCACCGATGCTGACGTGCGCGCGCACCGGATAACCGGTGACGAACCAGCGCATGCTGACGTGCGTGTCCTTGCCGATCGCCACCTTGAGCACGCGGGTCAGATAGAACCGGCGAACACATTCGATCGGAAAGCGGGCAACGACATTGTTGCCGAGGTAGTACTTCAGCCCCATAAGCACATAGAAGAAACGCTGGCGAAGAAGCCATTGCTTCAGGCGACTCATCGTGCAAGCTCCTTCTTAAAGGACATCAGCGAATCCACACTTGGTGCGACGGAACCAGACCATTCCCAGCAGGCAGACCACAGACGCGGCAGCAAACTGCCCCGCCAGCTGCCACCAGTCCGGCAGCTGACCGAACACCGCGACGGCACGGGCCTGCTCGATGATCGTCGTAAGCGGATTGGCCAGGAAGAGCGGGCGGATGTACTCGGGAATCTTGGTGACCGGGAAGAACACTGGCGAAATGAACAGCAGGATCTGCGAGAAAACACCCACCACCTGGTTGACGTCCCTCAGGTAAACGCCCACAGACGCCAGTATCCAGCTGATGCCCAGCGCATACAGCACCAGGGGGACCATCACTACCAGAATCAACGGAAAAGTGACCGGAACACCGTTCCCGACGAACACCAGTGCAAGCGCCAGAACGCTCAGACTGATGAACCAATGGAACAGCGCCGATGAACAGGAAACGATCGGCAGAATGCCGATCGGGAACACGACCTTCTTGACGTAGTTGACGTTTCCCGTGATCAATCCCGGCGCGCGGTTGATGCATTCGGCGATGAATCCATGGAGGATCAGGCCGACGAACAACAGGATCGCAAAATCCGCCTGACGCTGTGGCTGATCGCCCCAGCGAACTTTCAGGATCACCGAGAAGAACAACGTGTATACGCTGAGCATCAAAAGCGGATTGACGAAGGACCAGAACAAGCCGAGCACTGAGCCCTTGTAGCGGCCACTGACTTCACGCCGGGTGAGCTGGAAGATGAGACCAGCCAGATTCGAGGCACTCATGCGTCAGACACCATGGACAATCCGACGGTCACTGAAGTGCCCTCTCCAGATCCACCTGCAGATCCCCCAGCTCCTCCACGCCCACGCTCAGCCGCACCAGCGCATCGCTGATGCCCAGCTGTTGGCGGCGCGCGACCGGAATCGAGGCATGGGTCATCACCGCCGGATGGTTGACCAGGCTTTCAACACCGCCCAGCGACTCGGCCAGGGTGAACAGTTCGGTCTTCTCGCAGAAGCGCTTGGCCGCCTCGAACCCGCCCTTGAGCACGATCGAGACGATGCCGCCGTAGCCGGCCATCTGCTTGCCGGCCAGTTCATGCTGCGGGTGCGAGGCCAGGCCCGGGTAGATCACCTTCTCCACCGCCGGGTGCTTTTCCAGCCATTGGGCCAGCGCCAGCGCGTTGGCGCAGTGTGCCTTCATGCGCAGCGGCAGGGTCTTCAGGCCGCGCAGGGCCAGGAAGCTGTCGAAGGGGCCCTGCACGCCCCCCACCGAGTTCTGCAGGAAGGCCATCTGCTCGGCCAGTTCGGCGTTGTCGCCGACCACGACCATGCCACCGACCATGTCCGAGTGGCCATTGAGATACTTGGTGGCCGAATGCAGGACCAGGTCCGCACCCAGTTCCAGCGGACGCTGCAGCATCGGCGAGGCGAAGGTGTTGTCGACCACTACGATCAGGCCATGGCGCTTGGCGATGGCGGCGACCGCGGCGATGTCGACGATCTTCAGCATCGGGTTGGTCGGGGTCTCGATCCAGACCATCTTCGTCTTCGACGTGATGGAGGCTTCGAATGCCGCCAGATCGGTGAGGTCGACGAAGCTGAAGTCCAGCCCGGCGGTGCGGCGACGCACGCGCTCGAACAGGCGGAAGCTGCCGCCGTAGATGTCGTCCATCGCCACCACGTGGCTGCCAGCGTCGAGCAGCTCGATCACGGTCGAGCTGGCCGCCATGCCCGAAGCGAAGGCAAAGCCGCGGGTACCGCCTTCCAGCGAGGCCACGCAACGCTCATAGGCGAAGCGGGTCGGGTTGTGGGTACGCGAGTACTCGAAGCCCTGATGCTCGCCCGGGCTGGACTGGGCATAGGTCGAAGTGGCGTAGATCGGTGGCATCACCGCGCCGGTGCTGGGGTCGGGCGACTGGCCGCCGTGGATGGCCAGCGTGGCCAGGGCCAGCGCGCGGTCCGGGGAAGAAGCGTTGGACATGTCGTTTCCTGATTGGCGCCGATGACCGGCGCCGTCGAAGGAGCGGGAGTCTATCAGCGCGGCCTTAACGAGCTTTGACGCGGATAAACCGGGATTCAGCAGCGATCTGCGGCGATAAACGCCTTACTGAACGCGCCGACGCAGATAATTCAGCAGGTCGATGCGGGTGATCAGGCCGAGGAAGGCGTCGCCGTCCATCACGATCGCCACCTGGCCGCGGTCGAACACCGGCAGCAGGGCCTCGATCGGCGACTTCACGTCCAGCCGGTCCAGCTTGCTGACCATCGCGGTGGCCACGGTGTCGCGGAAGCGCGCCTCGTCGCCATAGACATGCAGCAGCACGTCGCTTTCGTCGACGATGCCGACCAGCTTCTCGCCGTCCATCACCGGCAGCTGCGAGACGTCGTACAGCTTCATGCGCTGGTAGGCGGTGGTCAGCAGGTCGTTCGGGCCGATCACCACGGTGTCGCGCTGGCCGTACGGGCGCAGGATCAGGTCGCGCAGGTCGCCGTGCTGCGGGCGCTGCAGGAAGCCGTTGTCCAGCATCCAGTAGTCGTTGTACATCTTCGACAGGTACTTGTTGCCGGTATCGCAGACCAGCACCAGCACCCTCTTCGGCGTGGTCTGCTCCTTGCAGTACTTCAGCGCCGCCGCCAGCAGGGTGCCGGTGGACGAACCGCCCAGGATGCCTTCCTTGCCCAGCAGCTCGCGCGCGGTGTGGAAGCTCTCGGCATCGCTGATCGCATAAGCCTTCTTGACGCGGCTGAAGTCGGAGATCGAGGGCAGGAAGTCCTCGCCGATGCCTTCCACCAGCCAGCTGCCCGACTTGTCGTTGAGCACGCCGTCGTTGATGTATTCGGCCAGGATCGAGCCGACCGGATCGGCCAGCACCAGCTCGGTCTTCGGCGACAGCTTGGCGAACGCGCGCGACAGGCCGGTCATGGTGCCGGAGCTGCCGCAGCCGAACACGATGGCGTCGAGGTCACCGCCCATCTGCTCGAGGATTTCCGGGCCGGTGCCGAACTCATGCGCGGCCGGGTTGTCCGGGTTGCCGAACTGGTTGATGAAGTAGGCGCCCGGGGTCTGCTCGGCGATGGTCTTGGCCAGGTCCTGGTAGTACTCCGGATGGCCCTTGGCGACGTCTGAACGGGTCAGGCGCACTTCAGCGCCCATCGCCTTCAGGTTGAAGATTTTCTCGCGGCTCATCTTGTCGGGAACGACGAGGATCAGCTTGTAGCCCTTCTGCTGTGCCACCAGCGCCAGGCCCAGGCCGGTGTTGCCGGCGGTACCTTCAACCAGGGTCGCGCCCGGCTTCAGGTCACCACGCTGCTCCGCCGCCTCGATCATCGACAGGCCGATGCGATCCTTGATCGATCCGCCCGGGTTGGCGCTCTCCAGCTTCAGGTAGAGCTCGCAGACGCCGGTGTCCAGGCGCTGGGCCTTGACGATCGGGGTCTGGCCGATGAGTTCGAGGACGGAAGAATGGATGGGCATTCGGAGGACTTTCGATTCGCGCCACGCAGGGCCGGACCGATGATTATCCGACGGATGGCGCTGAATGTCAGGTCGGTGCAGGCATGCCGCCCGCCTGCCCCATGAAGGGATGCGGGCGGCCCCGGATCGACGAGGAGACCGGTACCGCCCGCATCGGTGAGTTGTGCCTGCTGGCCAAGGCACCACCGCCTGTGGTGCCTTGGCGCGGCCGCCTCATCGGCGGTGCCGCGATGCCGGGGCGGGGTCGCCCGGCGGGGCCATCGATGGCCGGGTCACGCCGTTCCGGGCGCGACGGGGTGCGTCAAAGCGTGGGGGACGTCGTTGGGAGCGGTGTTTCGTACATTCGCAGAAGGCGTTGCTTGGCCAGCAGCTTCTCACGCTTCATGCGACCCAGGGTGACATCATCGATCGGGAGTACACCCAACTCCGCGTCCATGCACTTCTTGTTCAATTTGCGGTGCTGGTCATGGAGTGCCCTGAACTCCGGATCACGCGCGCGACGGGCGTCGATCTCGCTCTGGGGCTGATCTTCAAACATGATGGACCTCCTTCGACAGATACACGAACGCCCCGGCCACAAGGCACGGGGCGTTGTTCATGGAGGAGCGCCGGCCGATGGCCACCTGGACGCCTGCAACGACCTGCGGCACTGGCCTGCGCACGTCGATCTGCTGCGGTTCGCGCCCTGCTTGCATCGGCCCGGCCCTCCCATCGTCCGGTCCGCGGCATTGCGTCCCGGACGATTGACCCTACGCCTGCTCAAGGCGGGGTACAAGACCCCTGCGTCAAAAAGACCGAACCCCGCCGGGGCGGGGTTCAGGCTGAATGCTCATTGCAACGAAAAACAAACAATATCAATGCATTACGGGGCGATGATGACCTCGGCCGAACGGGCCCGGGTGGAGGCTGCCTTCTTGCCGCTGACCTGGATGCGGTTGCTGGCGACACCACCCGCGACCAGGGCGTCGCGCAGCGCTTCGGCCCGCTTCTGGCCCACGCCGTTGGCACTGTCGTAGGCCTCGATGCGCAGGCGGCCCTTCTTGCCGATGTTCAGGTACTCGGCGAGCGCCTTGGCCTGGTTGCGGGCGCCGCCAGACAGGCTGGACGCACCTGCAGCGAACGCGTCGCCCCCGAAGGTGAAGACCTCACCGCGCGCATCGAACTTCGAACCCGGCAGCTTCTGGCCCGACACCAGCTCGGCCTCCTCGCGGGCCAGCTTGGCGGCGTTCTGCTGGGCGGCGCTGAGGCGCTGCTGCTGCTTGCCGGCCACGCTGGTCAGGGCGTTTTCGGCGTCCTGGCGGGCCAGGGTTTCGGCCTCGGCGGCCTGGCGCAGGCGTTCGGCTTCCTCGGCCTGCATCTGCGCCTGCATGCGCAGCTGCTCGGCTTCCTGACGGGCGCGGGCAGCGTCGCGGCGGCTGGCCTCGATCAGCAGGTCGCTGCGGGTGCGCTCCAGGCGGTCGACCTCGCGCGCGGCCATCGCCGTGCGCACGGCCGTCTCGGCAATCTCCACCCGGCGCTCGGCCAGGTAGGTGGCCAGCTCCTGGTCACGGCGCTTGGCCTTGTCCAGGGTCGCGATGGCCTGCTGGGCCTGCATGCGCTCGAAGGCGCCCAGCTCAGCGGTATCCGGGTTGGCCTGGATGGCCATCAGGCGCTGGCTCAGCTGCGCCACCATCGGGTTGTCGGCGGCCACGGCCAGGGTCGGCAGCGCCAGCAGCGCGGCCAGGGTTGCGGCGGTCATCGGCTTCACCGGCGGTCCTCCCCGGTCGACAGCTGGCGTTGCAGCTGGTTGACCTCGTTGCGGCGCAGCTGCAGCTGCGCGGTGACGGTGGCTTCCTCGCTGCGGACGCGTGCCAGGTCGGCATCGGCGGCGGCGCGCAGGGCCATCGCCGGGGCGTTCTTCCGTTCGCGGCGGTCGCCGGCGGCGCGCTGGGCCTGCTCCAGCCCCTGCCGGGCCAGACCGATCAGGTCCGGGGCGTACTGGTCGGCGTCGGCCTGGGTGGCCTTGTCGACCGCCTGCCGGGCCTGCGCCAGTTCCAGGGCGGCGTCCTGCGCCCAGGCGGGGGCAGACAGTGCGAATGCAAACGCCATCACATACAGGCCATGGCGCATTCGTGCGAAGCTAAGTCGTTTCATTGGGGAGGCCGTACCGGTTGTCGGTTCACGGCCATTGTCGTCAAGCCGACACCGTGCTGGCAACGGGCGTCGGCCGTTTCGTTGGGGAAAATTCGCAATGGATATCGGCTACTTCCTGAAGCTGATGACCGAAAAGAACGCTTCGGACATGTTTCTGACCACCGGGGCACCGGTCTACATCAAGATCGAGGGGAAGCTCTATCCGCTGGGCAACACCGGCCTGCCGCCGGGCATGGTCAAGAAAATCGCCTACTCGCTGATGGACGAAGGCCAGGTGCCGCAGTTCGAGCGCGAGCTGGAGCTCAACATGGCCATCGCCCTGCCCGATGCCGGGCGCTTCCGCGTCAACGTGTTCAAGCAGCGGGGCGAGGTCGGCATGGTCATCCGCGCCATCCGCAGCCGTATCCCGAGCATCGAGGAGCTGAACCTGCCGCAGGTGCTGAAGGACGTCATCATGACCCCGCGCGGGCTGGTGCTGGTGGTGGGGTCCACCGGTTCCGGCAAGTCCACCTCGCTGGCGTCGATGATCGACCACCGCAACAGCACCACCACCGGTCACATCCTCACCATCGAGGATCCGATCGAGTACCTGCACAAGCACAAGATGTCGATCGTCAACCAGCGCGAGGTCGGCCTGGACACCCACGCCTTCCACAACGCGCTGAAGAACGCGATGCGTGAAGCGCCGGACGTGATCCTGATCGGCGAAATCCTGGATGCGGAAACGATGGAGGCGGCGATCGCCTTCGCCGAGACCGGGCACCTGTGCCTGGCCACCCTGCACTCCAACAACGCCGACCAGACCATCGAGCGCATCCTCAACTTCTTCCCGGAAAGCGCGCACAAGAACGTGCTGATGAACCTGGCGCTGAACCTGCGTGCGGTGATCAGCCAGCGCCTGGTGAAGAACAAGGAGGGCCGTCGCCTGCCGGCCACCGAGGTGCTGATCAACACGCCGATGATCCGCGACCTGCTGCGTCGCGGCCAGGTGCACGAGATCAAGGCGGCGATGGAAGGCTCGCTGGAAGAAGGCATGGAGAGCTTCGACCAGTGCCTGTTCCGGCTGGCCAAGGCGGGCATCATCGAGCAGGAGGAAGCGCTGCGCGCGGCCGACTCGCGCGATGGCCTGGCCCTGAAGTTCCGTTTGTCCGAAGGCAGCAGCGGCGAGCACGACCCGTACGCCGATTTCTCGGCCGGCGCACCCAGCATCACCCACGGCTTCTGACCCCACGAAAAAGGGGACGGAGGGGATTAAGTCGTAAGTGCATTTGCGACTTAATCCCCTCCGTCCCCTTTTTTCTGAAGCGTTCATGGGCGGTCTCATCCAATGAGACCCCTCATCCGTAGGTTTCCCCAATGGAAACCATCCGCAAGCTGGCCATTCTGGCCGACGCCGCCAAATACGACGCGTCCTGCGCCTCCAGCGGCTCGGGCAAACGCGATTCGCGCGCCAGTGGCGGTATCGGCAGTACCGAGGGCATGGGCATCTGCCACAGCTACACGCCCGACGGCCGCTGCGTTTCATTGCTGAAGATCCTGCTGACCAACTTCTGCATTTACGACTGCGCCTATTGCGTGAACCGGGTCTCCAGCAACGTGGCCCGCGCGCGTTTCAGCGTGGACGAGGTGGTCACGCTCACCCTGGACTTCTACAAGCGCAACTACATCGAGGGCCTGTTCCTGTCCAGCGGCATCATCCGCAATGCGGACTACACCATGGAGCAGATGGTGGAAGTGGCCCGGCAGCTGCGCGAAGAACACCGCTACGCCGGCTACATCCACCTCAAGACCATTCCCGAGGCCTCGCCGGAACTGCTGGCCAGTGCCGGGCGCTATGCGGACCGCCTGTCCATCAACGTGGAACTGCCGACCGAAGCCGGCCTGAGCGCCTTGGCACCGGAGAAGACGGTGCATTCGATCCGTGGCGCGATGGGCGAACTGCGCTGGCGCATCGAGGAAGCCAAGGAAGCTCGCAAGGCCCCCGCAGTGGTGGCGCCGACGGCCAGTCGCAGTGTTCGCCCGCGCCCTCCCCGTTTCGCACCGGCCGGGCAGAGCACCCAGATGATCGTCGGCGCGGACGGGGCAAACGACCAGCAGATCCTGGCCAGCGCCGACAGCCTGTACGGCAACTACCGCATGCGCCGGGTCTACTACTCCGCATTCAGCCCGATTCCGGACGCCAGCCGGCAGCTGCCACTGCAGCCGCCACCGCTGCAGCGCGAACATCGCCTCTACCAGGCTGACTGGCTGCTGCGCTTCTACGGCTACGGCGTGGATGAGATTACCGATACCACCCAGGACGGCATGCTCGACCTGGATATCGACCCCAAGATGGCCTGGGCGATCCGCCATCCCGAGCGCTTTCCGGTCGATCTGAACCGGGCACCGAAGGAAATGCTGCTGCGCGTGCCCGGCCTTGGCGTGCGCAACGTCAAGCGCGTGCTGATGGCACGCCGCCACGGGCGGCTGCGCGTGGCCGACATCGCGCGCCTGAAGGCACCGATGAGCAAGCTGCTGCCGTTCGTGCTGCTGGCCGACCATCACCCGCGCAAAGCACTGGATGATCCGGCGGCGCTGCGCGCGCAGCTGGCCCCGCCTCCGCGCCAGGGTTCGCTGTTCGATGCAACGTCTGCATCCTGACGCGCAGCGCTGGTCGCTGCGGGTGGATCCGCCGTGGTCGCTGCAGGCCTGGCGCGATGCTGCGCGCGAAGCGTTGCTGCGCGGCGTGGCGCCACCTCAACTGGACTGGCTGGAAGGGAGCGACACCTCGCTGCTGGATGCGCCGGCCGTGCAGCAGGCGCCGATGCTTGCCGATGCCGGTGCACCCAACGTTCCACGTGACTTCCTGGAGCTGGCGGCCACCTGCCTGTGCCATCGCGATCCCCAGCGCCTGGCCTTGCTGTATCGCCTGCTGTGGCGCATCGCCCATGGCGAGCGATCAGTGCTGGGCAACCCCGCCGACGCCGATGTCCTGCGCGCGACAGCCCTCGCCCAGGCCGTCCGCCGTGACACGCACAAGATGAAGGCATTCGTGCGCTTCCGCGAGGTACCTGGCCAGCCCGATGCGTTCATCGCCTGGTTCGAGCCGCAACACCACATCGTCGACCGGGTCGCGCCGTTCTTCGCGCGCCGCTTCACCGGCATGCGCTGGGCGATCCTGACCCCTTCGCGCAGCGTCGCCTGGGATGGGCAGGCGCTTGCCTTCGGCCCCGGTGCACGGCGCGAAGATGCCCCGGCCGAGGATGCACGGGAGTCGCTGTGGCAGACCTACTACGCCAGCATCTTCAATCCGGCGCGACTCAACACACGGATGATGATGCAGGAGATGCCGGCCAAGTACTGGCGCCACCTGCCTGAAGCACAGTTGCTGCCACGCCTGGTGCGCGACGCGGCCGACCGCGTGCAGGAAATGCATGACCGGCCGGCACAGGCACCGCAACGCAGGATTCCCCCGCGTGCGAACGCTGCGGCGCCGGCAGCCGATGCCAGCAGCCTGGACAATCTGCGCGGACAGGCCATTGCCTGCCGCCAGTGCCCGCTATGGGAGCAGGCCACGCAGACCGTGTTCGGGCAGGGGCCTGCCGATGCGCGGGTGATGGTGATCGGCGAGCAGCCCGGTGATACCGAGGATCTGCGCGGGCAGCCGTTCGCAGGACCTGCCGGCCAGGTGCTGGACCGCGCACTGGCGGAACTGGGAATCGATCGCGCCCAGCTGTACCTCACCAACGCGGTGAAGCACTTCCACCATGAGCGGCGCGGCAAGGTGCGGCTGCACAAGCGGCCGGAAAGCCGCCACATCCAGGCCTGCCGCCCCTGGCTGATGGGTGAGATCGCACGCGTGCGGCCCCAGGTGATCGTATGCCTCGGCGCGACAGCCGCAGCCTCGGTATTCGGTCGTGGTTTCGACCTCGCACGCGACCGCGGACGCTGGCACACCCTCGAGGACGGCACGCGCGGCTACGCCACGGTGCACCCGGCATGGGTGTTGCGGCAGACCGACGATGCGCGCCGCGAGGAAGCCTACCGGGTGTTCCGCGATGACCTGGCCCGTTTGCGGCAGAAAGGGGACGGAGGGGATTAAGTCGTAAGTGCATATACGACTTAATCCCCTCCGTCCCCTTTTTTTCAGGCGGCGTCGGGCTGGTTTTCCGGGCGTGCGCGGTCGAAGGCATCCACTGCCTGGCAGGCCGCTTCGATGCGGCGCAGGGTCGGGTACGGTGCCAGGTCCAGGCCGAAGCGGTGGGCGTTGTACAGCTGCGGCAGCAGGCAGATATCGGCCAGGCCGGGACGGTCACCATGGCAGAAGGCGCCGGTGTCACGACTGTTGACCAGCAGGGCTTCCATCGCCGCGAAGCCCTCGGCGATCCAGTGCAGGGTCCACTGCGTGCGCGCATCGGCCGGCACCTGCAGATCGCGCTCCAGGTACTGCATCACCCGCAGGTTGTTGATCGGGTGGATGTCGCAGGCCACCAGCTGGGCCAGCGCCCGCACCCGCGCGCGGCCGGCGGCGTCGGCCGGCAGCAGCGGTACCTGCGGAAAGCGCTCGTCCAGGTATTCGAGGATCGCCAGCGACTGGGTCAGCACATGCCCCTCATGCAGCAGGGTCGGCACCTGCTGCTGCGGGTTGAGCGCCCGATAGGCATCCCGGTGCTGCTCGCCACCGTCGCGCACCAGATGCACCGGCCGGGCCTCCCAGGCCAGGCCCTTCAGCTCCAGACCGATGCGCACGCGGTAGGCGGCGCTGGATCGCCAGTAGGTGTACAGCACGATGCCGTCGTCGACCGGGATCTCCATGGCCGCCTCCATGCTCAGGGCCTGGCCGCCTGTTCGATGCGCTGCTCGATCGCACCGAAGATGCTGTTACCGGCGGCATCGAGCATCTCGATGCGGACCACGTCGCCGAACGACATGAACGGCGTGCTCGGCTTGCCATCGCGCAGGGTCTCGACCACGCGCTGCTCGGCGAAGCACGACGCACCCTTGCTGGTGTCTTCATTGGCGATGGTGCCCGAGCCGACGATGGTGCCGGCGACCAGCGGACGGGTCTTGGCCGCATGCGAAACCAGCTGGGCGAAATTGAACTGCATGTCCACGCCCGCTTCCGGCGCACCGAACCACTGGCCGTTGATGTGGGTCAGCAGCGGCAGGTGCACCTTGCTGTCCTGCCACGCGGCACCCAGCTCGTCAGGGGTGACGAATACCGGCGACAGCGCCGAGCGCGGCTTGGACTGCAGGAAGCCGAAACCCTTGGCCAGCTCGCCCGGGATCAGGTTGCGCAGCGAGACATCGTTGACCAGGCCGACCAACTGGATATGACCGGCTGCCTGTTCCGGGGTCACCGCCATCGGCACGTCGTCGGTGATCACCACGATCTCCGCTTCCAGGTCGATGCCGTAGTCCTCGCTGACCACCTTGACCGCATCGCGCGGGCCGTAGAAGCCGGCGCTGGTGGCCTGGTACATCAGTGGATCGGTGTAGAAGCTCTCCGGCACCTCGGCGCCACGGGCACGGCGCACGCGCTCGACGTGCGGCAGGTAGGCGCTGCCATCGACGAACTCATAGGCGCGCGGCATCGGCGCGGCCAGTGCCTGCGGGTCGAGGTCGAACACGCCATCGGCATCGCCGGCATTGAGCGATTCGTACAGGGCGTTCAGGCGCGGTGCCATGTGGCTCCAGTCCTCCAGGGCCTGCTGCAGGGTGGCGGCAATGCCGGTGGCGCGCACGCCGTGGCGCAGGTCACGCGAGACGACGATCAGGGTGCCGTCGCGGCCGCCTTCCTTCAAAGAACCAAGCTTCATGGGTGGGTGTCCGGAGTCGTGGGCAAACAAGTTTCAAGTGTAATCAAATCTGCGGCGACGCCAAGCTGCAGCGCGGCATCGGCCCACCCTACCGTAGTGGGGGGTTCGGCAGGGCTTGCAGCCCTGCACCTGCTTCAAGCCAAGGCAACAGCCGACGCAACAGCAACAGCGGACATTCCGTGGGATGGCGAGGCACTGTGGGTTTGCGGGGACGCCGTAAACCCATCCATGGGGGCTTGGTCGCGGCATCCATGCCGCTCACACCCCGCAAACCCACAGTACCTCGCCTTCGACAGTAGGCCGGTGGCCAGTAGATCCACGCCATGCGTGGATGAAATCTGTCAGATATCGAATGAAATTCCGGGGTCAGATCCGTTTTCCTGCGGAAAACGGATCTGACCCCATGCCATTCCGACAGATCGCAGGAAACTGTCGAAGGCGGGGTGGGTCCGGTGGCAGGGGCGTGAGCCGCATAGATGCGGCGACCGAGCTTGCATGGGTGAGGGCGCTTTGCTTGCGAAGCACCGCTTCGCAAGCGCCCGAACGCCCAGCCGCCAGCGGCTGGGCCGGGCCCCGGGAGGGGTACTTGCAGCGCCCCCTGCCACCGGACCCACCCCGCCTACCCACAGGAACCGGCCTTTGACGTTGCTTCAGCCTCTGCGGGTGCAGGGCGCAGCCCTGCAGAGACGCCCCTACCTGAACAGGCCTTTTTGCGCGAAGTCTCGAACATCGTTTAGACTTGCAGGGTCTGCAGCGGCCGTCCGTTTCCCTCCGGGATCGCCGGCGACCAGGGTCCGCCCTCTTCGCCCGCCCCCACTCCGACGCCGTTCGTCACGCATTCCAGCCTGCGCTTCGTGCCGGCTGCACCCAATTCTCGCAGCGCGGTTCACGGGAACGCTCCGAGTCAGCCGATCAGTTTGATCTGCCCCCGTCTGTTCGCTCGGACAGGCGTTTCTTGTACTTGGAGCAAACTCAATGTCTTTTGAATCGCTGGGCCTGGCGCCCTTCCTGCTGCGCGCGCTCGCCGAGCAGGGCTACGAAAACCCGACCCCGATCCAGCAGCAGGCGATCCCGCTGGCGCTGGCCGGTCGCGACCTGCTGGCCGGCGCACAGACCGGCACCGGCAAGACCGCCGCGTTCGGCCTGCCGCTGCTGCAGCACCTGGGCACCGCCTCGCAGGAGGTACGTGCCGGCCCGCGCAAGCCGCGCGCGCTGATCCTGGCCCCGACCCGCGAGCTGGCCACCCAGGTGCATGACAGCCTGCGTGGCTACAGCAAGTACCTGCGCATCCCCAGCGCCTGCATCTACGGCGGCGTCGGCATGGGCAACCAGCTGGACATCCTGCGCCGTGGCGTGGACCTGCTGGTGGCCTGCCCGGGCCGCCTGATCGACCACCTTGAGCGTCGCAGCGTCGACCTGTCCGGCATTGAAGTGCTGATCCTGGACGAAGCCGACCGCATGCTCGACATGGGCTTCCTGCCGTCGATCAAGCGCATCCTGGCCAAGCTGCCGAAGCAGAACCGCCAGACCCTGCTGTTCTCGGCCACCTTCGAGGACAACATCCGCCAGCTGGCGCTGGAGTTCATGCGCAACCCGGAACAGATCCAGGTAACGCCGAAGAACACCGTGGCCGAAACCATCACCCACCGCGTGCATCCGGTCGACGCCGGCCGCAAGCGCGACCTGCTGCTGCACCTGCTGGCGCAGGACAGCCGCGAGCAGACCCTGGTGTTCGCCCGCACCAAGCATGGCAGCGACAAGCTGGCCACCTTCCTGGAAAAGTCGGGCATCAAGACCGCGGCGATCCACGGCAACAAGAGCCAGGGCCAGCGCCTGCGTGCGCTGGGTGACTTCAAGGCCGGCCGCGTGACCGTGCTGGTGGCCACCGACATCGCCGCGCGCGGCATCGACATCAACGAGCTGCCGAAGGTGATCAACTTCGACCTGCCGATGGTGGCCGAGGACTACGTGCACCGCATCGGCCGCACCGGCCGCAACGGCGCGACCGGCCAGGCGATTTCGCTGGTGGCGCAGGATGAAGTGAAGCTGCTGCGCGCGATCGTGCGCCTGCTGGGCCGCGACATGGACATCCGCGATGTGCCGGGCTTCGAGCTGCAGACGCCGATCCGCTGGGGCAACAGCGCGCCGGGCAAGGCCGAGCACGATACCGGTGAGCGCGCACCGCGCAAGAGCCACGCACGCCGTCCGCACGGCGATGCGCCGCGCCATGCGCATGCCGGCCCGAAGAAGGCCGGTGGTGGCCGTCGCGAGGGCGGCGGCAACGGCCAGCAGCGTGCGGGCGCGGGTCAGGGCCAGCGCCGTGGCGGTGGCGGCAATGGTGGCGGCCGTGGTCGCGGCCAGGGTGGCAACGGCGGCGGTCGCGCCGGCTGATCCCAGCTGACATGGATGGCGCTTCCCGCTGCGCGGGGGGCTATCGAGGGACGGCGCTGACGCGCCGTCCTTTTTTTGTTGCTGGCTACCGGGTGATAAAGCACGCGGTGGCAGTACCGAGGGCGGATGGACATGGGGGCAGCGCAGAACACGCTGTAAATACGTCCATGTAAGCTCGATGGCGCCATCCATGGCGCCAACGGTTCTGCGCTGCCCCCATGCCCATCCGCTTCAAGCATTGCCTGCGCCTTCTTCTCCCGCCGGGTAGCCGGGAGAAGAAAGATCAAATTCAAGTTCAAATTCAAATTCAAAGGCAAAAGCCGAAGTCGCAATTCCTGGCTTTGCTTTTGCTTTTGCTTTTGCTTTTGTATTTGCCCTTGCTCCCGCCTTGGGGTCTGATGCGTCCGCGCCCGCAGGAAACTGTCATGGGAGGCAGGGGGCCTCAGCCAGGACCGTTGGCGCCAAGGATGGCGCCATCGAGCCCCCATGGATGGGTTTACGGCGTGTCCTGGCTGAGGCCCCCTGCCTCCCAAGCACAACAGAAACTCGGCGCCAAACACCTCAACCCCGCGCTTTCGCCGGATTCACCAGATTCCCGAAGAAGATCGCGTTGATCAGCAGCCGGTCCGTGCCATGCCAGTACTTGCGATGCGCCGGATCATCGGCGAACAGCACCACGTTACCCTGCCCCTGCGCCGACACCAGCAGCCACGCGCTGCCCGCCACCCGCGTGCGGTTGCGCTCGGACAAGTAACCGTTCACCCGCGGCGGCGCGTCGATGCGTACCACCGTCGAGAACGGGTTCGCACTCGGCTGCAGCGTCACCGTGTTTTCCTTGTTGATCGCCAGTTGCCGGCGCGGCACGCCGAACGCCAACGGATGGCTGGTATCCACGTCGGCACTGAGGATGTTGCCGCTGACCCGCTCGATCGCAGCGATGTCGCGCTGGTCGCCGAACGCACGGCGGCTCTCGTCGGCAGTCTCTTCTTCCTTGCCGAGCTTCTCGCCGTCGGCCAGCTTCTGTTCGATCGCCCACTTCGAGGCGCTGCCGTAGGTCACCAGTGAACCTCCGGCCTGCACCCAGCGCTTCAGTGCGGCCACCGCCGTGGCATCGATGCCGGTGTAGGTGCCGCCGGACAGCACGATCGTGGTGTAGCGGTCCAGCGGCACCTTGCCCAGCTGCTGCGGGTCCAGCTTGCTGGCAGGCAGGTGCAGCTGCTGGTCGAGCAGGAACCACGCCGAACCGATCTCGGTGGCGGCCACGCCTTCGCCCATCACCAGCGCGACCGTGGGTTTGCGCAGCGCCTTGACGCCGTCACTGCCGAGGTCGATGCCTTCGCGGCTGCGGCCGCTGGGCAATGCGTGCACCTGCACACCCGCCTCGCGCGCGGCCGACGTCACTGCCTCAAGCAGCGCTGCGCCCTGCAGCGATTGCCCGGCCACCGGAATCACCAGGCTGCCGGCGGCGAAGCTGACCTCGCCCTGCGCGGTCGCGGTGGTGAACGGCTGGAACGCTGCACGTGCGCTCACGCCCTTGCCCTGCAGTGCGGCCAGCGCGCGCCCGGCGTTGTAGTCGCGCCAGTCGATCACGTAGGCGAATCCGGCCTGGCTGCCCAGCACCGCGCCCTGCGCCGCCGGCAGCGCGGTCACGCGTGCACCGCCTTCGATACGGCTGCGGCTACCGGCGAAGGCCACGCCGTAGGCCGGTGCGATTGCATAGCTGGTGCTGCCGTAGAACACATCACCCTTGATCGGCGGCGTCTCGGCAAAGATCGAATGCACCAGGCGGAACTGCGCCTGTTGGACCGGCACAACGTAGGCGCTGCCGGCATCGAAGCGCTGGCCATCGACAGTGACGGCACGATCCAGCGCGCGCACGTCGATGCGATGCAGCAGCAACAGTTCCAGCAGGCGGCGGGTCAGTGCCGGATCATGCGCATCACCGAACACGAAGCTCTTCACCGGCTGCTGTGCGGCCTGCTTCAGCGCGCTCTGGAAGAACTGCTTCTGCAGGTCGAACAGGCCGCTGCGCTCGGTCACTGCGCCGCGCACGGTGCCCAGCCCGGTGGCGACCTGGTTGCGGATGGTGAACGGGAACGTCAGCAGGCCATTCACCGATTCCTGCATGCGGCCGCGTGAGCTGGCCTGTTCGACGGTCACGCCGACGGCACCATGGAAGTCCGGGTAGGTCGAGCCGTATACCGGCGAGAAGTTGTCGAAGTTCTCGCCGGTGTAGTACAGCGAGCCCAGCGCATCCAGCGCCTGCGCGTGGTACCTGGCCAGGGTCTTGTTGAATTCGTACGACGCCGCGGGAATCAGCGGACTGTGCATGCTCTTCGGCGAGGGCTCGAAGTAGTAGGTGCTGTCCTTGCCCATTTCGTGGAAGTCGATCTGCACGTTCGGGTACCACTGGTGGAACACCTCCACCTTCGGCCGCGAGTCCTGCTGGGTCAGGGCCAGCCAGTCGCGGTTGAGATCGGTGAAGTAGTGGTTGGTGCGCCCTTGCGGGAACGGTTCGACGTGCTCCTTGTCGGCCGGGTCGGCCGAGGCCGGATCGGAGGCCCACGCGTTGTGCCAGTTGGCGGCACGATCGCGACCGTCCGGATTCTGCGCCGGGTCGAACAGCACCACCGCCTGCTGCAGCCACTGCTGGGTTTCGGCGCTGCGGTTGGCCACCAGGTAGTAAGCCGTCAGCATCGCCGCCTCGGCACTGGAGGTCTCGTTGCCATGCACGCTGTATCCCAGCCACACCACCACCGGGCTGTCGCCCGCCGCACTGCGCGGCTGCGCCGGATCGGCCAGCGTCGCGTGCTGCTGGCGGATCTGTTCCAACCGCGCGTGGTTGCCTGCGGCAGTGACAGTGGCGATCAACAGCGGGCGGCCCTCATAGCTGCGGCCGATCTCGCGCACGCTGATCCTGTCCGAGCGCCGGGCCAGTTCCTGGAAGTACGCCACCAGCTGGTCGTGCCGGGTGTAACGGCTGCCGATCGGATAGCCGAGGAACTGCTCCGGCGTGGGCACGGCGGTATCGAACGCCGCTGCATCGGCAGCCTGCGGAAAGAAGTAGGTGCTCTGTGCCTGTACCGGCTGCGGCTGGAACAGTGCGGTGGCGGCGGCAAGCAGCAACGGAAGAACGGCACGACGATGCAAGGACACAGTGACTCCCCTGGAACACAACGGCAGGCGGTCGCGCGACCGGTCCCCTGGGGAGACCGGTCGCAGCGGGTGGATCAGAAGCGGTAGTCGAAGCCCAGCGTGAAGTAGCGGCCGCGCAGGTCGTACTGGCTGAAGTCGTACGGCGCGCGGATGCCCGGAAACGAGGCATCGTACGGCGGCGTCTTGTCGGCCAGGTTCTGCACCTTGGCGTACACCGTCAGCTTGTCGATGCCGGTGTAGGCCAGGTACAGGTCGTACTGGCTGTAGCTGCCGACGCGCTGCTGCACGGCCTTGGCGGCGGTGCTGGCCTCCTGGCGGTAGCTGCTGGTGTAGTACCAGGTCACCGCGGCGTTGAAGTCGCCGTATTTCCAGTCCAGGGTGGTGGTGGCCTTGTCCTTGGGCAGGGTCGCGCCGAGGTTGCTGCCGGCGTAGTCGACCAGCGGGCCGCCGACCACGGTCGGGCGACGGTAGTCGCGCACGTGGGTGTAGGCGGAGGACACGGTGAAGTCGCCGAGCGCAGCGGTCGGGATGCGCTGGCGCAGCTCGACGTCGATGCCCGAGGTCTTCAGCTCGCTCAGGTTCTGGTAGCGGTTGTAGACGGCCTGCAGCTTGCCGCGCTCGTCGCGCTGCACGGCGCCGGCCACGTTGTCGTTGACCAGGGTCTGGGTGTTGTTGGTGCCGACCAGGTTGTCCAGCTGGATGCGGTAGTAGTCCACGCTCAGGTTGGTGTTGGCCCATGGCGACAGCACCACGCCGAAGTTCACGCTCTTGGTGCGCTCGGGCTTCAGTGCGTTGTTGCCAACGGTGAAGAAGGTCGGATTCTGGCGCGAGCCCGGCACGTCCGGATCACGCGGGTCGGCCACGCTGCCGTAGGCGATGCTGGTGCTGTTGGAGTTCTCCGACAGCGACGGTGCACGGAAGCCCTTCGACGCCGAGGCACGCACCAGCAGGAAATCGAGCGGCTGCCAGCGCAGGCCGATCTTCGGCGAGAACGCATCGCCGAAATCATCGTAGTGATCGGCACGCGCGGCGGCGGACAGTTCCAGGGTCGAGGCCAGCGGCACGTTCACTTCGGCGTAGGCGGCACTGACCTGGCGCTGGCCATGTACTTCGGCGATGGCCGGGCGCACCTGCAGGCCGGCATCGATCTGCCACGGGTTGTTGGAATCGAGCTTCTCGCGGCGCCACTCGGCACCGGCGGCGAAGCCGATCTCGCCGGCCCAGGTGTGGCCCAGGCTGCCGGAAATCTTCGCGTCGACGCCCTGCAGCTTGGACTCGGCCGGGCGCAGCGTGGCGATGTTGATCGAATCACGTACCGACTGCGGCGTGGCCGCCGGATTCAGCAGGTTGTAGCTGCCGGTGGCCAGCGCATCGGCCAGCGCCCAGCGATTGGCGAAGCCGCCGGACACGCTCTCACGCTCGCTGCTGCGTGCGCCGAATGCAGCCACTTCCCAGTCCCAGTTCGCAGTGGTGCCACGCAGGCCGAACACGCCGCGATAGGCGGTGGAACGGTTGGTCTTGATCGTGCCGCCGAGGTCGAAGAAGGTGTATTCGATCGGGATCGCACGGCCGTACGGGTTGTACGGATTGTTGGCCGGCAGCACCGACGACACCGGTTCGGCCAGGCCACTGTTGGCGTTCAATGCGAAGCGGCCGCTCTCCAGGGTGAAGAACGGGCTGCTGCCGAACCACGCGGCACTCTTGATCTGGCTGTACAGCACTTCGCCGAAGGCTTCGACGTTGTCGTTCAGGCGGAAGGTACCGTTGGCATAGGCCTGGTAGCGCTTGGTCGAGGGGATCAGCGTGGTGAACGGGGCCTGGTTGAAGCCGCAGGTGTCGCCGGCCAGGCCGTCGATCGGCGCGCTGGCGACGCGGGTGGTACCGACCGGGCAGTTGCCGTTGGCGTCGAGCATCGGCACCGACACGCCGTTGACCAGGTAGCGCGCGCCCTTGGCCGACCAGCCGTTCCAGCGGCCACCGGGCTTGTCGGTGTAGATGCCGCTCCTGGTCAGGTTGCGTTCGTCCTGGTCCAGACGTTCGCGGTTGTAACCCTGCAGGCTGAAGAGGATGTTGTAGCCATCGGTGTCGAGATCACCAAGGCCGCCGACGAACTTCAGGTTCTGCTCGTGCAGGCCGCCCTGGTCGGCACCGCCGAAGCTGCCGCCGATCTCGGCGCCTTCGAAGTTCTGCCGGGTGATGATGTTGACCACGCCGGCCACGGCGTCGGAACCGTACACCGCCGAGGCGCCGTCCTTGAGCACTTCGATGCGCTCGACCGCGACCAGCGGCAGCGCGTTGAGATCAACGAACGTATCGGACAGGCCACCGGCCGGGAAGCCGTAGTTGGCCAGGCGGCGGCCGTTGAGCAGCACCAGCGTGTTCTTCTGCGACAGGCCGCGCAGGCCGATGCCGGCCGAGCCGGAGGCCCAGCCGTTGTTGGTGGTTTCGTTGCTGGCGTTGCCGGTGTTGGCCGAGATCGAACGCAGCACATCTGCCACGGTGGCCTTGCCGGTCTGTTCCAGCTGCTGGCGGCCGATCACCTGCACCGGGTTGGAGGCCTCGGTATCGGTGCGCTTGATGTTGGAACCGGTGACACGCACGGCGGCCAGGGTGCTGGCTTCGCCACTGGCGTCGGCGGAGGTTTCGGCGGCGGCAGACAAAGGCGCGGCCAGAGCGACGGCCAGGGCCGCCACGAGCAGGGTGTGCTTGGGCATGACGATGTGGGGGAGGTGGTAAGGGCGATGAAGTTCCGCAGTAGTCCATGCCTGGCCCGGGTCCGGCCAATAACATCTCTTCATACGGATATAAGAGAAACTATCATCTCTTCATCCGGATGGAAAGAGTTACTTCACGAGAGCCCGGCATCCGCTCAGGATGGCCGGCCACCTGCGGCGTACAATTGCGCCATGGAAATCTTCAAAGTCTTCATGCTTGAGGCGGCGCACCGCCTCCCCAACGTACCGCCGGGGCACAAGTGCGCGCGCCTGCACGGCCACTCGTTCCGGGTGGAACTGAAGGTCGAGGGCGAGCCGGGTGCGCAGACCGGCTGGATCATGGATTTCGGTGACGTGAAGGCGGCCTTCCAGCCGATCTACGATCGCCTGGACCATCACTACCTCAACGACATCCCCGGCCTGGAGAACCCGACCAGCGAGAACTTGGCGGTGTGGATCTGGAACGAGCTCAAGCCCGGCCTGCCGGCGCTGAGCGAGATCACCGTGCACGAAACCTGCACGTCGGGGTGCCGTTACCGCGGCCCCACTGCCTGATCAACCCATTGATCTGAAAGGTGTTTCAAAGGCGCCTTGGGCGCCTTTGTTATTTTTGTTGCATTGCCGCATCAAGGGCGTATGCTGCAATGCATCAAGCCACTCCCTGACGCCCCCATGGCCGCCGCCTTCAGCGATCGCTTCAGTGATGCCACCCGCCAGCTCGCCGCCGCGGCAACGCGCGCGAACCGGTTGGCGTTGGAGAACGCGGAAAGCATGTTCGGCGTGCAGCTGAAGGTGATGGAGCGCAACCTGACTGCGACCGGCGGCTGGCTGGGTGAACTGGCCCGCGGCGAGGATGCGGCCGGGACGCTCTCCAAGGGCGCGCAGCTGTGGCAGGACAACCTGCAGCGGCTGGGCCAGGCCCAGCAGGACGTGGTCGGTCTCGGCCTGCAGGCCAGCAAGGCTTGGTCCGAGCTGGTGCAGGGCTACAACGAATCAACGGCGGACGCGAACAACCACTGACGCGACGCAACACTCATTGCGTGGGTCCCTCCCCCCACGCAATCCGGACCCGGCAGATCCCTCCCTCTGCCGGGTCTTTTTTTGCTTGTCGTTTCGATACCGAAGCGCGTCTTCGTGCGACGTCTCTGCAGGCTGAAGGGCCCCGACGAGGCTCGGCGTGCGGTGAGGAGAGCGCAGCACGCGCGGCCGCCTTTCAAGGAAGCGCCGACAAACTCCGAACGCAGGGCGGAGGCCCTTGCGTACGAAGTAAAGGAGGAGGTGACGACCAACGGCCGGCGCCGGGGGACATTCGTACGCAAGGGTCTCCGCCCTGCGCCGCGCAGAATGCATCCGCCACACGCATGTCTTCGTCCTGATCCGCCGCGAACCGATGGGCCCTGCCCGCCCCGACGAGGCTCGGCTTCCGGCGAGGAGATCACAGCGCTCGCGGCCGCCTTTCAAGGAGGCGCCGGCGAACTCCGAACGCCGGGCGGAGGCCCTTGCGTACGAAGTAAAGGGGGAGGTGACGGCCAACGGCCGGCGCCGGAGGACATTCGTACGCAAGGGCATCCGCCCTGCGCCGCGCAGATTGAACCCGCCGCACGCGATGCAGGAACGGCTCAGCGCCCGCGACCACCGTGCCAGTGCTGGTGCCACGCCTGGAACATCAGCACGTTCCACAGGTGTGTGTGCCACTTGCGCTCGCCTCGCAGGAACGCCTCCCAGACACCACGCACGCGCGCCACATCGAAGCAGCCCTGGTTGCGCAGCAGCTCCGGATCCAGCAGCGCCTCCGCCCAGTCGCGCAACGGACCGGCCAGCCAGCGCGCCATCGGCGGGCCGAAGCCGCGCTTGGGGCGATACACCAGCGGTTCCGGCAGGTAGCGCGCCAGCAGGTGCTTGAGGATCCGCTTGTGCTCGCCATCGTGGTACTTCAGGTGCTGCGGCAGCCGCCAGGCCAGGCGCACCACCTCCATGTCCAGCAGCGGTGCACGGGTTTCAACACCCGCCGCCATGCCCGCGCGATCAACCTTGGCCAGGATGCCCTCGGCCAGGTCCATGCGGAAATCCAGCAGCTGGATGCGCGCCTCGGCCGGCAGCGCCGTGTCCTGCTGCTGGAAGATCGTCACCGGTTCGCGCGCACCCAGCACCACCTGCGCCGGCTGCCGCCAGCGGGTCACGCGCTGCAGGTAGTGGCCTTCCACATCATTGGCAGCCACCTCGGCCACCAGGGCGCGCCAACCACCGAGGCGGCCGCGCTCGACGTTCATGCGGTTGCCGCTGCGCCGCGCCAGGTCGCGTACCCAGTCCGGCAGGCCACCACACAGGCGCGCATTGCGCAGCGCGCGGCCATAGCTGGGATGCCCGAAGAACAGTTCATCGCCACCGTCACCGGTCAGTGCCACCGGCTTGCGCGCCCCCAGCAGTTCACTGGCCAGCAACGTCGGCAGCTGTGAAGCGTCGGCAAAGGGTTCGCACCAGACCTGCGGCAGGCGCTGCAGCAGGTCCAGGCCCTGGCGCGCGTCCATGCGATGCAGGTGGTGCTGCACGCCCAGATGGCGCGCGACCTGCGACGCCCAGTCGCTCTCGTCATGCCCCGGATCGTCGAAGCCGACCGTCCACGCTTCGATCGGCAGGGTCGATTGTGCCTGCATCATCGCCGTCACCAGCGAGGAGTCGGTACCGCCGGACAGGAACGCGCCGCACGCCAGGGGCGAGTGCATGCGTGAGGCGATGGCCTTCTGCAGTACCGCTTCAAGCTGGTCGGTGGCCTGTTCCAGGCTCGGCGCCGGCTGCAGCGGCTCCTGCAGTGCACTCTGCATCGCGTCGCGTGCGCACCAGTAACGCGCGCCGCCCTGCGCGGCCTGGCTGGAGCAACCCGCGGCATGGTCGCTGACATCGATACGCAGCATCGCGCCCGCCACCAGTTTGTGGATGCCACGGTAGATGGTGTGCGGCGCCGGCACATAGTCGTGGCGCAGCAGCAGGCTCAGGGCATCCTGGTCGATGCTCGGCGCGAAGCCGGCGAAGGCCTGCAGCGCCTTCAACTCCGAGGCGAACAGGAACTGGCCCTGGTACCAGCCGTAATACAGCGGCCGCTCGCCCACCGGATCACGGGCCAGCCACAGCACGCGCGACTCCCGGTCCCAGACGCTGAAACCGAAGGCGCCTTCGATGCGCGACAGCGCCCGCTGCACGCCCCATTCGACGATCGCCTGCAGCAGCAGCCGCGCATCGCTGCAACTGCGGGGCAGATCGCGCAGCTGCGCCTGCAGGTCGCCGCGGTTGTACAGGCGGCCGTCCAGGCACAGCACGTAGCGACCGCAGTCCGAGCTCAGCGGCTGCAACGGCGTATCGGTCGGCGCCCGGCAATGGCCCAGCGCGAGGCCGGCCTCGGCGTCGGTCCAGTAGCCGATGCGGCCACGCCCACGCTGCTGCAGCGCGCGCAGCATCGGGGCCAGCTGCTGCAGCAGCTGCTCATCCTCGGCGGGCGGCAGCCAGGCCCCGACCACGCCGCTCATCGGAAGCCTCCGCACTGGCAGCGGCGGGACAGGTTCGGCAGGCAGGGGGCGGCGGGCGACATGGGGACGGCACGCGGAGCGGAGGAGACTCCATGCTCGGCGCGGGGGCGCGCGGCGTCAGTCGCTTTGCTGTCAGCGATCGTCACCAGCCGTATCACGAAGGTAACGTTTTGTAACAGCAACAGGCTATGCTGGCCGCCAAGTTGTTGCCGGGACTGAGACCCGGCCCGCGCGCCAGCAACCCCGGCTGAATGGCGCCCGCCCCCGGGACCCGGGCGGCCCGAAGGCTGGGATAGCATCGCCGCGCTCGTGCCGTGGCGGTACGTTTGCGCCCACGGAGGCCTTGGAAATGCTGGATATCGTACTGGTCGAAGACGATGCCCGCCTGGGAACGATGGTCAGCGACTACCTGCAACGGCATGGCTACCAGGTGGCCCACGAGCGCAGCGGCGAGCGCGCCGTGGCCCGGATCCTGGCGGAGAAGCCGGCCCTGGTGCTGCTCGATGTGGGCCTGCCCGACCAGGATGGTTTCGAAGTGTGTCGGCAGATCCGGCCCCACTATGACGGCATCATCTGCGTGCTGACCGCCCGTACCGACAACATCGACCAGGTGCTGGGCCTGGAACTGGGGGCCGACGATTACATCGGCAAACCCATCGAACCGCGGGTGCTGCTGGCCCGCCTGCGCGCCCACCTGCGCCGCCACCGCCGGGTCGAACCGCGTGACGGCAGCCTGCGCTTCGGCGAGCTGAGCATCGACCCGTCCACCCGCAACGTGCACCTGCAGGGCAGCCTGCTGGAGCTGACCACCGCCGAGTTCGACCTGCTGTTCCTGCTGGCCAGCAATGCCGGCCAGATCCTGGACCGCGACGCGCTGCTGCGCGGCCTGCGTGGCATCGCCTTCGATGGCCTGGACCGCTCAATCGATGCCCGCATCTCGCGCCTGCGCCGCAAGCTGGGCGACAACCCGGAGCAGCCGGAACGGATCAAGACCGTCCGTGGCCGCGGCTACCTGTTCAGCCGCTCGGCATGGGGATGAAACGCACACCGTCGGCGATGCGCGGCCACGCCTTCCATTTCCTGCGCTACGGCATCGGTTTCCTGGTCGCCCACCTGTTGTTGATCGTGCTGGGCCTGTGGGCCTGGGACGCCCTGCTGGAAGACCGCACCGAAGCCGGCCTGCAGGCCGAGATGCGCGGCACGCACGCGCTGCTGCAGCATCGCTTCGCCGAAACCCCGCGCGAGCAGTGGCCGGCACTGGCGCGCGAACTCGACGCCGATTTCGCCTACGCGCTGCGCATGGTGCCGCTGGCCGAGGCGGTGAAGGCGCTGCCGGCCAGCCAGCGCCCGCCGTTCAACAACGGCCGCGTACAGATCGATCTGGAGCACATGCGCAGCCTGCAGCGGATCGGCGACAGCGACTACGCCGTGATGCTGGGCCCGTTGGACGAGGCGCTGCCGGACGAAGGCTGGCAGGACAGCGAAGTATCCGGTGTGGCGATCCTGCTGCTGATCCTGATGGTGGCGGTGGCACTGCCGATGTACGTGATGGTGTACCGGCTGTGGCGCGACGTCTCGCAGTTGGCCCAGGCGGCCCGCCGCATGCGCGACGGCCAGCTGGACACGCGTGCGCCGCGCGCCGGCACCGCGCTGGTGCGGCCGCTGGCCAACGCCTTCAACCACATGGCCGAGCAGCTGCAGCAGCTGCTGGAAAGCCAGCGCGTGCTGGCCCAGGCGGTCGCGCACGAGGTGCGCACGCCGTTGGCACGGATGCGTTTCGGCCTGGCCGACCTGGAAGACACTGCGCTCGACGATGTGCAGCGCGATGCGCTGGGCGGGCTGCGCACCGACGTCGATCGGCTGCAGCACCTCACCGATGCCGGCGTCGAATACGCCGCACTGGGCCGCTGCCATCAGCTGACCCGCCAGCGCCTGCAGCTGGCGGCGCTGGTGCGCGGCGTGGTGGCCCAGTTCGCACCGTTGCCGATGCCGGTGCAGCAGGCGTTGTCGCCGGTGGGCCTGGTCAACGTCAACCGGCACATGCTGGAACTGGCGCTGCGCAACCTGCTCGGCAATGCGCTGCGTTACGCGCGTCGGCAGATCCGCATCGCCAGCACGGTCAATGACGGCTGGCTGTGCCTGCAGGTGGAGGACGACGGCCCCGGCATCGCACCGGAACTGCGCGGCCAGGTGCTGCAACCCTATGTGCGGCTGGACCCGGGCAGCCCCGGCTTCGGCCTCGGGCTGGCGCTGGTGCAGGTGGTGGCCGACAAGCATGGCGGCCAGGTCGAGGTGACCGACTCGGCGCTGGGCGGCGCCTGCATCCGCCTGCACCTGCCGCTGGAAACCGGCGGTGTCGTGGAGGCCGAGGCAGCCTGCTAGACCGCCGTTTCCGCGCGCGGCAAGGCAAACACGAACAGCGCGCCCCGTTCGCTGTCGCGCAGTTCGATGCGGCGGCCATGCAACTGCACGATGCGCTGCACGATCAACAGGCCCAATCCGCCGTTGTCGCCACGCCGCGCGCCGAGCGCGGCCGGTGCCTGGAACAGCTGGGTACGCAGCGCCGGGGCTACCCCGGGGCCATCATCGGCGACGCAGACCTCCACGCTGTCGGCGGTCGCGCGCAGGCGCACCTCGATCTGGCCACCCTCGGGTGCATGGCGCAGCGCGTTGTCGAGCAGGTTGGTCAGCACCCGCTCGACCAGGCCCAGGTCGGCACGGACCAGCGGCAGGCCGGGCGGAAACGCCGCGTGCAGCTGCTGGCCACGCGCCTGTGCCGCCAGTTCGAACTTCTGCAGCACGTCCTGCAGCAGCTCCGGCAGCGCAAACACTTCCCACTCCAGCCGCACTTCGCCGTGCTCCAGCCGCGCCAGTTCGAACAGCGCGCGCGCCAGCCGGCCGACCTTGGCGCTCTGTGCCAGCGCAATGCCGAGATAGCGGCGGCGCTCATCCGGTGACAGCGTGGCGTCCTTCAACGCCAGCGTTTCCAGGTAGCCGTGCAGCGACGACAACGGCGTGCGCAGGTCGTGCGAGATGTTGGCGACCAGTTCACGGCGCTGCAGATCCTGCTGGCGCAGCTGCTGCCACTGCTCGCCCAGCCGCTGCGCCATCTGCGCGTGCGCATGTTCCAGGATCACCAGTTCGTCGCGCTCACCAGCGCGCAGCGGCTCCGGCGGCGGCAGCGGCGTCGGCGCATCGATGTCAAAGGCCTGGATCCGCCGGGTCAGCCGCCGCAACGGACGCGTCACCCAGTAGAACGCGACCAGCCCGGCCAACAGGCCGAGGCTGCCGACCAGCACCACCGACCACAGCGTGGTGTTCCACTGGCTGCCGGCGGCAAGATCGTCGGCGAGCATCTGCCGATGCTCGCCGACCAGCACCACGTACACATAGCCGGCCGGCCGGCCCTGCACGATCAATGGTGCAGCGCTGAACACCTTGCGGCCATCGGCGCTGCGCGGGTCATCGCCGAGGATCGGCAACGGTGCACCGGCCAGCAGGCGACGCAACGGCGCCACATCCACCCGGTTGCGCACCAGATGTCCACTGGGTGCATCGTGACCGAGGATGCGGCCCTGGTCGTCCAGCAGGTAGACCTCGACGCTGGGGTTGACCGCCATCAGCTGGCCGAACAGCGCGCGCACCGCGGCATCGCGCATGCCGCTGGTGTCCATCAGCTCGCTGCGCTGGGCGATATGTTCGGCCAGGCCCAGCGACAGCCGCTGCACGACTTCCTGCTCGTGGCGGGTGTTGGCACGCATCTGCAGTGCCAGCAGCGCCATGCAGCACATCAGCATCAGCGCGGCGGTCACCACCGCCAGCTTCTGCCACAGGTTCGGCTTGATCATGCCGCCGCCCCGGCCGGGTCGACCAGCTTGTAGCCGCGGCCCCACACCGTCAGCAACCGCCGTGGGTTGGCCGGGTCGGGTTCGATCTTGCTGCGCAGGCGGTTGATGTGGGTGTTGACCGTGTGCTCATAGCCATCGTGCTGGTAGCCCCAGACCTGGTTGAGCAGTTCCATGCGTGCGAACACCTGGTCCGGATGACGGGCGAAGAACAGCAGCAGGTCGAACTCGCGCGGGGTCAGTTCCAGCGTGTTGCCATCCACCGAAGCGGTGCGCGCGACCGGATCGAGCTGCAGCCCACCCAGCTCGATCGCGCCGGCATCGATGCGCGCGCTCTGCGCCATCGCCTCGGCGCGGCGCAGCAGCGCACGTACCCGTGCCACCAGTTCCGGCATCGAAAAGGGTTTTGCCAGGTAATCGTCCGCGCCCAGTTCCAGGCCGACGATGCGCTGCGTTTCACTGCCGCGCGCGCTGATGATGATGATCGGGACATACCGCGCCATCGCGCGCGCGCGCTGGCACACCTGCAGCCCGTCCACGCCGGGCAGCATCACGTCCAGCACCAGCGCATCCCACGGGCCGTCCTGCTCGAGCAGGCGCAGGCCGGCATCGCCGCTGGCGGCATGGGCGACGTCGTAGCCCTCATCACCCAGGTGCATGCGCAGCAGGTCGGCGATGTGGGCATCGTCTTCAACGATCAGCACGCGTTTGGTCGACATCGGCAGCTCGGGGCCAGTGGGGAGGCTGGCTGCATTGTGGCGCGGGACGGCCGCCGATACCTCACGAAAAATTGAATCCTGCGTGAGGATTCGTTGACCCGGGCGGGCGCAGCATGGCCCCGTCGCCCCTTCCCGGAGTCCGCCATGTCCCTCTCCCGCCGCCATCTGCTGGGCCTGGGCGGTGTCGCCACCGCCGCCGGCCTGTTCGGCCTGGGGGCCTGCAGCCGCGCCGCCCCGGCCGCCGCCGAAGCGCGCCCGTCGCGACAGTTCGAGGTCATGCACAGTGATGCCGACTGGCGCCAGCGCCTGACCCCAGCGCAGTACGCGGTGCTGCGCCAGCAGGCCACCGAACGGCCCTGGAGCAGCCCGCTCAACAAGGAACACCGGCAGGGCACCTTCGCCTGCGCCGGCTGTGCGCTGCCGCTGTTCTCCTCGTCCACCAAGTTCGAGAGCGGTACCGGCTGGCCCAGCTTCTGGGCGCCGCTGCACAACGCCATCGGCGAAGACCGCGACGTCACCTTCGGGATGCTGCGGGTGGAGGTGCATTGCCGCCGCTGCGGCGGCCATCTCGGCCATGTGTTCAACGATGGGCCACGCCCCACCGGGCTGCGCTACTGCATGAACGGTGCGGCGATGGTGTTCGCTCCCGGCGCCACGGATGGCACTGCCGACGGCTGGCGGGTGCCGGTCGGTTCTTCCCCTGCTTCCGGAGCCTGACGATGCTGCTGTTGCTGCTTGCCTATCTGGGGGGCGCGCTGACCCTGCTCAGTCCCTGCATCCTGCCGGTGCTGCCGTTCGTGTTCGCGCGTGCCGATCGCCCGTTCCTGCGCAGCACGCTGCCGCTGCTGCTGGGCATGGCGCTCACCTTCACCGTGGTCGCCAGCCTGGCCGCGGTGGGCAGCCAATGGGTGGCGCAGGCCAACCAGGTCGGACGTTGGGTCGCCCTGCTGCTGATGGCGTTGTTCGCGGTCGCCCTGCTCTGGCCACGACTGGCCGACCACCTGCTGGCGCCGTTCCAGCGCATGGGTGCCCGCCTGAGTGCGCGCGCCGATGCGGCGGATGCCGCGGGGCACGGCGGCGCGTGGACCTCGCTGCTGATCGGCATCGCCACTGGCCTGCTGTGGGCACCGTGTGCCGGGCCGATCCTCGGTCTGGTGCTGACCGGCGCCGCCCTGCATGGCGCCAGCGTCGGTACCACTGCGCTGCTGCTGGCCTACGCACTGGGTGCGATCACCGCATTGGCGCTGGCGGTGTGGATCGGCGGCCGGGTGTTCCGCGCGATGCAGGCGCGGCTCGGCCTCGGCGATGTACTTCGCAAGGTGCTGGGTGTGGCCGCGCTGCTGGCCGTCGTGGCGATCGGCCTCGGCTGGGATACCGGCCTGCTGACCCGCTTGTCCACGGTCAGCACCGCGCGTATCGAGCAACGCCTGCTGGATGCAGTGCCCGGCGCGCAGCCGGCGGCACCGCCGATGATGATGGCCGGCGCCAATGCCGGTGCCGATGCAGCGCTGCCGGTGGAGGGCACGCTGCCCGCGCTGGACGGTGCCACTGGCTGGCTCAACAGCCCGCCGCTGAGTGCACAGCAGCTGCGCGGCAAGGTGGTTCTGGTCGATTTCTGGACCTATTCCTGCATCAACTGCCTGCGCGCGATGCCGTTCGTGCACGAATGGGAGCGACGCTACCGCGACCACGGCCTGGTGGTGGTCGGCGTGCACACGCCGGAATTCGCCTTCGAGCGTGACCCACGCAACGTGATGAAAGCGGTGCAGCAGCTGAAGGTCGAGTACCCGGTGGCGCTCGACAACCAGTACACGATCTGGCGCGCCTTCAACAACCGCTACTGGCCGGCGCAGTACTTCGTCGACGCGCAGGGCAATATCCGCGGCCACCAGTTCGGCGAGGGCAACTATGCGCGCTCGGAACAGATGATCCGTCGCCTGCTGACCGAAGCCGGGCAGACCAATCTGCCGCCACCGGCCGATCCCGCTGCCGCCGGCCTGAAGGGCGTGGCCGTGCAGGCCGACATGGGCAACCTGCGTTCGCCGGAAACCTACCTGGGCCACGCCCGCGCCGAGCAGTTCGCCTCGCCCGGCGGGCAGCGCAGCGACGCCGCGTTCGACTACACGCTGCCGGCCACCCTGGCGTTGAACCAGTGGGGGCTGTCCGGGCGCTGGACCGTCACCGATGAGGCCGCACAGCTGCAGCAGGCCGGCGGCCGCATCGCCTTCCAGTTCCATGCGCGCGACCTGCACCTGGTGCTGGCACCGAGCGAGGACGGCAGGCCGGTGCGCTTCCGCGTCTGGCTGGACGGCAAAGCGCTGCCCGCCACCGATGCCGGCAGTGATGTTGGTGCCGATGGCAGTGGCGTGGTCGACGAGCACCGCCTGTACCAGCTGGTGCGCCAGCGCGGCGCAGTCGGTCCGCATCGCTTCGAGATCGAGTTCCTCGATGCGGGCGTGCAGGCCTATGCCTTCACCTTCGGTTGAACCGGGAGGACATGATGAAAATCTCCTTTGAACAGGGCATCGCCGCCGGTGTGGCCGGCCTGGTGGCCACGGCCTTGATTGCCGGTGTGCTGCTGGTTGACCACAGCGCGATTGCGGCGCCGATCGAAGCCAGCGCGCAGATCCAGGCACTGCCGGCCCCCACCGGCGATGCGGCGTTCCGCGATGACGCCCCCCACGCCAGCGTGGTGTTCGCCGGTGGTTGCTTCTGGGGCGTGCAGGGCGTGTTCCAGCACGTCAAGGGCGTGAGCAATGCCGTGTCCGGCTACATCGGTGGCAGTGCGGCCAATGCGCGTTATGAGCGCGTCAGCGGTGGCCAGACCGGGCATGCCGAAGCAGTGAAGATCGACTACGACCCGCGCCAGGTCAGCTACGGGCAGCTGATGCAGGTGTTCTTCTCGGTGGTGCACGACCCGACCCAGCTCAATCGGCAGGGGCCGGACCACGGCAGCCAATACCGCTCGGCGATCTTCAGTGACGACGCACGCCAGCAGGCTGCCAGCCGCGCCTACATCGCCCAGCTCGGCCAGGCCGGCAGCTACCGCGCGCCGATCGTCACCCAGCTGGTCAGCGGCCAGCGCTTCTACCCGGCCGAGAGCTACCACCAGAACTACATGACTAACTACCCGCAGGCGGCCTACATCCGCTACTACGACGCACCGAAGCTGGCCGCGCTGGGCAAGCAGTTCCCGGCGCTGTACCGGCGCGAGGCGGTGCTGGTGCCGATGCGGTAGCCGGCATTCCCCCTTGGGCTGACCGACGCTCGGCGGTGCTCTCTGTAGAGCCGAGCCCACGCTCGGCTGCTGTTGGCGGAAGTGCAGCCGAGCATGGGCTCGGCTCTACACACAGAAAAAGACGCACGGCCATCCAGCCGTGCGTTTGGGAAGTATCGGCCGTGCCCCGATCAGGCCCGGCCGACAACGACATGCTAGGCTCGCCATCATCATGGGTACAGCACCAGATGGTGGGAAATTCGATGGATACAGATGACCAGAGCGCGATGATCCCACCCCGCTACCAACGGCTGTCCGACGAGCTGGCCGAGGCCATCCACGGCGGACGCCTTCCGGTTGGCAGCCGCCTGCCTTCGCTGCGGCAGATGGCCCTGCAGCGCAGGCTCAGCCTGAACACGGTGATTGCCGCCTATCGCCAGCTGGAGGACGCCGGCCTGGTCATTCCGCGGCCCAAAGCCGGCTTCGAGGTGGCGCCGCGCTTGTCGGTGCCAGAGCGTTCGCTGCGTGATACCCCGTCCGCACCCACCGCACCACTGCAGCAGGTGCTGATGGCCCGCGTGCTGGAAGCACAGCGCCGCCCCGGTGTGATCGACCTGGCCTTTGCCGGTCCGCGCGGGCGCCAGTTCTATCCGGGCGCGCAGCTGGCCCGGCATACCGCACAGGTGCTGCGCCACGGCCAGCAGACGGTGGAGACCTACGCGCGCCCCAACGGCTCGCCACGGCTGCTGGCGCAGATCGTGCGGCGTGGCCCGCGCATGGGGCTGCACACCCACAGCGAACGCCTGCTGCTGACCCATGGTGCGATGGAGGGCCTGCAGCTGGCGCTGCGCGCGGTCACCCAGCCCGGTGATGCGGTCGGCATCGAGGCACCGTCCTACTTCAACCTGTATCCGTTGCTGGCCAACCTCGGCCTGCAGGCCATCGAGCTGCCCACCCATCCGCAGCACGGACTGGATGTGGATGCGCTGGACGCGCTGCTGCAGCACACACCGCTGGCCGCACTGGTGGTGATGCCGACCGTGCACAACCCGCTCGGCTGCACCATGCCGACCGCCGCCAAGCAGCGCCTGGCCGAGCTGGTCAACGCACGGCAGCTGCCGCTGATCGAGGACGCGGTGTACGCCGAGCTGCAGTTCTGCGAACCGCCGGCGCCCCTGCTGAAGGCCTTCGATCGCGACGGCTGGGTGATGGTGGTCGGAGGTTTCTCCAAGACACTGGCGCCGGATTACCGCATCGGCTGGCTGGATGGCGGCCGCTTCGCCGAGCGCATCGCGCTGCTGAAATTCCAGTCCACCGGCGGCGAGCCGCAGCTGCTCGGTGACGCGGTCGCGGCGTATCTGGAAGCCGGCAGCTACGAGCACCACCTGCATCGCATGCGCCGGCTGTACCGCGACCAGGTGGGACGGCTGCGCCAGCTGGTGGCCGAGCACTTCCCGGCCGGCACCCGCGCCACCGAACCGCAGGGCGGATTCCTGCTGTGGCTGGAACTGCCGGGCGTGGATACGCGCGAGCTGTTCGAGCGAGCGCTGCAGGAGGACATCGTGTTCATGCCCGGCCAGGTCTATTCACGTGGCGCGCGATACCGCCACTGCCTGCGGCTGTCGTGCTGCCAGACCCTGGATGCGCGCTTCATTGGCGCGGTGGAACGACTGGGCACGATCGCGCGGGAGCTGGCGGCCGCAGCACGGTAGTGCCGGCCGCTGGCCGGCAACATCGGGATCACCGGGTGGATGCGGTTGCCGGCCAGCGGTCGGCACTACCCAGGATCACTCGAGCAGGTGCGCGCTCAGCGCTTCGCCATCCGCACCCGGCAGATGCGGCAGCCGTCCCCAGCACGGCATCGGCAGGCGCTGCTGCAACGTGGCGATGTTCTCATCCTGGCGCTGCATCGCCGGGTCGATGTGGTTGCCGATCCAGCCCAGGCACTGCACGCCGCTGGCCTGCAGCGACTGCGCAGTCAGCCGCGCATGGTTGACGCAGCCCAGCCGCATGCCCACCACCAGCAGCACCGGCAACTGCAGTGCTCGCACCAGGTCCAGCTGGTCCAGCGTGGCCGAGACCGGCGCCAGCCACCCACCGACGCCTTCCACCACCACGATGTCGGCCTGTGCGCGCAGTCGCGCGAACGCAGCCACGATCGGCGCCAGTTCCACCCGCACGCCGTCCTCGGCAGCGGCCAGCTCCGGTGCCAGCGGCTGCCGCAGCGCATACGGGTTCAGATCGGCATAGTCCGGCACCGGCCAGCTGGCCGCCTGCAGCGCCAGCGCGTCTGCGTTGCGCAGGCCCTGCCCCAGGTCTTCGCTGCCGCTGGCCACCGGTTTCATGCCCACCGCGCGCAGGCCGCGCCGGCGCAGCGCCTGCAGCAGCGCGGTGCTGGCCGCGGTCTTGCCGATCTCCGTATCGGTGCCGGTAATGAACAGGGCGGGCGGCAGCGTAGCGGGCAACGGCATCAATGGGCTCCAACAGGGCAACAGAGCGTGCATTATCGCCGGCCCGGCGCGCTTGCTAGACTGCGGGCATGTTCGCCAATGCCTCGCTTACCGGCAGCAAGCCGGAACAATACGCCCAGCTGCTGGAACAGGCCCGTGGCCTGGTCTACGCCGAGTCCGACCGCATCGCCAACGCGGCCAACCTCTCCGCACTGGTCTACCACGCCCTGCCCGACCTGAACTGGGTGGGTTTCTACCTGTACGACGGCACGGAGCTGGTGGTCGGCCCGTTCCAGGGCCTGCCGGCCTGCGTGCGCATCCCGCTGGACAAGGGCGTGTGCGGTGCCGCCGCCAGCCAGCGCGTGACCCAGCGCGTGGACGACGTCGATGCCTTCCCCGGCCATATCGCCTGCGATTCGGCCTCGCGTTCGGAACTGGTGGTGCCGCTGCTGCGCGGCGATGAACTGATCGGCGTGTTCGACATCGACAGCCCGAAGATCGGCCGCTTCGATGCCGATGACCAGGCCGGCCTGGAAGCCATCGCCCGCGTGTTCGTCGAGGCGCTGGGATGAGCGCACCGAAGCTGCGCAACATCGGCCCCAAGAGTGCAGCGTGGCTGCGCCAGGTCGGCCTGCGCAGCCGCGAGGACCTGGTTGCGACCGGCGCAGTCGGCGCCTTCGTCAAGGTCAAGCGCGCCGGCTTCAAGCCCAGCCTGAACCTGCTGTACTCGCTGGAAGGCGCGCTGCTGGACTGCCACTGGCAGGAACTGAGCGAGCCGCAGCGTGAGGCGCTGGTGCAGGATTACGAAGCACGCATCGCCGCGCATCCGCTGAAGGCGGCCGGCCCGGCGTCGGGTCCGGTGCATGAGCAGCGCTTCGATGCCGACGATGACGCGGAAGACAGCGTGACCGAGGATGCGGACGAGGATTGACCGCACCGGTAGTGCCGGCCGCTGGCCGGCAACTGCGTGGTCTTTTCAACATTCCTGAGACTGCCGGCCAGCGGCCGGCACTACCGATGGGTTACGGCTGCTGCAGTTCCAGCAGCTCGCCTGCCAGCCCGGCTTCGCCACGTTCCAGCCGTACCCGCAGGCGCGTGCCGTGGTCGATGCGCAGTGCCCAGCACAGCGACATCGGCAGGCCGCAGACCTGCGACAGCACCATGCGCAGCGGGCCGCCATGGCTGACCACCAGCGTTGGCACCGGGTCGTCATCATCGAGCAGTCGATCCAGCGCGCGCGCGATACGCCGCTCGAAGTGGCCCCAGCTCTCACCGTTGGGCGGTGGGTTTGCATGCGGATCGGCATGGAAGGCCGCCAGTGCATCCTCCGGCAGGTCGAACAGCGACTGCCCGTCCCAATCGCCGAAATCCAGCTCTTCCCATTCCTCCTCCGCTTCCACGTCCAGCCCGCGCGGGGTGGCCAGGGCCATCGCCGTGTGCAGCGAGCGCAGCCGCGGCGAACTGATCACCCGTTCCCAGGGCTGCGCAGCGTAGGCGTCGACCAGTTCCTGCGGCAGGCGGGCCAGCTGCGGTGGATCGCTGCGGCCATCAAGGAACTCATCGCGACCGTTGCCGGCATGGCGGACCAGGTCGAGGATCATGCGTGCGTCCTGTACAGGCAACGCGGGAACAGCGGAAAACGGGCGGACATCGGCAACGGCACCACGGGATCGAGGGACCATTCTAAGGGCACAGCAAAGGCAGTCGGGTACGCTCGACGCTACGGGCCGCCTGCGATGCCGTAGACTGCGCGCACTTCCAGGTGACCTGCGGCCACGGCCGGCAGGTTGAAACGGGAAGCCGGTGACGCGTGAATCCACGCCAGGCCGGCGCTGCCCCCGCAACGGTAAGCACGTCAGTTCCAGGCAACAACGCCACTGTGCCGCAGGCATGGGAAGGCGCCTGGACGGTGGCCTCGCGCCACCCGGCGGCAAGCCCGGAGACCGGCCCGGAAGCCTCAGGTCGCGGTGCGGTGGGCATGGCGCTGGATGACCGCAGCCTGCGCTGCGGCGTCGGCGCATGCCTGCCTTCGCGGCTCCTCCCCTTCGCCACGCGGGCGTGCGTGGCACCTGGAGTCCCCCATGAAGCTGCAGTCCCGAATGCTGTCCCTGGCCGTGCTGGCCGCCCTGCCCGCGCTGGCCCAGGCCGCCGATGACACCACCGCGCTCGACCAGATCCTGGTCACCGCCACCCGCACCCCGATCGCCCTGCAGGACAGCATCGCACCAGCCCAGGTGATCGACCGCGCGCAGATCGAATCCAGCCAGGCCACCTCGTTGCAGGAACTGCTGCGCGGCCGCGCCGGCATCAACCTGACCAATGCCGGCGGGCTCGGCAAGCAGAGCTCGCTGTTCCTGCGCGGCACCAACTCGGGCCACACCGTGGTGCTGGTCGATGGCGTGCGCATCAACAGTGCCGACCTCGGCCTGGCCATGTACCAGGACCTGCCGCTGGCGCAGATCGAACGCGTGGAAATCGTGCGCGGCCCGCAGTCCAGCCTGTACGGCGCCGACGCCATCGGTGGCGTGATCCAGATCTTCACCCGCCGCAACCAGGGCGATTTTGCTCCGCACTTCCAGCTCGGTGGTGGCAGCAACGGCCTGCGCGAAGCCAGCGGCGGCATCGGAGGTGGCACCGAACGCGGCTGGTTCGGCGCCGACATCGCCTACCAGCATTCCGATGGCGTCGATGCCTGCCGTGGCTCGGCGACGCTGTTCACCGGCTGCTTCGCTGACGAACCCGACCGCGACGGCTACCGCAACCTGTCCAAGAGCCTGCGTGGCGGCTACACCTTCAACGACCAGTGGAATGTGGAAGGCAGTGCGCTGCGCGCCGACGGCAAGAACCACTACGACGGCTATTACAACTACTCGGAAACCCGCCAGCAGGTGCTGGCCGGCAAGGTGCGCTACACCCCGTCCGGGCGCCTGGCGTTCACCGCCAACGTCGGCCGCAGCGACAACGAATCGGACAACTTCGGCGACTTCGGCGCACGCGGCAGCGCGCAGACCCACCGCGACAGCGCCTCGCTGCAGGGTGACTTCACCTTGACCGGAAGCCAGCTGCTGAGCACCGGCGTGGACTGGAGCGAAGACAACCTGGACGGCAGCAGCGCGGGCTACCTCGTCGACAGCCGTCGCAACACCGGCGTGTTCGTGCAGTACCAGGGCCGCTTCGGCCGCCATCAGCTGCAGGCCAGCGCACGCAACGACGACAACCAGCAGTTCGGCAACCACGCCACCGGCAGTCTCGGCTGGGCAATGCAGCTGGACCACGGCCTGCGCGTCAATGCCAGCTACGGCACCGCCTTCAAGGCACCGACCTTCAGCGACCTGTACGACCCGTGGAGCGGCGTGCCGACGTTGAAGCCGGAGAAGTCCAAGAGCGCCAACCTCGGTGTTTCGCAGCAGGGCCAGGGCTGGCATTGGGGCCTGGACGTGTACGAGACCCGCATCGATGACCTGATCACCTACGATGCGTCCACGATGAAAATGCAGCAGGTGGAGAAGGCGCGCATCCGTGGCGCCGAACTGACCGGTGGCGTGCTGCTGGCCGGCTTCGACCTCAACGCGCAGCTGAGCTACACCGACCCGCGCAACCGCACCCATGGCAGCACCCAGTTCGACAACTGGCTGCCGCGCCGTGCACAGCAGACCGCGCGCCTGGACGTCGACCGCCGCTTCGGCGATTTCCGCGCCGGCCTGACCGTGCAGGGTGCGGGCAAGCGCTATGACGATGCCGCCAACGCGGTGAAGGTCGGTGGCTACGGCACGCTGGACCTGCGCGCCGAGTACGCGCTGACGCCGGCGTGGTCGCTGCTGGCACGTGCCGCCAACGTGTTCGACCGCCGCTACGAGACGGTGGCGTGGTTCAACCAGCCCGGCCGCGAATACCAGCTGAGCGTGCGTTACCAGCCGAAATGAAGGCGCGCGCCGGGCATCGCCCGGCGCCGATCTACTGTAGAGCCGAGCCCATGCTCGGCTCACGCAATGAAGCAGCCGAGCGTGGGCTCGGCTCTACACCCGAACGCCCGCGGCCAACCCCGGCAACTCACGCAGGTCGTCAATCACCGCCACCGCCTGTGCGGTGGCCAGGTCCAGGCCACGCGGATAACCGTAACGCACCAGTGCGATCGGCATACCCGCCTCTTCGGCGGCGCGGTAGTCGGTCAACGAATCACCCACCATCAGGCAGGCATCCACCGCCAGCCCGAAGTGCGCAGCGATGTGCCGCAGCGGCTCACCGCTGGGCTTGCGCTGCGGCAGCGAATCGCCGCCCAGTACCAGCGCGAACGCATCACCAATGCCCAGGTGCTGCAGCAGTGGCGGCACCAGCGCTTCGGGCTTGTTGGTGCAGATCGCCAGCGGAACAGCGCGTGCACGCAGCTGCATCAGCGCTTCGGCCACGCCATCGAACAGGCGCGGGCTGCGCAGCAGGCACTCACGGTAGTGCACCATGAACACCGGCATCACTTCGGCCAGGTCGACCTCGCGACCCGCGGCATGCACGGCCTGCTCGACCAGGCGGCGCACACCGTCGCCGATCCAGCCCAGAACCGTGGCTTCCGGCACGCGTGCCATGCCGATGTCTTCCAGCGTGCGGTTCAGTGCTTCGGCGATATCAGCTGCGCTGTCGACCAGCGTGCCATCTAGGTCGAACACGACCAGCGGATAGGGATACGACAAGGGACGGCACCTGCACGACGTGGGGCCGCCCATTGTACGCCGCTGGTTTCTGCGCCGATCCGCCTCAACCGATCCGGCGTGCGCGGGTGGCCAGGAACGTGGGCAGGTAGCGGTCGATCAGGAAGCGCGGCTGCGGCTGCCAGTCTTCCATGAAGCGATCGATGACGAACCCCGCATCCAGCTGCCCGCCGATCAGTTCGGTCAGGCTGTGGCCAAAGGTCAGCGCATCGCCGCGGCCGAGTTTCGCCTCACGTTCTGCGGCGGGCAGGTCTTCCAGGTCCGAATAGGGAATGGCGTACTGCGGCCGGATCAGGCCCTGCGCATCGAGCTGCGGATCGCGCGCGCCGACGAACAGCACCGGGTTGTAGAAGCTGGCCATCAACATGCCGTCGCGCGCCAGCACGCGGCGGCATTCGGTCCACACCGGGCGCACGTCGGGTACGTACAGGTTGGAGATCGGATGGAACACCACGTCGAAGCTGTCGTTGGCGAATACGTGCAGGTCGCGCATGTCGCCCTGCACCGTGCGCAGCTGCAGGCCATCGCGCGCCGCCACGCTGCGGTCCTGTTCCAGCTGCCCGTCGGAGAGATCGAACACGGTGACGTCGGCGCCCGCAGCGGCCAGCACCGGTGCCTGCTGGCCCCCGCCCGAGGCCAGGCACAGGATGCGGCGGCCACGCACATCGCCCAGCCAGTCCAATGGCAGCGCGCGTGGGGTCAGATGCACCTGCCAGCGGCCTTCGCGCGCGGCGGCAATGGTTGAACTTTCCACCGGGCGCGACCATTCGCGCACTTCGCTGGCCTGGCGGTCCCAGGCAGCACGGTTGTGGTCGATCAAGGCCTGTCCATGGTTCATGTGTTCTCCTTGCCCGGTGGGCGCCAATCCAGGTCCTGGAAGGCCGGGCTGGCGAAACACTCGGCCAGGTAGTCCAGGAATCGCCGCATGATAGCGGGCTGCTGTCGCCGTGACGCGTACACGGCATGAATGCCGAGTTCGTCCAGGCTGAATTCGGGCAGCAGTTCGATCAGCTCGCCGGTACGCAGCAGGGGCGCCACCTGGTAGGTCGGCAGCATGGCGATACCGGCACCGGCCCGCACCGCCTCCAGCAGCAGCGAGGCCTCGTTGGCGCTGATGTTGCCGCCCACCGCCACCGACAGCGAACGGCCGTCCCGGTGCAGCTGCCACAGGCTCTTGCCGACGTAGTGGTGGGTCAGGCAGTTGTGCGCGGCCAGATGCTCGGGAGCAGTCGGCGTGCCGCGTGCCTGCAGGTAGGACGGCGTCGCGCACAGCACCGAGCGGCAGGTGGCCAGCCGCCGCGCGATCAGGCTGGGATCGATCTGGCGCGCGATGCGCACGGCCAGGTCCACCCGCTCCTCCACCAGGTTGACCGTGCGGTCGACCAGCAGCAGCTCGATGCGTGCCGCCGGATGGCGCGCAACAAAGCCGGCCACCGCCCGCGCCAGGTGGCTCTGCCCGAACGACACGCTGGCAGTCACCCGCAGCGTGCCATGCGGCTCGGGATCATCGCTGGCCAGCTCGCCCTGCAGTTCCTCGCCGATCGCCAGCATCTGCCGGAAGCGCGCCAGCGCCGCCTCGCCGGGCCCGGTCAGACTGACCCGGCGCGTGGTCCGGTGCAGCAGGCGTGCGCCCAGCCAGCCCTCGACCTCAGCCAGGTAGCGGCTGACCATCGCCCGCGACATGTCCAGCACCTCTGCCGCCGCGGTCAGGCTGCCGCGCTCGGCCACCTCGACGAACACGGTCATGGCGGTCAATCGGTCCATATGATCGATCCATGCAACAAACAAGCACGTTATACGCTGTTTTTCGAGCGACTGCAGCGGCCTAGAGTGGCGCCATTCCCACCCCACAGCGCCCCACGGAGTCCTGCCATGAAGATCGCCCTCGTTGGTTCCACCGGCAACATCGGCCGCCAGATCGCCCGCCACGCGCTGGCCCGCGGCCACGAACTCACTGTCATCGTGCGCAGCGCGCAGGACCTCCCGGCCGAGCTGGCCGGTGCCCATCCGGTGATCGCCTCGCTGGATGACCAGGACGCGCTGGTTGCCGCCATCGCCGGCCACGACGTGCTCGCCAGTGCCTACGGCCCGCGCCCAGGCGATGACATCGGCCGCGTCGGCGAGGTCGCCGCGCAGCTGGCGGCTGCCGCGCGCAAGGCCGGCGTGCCGCGCCTGGTGGTGGTTGGCGGTGCCGGCAGCCTGGAAGTCGCACCCGGCGTGCAGCTGGTCGACACCCCCACCTTCCCGGAGGCCTACAAGCCGTACGCGCTGGCCCACCGCGAGGCGTTCAACCGCCTGCAGGCAGTGGACGACCTGGACTGGACCTTCTTCTCGCCGGCCGCCGAAATCGGCCCGGGTGAAGAGCGCGGCCAGTACCGCGTGCAGCCCAAGGCGTTCCTGGCCGATACCAGCGGCCACAGCCGCATCAGCTACGCCGACTATGGCGCGGCGTTCGTCGCCGAACTGGAAGCGCACGCGTATCCGAAGCAGATCATCACCGCAGCGTATTGATCCACGCACGTCCCATGTAGAGCCAAGCCCGCGCTCGGCTCTACGCGAACATGCAGCCGGGCATTGGCCCGGCTCTACACAAGGAATTCCCATGCGTACCGCTGCCCTGCTGCTTCCCCTTGCCCTGGCCGCCAGCTTCACCAGTGCGCCGCTGCTGGCCGCACCGGCCACCACGGCGCCGGCGGCGGCGACGAAATCCCAGCTGCACCTGCAGACCTTCCATCCCGGCCCGCAGGCAATGTTCTCGGTGTCCTCGGTGCTGATCGAAGGCCGCCACGACGCGATCCTGGTCAATGCGCAGTTTGGTGCCAGCGATGCGCGCAAGCTGGTCGAGCTGATCCGCGCCAGCGGCAAGCAGCTGACCACGATCTACATCAGTCACGGCGATCCGGACTACTACTTCGGCCTGGCCACCCTGCAGGACGCCTTCCCGCAGGCACGCATCGTCGCCACCGCGCAGACCGTCGCCCACATCCAGCAGACCCAGGCCGGCAAGCTGGCCTACTGGGGACCGAAGATGGGTGCCGACATGCCCGCGCGCATCGTGCTGCCGCAGGTGCTGGATGGCGATGCCCTGCAGCTGGAAGGCCAGCGCCTGCCGTTGATCGGCCTGGATGGCCCGACCCCGGACCGCACGGTGCTGTGGGTACCGTCGCTGCGCGCGATCGTCGGTGGCATTCCGGTGGTCGCCGGCGAGCACGTGTGGATGGCCGACACGCAGACGCCGAAGTCGCACACCGACTGGCTGCAGACCCTGCAGCGGTTGCAGGCACTGAAGCCGAAGGTGGTGGTGCCGGGGCACTACGCGCCGGGTGCGGCGCTGGATGCCAGTGCGTTGCGCTTCACTGCGGACTACATCCGCGCGTTCGATGTCGAGACGGCAAAGGCCAAGGACAGTACGGCGCTGGTAAAAGCGATGCAGGCGCGCTACCCGAAGCTGGACGGCGTCGCATCGCTGGAGCTGAGCGCGAAGGTGGCCAAGGGCGAAATGCAGTGGCCATGAGGTAGGGCGCTTTCTTTTGCAGGGCTGCGCCCTGCACCTGCAGAGGCAACAGCAAAAGCAACAGCTGGCTATCCGTGGGAGGGCGAGGTGGGTCCGGTTGCGGGGGACGCCGTGAATCCGTCCATGGAGGCTCGGTCGCGCCATCCATGGCGCTCACGCCCCCGCAACCGGACCCACCTCGCCTTCGACAGATCTCGGCAATCTGCTGGGGTCGGATCCCGTTGCTGCGCAACGGGCTCTGACCCCGCCTTTGCCGATCAGAGGGATGTGGAATCGTTCGGTCCGTGCTCGAACAATTCCCCCTGCACCACGGCCTCCTTTTCGCGGAACCCACCCAGCCCGACGCCGACCAGGCGGTAACGCGTCTCCGCCGGCAGGTCGACGCGGGCGCGCAGGGCCAGTGCGATGTCGCGCAGTTCTTCCATCGATTCCGGCGGGCGCTCCGGGGTGAAACTGCGGGTGAGGATGCGGAACTGCGCGGTCTTCAGCTTCAGCACCACGGTGTGGCCGACGCGTTCGGTCTTGCGCGTGGCATTCCAGGTCTTCTCCGCCAGCTGCACGATCGCCTCGCCCAGGTCTTCCAGCAACAGGTCCTCGGCAAAGGTGTCCTCCGAGGAGATCGACTGTACCTGCTGGTCCGGTTCCACCGGCCGCTCGTCGATGCCGCGTGCACGGTTGTACAGGCTGCGGCCGAAACTGCCGAACGCCTCTTCCAGGTCGACCAGGGACCACTGCCGCAGGTCGCCGCAGGTGACGATGCCACGCGCGGCAAGTTTGCCTTCCATCACCTTGCCGACGCCTGGCACCCGGTTCACCGGCAGCGGCAGCAGGAACGCGTCCACCCGCTGCGGTGGAATCACGAACTGGCCATCGGGCTTGCGCCAGTCCGAAGCGATCTTGGCCAGGAACTTGTTCGGCGCGATCCCGGCTGAAGCGGTCAGGTTCGTCTCCTCGCGGATCTGCGCACGGATGGTGCGGGCGATGTCGGTGGCCAGTTCGATGCCGCTCTTCGGCTCGGTCACGTCCAGGTAGGCCTCGTCCAGCGACAACGGCTCGACCAGGTCGGTGTGGCGCAGGAATATCTCGCGTACCTGGCGTGACACCGCCTTGTAACGTGCAAAGTCCGGCGGCACGAAGATCGCGTCCGGACACAGGCGTTCGGCGCGCAGCGCCGGCATCGCCGAACGCACGCCGAACACGCGTGCCTCGTAGGACGCCGCACACACCACCGAGCGCGCGCCGCGCCATGCCACAACCACCGGCTTGCCGCGCAGTGACGGATCGTCGCGCTGCTCCACCGACGCGTAGAACGCGTCCATGTCGACGTGGATGATCTTGCGCAGTCGGGTCATGTCAGGCGGAAAGGGCGGGGGCGTGTCGAACGGGCCACACGCCGAAGTATGGTCGTTGCACATCAACAGGATGCGCGTATTCCATTGAAAACACTACGGTTGCGTACGGTTGAAATGTTTGATCGGCGCAGTTTCCACGGGCATCCTCGAACGCTTGTTTCCCTGTTTCCCCGCTTCCAGGATTGTGCTTCATGACCCGTCTCCACGCGTTCAACCGCGAACAGCTGCTGGCCAGCGCACGCGGTGAACTGTTCGGCACCGCCGCCGGCCGTTTGCCCAACGATCCGATGCTGATGTTCGACCGCATCACCGACATCCACGAGGACGGCGGACCGCACGGCAAGGGCATGGTACGCGCCGAGCTGGATATCCGCCCGGACCTGTGGTTCTTCGGCTGCCACTTCATCGGCGACCCGGTCATGCCCGGCTGCCTGGGCCTGGACGCCATGTGGCAGCTGACCGGCTTCTTCCTGACCTGGCTGGGTGCCCCCGGCAAGGGCCGCGCACTCGGCTGCGGCGAGGTGAAGTTCACCGGCCAGGTACTGCCGGACGCCAAGCTCGTGCGCTACGAGATCGACATCAGCCGTGTCATCAACCGCAAGCTGGTGATGGCCCAGTCGGACGCCCGCATGTACGTGGATGACCGCGAAATCTACAGCGCGCGCGACCTGCGCGTCGGCCTGTTCACTGAAACCGGGAGCTTCTGATGCGTCGCGTCGTCATCACCGGCATGGGCATCACGTCCTGCCTCGGCAATGATCTGGATACCGTTTCGGCCGCGCTGCGCGAAGGGCGCTCGGGCATCACCGCCTTGGCCGACCATGCCGAAGCAGGCCTGCGCAGCCAGGTCGGCGGTCGCGTCGACCTCGATCTGGAGGCGCTGATCGACCGCAAGCAGAAGCGCTTCATGAGCGACGCGGCGGCCTTCGCTTACCTGTCCATGCGCGATGCCATCGCCGATGCCGGGCTCAGCCCCGAGCAGGTCAGCAACCTGCGCACCGGCCTGATCGCCGGTTCCGGCGGCGGCTCCAGCGAATGGCAGATCGGCGCGGTCGACCTGCTGCGCGAACGTGGCGTGCGCAAGGTCGGCCCGTACATGGTGCCGCGCACAATGTGCTCGACGGTCTCGGCCTGCCTGGCCACGGCCTACCAGATCAAGGGCGTCAGCTACTCGCTGTCGGCCGCCTGCGCGACCTCGGCGCACTGCATCGGCGCTGCCGCGGACATGATCCGCCACGGTGCGCAGGACATCATGTTCGCCGGTGGCGGTGAAGACCTGCACTGGTCGATGAGCGTGATGTTCGATGCGATGGGCGCGCTGTCGACCAGCTTCAACGAAACCCCGGCCAGCGCCTCGCGTCCGTACGACAAGGACCGCGACGGCTTCGTCATCGCCGGTGGCGGCGGCATGCTGGTGCTGGAGGACTACGACCACGCCGTTGCGCGTGGCGCGCACATCCATGCCGAGCTGATCGGCTACGGCGTGACCTCCGATGGCGCCGACATGGTCGCGCCGTCCGGCGAGGGCGCGGTGCGCTGCATGAAGATGGCACTGCAGGGCGTCGATCGCCCGCTGGACTACCTCAACACCCACGGCACCTCGACCCCGCTGGGCGATGTCACCGAGCTCAACGCGATCCGTGAAGTGTTCGGCGATGCGGTACCACCGCTGTCCTCGACCAAGGCGCTGTCCGGCCATTCGCTGGGCGCGGCCAGCGTGCACGAGGCGATCTACTGCCTGCTGATGATGCGCGATGGCTTCGTCGCCGGTTCGGCCAACATCGGCGAGCTGGACCCGAAGGTGGAGAGCTTCCCGATCCTGCGCGAAAGCCGCGAGCAGAAGCTGGACACGGTGATGTCCAACAGCTTCGGCTTCGGTGGCACCAACGCTGCGCTGGTGTTCGGGCGGGTGTGATTGAACAGGTGTGCCGACCAACGGTCGGCACCCACCAGAAGATGTGAAGCCGAGCCCATGCCCGGCTCAGTGCCAACCAAGGTCGGCAGCCACCGCTACTTCGGCAGCAGCGGCAGCAGCAGGGCGTGCGCGTCCACCAGCGAGCCGACGATGCGGTGGCCCAGTGCGCGCAGCTCTTCATCCGGATGCACCAGGTCCGGCACCTGGATCACGGTCATGCCGGCGGCCAGTGCGGCCCGCGTGCCGGCCGGTGAATCTTCCAGCGCCAGGCAACGTTCGGGCGCCTGGCCCAGCCGCTGCGCGGCCAGCAGGTAGATATCCGGCGCCGGCTTCGGCCGCGCCACATCACCACTGGTGATCACGGCATCGAAGTACGGCAGCAGGCCTGCGGCCGCCAACTTGCGGTTGGCGCGCGGCTGCCGCGTGGTGGTCGCCACCGCACGCGGTACCGCGTGCGCCTTCAGCAGCTCCAGCAGCTCCAGGATGCCCGGCCGCAGCGGCAGCCCGGTCTGCGTGCGTGCTTCGTACAGCTCATGGCAACGTGCCGCCACCGCGTCGATCAGGCTGTCCTCGATGCCCTGCGCGCGCAGCAACGCATGCGTATCGTGGTCGCCGAGGCCGACCATGCGCAGGAACACCGCTTCCTCCAGGCCCAGCCCGAATTCGTCGGCGGCCTCGCTCCAGCAGGCCAGCGAGACCCGCTCGCTGTCGATCATCAAACCGTCCATGTCGAAGATGACGGCGTCGGGCAGGAACGGCAGCGCAGCGAAGGGGGTCATGGAGCGAACAACGTATCCAGGTCGGTGGAAGTGAGCTGCCGCCATTGCCCTTCGTCCAGCCCCTGCAGGTCCAGCCCGCCGACGCGGCTGCGGTGCAGGGCCTGCACGTGGTTGCCGGTGGCGGCGAACATGCGGCGTACCTGATGGTAGCGGCCTTCATGCAGCACCAGGCGTGCGCGACGCGCCTCCAGCACTTCGAGTTCAGCCGGCAGCAGGGGCGTCTTCTCGGACTCCAGCATCAGCGTGCCGCTGGCGAACAACGCCACTTCGTCGCCGCGCAGGTCCTCGCTCAACTCGACTTCGTAGACCTTCGGCAGCTTCGACTTCGGCGAGATGATCCGGTGCAGCAGGCCGCCATCGTCGGTCAGCAGCAGCAGGCCACTGGTCTCGCGGTCGAGGCGGCCCACCGTGGACAGCACCGGATCACGGTCGCGGAAGCGCGGCGGCAGCAGGTCGTAGATCAGGCGGCCGGTGTCCTTGGTCGAACAGGTGTAGCCGGCGGGCTTGTGCAGCGCGATCGACAGCCCCACCGGCGGGTCCAGCGGCTCGCCATCGACGCGGATCGCCTCGTGCGGCACCTGGTCATCGGCGTACAGCACCTCACCGTCGGCGTCGGTGACGCGGCCTTCGCGGAACATCCACTGCACCTGCTTGCGGCTGCCATAGCCCAGGTTGGCGATCAGCTTGACCAGCTTCACTTGCCCTTCCCCTTCACTGCTTCAACCAGCTTGAAACCGTCGCGCTCGGCGACCACGCGCACCGCACCGAAGCTGTCGTTGAGGGTGTGCTCGTACGGCAGATGGCGGTTGGCCACCACGTACAGGCGCCCGCCCGGGCGCAGCGCCTGCGCGGCCACGGCGATGAAGCGCTGGCCGATGTCCGGGCGGTCGGCACGCGACGGCGTGTGGAACGGCGGGTTGCTGATGATGACGTCGTAGCCCGGCTCGATGCCGGCGGTGACGTCGCGCCACAGGAAGCGCAGCGGCAGCGCGCGCGGCGGCGGCGCCAGGTTCAGTTCGGCCAGGGCCAGCGCACGCTGCTCGGCCTCGTACAGGTCCAGCGCGGTGATCTTCGGGCAGCGTTCCAGCAGCTCGCGCGAGAGATAGCCGTAGCCTGCGCCAAGGTCGGCGGCGCGGCCGGCCAGGTCGGCCGGCAGGTGCTCGGCCAGCAGCGCCGATGCCGGATCGATGCGGTCCCAGGCGAACACGCCCGGGCGGCTGAGGAAGCGTCCGCCCATGATCGGGCGCACCGCATCCAGCGCCGACCAGCGCTTGGCCAGGTCGGCGTCGTGCTGGCCCTGCAGCGGGGCGGTCCAGTACACGCGGCAGTGGTTCTTGGTCAGGCAGCCGCCGAGACCGGCCAGCTGCTTGAGGTCGCCTTCACCGGAGCGCGCGCCTTCGTTGTTGGCCTGGCAGGCAACGATGCGGCCGCCCTCGGCGACCAGCGCCAACGCGCGGGCGAACAGCGCACGGGCTTCTTCACGCTGGCGCGGTGGCAGCACCAGCACCAGCGGGTAACGGCCCTTGCCGGCCACATCGTCCAGCTGGCCGCTGACGGTCCAGCCGGCGGCCTGCTGCAGCGGCTGCGCGAACGGGGCAAAGCTCTGTTCGCAGTGCAGCTCGCGGTTGCCGGCCGCTTCGCGCAGCGGCCAGCCATCGCGGGCACGCAGGAAAGCCACCGGGCCCTCCGGCCAGCGCAGGGCGCCTTGGGAGAACGGCAGGAGCAGGGTCTGCAGGGGGGCGTCGTCGCTGGAGGCCATCGGCGCGGGTACTTCAAGCGTGAGGGCCGTCCATTGTACCGGCTTGGCCGGGCCGGCCCCGGCAGGCCGCTTTGCGAAACCCGAACGGGGCCTTGATCTGCCAGAAACATTGAAACGTTCAGGGTAGAGGCTCCCCCGGAAACCCAGGAGAACCTGCATGCGAGCCTTGTTCGTCGGTGGCGTCGTCGACAACAGTGAAATGGACCTGGAAGGCAGCCATCCGCCCGTGCACTACCCCGAGGACACCGGCGGCGGGCACTCGCGCTACCGGCTGCACCAGGTCGGCCATGGCGCCGATGGCACCGTGGCCTATGCGGTATATGGCGCACCGGACCTGGCCGATGACGAGGTGGCCCGGGTGGCGGAAGAACGCGCCTACGCGCGCCGGTTCGAAGCGACGCCGACCTTGTTCGAGCATTGACACACCGGTAGCGCCCGAGCCCACGCTCGGGCGACGGCGCAGCCGAGCGTGGGCTCGGCTCTACATCGGATCAAGGCGCCTTGGGTGGCAGGCGGTTGATGCTGGCAATCTCGTCCAGCCACACATGGTGCTGCTGCACCGGCGTGTCGTAGTCATCCAGGCGCAACTGGCCGTTGCTGCCTTCATCACCAGCGACGTTGCGGTACTGCTGCACGGTTGGCCTCACGGCCACCGTGCCGAGCAGGCGGCGGCCATCGTGCAGAATCAGTTCCACCTGCGTTTCGCCTTCCAGCTGCGGCAGCAGGGCTTCCAAGCGCGCGATCTGCGCCGGATCGGTATGGATACGGGGAGCTATGCGGGACATCGGCGACCTCCTGCATGCAGGGTCGCCGATCGGCCGTGAATGCTCAGTGCAGCGCGCTGTCGGCGCGGGGTACCTGCACCTTGCGTACCGCAGCCACCAGCTGCGCCACCGAGTACGGCTTGGCCACGTGTTCCTGGAAACCCGACGCCAGCGCACGGCGGCGGTCATCGGCACGCGCCAGCGCGGTGACGGCGACCGCGGGCAGGGTCGTGGCATCCACGCCCATGTCCTCGCGCAGCGTGCGCACCAGGCCATAACCATCCATGCCCGGCATGCCGATGTCGGTCAGCATCACGTGGTACTGCAGATGGCCGGTGTCGGCCAGCAACGCCAGCGCCTCACCGGCCGAACTGGCCGCCGACACGCTGGCGCCCTGCTCTTCCAGCATGCGCCGCAGGTACTCCAGCACTTCCGGCTGGTCTTCCACCGCCAGCACGTGCATGCCGCGCAGCGGATACGGCTCGACGATCACCGGTTCCAGGATCGGCCCGCTGATCACTTCGCGCAGCGGGCGCCGCTCGGCATCGGGAAGGTGCTGCGGCAGGCGCACGGTGAACGTAGCGCCATGGCCGTGCCCCTCGCTGGCCGCGGCGACCGTGCCGCCATGCAGTTCGACCAGCTGCTGCACGATCGCCAGGCCCAGTCCCAGTCCACCATGGCGCCGGGTGGTGGTGCCATCGGCCTGGCGGAAGCGGCTGAACAGGTGATTGAGGAATTCGGGTGCGATGCCATCACCGGTGTCGCGCACGGTGATCTCCCAGTGGTTGCCGTCGGCCCGCAGCTGCAGGTCGATGCGGCCTTCAGCCGGGGTGAACTTGATCGCGTTCGAGAGCAGGTTCCAGAACACCTGCTGCAGGCGCGTGGCATCGCCCAGCACCAGGCTCGGCTGTTCGGGCAGCTGCAGGTGCACGTCCAGTGCCTTGCCTTCGGCCACCAGTTCCTGCGCGCCGATGGCCTCGCCCAGCACCGTGCGCAGGTCCAGCACTTCCACCTCCAGCTGCACCTTGCCCAGCAGCATGCTGCTGAGGTCCAGCATGTCCGAGATCAGCCGCTTCTGCGCACCGGCGCTGTTGGCGATCACGTTCAGGCCCTTGTACAGAGGGCTGGTGTTGTCCACGCGCTGCAGCAGCAGCTCACTCCACCCGAGGATGGTGGTCAGCGGCGTACGCAGTTCATGCGACAGCGTGGCCAGGAACTCGTCCTTCAGCCGCGCCATGTTCTCCGCAGCGCTGCGCGCGGCACGCTCGGACTGCAGCAGTTCCTCGCGGGCCAGTTCGATCTCGCGGCGTTCGGTCACGTCCGGGCTGCTGCCGGCCAGGCCGATGAAGCGGCCCATCCGCGAGAAACGCGGGCGTGCGTTCATCTCCAGCCAACGCCACTGGCCATCGGCGCGCCGCGCACGCACCAGCGCGTGCATCGAACGCTGTGCCTTCAGCGCTTCCTGCAGTTCGTATTCGAATACCGACGCATCGTCCGGATGCACCAGGCCGCGCCAGACATCTTCCGGCACACGCGTCTCGTCGCCACCGAAGAACTCGCTGAAGGCGCTGTTGACGAAACGGGCATGGCCGCGCTCGTCGAGCACCCACACCGGCATCGGCAGGCCGTCGGCCAGCGCGCTGAAGCGCGCTTCGCTCTCGCCCAGCTCCACTTCCATCTGCTTGCGTGCAGTGATGTCGAAGAACAGGATGCCGACCTTGTCCTCGCCCGGCCGGCCCACGCGCACCGCATCGACCGCGAACGAACGACCCAGCGCACGCGCTTCCATCTCGAACTGGGCAGGACGGCCGCTGCGTGCGACCTCGCCGTAGATGCGGAACCAGTCCTGCTCATGGTTGGGTTCCAGCTCGGTCATGCGCTGTCCACGCGCATCCTTCAGCCCGGTGTGGCGCTCGAAGGCATCGTTGACCTCGAGGAAACGATAGTCGACCGCACGATCGCCCTCGAACAGCACCTGGATCACGCAGAAACCAGCGTTGATGCGCTCAAGCACGCCATGATGCAGGTCGGGTTCGGGCGCCTGCACCATCATCGGTGGGCGCTCCACGAGGGGCGGCAGTGTGGACAAGGGCGTCTGGACGGGCCGGATTGGAAGCACAGCATCTTCCAAAGCGCGTATTCACAGCGTCAAGCGCCGTCAGTCATGGTTGACGACGATGAATTGGCGGCAACCGCTCTTGTCGGTGTCGCAATCGGCCGTTGCGGTGGCTGGAAAGCGGGATCACACTCGATCTATAAATCGCATCGTCCCCGTCGATGGGGCGCAGGAGACCGTCATGAACCGCTCGTTGGCCACTGCCCTGCTGCTGGCAGGCGCCCTCATGGCGGGCAGCGCGAACGCCGCGCCGCGCGCCGTCACCGATCCGGATGCGCCCCGCGCGCTGCAGGCCAATGGCCCGGTCAGCGTGAAGTGGGACGATCCAGCCGGATTCACCGAAATCCGCCAGAGCACCAACCGCTTCGAGGCCGAACGCGGCAACTGGGTGCAGCAGCTGGCCAGCTACGTGCAGACCACGGCGGCCAAGCCGCTGCAGCCCGGGCAGACCCTGGACGTGACCCTGGTCGACATCAAGCGCGCCGGCGACTACGAGCCCTGGCACGGCCCGCGCGGCAGCGACATCCGGATCATGCGCGACATCTATCCGCCGCGGATCACCCTGCAGTACACGCTGAAGGACGCCAGTGGTCGCATCGTCGATGAGGGAGAAGCCAAGCTCAGCGACACCGGCTACCTGCACAACCTGGGGCTGAAGAGCGACAGCGATCCGCTGCGCTACGAGAAGCGCCTGATCGACGACTGGGTGAAGCGCGAGCTGAGCACGCGGGCTACTGCTGCACGATGATTCCGGGCAGCTCTACCCACCGGCAGGTGTCGACCTTGGTCGACACGCATTGCACGGTACCGACCAAGGTCGGCTGCTACCAGAGCCGAGCGCGGGCTCGGCTCTACACGTAGACTTTCGCCACGCGCTTGACCGCGCACGGCAGCTGGTAGGCACTCACGCCGCAGCGCGGCGCCAGTTCCGACAGCGTCGGCGCAGAACCCCACAGTTCCACCACACTGCCGATGCCGGCCTGCGCATGCGCGGTCAGGTCCACCGTCAGCATGTCCATCGACACGCGCCCGATCAGTACGCCGGGCTGGCCATCGATCAGTACCGGCGTGCCGTTGGGGGCGAACTGCGGATAACCGTCGGCATAGCCAAGCGCGACCACGCCCACGCGGGTGCGCGCCTTGGCCACGAAGCGTGCGCCATAGCCCACCGGCTCACCGGCCTCGATCCAGCGCTCGGCAATCACCTTCGACTGCATCGTCATCACCGGGCGCAGGCGCTCGGTCAGCGCGGTGTTGTCCGGCAGCGGATTGGCGCCGTACAGCATCAGGCCCGGGCGCACCCAGTCGCTGCGTACATCCGGCCAGCCCAGCAGTGCCGGCGAATTGCACACGCTGGTCTCGCCGTCCAGGCCGTCGATGGCGCGCGCGAAGGTCGCCGCCTGTTCATGGGTGCGTTCGCTGTCCAGCTCGTCGGCACGCGCCAGGTGGGTCATCAGCACGATGCGCTCGACCTGCGGCAGCGCCGACAGGCGTGCATGCGCGGCGCGGAAGCTGTCCACGTCCAGGCCGAGGCGATGCATGCCGCTGTCCAGCTTCAGCCACACGGTCAGCGGGCGCGGGCTGTCGAATGCGACCAGCGCTTCCAGCTGCCACGGCGAGCCCACCGCGAACCAGAAATCGTGCTCGGCCACCAGCGCCATGTCACTGGGTTCGAAGATGCCTTCCAGCAGCAGGATCGGCGCACGGATCCCGGCCTGGCGCAGTTCCAGCGCCTCTTCGATGGTGGCCACGCCGAAACCATCAGCCTCGCCTTCCAGCGCCTGTGCACAGCGCACCGCGCCATGGCCATAGGCATCGGCCTTGATGATCGCCAGGGCCTTGCCACCGCCCAGTTCACGGGCAAGCCGGTAATTGCTGCGCAGGGCGCCCAGATCGATCAGCGCGCGGGCAGGACGCATGTGCGGTTCTCATGTTGCGGGGCGTGACCGTACTGGCCGTAGCGGAAAATATCCAGGCCTTCGGTGCTGATCTGCGGCTGGCGCGCGCTCATCAGGTCGGCCAGGTAACGGCCCGAGCCGCAGGCCATGGTCCAGCCCAGGGTGCCGTGGCCGGTGTTGAGGTACAGGTTGCGGAACGGCGTGGCGCCGATCACCGGCGTGCCGTCCGGCGTGGCCGGGCGCAGGCCTGTCCAGAACTGTGCGCGCGACAGGTCGCCGCCCTTCGGGTAGAGGTCGCTGACCACCAGCTCCAGGGTCTCGCGACGACGCTGCGACAGCGACAGGTCGAAACCGGCCACTTCGGCCATGCCACCGACGCGGATGCGGTCGTCGAAGCGGGTGACCGCCACCTTGTAGCTCTCGTCGAGGATGGTCGAGGTCGGCGCCATCGCCGGGTCGGTGATCGGCAGGGTCAGCGAATAGCCCTTCAGCGGGTACACCGGCAGGCGCATGCCCAGCGGTGCGACCAGCGCCGGCGAATAGCTGCCGAGCGCGACCACGAAGCGGTCGGCGGTTTCCAGCTTGCCGTCGATGCGCACGCCGGTGATGCGGTCGCCCTCGAACTCGAGGCCGGTGATGTCCTGGTCGAAGCGGAACTCGACGCCGGCGTCCACGCACATCTGCGCCAGGCGGCGGGTGAACAGCTGGCAGTCGCCGGTCTGGTCACGCGGCAGGCGCAGCGCGCCGACCAGGCCGTCGACATGGGCCAGGGCCGGTTCGGCCTGGATGATGCCGGCGCGGTCCAGCACCTCGTACGGCACGCCGTACTGGGCCAGGATCTCGATGTCCTGCGCAGAGGCATCCAGCTGCTGCTGGGTGCGGAACAGCTGCGTGGTGCCCAGGTCGCGGCCTTCGAACTCGATGCCGATCTGCGCGCGCAGCTCGTTCAGGCAGTCGCGGCTGTACTCGGACATGCGCACCATGCGCGCCTTGTTGATCGCGTAGCGCTCGTGGGTGCAGTTGCGCAGCATCTGCCACAGCCAGCGGTACTGGGCCAGGTCCATGCCCGGCTTGATCGCCAGCGGCGCGTGCTTCTCGAACAGCCAGCCGATGGCCTTCTTCGGCACGCCCGGGGCGGCCCACGGCGAGGTGTAGCCGAACGACAGCTGGCCGGCATTGGCGAAGCTGGTCTCCAGCGCCGGGCCGGGTTGGCGGTCGATGACCGTGACTTCAAACCCGGCCTGTCGCAGGTACCAGGCACTGGTGGTGCCGATCACGCCGCTGCCGAGAACTAGGACTCGCATGGGACTTCTCCAACCCGATCATTCCCTGCACTGGAGCGTGCCGGGACCATAATTGGGGAAGTATAGACAGCCAATCCCAGTTGATTTGCCTGATTTGAAATCAACCGGCAGGATGTTCTCCTGCAATTCATTCCCCAAGGTTGACGGCCATGGCCACCCGTACCCGCGAACTGGACAAGATCGACCGCAAGATCCTGCGCATCCTGCAGGCGGAGGGCCGTATTTCCTTCACCGAACTGGGTGAGCGGGTCGGCCTGTCGACCACCCCGTGCACCGAGCGCGTGCGCCGGCTCGAGCGCGAAGCGGTGATCACCGGCTACCACGCCCACCTGGACCCGGCGGCGGTGAAGGCCAGCCTGCTGGTGTTCGTGGAGATCAGCCTGGCCTACAAGTCCGGTGACATCTTCGAAGAGTTCCGGCGCGCCGCCCTGAAGCTGCCCAATGTGCTCGAGTGCCATCTGGTCTCGGGCGACTTCGATTACCTGCTGAAGGCGCGGATCAGTGAGATGGCCTCCTACCGCAAGCTGCTCGGCAGCACCTTGCTGACACTGCCGCATGTGCGTGAATCCAAAAGCTACATCGTGATGGAAGAAGTGAAGGAAACGCTGAGCCTGCCGATTCCGGATTGAGGCGGTCGCAGGTTGGGGTCAGAGCCCGCGTTGCGGGATCCGGCCCCGATCGGGGTCAGGCAAGGGGTCAGATCCCGCGCAGCGGGCTCTGACCCCGGTCATGTCGACAGTCAGCGCTGCTGCGGATGCTTCTGCGAGCGCTGTTCCTGCTGCTTGCCACCCTTGTGCGGCTGCTGCGGTTCCATCTGTTGCTGTTGCTGCTGATGCTGCGGGTTGCGGCCCTGCGGTTCCTTGCCGGGATGACGGTTCTGCTGGTTTTTCATGATCGCGATCCATTGGACAAAGGACATGCGGCGGCGGAATGCCGGCGCAGGGCCACGGTGGTCCCGGCACGGTTAATCGCAGGCGAAAAAGCAGTGATCGGCAGGATGTTGTTTTCGTGCGTTCAGGCCGTGCAGTGTGTGGAAGCTGCCACCCTTGCCTGGCATCCGAGGTCAGCGCTTGATCTGCTGCCCATCGCCGGCCGGCACGCTGTCGTAATAGCGGCCGGTACGCGAATCGAACACCCGGTTCGGGCCAGCCGGGCGCACGCCAGGCACGATGCGGCCATTGCGGTCATAGACCTTGTCGGCCGGCCTCGGCGCCGGGGTGGGCGCAATCCGGGCAGGACCCGTGGACCTGATCGGCTGCGCCGGCTGCGGCGACGGCAGCACCTGCGGCTGGGGGCGTGCGGCCTGCGGCGGCGGTACCACCGGCGCCGGAGCCACGGTGGTCGCGCTGCGGGTGACCGTCGGGTCGGCAGCAGGCACCTGGGCCAGCGCCAACGTGGGCAACAGGGCCATCAGCAGCAGGGGAAGGGTCGGTTTCATGGCACGCTCCGGCGTGGATCGCATTTACCTTGCGCCTGCACCTGTGTGCCGCCCATGAACGGCCGTCACACTTGCAAGCGCGCGCCGGCACCCCCACGTTTTCCGGCATCCCCAGGCCATCGACCCCACGGAGAGCCGGCATGACTGCCTTCGACCTGACGCCCCCCACTGCCACCCAGACCGAGGCGCTGATCGCCGGCCTCAGCAGCGAAGAGCGCCGCGTGCTGCTGCAGCACGGTACCGAAGCGCCGTTCTGCGGCGTGTTCCTGGACAACAAGCGCGAGGGCGTCTACTGCTGCCGGCTGTGCGCGCTGCCGCTGTTCCGCTCCAGCACCAAGTTCGATTCCGGCACCGGCTGGCCCAGCTTCTTCGCCCCGTTCGACCCGGCGCACGTGCGCGAGATCCGCGATACCAGCCATGGCATGGTGCGCACCGAGATCACCTGCGCGCGCTGCGGCAGCCACCTCGGCCACGTATTCCCGGATGGTCCGCCGCCCACCTACGAGCGCCACTGCCTGAACTCCGTCTCACTTTCGTTCACCGGCAATGGCGAGCCCTGGCCCGACCCGTTGCAGCGTGGCGGCGCGGAAAGCGGTGTGGCGGGCTGAAACACCCCGCTGACCGATTTCACAGAATTCCCTCTTCAGAAAACCGGGTGACGGGCCGACAAGGAGATATCCCCTCTCCTTGCGTCGCCCCATGCTCATCATCGTTGGATTCCTGGTCGTCATCATCAGCGTGATCGGGGGCTACCTCGGTGCCCACGGCCGCCTGGGTGCCCTCTGGCAGCCCTACGAACTGGTCATCATCGGCGGTGCCGCACTGGGTGCGTTCCTGGTCGGCACCCCGGCCAAGACGGTCAAGCAGACCCTGCAGGCCATGGTCGGCGTGTTCAAGGGCCCGCGCTACAAGCAGCAGGACTACATCGATGTCCTCAGCCTGCTCTATGAACTGCTCAACAAGGCCCGCCGCGAAGGCTTCATGGCCCTGGAAGACCATGTCGAGCGGCCGGCCGAGAGCGCCCTGTTCGCCAACTACCCCAAGGTGCAGGCCGACCACCACCTGATCGACTTCATCACCGACTGCCTGCGCCTGATGATCGGCAGCAACATCGAGCCGCACGAGCTGGAGCCGCTGCTGGAGCTGGAACTGGAAAAGCACCACGCCGAGGCCATGGCGCCGTCGCAGGTGCTGACCAAGGTCGCCGACGGACTGCCCGGTTTCGGCATCGTCGCGGCGGTGCTCGGCATCGTCATCACCATGGGCTCGATCGGCGGTGACATCGTCGAGGTCGGTGGCCACGTGGCCGGCGCGCTGGTCGGTACCTTCCTCGGCATCCTGCTGGGCTACGGCTTCGTCGGCCCGATGGCGGCAGCAATGGAGGCACGCGCCGAGCAGGACAGCCGCATCTATGAATCGGTCAAGACCGCCCTGCTGGCCTGCCTGCGCGGCTACAACCCGAAGATCGCGCTGGAATTCGCCCGCAAGACGCTGCCGTCGAACGTGCGCCCGGCCTTCTCCGATTTCGAGCAGCACCTGAAGACGGTCAAGTAAACCATGGCCGAGACCAAGCCCACTGTCATCGTCCGCCGGGTCAAGAAGGCCGGCCACGCCGCCCATCATGGCGGTTCGTGGAAGGTGGCCTATGCTGACTTCGTGACCGCGATGATGGCGTTCTTCCTGGTGCTGTGGCTGATGGCCACCACCAACAAGAACGACCGTGCGGCCATTTCCGAGTACTTCCGCAACCCCAGCCCGCTGAGCGGGCAGAACGCCACGCCGGCGCCCGGCATGGCCGGCCCGGGCGGCGCCAGCACCTCGATGATCAAGCTGGGTGGTGCCACCGACATCTCGCGCGGCAGCAGCAACGATCCCTTCCAGAACCAGAAGGAAGCGGTGCCGCAGCCGGTGGACCAGCAGCAGCGCGACAAGCAGCAGCTGGAAGCGTTGATGAAGGAACTGCAGGAAGCGATCAGCAGGAGCCAGGCACTGGAGCCGTTCAAGGACCAGCTGCTGCTGGACCTGACCCCGGAAGGCCTGCGCATCCAGATCGTGGACAAGCAGAACCGGCCGATGTTCGACCTCGGCAGCGCTACGCTGAAGCCGTATACGCAGCAGATCCTGCACGAGCTGGCCAACTACCTGAACCACGTGCCGAACCGGATCAGCCTGACCGGCCACACCGACATCACCGCCTATTCGGCCGAGCGCGGCTACGGCAACTGGGAGCTGAGCGCCGATCGTGCCAACGCCGCACGGCGTGCGCTGGTGGACGGTGGCCTGGAGGACAGCAAGATCACCCGCGTGGTCGGCCTGTCTTCGTCGGTGCTGTTCGACAAGGCCGACCCGCAGAACCCGATCAACCGCCGCATCAGCATCGTGGTGATGACCCAGGCCGCCGAAGCGGCCGCCCTGGCCGGTGCCGGCCCGCAGGTGGGACTGTCGGCGCCCACCGCCGACCCGGACGTGCAGGCCGCGCAAGGTGAGGCCGCGCCCGTGGCACATTGAACCGGGGTCAGATCCCTTTCCCATGGAAAGGGATCTGACCCCGCCTGTGTGCGGCCGGTACAATGGCGGTCTTTCCGTTTCCAGGTGACCCCACCCCATGTCCCAGAACTCCAAGGCCAAGCGCGACAAGCGCAAGAAGCAGCAGGCCAAGCGCCCGTTCCTCCGCCTGAATGCCCAGCAGCAGGTGCAGAACCATGCCGTGCTGACCAACGAAGACGGCCAGGTGGTAGCGGCCATCGGCCTGCAGGGCCGTGAGTGGCTGCTGGCCATCGGCGGCCAGACCATGGGCAACGCCGAAAACCCGGTGCCGATGCTGGCCATGCTCAAGCACCTGTCCAACGTGCAGGAAAAGGAAGGCCGCAAGGTCAACCTGGAGTACTCCGAACTGCTGCAGAAGCTGCTGGACACCCTGGCTGCCGAATCCGAGCAGACCGCTGACGAATACCTGGACAAGCTGGTTGCCGAATTCGAAGGCGTCGACGCCGCTGAGGGCGAAGAAGGCGAAGCCGTCGAAGGCGACGCGGCCGAAGAAGCCGCTGCCGAGGCCGCCCCGGCCGCTGACAGCGACAGCAAGCCGCAGGCCTGAACCGGCCGCGGCGGTGACGGTCTACGTCGATGACGCGGTGCATCCCTGGCGCGGACAGCGCTGGGCGCACCTGATGGCCGACACCCTGGCCGAGCTGCACGCGATGGCGGCGCAGCTCGGCATTCCCCCGCGGGCCTTCCAGAACAAGGCCAGCGGTGCTCACTACGACGTCACTGCCGAGCTGCGCGCACAGGCAATAGCGCTCGGTGCGCGGGCGATTTCCCGGCACACCGACCGCGAGCTGGTCAAAGCGGTGATTGCCAACGCCAGGGCGCAGTACCGGCCGTAGGCCGCGCCCAGCAGATCGTCCCCGCCGGGTCGTGCCCGGCGGATCGGCCCATCGCTCAGAACGGGTCGCTGCCCAGCCGGATTTCCACGTTCAGCAGCGAGCACAGCGCCAGCATCGCGTCGTCGTCGCGGGTCAGCGCCATCACGCCGGTGAAGCCGTCGCTGCCGGCATCCACGCTCCACAGCGTGTAGTTGTGCTCGCGCAGGCGGTCGAAGGCGGTGGACATCAGCTGCACGCCGTCCAGGCCCTCGGCGAAGTCCTCGTCGTCCAGGTCGCCGCCCCAGTCGAGTTGCAGGTTGAAGCGCGCCGACAGCTCGTTCACCGCCGACTGCAGCGATTCCAGGTCATCGCGCTCCACATCGAAACCGGACTGCCAGGCGATGGCCGTGAACAGGGCCGGCAGCCAGTCGCTGTCCGCTTCCAGCGGCTGCCCGTCCTCGGACAGGTGCTCGCGCCAGCGGTTGAACTGCTGCAGGGCCAGCTCTTCGTCGCCCGGGTTGATCAGCACCAGCAGGTTCCAGACCCGCGCCTCGAAGCCCTCCTCGTCGAAGTCGTGGATGTCTTCCTCGAAGTCGAAATAGTCGCTGTTGTCGGGCATGGCGGAACGTCCTCTGGGGCAGGCCCGCATTCTACGGTTTATCCTGTGCCGCTGAAGCCGGCCTTGGTGGCCGTCACTGTGAATGAAGCGATGAGCGATACCCCTCCCGACCACCTGGCGATCAACCCGGCCAGCCCCTTCCATGATGCACAGGCGCTGGAGCGCGGCGTTGGCGTGCGTTTCAACGACGTCGAGCGCGACAACGTCGAGGAATACTCGGTCAGCGAAGGCTGGATCCGCGTGCAGGCCGGCAAGGCCCGCGACCGCCGCGGCAATCCGATGACCATCAAGGTCAAGGGCAAGGTCGAGGTGTATTTCCTGGACCAGAAGCCGGAATAACCGGCACCGGCATGTAGAGCCGAGCCCGTGCTCGGCTGCTTTTCGTTCCGGGTTCATGACGCCTGAAGCAAGCGCAGCCGAGCACGGGCTCGGCTCTACATGGCAGGGCGGAATAGGCGTCAGCGTCAGCAACGCCCGGTCCCAGGCGTCATTCGCGCTTGCGCGATTCCAGCAGGTCCAGGTTGCGGATCAGGCGCCGCGAGATCTCATCGGAGATCACCCCGCGCCGGGTCAACCGGAACAGTTCCTCGCGCTCGGCATTGAGGCCCGCGCTGCGCAGCTGGCGGTAGCCCAGCTCCATGCGCCGCACCTTCTCCGGGTCCACGTCGGGGCCGTCGTTGTCTTTCTCCAAGTGCCGCTGGTACAGCAGGCTCACCCGCGAGGCAGCATCGTTGTACAGCTGCACGTTCTCGGTGTTCTGGTTCATCACCAGCTGCTGGCGCATGCGTTCGACCCCGGCCAGCGCGGCCTTGGAGGACAGCTTGCGTGCCAGGTCCTCTTCCTTGCGCTCGCCCGAATCGGCTGGCAGCTGCAGGCCCTTCAGCAGCTGCGGCAGCGCCACGCTGGCGCCGATCAGCGAGAACAGGATCACCGCCGCGGCCAGAAAGATCACCAGGTCGCGCGCCGGGAACGCACTGCCATCGGGCAGGAACAGCGGCAGGGTCAACACACCGGCCAGGGTGATCGCGCCGCGCACACCAGCCACCGAGGTCGCCACCACGATGCGCCAGTTCGGCGCCTCGCCCCGCTCCAGGCCACGGCGGCGCGCGCGCAGCAGGTTCCAGCGCAGCGACAGCCATACCCACAGCAGGCGCAGCAGGATCAGCGCCAGGTTGATCACCACCACGTATACCAGCAGCCACCATGCACTCTGGTGGCCGGACTCGTTCATGGTGGTGGTGGCGCGCTCGACGATGCCCGGCAGCTGCTCGCCCAGCAACACGAACATGATGCCGTTGAAGCTGAACTGCAGCATGTTCCAGACGCCCGCGCGCTGCACGCGCATGCTGCCGGAGACACGGCCGGTCAGCTCGACGTAGCTCATCGCGATACCGGCGGCGACCGCAGCGAGGATGCCCGAGGCATGGATTTCTTCGGCGAGCAGGTAGGCCGCGAACGGAATCAGCAGGTTGACCAGCATCGCCGCACCCGGCTCTTCGCCGAAGCGGCGCCACAACCAGCGCTGGAAGGTGGACACGCCGAGGGTGACCGCCACGCCCACGGCAAGGCCGGCCACCGCCACCCACAGGAAGGTCAGCGAGGCCGTGGCCAGCGAGAAGGAGCCGGTCATCACCGCGGCCACCGCGAAACGGAAGCAGACCAGGCCGGACGCATCGTTGAGCAGCGACTCGCCTTCCAGGATGTGCATCAGGCGCTTCGGGATCGGTGCCTTGGAGGCGATCGCCCCGACCGCCACCGGGTCGGTCGGCGAGACGATGGCCGCCAGCGCGAAGCACACTGCCAGCGGCATCACCGGAATCATCCAGTGGATCAGCAGGCCGGCGCCGATCACGGTGAACACCACCAGGCCGAACGCCAGTTCGAGGATCGCGCCCTTGTCGCGGAACAGGCCCTGCTTGGGAATGCGCCAGCCATCCAGGAACAGCAGCGGCGGCAGGAACAGCAGGAAGAACACTTCCGGCTCCAGCGCATGGCCGCGGTTGAACACGCCGGCGATCACCGCGCCCAGGCCGATCTGCACCAGCGGCAACGGCAGCGAGAACGGGAGGACGCGAACCAGGTAGCCGCTGGCGACAACGGCCACCAGCATCGCCAGGACGACTTCAATGGTATGCATGCTTCTTCCAGGAAGCGGCGCGTGGGGAGGCACGAGGGCCAGCGCCGGAAACCCGGAAAAAACTACCACATGCGGCCCTGACCGCGACGGCCGGGGCCGCCGCGCGTCAGCCCCGGCTCATGCCCCGTCGAACCGGTACAGATCCATGGCCAGGAAGCCGGCATCGATGCCGGCGTCGATGCGGCGTGCGCCGAAACCGCCCTCGCCGGCCGCTCCCATCGCGAAGAACAGCGGCAGCAGGTGCTCGTCGGTCGGGTGCGCACGCTCGGCGAACGGGGCCTGCCGGCGGTAATCGAACAGCGCCTGGCGGTCATCAGCGGCCAGCCGCTGCTCCACCCACTCGATGAAGGGCCGCACGTATGGCGCTTCCTTGCCGTCCTGGTAGTCGCCCCAGTCGTGCAGGTTGTGGGTGATGCTGCCCGAGCCGACCAGCAGCACGCCTTGTTCGCGCAGTGGTGCCAGCGCGCGGCCCAGCGCGAACTGATGCTCGGGGCCGAGCAGCGGCTGGATCGACACCGGCACCACCGGGATGTCGGCCTGCGGGAACAACAGCCGCAGCGGTACCCACGCGCCGTGGTCGAGGCCACGCTGCGGGTCGATGGCCACTGTCAGGCCTGCGGCGGCGATGCGGCCGGCCACTTCTTCGGCCAGTGCCGGATCACCCGGCGCCGGGTATTGCAGTTCGAACAGCGCGCGCGGGAAGCCACCAAAGTCGTGGATCGTCGGCGGCTGCGGATGTGCGCCGACCAGCGGCTGCCGGCCCAGCCAGTGCGCCGAGGCCGTCACGATGGCGCGCGGCGGCGGCAGGTCGCGCGCCAGCTCGGCCAGGCGCACACCGACCTGGCCCGGATGCAGGGCGGTCATCGGCGAACCATGGGAGATGTACAGCGAAGGCAGGCGGGACATGGAATTCTCCAGTTGCAGGATCAGGCGGCGATCAGCGCGAACGCAGGGTCCACTTGCCATCGCCGACCAGGAACAGCACCACCAGCGCCAGCGCCCAGAACGCCGGGTATTCCCAGCCGCCGCCGGCATTGGCGAAACCGAAGCCGTTGGCGCCGTGCACGGTGACGATGGTGCCCAGCAGCAGCGGCACGCCGACCAGGCCCACCCAGCGCGCATAGATGCCCAGCAGGAGCGCGACAGTGATCACCAGCTCGACGCCGAGGGTGAGGTAGCCGAGCACGCCGGGCAGGCCCAGCGACTCGAAGAATGCTGCCGTGCCGGCCGGGGTGAATACCAGCAGCTTGGTCAGCGCATGAACCAGGAACAGCACGCCCAGTGCCAGGCGCAGCAGGGTGGCGCCATACGGGGCCAGCGGCGAAACAGGAGCGGTCGTGGCGTGCATCGGAAAGCACCTTGAAGGGAGTGGGCTCAGGTTATTGCGCCTTCACAGGCCGATAAATACGATCGATTGACCGTATTTATTTCAGAAGGCGCAACAATGGACACCCTTGAGGCGATGCGCGTGTTCGTGGCGGTGGTCGAGCGCAACGGCTTCAGCGCCGCCGCCCAGGCCCTGGACATGTCCACCGCCGGCGTTACCCGCCAGGTCGCCGCACTGGAAAAGCGCCTGTCCACCCGCCTGCTCCATCGCACCACGCGGCGGGTCAGCCCCACCAGCACCGGCGCCGCCTACTACGCCCAATGCGTGCGCCTGCTGGCCGAGTTCGACGCGCTGGAGGCCAGCATCGGCGCGCAGGCGCTGGAGCCCTCCGGCATGCTGCGCATCAATGCACCGGTCAGTTGGGGCATCGCCCGCCTCGGTCCACTGCTGGCCAGTTACCGCGAACGCTTTCCGCAGGTGGAACTGGACCTGGCCCTGTCCGACCGCCTGGTGGACATGGTCGAGGAAGGCTACGACGTGGCCATCCGCATCACCCGCGAGCCGGGCCCCACCCTGATCGCCCGCCGCCTGGGCGAATCGCGGGTGAGCCTGTGCGCCGCGCCGGCCTACCTGGCCGCACGCGGCGCCCCGCAGACCCCGCAGGACCTGCAGGCGCACGCGTGCCTGGGCTACAGCTACTGGGCCGCCGGTGACCACTGGCCGCTGCAGGGGCCGGGCGGCGAAGTGAAAGTAGCGGTGAACAGCCTGCTGCACGCCAACAACGGCGACGTGCTGCGTGAAGCGGCGATCGCCGGCATGGGCGTCATCCTGCAGCCCGACTTCCTGCTGGAAGACGCGCTGGCCGATGGCCGCCTGGTGCGCGTACTGCCGGAATGGGAGGCCTCGCCGATCGGCATCTTCGCGGTCTATACCAGCCGCAGCCACCTGGCACCGAAGGTGCGCAGTTTCATCGACCATCTGGTGGACGCCGGGGTGTAGCCGAGTCTGGCGCTTGCCGGTAGTGCCGGCCGCCGGCCGGCACATACGAAACCCCGTCATGCTTCGGTCGGGTAGTGCCGGCCGCTGGCCGGCACATACGAAGCCCCGTCGTGCTTCGGTCGGGTGTGCCGGCCGCCGGCCGGCACATACGAACCCCCGTCATGCTTCGGTCGGGTAGTGTCGGACGCTGGCCGGCACATACGAAACCCCGTCATGCTTCGATCGGGTAGTGCCGGCCGCCGGCCGGCACATACGAAACCCGATCAGGCGGGGACCTCATCCAGCGCGTCGATGATCTGTTCCAGCGGCGCCGGCCGCCCCAACAGGTAGCCCTGCACCTGGTCACAGCCATGCGCAGCCAGCCAGTCCAGCTGCCCCGGCGTCTCCACGCCTTCAGCGATGATGGTCAGGCCCATGCTGTGGCCCAGCGACAGCAGCGCGCGGCAGATCGAGGCATTGCGTGGATTGGTTTCCACGTCGGCGACGAAGCTGCGGTCGATCTTCAGGATGTCCAGCGGCAGGTGCTGCAGGTAGGACATGCTGGAATAGCCGGTGCCGAAATCATCCAGCGACACGCGGATGCCCTGCTCGTGCAGGCGCTGCATGGTCTGCATCGCCTGTGCCGGCTTGCGCATCAGGCTGCTCTCGGTCAGCTCCACGTGCAGCGCGCCACGGGCCAGGCCGAAATCCTGCTGGGCACGGGTGAATTCGGCCACCAGGTCGCTGTTGAAGAACTGAACCGCCGACACGTTGACCGCGATCGGCAACTCACCCCACCCGGCCTCGACCAGACGGCGCTGCGCCTTCGCCGCCGCGCGGATCACCCAGCGGCCCAGCGCCAGGATCAACCCGGTGTCCTCGCACAGCTGGATGAACTCGTTGGGCGGGATGAAGCTGCCATCGGCCTGCGGCCAGCGCAGCAGTGCCTCCAGCGCTGCCGGGCTGCCATCGCCGGCATGCCGGATCGGCTGGAAATACAGCTGGAATTCGTTGTCGATGGCGGCATGGATGCGCCCGGCCAGGCGCAGGCGGTCGGCCAGGCGCGTGGTCACGGCCGCGTCGAACCAGACCACCACGTTGCCCTCGGCGCGCGCCGCATGCGCGGCCTGCGCGGCCATGCCGATCACCTGCTCGGCCGTGTGCCCGTCACCAGCGATGTGCACGGCCACGCCGATGCGCGGCTCGAACTGGTGCAGCGAGTCCTTGCCGCGCATCGGCGCCGACACGATCTGCAGCAGGTCGTCCAGCACGCGCTGGGTATCGTGCTCGGCACCGATGGCGAAGACGAAATCCTCGGCCGGCTGGAACGCCAGCGTGCCACAGCGTGCGCCCAGGCCCCCGAGCCGGGTCGCCATCGACTGCAGCACCGCATCGCCGATCTCGCGGCCCAGCGTATCGGCCACCAGCTGCAGCCCGCGCAGCTGCACGAAGGCGATGGTGTAGCCCTCCTCCTGCTCGTCCAGCTGTTCGGTCAGGGCGCGCACATTGAGCAGGCCGGTGGCCGGGTTGTGCCGTGCCTGGTAGGCCAGGTCGCGCTCGTAGGCCAGCCGCTCGCTGACATCCTCGGCCAGCACCAGGCACGCGGGCTGCCCGTCGAAGTCGAGCTTGGACAGGTGTGCGCGCACCTCGAACACACTGCCGTCCTTGCGCCGGTGCAGGCGCACGGTCGCGTCGGGGGGATCGCCCACCTGCGCCCGCTGGATGGCACCACGCACTTCGTCCCAGCCTTCGCGCGGGCGGATGTCGAGGATGCTCATCGCCAGGAACTCGTCGCGGCTGTAGCCATACTGGCGCACTGCAGCGTCGTTGACCTCGATGAAGCGCAGCGTATCCGGGTCGAACACCCAGAACGGTGCCGGATTGCGGTCGAACAGCAGGCGGAAGCGGCGTTCCACTTCGCTCATCTGCTCGCGCGCCTGATAGCGTTCGCTCAGGTCGGTCAGCGCACCGATCATGCGCCGCTCGCTGTCGGCCACTTCCACCCGCTGCCCGCGCGCGCCGACCCAGCGCACCTCGCCCCCGGGCAGTACCAGGCGGAACACCTGGTCGAGCACAGCGCTGCCGGCGAAGGCCTGGTCAAAGGCCTGCTGCAGGCGCGCGGCATCATCGCGATGCACGCGCGCGAAGAAATCCGCGACCGGCAAGGCGTCGGTCTGTACCCCAAAGATCTCGCGGGCCAGCGGCGACCAGCGCAGCAGCGCGGCGTCCTCATCCACGTACCAGGTGCAGACACGCCCGACCTGGTGCGCCAGGCGCAGCTCGGCGTGGCCCGTCTTCAGTTCCTCGGCCATCGCCTGCTGGCTGCGGGTGCTGCGGCGCACGGCGTACAGCAGTACCAGCAACACCGCGATGTAGGCCAGTACGATCGCCACCGACGCCTTCAGGTACGGCCACCACGGTGCGAGTACATCTTCGTCGGCCAGGCCGACCTGCACCGCCAGCGGGCTGCGTTCGAGCGTGCTGATGGTGAGGATGCGCGGCACGCCGTCGACGACGCCGGGCATGCTGCCCAGCTCGACCACTGACTGCGTGCCGAGCAGGTCCCGGCGCGGCAGGTCGTAGCGGCGGCCCACCGTGCCATGCGGATCGGGTACGCGGGCCAGCATGTAGCCTTGGGCATCGCTGATCGAGACCAATCCGTTGGGACCGACATCCAGGCCGCCGACGATGCGCTGCAGTTCGCCACAGCGCAGCCGTGCCAGCAGCCAGCGCCCATCGGCCATCGGCAGCGCCAGCGGGACCACCCAGCCCCCGTCGCTGGCACGCTGCGGCGGGCCGATGTACAGCGCGCTGCCCGAGCCGCGCCGTTGCGGATCGGTCCACAACGGCAATTGCAGGTCGCCCTTGCCGGCCGTCAATGCGCGGCCATAGCTGTCGAGCACCACGATGCTGTGCAGTTCGGCGTGCCGGCCCAGCACGCCGCCGATGGAGGCATCCAGCAAGGCCGGCGCCTGTGCCGGCACGCTGCGGAACAGTTCCGCGGCGTCGGCGGCGATGCCGGTCATGGCCCGCTCCAGGTTGCGCAGCTCCAGCGCCAGCAGGCGCTCGCTGCCCACCGCCAGCGCGCGGCTCTGCCGCTGCGCCGCTTCCAGGCGGCGGTGGTGGTCGTTGACCAGCATCAGGGCCAGACCGGTCACCAGCAGTACGCCCAGCAGCACACCGCCCCAGGTGATGGCGCGCAGCGGCCGGGCCAACGCCCGCTTCAGCGCGGGCATCGGTTGATGTTCCTTGTGCAGTCGGCTGGCTTCATGCGCGAACGAATCCTCCACGTCCCCGACCTCAACGGCCGGCGGACGCCATTCTTGACGCCTGACCCCGTCCTGCATGGCCACCTCCCCGTGTCCGCGCAGGGCTCGAGGGTCCAGCATGCACCACCCCGGTGACGGCGTGAAGATCGCATCCGCACGTTCAGCCAGATCCTGCACAGGGCGGGCCCCGCAGGGGGGCGGCCAGTGGCGCCGGAGCGGATTAGACTTGGGGTTTTCCGCTGCAAGAGAAGTCCATGTCCAAGCTGCGCCGTCCCACCCTGGCGCTGGCCATTGTTGCCAGCCTGTCCCTGGCCGCCTGTGACCGCCCGGCCGACCCGGCCGTCGGTGCCACCGCGCCGGCCGATGCCGCCCCCGCTGCGGCCAAGCCGATGCTGGGCAGTTTCGGCTTCGATGCCAGCGGCATGGACCGCAGCATCGCCGCCGGCGACGACTTCTTCGGCTTCGCCAACGGCACCTGGGTGAAGAACACCGAGATTCCGGCCGACCGCTCGCGCTTCGGCAGCTTCAATGTCATTGCCGAGAAGACCCTGGCCGACACCCGCGCCATCCTGGAAGGGGCCGCCGGCAACACCCAGGCCAGCGGCGACGACAAGCTGATCGGCGACTACTACGCCGCCTACATGGACGAAGCCGGCATCGAGCAGCACGGTCTGGCGCCGGTGCAGCCGCAGCTGAAGGCCATCGATGCGATCGCCGACAAGGCCGGGCTGGCCCGCGCACTCGGCGGCGACCTGCGCGCCGACGTCGACCTGCTCAACGCCACCAACTTCTACACCGACCGCCTGTTCGGCCTGTGGGTGTCGGTGGACATGCTGCAGCCGGATCGCACCGCGCCGTACCTGGTGCAGGGCGGCCTGGGCATGCCCGACCGCGATTTCTACCTGGGCGATGGCCGCATGGCCGAACTGCGCAAGCAGTACCAGGCCTACATCGCGCAGATGCTGCAGCTGGCCGGCGTCGCCGACCCGGCCGGCAAGGCGCAGCGCATCCTCGCGCTGGAAACGAAGATCGCGCAGGCGCATGCCACCCAGGAAGAAACCAACGACGTGACCAAGGGCGCCAACCCCTGGACCCAGGCCGACTTCAACGCCAAGGCGCCGGGCCTGGACTGGAACGCCTTCCTCGATGCGGCCGCGCTGGGCAACCAGCAGGACTTCATCGTGTGGCAGCCCAAGGCCGTGGCCGGCCTGTCCAGGCTGGTCGCCACCGAGCCGCTGGACGCCTGGAAGGACTACCTGGCGTTCCACGCGCTGGACCGTGCCGCCGCCTACCTGCCGAAGAAGTTCGCCGATGCCCGCTTCGCCTTCCATGGCACCGCGCTGAGCGGCACGCCGCAGCAGAGCGACCGCTGGAAGCGCGCGGTGGACGATGCCAACCATGCCGTCGGCGAAGCGATCGGCAAGCGCTACGTCGAAAAGCACTTCGACGCCAGGACCAAGGAGCGTGCGGACGAGATGGCGAAGAACATCATCGCCGCTTTTGCCAAGCGCATCGACGCGCTGTCGTGGATGTCGCCGCAGACCAAGGCGCATGCCAAGGCCAAGGTCACGGGCCTGACCGTGGGCATGGGCTATCCGGAGAAGTGGCGCGACTACACCGGCCTGGAGATCCGCCGTGATGACCCGCTGGGCAATGCACAGCGCGCCGAGCTGTTCGAGTACCAGCGCAACATCGCCAAGCTGGGCAAGCCGGTCGACCACAGCGAGTGGGCGATGCTGCCGCAGACCATCAATGCGATGAACGTGCCGCTGGAGAACCGCCTGGTGTTCCCGGCCGCGATCCTGCAGCCGCCGTTCTTCGACGGCGCTGCCGATGACGCGGTGAACTACGGTGCGATCGGTGCGGTGATCGGCCACGAGATCAGCCACGGCTTCGACAACGCCGGCGCGCTGTTCGATGAGACCGGCAAGCTGCACAACTGGTGGACCGCCGAGGACCTGAAGCAGTTCAACGCCGCCGGTGATGCGCTGGCCGCGCAGTTCAGCAGCTACGAGCCGTTCCCCGGCGTGCACGTGAACGGCAAGCTGACCCTGGGCGAGAACATCGCCGACGTGGCTGGCCTGGGTACCGCCTACGATGCCTACCAGCTGTCGCTGCAGGGCAAGCCGGGCCAGACCCTGGAAGGCTTCAGCCCGGACCAGCGCTTCTTCCTCGGCTTCGCCCAGGCGTGGCGCAGCAAGAGCCGCGAGCAGGCGCTGCGCAACTCGCTGCTGACCGATGTGCATGCCCCGGGCCAGTTCCGCGCATTGACCGTGCGCAACATCGACGCCTGGTACCCGGCGTTCGAAGTGAAGGAAGGCCAGAAGCTGTACCTGGCCCCGGACAAGCGGGTCAAGGTGTGGTGATGTAACCGGAACGGGCGCCGCAAGGCGCCCGTTTCATTTCCGGGTAGCGGCCAATCTTCGTCGGCACATACTCCGCTCTGGTGGGTGCCGACCTTGATCGGCACATACTTTGCTCTGGTGGGTGCCGACCTTGGTCGGCACGGGGTAGGAATCCACGCATGGCGTGGATCTACCTGCGGGTGATGGCAGCCATCAGCAGGGCACTCCCAGCCAACACCGCCGCAGCCCACAGATTCGCATGCAGGCCCACGCCATCCAGCAGGCGGCCACCACCCCACGCACCCATTGCGATGCCGATGTTGAATACCGCCACATACAACGCGGTGGCGATCTCCACGGCCTGCGGCACCGCCTTCATCATCCAGCTCATCAGGCCCACCGATACACCGCCATAGGCCAGACCCCACAGCAGCAGCACCGCAATACCTGCGGAGGGCGTATTTCCCACCCACAGGAACAGCAGAGGCGTCAGCAGCAGGCCCGAGGCTATCGCCAGCAGCATGCCCCGTGGATGGCGCGCAGCCAGCGGCCCGGCGATGAAGTTGCCGGCGATGCCAGCCAGGCCGTACCCAAACAGCAGTGCACCTATCCACGACGCATCCACGCCCGATACGGACGTCAGCAGCGGCCGCACGTACGTGAAGGCGATGAAGTGCCCGGACACCAGCAGCCCGGTCAGCCACAGGCCACGCCGCAGGTTGCGCTGGCCAAGCTGCTGCACGAACTGACGCGGCCGCACCGATGTGCTGACCGGCAACGCGGGAACCACCCGCAGATGCAGCAGCATCACCGCCGCACTGAACAACGTCATCGCCACGAACGCGCTGCGCCAGCCCAATGCATCCCCGATCAGCGCGCCCAACGGAACGCCGAGCACCGAAGCTGCGGCCACGCCCCCGAAGATGATCGAGGTGGCCAGACCGATGCGCTGCGCAGGTACCAGGCGCGCTGCCAGCCCACCGGCAATGGTCCAGATGCCGCCCATGCAGAACCCCACCAGCACACGCGCGGCCAACAGCCAGCCGATGCCAGGTGCCAGCGCCGACGCAAGGTTGGCGACCAGCAGCAGGCCCAACAGCGCACACAGGATGCGGCGACGATCGATGCCACCGGCTGCGATCACCGCAAGCGGGGCGAACACTGCCGCCAGCAGGGCGGGCAGTGAGATCATCAGGCCGGCGGTGCCGGTGGACGCGCCGAGATCTTCGGCGATGGGAGTCAGCAGGCCGACCGGCAGCATTTCGGTGGTGACCACCGAGAACGTGGCGAGGCCGACGGCGGAGACCGCCCACCACGGATGGCGGGGCACAGACGCGGCATGCGCAGGCGATGAAGCGCTCACGGGATGATTCCTTCAGGAGATGTGGACGCGGCAGACGGGCGCAGCGCACGTTGCACGAGCAAGGCGAACAGCAGCACGCCACCGCCTGCCGCCAGCGCAACCACAAAACCGCTGCGCACGCCCGCCGCATCGACGCTCTGTCCAGACAGCGCCGCGCCCAGCGCCACGCCGATGTTGAGGCCGGCCAGCAGCCACGTCATGCCTTCGGTCAGGCGTGCTTCGGGCACGCGTTGTTCAACCAGCGACATCGCCACGATCATCGTCGGCGCGAAGAACACCCCGGCCAGCAGTACCGCAGCGGCCAGTGCCGGCAGAGTGCCGACCCACAGCAGCGGCAACGTGGTCAATGCGGTGGCCGCTGCTCCGGCCAGCAACAGGCGCGGCAGCGGCATCGGCAGCTTCAGGGCACCAAACAGCAGGCCCGCCGAGCAGCTGCCCAGCGCGTAGGCCGACAGCACCCAGCTGGCAGCTAGTGGCTGTCCGCGCAGCTCGGCCAATGCCACGCTGGTGATGTCGACGGTGCCGACGATCACGCCCATCGCCAGCATCAGCAACGCCAGCAGGCGGATCTCCGGTTGCCGCAGCAGCGAGTGCGAGGATGTTGCACCTTCGTAGTGCTGTATCGGCGGCTCGGTGCCCCGCTGCAGCACCAGTGCGGCGACGCCGGCCACCAGCAGCAGGGCGGCCGCCAGTACGCCAGCCTGTGGCCATACCGCCACCGACAATCCGACGGACAACGGTGGCCCGGCGATGAAGGTCACCTCGTCGAACACGCTCTCCAGCGAATACGCGGTCTGCAGCTGTGGTCGTCCGCGATGGGTCGCGGTCCAGCGCGCTCGCACCATCGCCGACACGCTGGGCATGCAGCCGGCCAGCATCGCCGCAACGAACAGCGTCCAGTCCGGCGCGGCCAGCAGCGTGCACGCGAGCAGCAACAGCAGACCGGCCGCACTGGCCGCAGTGGCCCATGGCAGTACCCTGCCCTGCCCGCGCCGGTCGACCCAGCGCGACACCTGCGGCGACAGCAACGCATAGGTCAGCACGAAGGTGGCCGACACCGCACCGGCCAGTGCATAGCTGCCGCGCAGCTGGGACAGCAAGGTGATGATGCCGATACCGGTCATCGGCAGCGGCAGGCGTGCCAGCAGCCCGGCCAGGGCGAGGCCGGCGGTGCCGGGGGTCGCGAACAGGTCGCGATAGGGGGTGGCCATCAGGTTCTCCAAGGCAGCGACTTGCTTGGCGCACGGGGCGCCATGACAATACATACAGGGCGTATGAATAAGAGGCTACATTCATACGAGCCGTATGTAAATAATCATGCACTATGTATGTAAGGAGCTCTGAATGGTTCGCCGCACCCGCGCCGAGATGGAAGAAACCCGCGCCACCCTCCTGGCCACCGCCCGCCGGGTGTTCAGCGAGCATGGCTATGCCGCCACCTCGATGGACGACCTGACCGCCCAGGCCGGGCTGACCCGCGGCGCGCTGTACCACCACTTCGGCGACAAGAAGGGTCTGCTGGCGGCTGTCGTCGCCCACCTCGATGCCGAGACCGACCAGCGCCTGCAGGCGATCAGTGATGCCGCCGACGATGCCTGGGAGGGCTTCGTGCAGCGTTGCCGCGCGTACCTGGAGATGGCGCTGGAACCGGAGATCCAGCGCATCGTGCTGCGCGACGCGCGCGCGGTGCTCGGTGGCGCCTCACCGGAATCGCAGCGCCACTGCGTGCATTCGATGCAGCACCTGATCGAACATCTGGTTGCCCAGGGCGTGGTCGCGCCGGTGAATGCGCAGGCGCTGGCGTCGCTGATCTATGGCAGCCTGGCCGAGGCCGCGTTCTGGATCGCCGAGGGCGAGGATGGCGACGTGCGCCTGCGGCAGGCGACGGCGGCGCTGGAGATGCTGTTGCGCGGGTTGAAGTCGGCGGGGTAAGGCCCATCCACGCATGGCGTGGATCTACTGCGGCATCCGCTCGGGTAGAGGCCAACCTTGGTTGGCGCTCCTGCGGCACCGCGCGCAACGCGTGCCAACCAAGGTTGGCACCTACCGGGGAACGCTGGGCCACTCGCGCAGCACCGACACCGGCACGCCCATGCGCGCACAGGCGCGGCTGGCCAGGCCATCGGGCAACGCACGGCGAAACAGCGGCGCCATGCCCTGCACCAGTGTCGCCGACGCGGCGGCCTGCGCGCGCTGACGGCCACTGCGTTCAAGCATGCCTTCGGCCCAGTCCGGCAGCAGTGCCGCGCCTGCACCCAGGAACACTTCGCGCGACAGCCCCGGCACCGGTACCGGCAGGCGCACGCCGGACAGCACCTCCAGCACCTCGCGCGAGCGCTCGTCGACGCGCAGCTCCGGCTGCCGCGCACAGAAGTACGCCGCCACTTCCGCTTCGCTGCGCGGCACGTCCACCGCACCCAGTGCCTCGGCCACGCAGCGGTACTCATCGTAGTAACGGTCGGCGATGTGTGCCGGCACCTCCCGTCCGTACCGGCGGAAGCCCTGAAGGAACCCGAACGCCTCGGTCACATGCACCCAGGTCAGCAGCTGCGGATCATCGGCGGCGTAGGGTTCGCCCTGTGCGGTCTGGCCGCGGATCCGTGCATGGATGCGGCGCACCTTGGCCACCAGCGCCTCCACCTCGCCGGTGGGCGCATAGCTGGTACCGGCAACGAACGCGGTGGTGCGACGCAGGCGACCCACCAGGTCCTGGCGGAAATTGGAGTGATCGTAGACCCCGGCCAGCGCGCGCGGATGCAGGGTCTGCAGCATCAGCGCGCACAGGCCACCGGCCAGCATCGAGGGGAACTCGGCGTGCAGGCGCCAGGTCACGCTGTCGGGTCCAAACCAACCCGGGTCACCCAGCGGCTGGTCGTAATCGATGCCGCTCTGGCCACGGGGGAAGGCCTCCAGCACCCAGCGCCGGATCGGCGCGGTGACGGGGCGGGAGAGTCGCTGCAGCAGAGCCGGCATCACAGGTCCAAGAAAGACGGAAGAACAGTCGCATCTTGCGCGGTTGGCTCCGATTCTCGGCGATCACGACCGCGGCGGCGAGTCTTCGTACTCAGCCACGGTTTCATGTGCGGCCGCAGCACATTTCACCCTGCGACATCCTGTCGCAGGCAGCGCCCTCGATGCTGCGATGCAACAACATTCACCGATTCAGGCAAAGCCCTTGCGCAGCTTGGCATTGCGCCCATTGCACGGCTCGCTGGAAGTGCTAGAACTGGAACCGCCACACCGTCCAATGCTGATCGACGCACGTTCCACAAGGAGCCAGCCATGATTGCTTTGTTCAAGGGTTTGGGAATTCTGCTTCGCGACAACGAGCTCTACAGCAGCCCGTTCGACAAACAGGTCGCGCATTGGCGCAATCTCAGCGAGCAGCAGATCCGCGATGAAGTCGCGGTGCTGGCCCAGGCCAAGTGCCAATGGCTGATCGCCTCGATCGTCGGCTGGCAGGCAGCCTCGCTGCTGATTCTTGGCCTGATCGCCAACTACCTCTGGCGCGACGACTTCCATATCACGTTCACCCGCGTGGTAGTCGTGTTCGGCTCGTGGGTGTCGATCCTGTTCGTGATCTGGTTCATGGCCAACATGTTCGATCAGCAGGCCGGTTTCGAGCGCTGGATGAAGGCGTTCAACAGCCGCGCACGCATCAGCTCCAAGGCCGACAGCGTCGAGCACGTGGCCGAGGCACTGGACCTGGCCGAGCATTACCCGGAAGTGCTCGATTACAAGCAGGCGGTCACCGCCAAGCGCGAGCTGCGCCACGAGGACATCCGCATCATGACCGAGATCGGGCGCATGAAGCAGCACTCCGAACTGGTCGGCCGCCTCAACCACGTGGGCGAGAACGAGCACCACCACGACCTGACACTACAGCCTGCCTACTGACCCTTCAGGGAAGCGGGGGGAGCCACAATGCCACCGTGATCACTCACGGTGGCATTGTTCTTTCCGATCCTCGCTGACGCACTGGGCGAAGCCCTTCGGCAGGCCCCTGAACTCCCGGGTCGTGCCGGCCGCCAACGCGAACGACCGTATCGGCGCTTTCGCACAGGCGGCATCAGGACGACAGGCCGGGTCCAGCACCAGGTAATGGCACTGGCCGCTGCGGCTGGCCATGCACTCGAAACGCGCCACGCCGTCCACTACCGTGCGCTTGCTGTACAGCGTGTCCACGCCATTGGCAGTGGTGCGGGTGATCGCGGTTTCAGTGGACTTCCGGCAACCGGCAAGCGCCAATGCGACGAGGCCGACAAGCAGGAAAAAACGCATGCAATGCTCCTGGTGACGGAGGCTGCGGCGCGGCTACATGCCGCGGAACAGGCTCATGAACGGTTGGCTGACCACCAGCGTCTCCGTGCGCCCGCGCAGGCGCAGCACGCCGCGCCCGGTGTCGTCGCGGCTCACCGCTGCCACCGCCTTCATGTTGACGATGGTGGAGCGGTGGATCTGGCGGAAGTGCTGCGGGTCGAGCACTTCAAGCAGTTCACGTAACGGTGTGCGCAGCAGGCTTTCGCCGGCAGCGGTGACCACGGTGGTGTACTTGTTGTCGGCGCGGAAGTAGGCCACATCTTCCAGCATGATCAGCTGCGTCTCGCGGCCGTTGCTGGCGGTGATCCAGGCCAGTGGCGGGCGCTCCGCTGCGCCCTGCGACGGGCCCAGCCGCTGCAGCAGGCGCTCCAGCACGGCATCGTCCTGTCGCGTCGATGGCAGCCGCGACAGGATGCGCTCGCGGGTGGCCAGCAGGCGCTCATCACTGACCGGCTTCAACAGGTAGTCCATCGCGCCCTGCTCGAACGCATCGATGGCGTACTGGTCGTAGGCGGTGACGAATACCACCTGGGTGCGCGGGCTCAGCTCGGACAGCGAGCGCGCGACCTCGATGCCGCTGATGCCGGGCATGCGGATGTCGAGAAAAGCGATATCCGGCTGCGTCTCGGCCAGCTGCTCCAGTGCACTGGCACCGTCCTCGCACTCGGCCACCAGCTTCAGCTCCGGCCACAACCGGCCCAGCTGCTCCACCAGTGACTGCCGCAGCAGTTCTTCGTCTTCGGCGATCAGGGCTTCAAGCGGCATGGCTGCGCTCCTTGTGCGACTGCGGTAGGGTCATGGTCGCGGCCACGCCGCTGGGGAAGTTGGCAACGATCGCCACGCCGGCCTGCTCGCCGCAGGTCAGGCGCAGGCGCTCGCGCAGGTTCTTCAGGCCGATGCCGGTACCGCTGGTGCCCTGGCCGAAGCCCAGCCCATCGTCGGCCACGGTCACGGTCACGTGGTCATCGAAGCCGCGCGCCAGTATCCAGATCGTGCCACCGCCGGGCTTGGGTTCCAGGCCATGCTTGATCGCGTTCTCCACCAGCGTCTGCAGTGCCATCGCCGGCAGGTGCACGCCGTGCAGTTCGTTCGGTACCTGCATTTCCACCGCCAGCCGTGCGCCCATGCGGATGCGCAGGATTTCCAGGTACGCGCGGGTGCGGTCCAACTCCACGCCCAGCGTGGATACCGATTCGTCCACCTGCGGCAACGAGCTGCGCAGGTATTGAATGAGGTGGCCGAGCATCTGTTCGGCACGCGCCGGATCGGTGCGGGTCAGTACCTGCGCGTTGGCCAGCGTGTTGTAGAGGAAGTGCGGTTCCACCTGCGCATGCAACAGGTTCAAGCGTGCCACCGACAGTTCCTTTTCCACCTGGGTCTGTTCGGCCGCAGCCTGTTCGTCGCGGCGCTGGTCGGCGACGCGGCGGCTGATCGCACGGGTGACTGCTTCGGCGTTCTCGTAGTTGCTGCCTTCGTCCAGCGCCAGCAGGTCGGCCCACCAGCCGGCATCGGGTTCGAACAGCAGGGTGACGGTGCTGGTGCCCTGCCCCGGCGTGACCGTGGCCAGCACGCTGTTGCGCTTGATGGCCAGCCGCGCCGGCAGGTTCCAGCGCGAGGGCTGGCGGCCGTTCCAGAGGTCGACCCGGCGCACATAGGCGCGCACCTGCAGGCTGCCGGCCGAGCTTTCCACGTCTTCGACGCGCGGTAGTTCGGAAATCGCCGCCTCCACCACCGAGAAGGCGTGGCCGGCGTCCATCGGCAGTTCGATCTGGCGGCGCTGGCGGCCGGACAGGGTGGTGGCATCCAGGCGACCGGCCACCAGCCAGACCCGGCGGATGTGGGTGATGGCACTGCCCAGCGCGGAAATGATCAGGAACATCGCCAGCAGCCCGAAGATCCAGCCCGGGCCATCGTTCATGCCGCTGAAGATGCCGCTCCAGACCATGCCGGCGACAACCAGCGCGGCAGCCCAGGCCAGCAGGTGGCGGATCAGGAGAGAGAGGCTGGCGAACACGGCGGCGCCTTGAGGAAGGGGGTGAGCCGAGCATAGGGCGGCCCGCCGGGCAAGCAAGCAGGCTGCGACGAAGGCCGGGAAAGTTGGGATGGAAGCCGTTATGGAAACGCCGGGCACGGCCCGGCGTTTCCGGGGGCGGCAATGCCGGCCAGCGGCCGGCACTACCGGACGCCGTTACTTGCGCTGGTCGGCGCTGGCGTCACGCACGGCGCGGAACGCCTCGTCCTTGCTCCAGTTCGGCCAATCGCGGGAATTGGCCAGCTGGTTGCCCAGCGTGTACAGCACTTCCAGGTCGCGCGCGGCACCGGCAAACACCCAGTCCGGCTGCCACTCGTCGCCCTGCTGGTGATAGCGCTTGGCGGTGTAGTCCTCGGAGGCCTTCCTGCCTGCGGCCACGCCACCGTCCACCCAGTCCTGGCCGGCCGACCAGGACAGCGCCGGCACGCCACGCTTGGCGAACGGGAAGTGGTCGGAGCGGAAGAACAGGCCCGCTTCCGGCTTCGGGTCCGGCGTGTAGCGGATATCCCAGCCCTTGGCCACGTCCTTCAGCTGGTCCAGCAGCTCGAAGCGCGCGGCACCGTAGATGCCGAAGTCACGCGACGGGCCGAACGGCGCCATGCCGTCCATGTTGATCACGGCCACGGTCTTTTCCAGCGGATACAGCGGATGGGTGGCGTAGTACTCAGAACCCAGCAGGCCCTTTTCCTCGGCGGTGACCGCCAGGAACAGCAGCGAGCGCTGCGGGCGCTTCTCCTTGGCGAAGCCACGGGCCAGCTCGACCAGCGAGGCGGTGCCGCTGGCGTTGTCCAGCGCGCCGTTGAAGATGCGGTCACCGCGCGCGTCCGGCTCGCCCACGCCGATGTGGTCCCAGTGCGCGCTGTAGATGATGGTCTCGTCCGGATGGCGGCTGCCTTCCAGGCGCGCGGCCACGTTGTGAGAGGTGATCACTTCGGACTTCACCGCGTACTTCGCGTCCAGGCTGGCGCCGGTCAGCGGCACCGGGGTGAAGTCGCGCTGCTGCGCCTTCTTCTTCAGTGCCTCGAAATCCTGCCCGGCCGAGCGGAACAGCTCCACGGCAAGGTCGCGCTGGATCCAGCCTTCCAGCAGCGGGTGGCTTTCTGCCGGGTTGTCACGCACCACGTCGAACATGGTGTTGGTGTTGGAGCCGGCCACGGTGGCCCAGCCATACGACGCCGGTGCGGTCTCGTGCACGATCAGCACGCCCAGCGCACCCTGACGAGCGCCTTCCTCGTACTTGTAGGTCCAACGGCCGTAATAGGTCATGCCCTTGCCGTCGAAATCACCTTGGCCGGTTTCGAAGTCCGGGTCGTTGATCAGCACCACGGCGATCTTGCCCTTCAGGTCCACGCCCTTGAAGTCGTCCCAGTTGCGCTCCGGTGCCTTCACGCCGTAGCCGAGAAACACCAGCGGGGCCTTGCTGATGTCGACGCTGCTGGCGCCGTTCATGGCGGCGCGCACGGCGATCTGCTTGCCCTGCTCCAGCGGCAGGGTCTTGCCGCCCTGGTGCAGCGCCAGCTGCGGTGCGCCGACGATGTCGCCCTTGCGCAGCGGCACGGCCTGGGTCCACAGGCGCTTGCCGTCCTTGAGGTCGCCGCCCGGCTGCAGGCCGGCGTCGGCAAACTGCTTGCTGAGGTAGGCGATGGTCTTTTCTTCGCCGGCGGTGGCCGGCGAGCGGCCTTCGTAGGCGTCGGAGGCCAGTTCCTTGACGTCGGCGGAGATCCGCGCGCCATCGAATTTCGGGGTGGCCGCCATCAGTGCGCTCGACACCGACAGGGCCAGCACGCCCAGTACCACTCGTTTCATTGCTCTCTCCAGCAGGGAAATCCTTCTGGAGTGTAATGGGATTCGCCAGGGCTGCGCCCTGCACCTGCCGAAACAACGGCAACAGCCGAAGCAACAGCAAAAGCTGGTTTCCTGAGGGTAGGCGGGGTCCCACTGCTGTTGGTGGGTGTCGACCTGGGTCGACACGCACGGAAACACGAAGGGGTCAGATCCTTTTCCCGCCGGAAAAGGGCTCTGACCCCATCGGTGTGTTGCTTGAGCCTGTTACCAGTTCGGGTCTTCGGCCGGGGCAGCAGCGGGCTTGGGCTTCGGCTTGGCCGCCGGGCGTGCGGCGGCGGCGGGAGCGGCCGAGGCAGTCGCACCTGCGGCGGCAGCCGGCTTGCTGCCCAGCTTCTGGCGCAGTTCGATCTGGCCCGGGCGGAAACCGCCGCGCATCGCGTCGACGCCGTCTTCGATGGTGCCGTACGAGGTCTGTGCGGCCACGCGGTCGATGCGGATGGTGCAGCACGGGTGTTCACTGCGGCCCAGCGAGCGGCCGGTCTGCGGGTCCTTCAGTTCCTCGCCCAGGCGCACGGCCTGCCAGCGCTGGCCGGCCTGCAGGGTTTCGCCCCCCTGGCTCAACACCACCTGGTCACCGTCCACAGAAACCACCGACACCGGGAACAGCGTGGTGACGATCGTGGTACCGATCTGGCCCGACAGCGATTCCATCATCGCCGCGGCCATGTTGCGGCCGTTGACCACGCGGGGCAGAGTGCTCGGGCCAGTCGAGGCCAGCTGGTGGTCGAAGCTGTCGGACATCACCACCTGGCCGGTGGTGGCGTTGATCAGGCGCAGGGTGATGCGGCCGCCACCGGAGTACGAGGTCACCTGGCGGTCGGACATGCGCAGGTTGCGCACGCTGCGCGGGTACTCGAAGCGTTCGATGGTCGGGATAAGGATCAGGTCGGTCGCCAGCTGCTGGCCGACGCGTGCGGTGTCCTGCAGGCGTACGTTGCCGCTGTTGATATGGTCGATCTCGGCCTGCAGTTCGTCGCCGAACTCGCGATCCAGCACGATGAAGCGCTGGGTCTGGGTCAGCGTGTCGGACAGGCGCGCGCGGATCGCGTCGGCCACTTCATCGGCACTCACGCGGCCATCGCCCACGGCATAGCTGCCGGCCTTGGTGCGCGGCAGCGCGACCACGATCTTCGGCTTGCCCTGCTCGTCCGGTGCACGGTACTGGGCAATCTGTGCACGCACGCGCACCTTCCAGTAGCTGCGCATGCTGCGGTGGGTCACATCCGAATCGAACGAGCTTGCGCCACGCTTGGCATCGACGCTGACCTTCTCGTCGTAGCTCTCCTTGACGCTGGCCGAGGCTCCGCCACCCTTGGCCGTGGCCTCGCCGGACGCGCTGGCAGAGGCCGAACCCTTGAAGCTCCAGCCTTCGTCGCTGGCGCGCACGCGCGCGATGGTTTCTTCATCCAGCTGCCGCACTTCGTCCTGCGACAGGATTTCATAGCCCAGCACCGCGCCCTGCGAGCCGGCGATCATCTGCTGGGTGAACGCGTCGGCGCGGATATCGCCGACGTGTTCGTCATCCACATCCACATGCAGGCCTGCACGCAGGCTCTGCATCTGGCTGGCCACGCGTACGCCGTTGACCTGCGCCACCGCCGACTGCAACGCCGCCAGCACCGCCAGTTCCGGGGTGCTGCCGATGCCGTCGGCCTCGCGCGCGACCTGGGTGGTGCCGCCGAAATCCGGCGTGCCACGCAGGGGCGCTGCTTCCACTGGCGCATTGCTGGCCAGTGCACTGGTTGCCTTGTCCTTGGCAGGTGCGGGCGCTTCGGCCGGGGTGTCCTGCTTGCCACAGGCTGCAAGCAGCGCGGCAGCCAGGCCCAGGCCGATCAAACGGGAGGTCGTACGCATGGGGATTCGCCTCGGATCAGTTCATCTTGTCCAGCTGGCCCAGCATCGAGTCGGCGTTGGACGGCACCTTGACCTTGCTCTTCTTGGCGAAGGTCACAGCCGACTTGGTCGAACCGTACAGGCCCTGGATGAAGCCCGGCGATTCCTTGGCCACCCATGCACCAGCGGCCAGCTTGCGGCCGACGGTAGCCATCTGGGTGGCGCCCAGGTTCTTCATGCCGGCGGTGAAGTTGCTGGCTTCGCCACCCAGCTTCTGCGCTTCGGCAGCCGAGGACAGCAGCGAGACCAGGCCTTCGGCGTAGTGCTGCTTGGATTCAGCGTTCAGCTCCGGCTGCGCGGCCTGGCGCTCGTCGATCGCGGCCTGGGCGGCTTCGCTGACCGACACCGACTTCTTCATCGCATCGACGCTGACCGAACCCGACGACAGCGCCTGGCGCTCGGCTTCCAGCAGCTGCACCTGCTCGGCCAGGCCGAAGGCACGGGCGAACGAGGTCTGGGCCTGCAGCGAGTGCGACTGCGAGCTGACGAAACGACGCACCAGCGCTTCCTGCGCGGCTTCGTCCGGGGCAGCGGCGCTGGAGGTGCTGCTGGAGGAGCCGGTGGAGCCACCAGCCAGGTCCTTCAGCTTGCCCAGGCCGGCATGGGCCGGCATCGACAGGGTGGCGGCCGCGATGGCCAGGGCAAGAGCGGTATTGCGGATCATGTGAGAGTCCTTTGGGAGAAACGGCCGCGTGCGGCACGTGGGGAATCGGTAACCCAGGGGCGATGCCGAGCGAGCTCGGCACCCACCGGGGCGGCGGATCAGCGGACCGCCTTGACGTTCAGTTCGTTGATCATCTGCTGGGCGGCCTTTTCGGCAGCCAGCTGCAGGGCATTGGTACGGGCCACGGTTTCATTCGGGCCGGTACCGGAGAACTGCACCGGGCCGACCGACGACACGGTGCGCGGGAAACGACCGGTCACGTCCAGCACCTTGCCGGTGACAGTGACGAACACGCGGGTGTTGCCGCTGGCCGGATCGCGGTCACGCATGCCGACGTCGAGGGTGCCGACGGCGATGTACGGGATGTTGGCCGCACGGATGCCATTGGCGGTGTCGCGCAGGGTGGCCGGGGCCAGGTCGTTGCCGGTGCTGAAGTCCTTGCGGATGCGCTCGATGCTGAGCAGGCCGCGCGACTCGCCTTCCACGTACTCGGCTTCAACCACCTCGTAGCCGGCGGCGCTGAAGGCACCGGTCATCGCGGTGTTGACTTCGGCGGCGTTGGCCACCTTCCAGGTGATGTTGTCGGCGCGCGCGGCGGTGCTGCCGCCGCTGGTGACCGACACCGAACCGTTCTGGTTGATGCTGCCGTTGGTGCTGACCGAGTTGCCGCGGAAGCTGTCGCCTTCACGGGTGTTCTCGCTGTAGCTGCTGCTGGCGTCGACGCGGCGGTATTCCTTGTCCTGGAACGACTGCACGGTGTCCTGCGAGCGCGCCATGAACAGGAAGGTCAGCAACGAGCGCTGCGCAGCGGTGGCGCCGGCCACGGCCGAACCCGCATCCAGCTTGGTCTGCAGCAGGGTGGTGTTGATCTCGGCGCGGACGGTGACGCTGTAGGTCTTGGCCTTCTTGTCTTCGGTGTCCGACAGCTGTACGGCGCTGAGCACGTAGCGGTCGATCTCGCCGATGAACTCGGCGCGGCGCGCCTCGAACAGGCGCAGCTTGGCCGCACCGGTTTCGGCGATGTACGCCTCCAGGGCATTGACCTTGGCCTTGTTCAGGGCCTGGGCACGGGTATCGGCGCTCAGGCGCAGGCCGTAGCTGGCCGAGCCGGTACCGCGCGAACTCGCGGTCTGCGCAGCGACCGGCGAGGCCACCGCCAGCGCGATGAGGATGAGCAGGATGGTACGCATCAACGACATGACTTGATCAACTCCTGGAGGGCTTGGGTCTGCTGCTGCAACGGGCGGCCGCCCGGCTTCTGTTCGTCCAGCCAGGCGCGCGAATCGGCACGCTTGGCGGCGGCGCCGGCGAAGGCGTCGAAGCCGGCCAGCAGGGTTTCGTAGCTGGCCGACCACTGGTCGACCTGCCACTGCGTGACCGGCACCACCTTGGTGGCCCCCTTGCGCAGCGGCTGTTCGAAATAGACCTTGCCCGAGAACGGCTCGCTCACCTTGGCGGTGAAGAAGGCGCCGAACAGCATCGTCTTCATCGCCGGGGTTTCCTCGATCACGCCGTTCTTCAGTGCATCGACCTGCAGCTGGATGACGTAGTCGGGTTCGGGAATCTTCAGCTGGTAGACCTTACCGTCGGCAAAGCGGGCGGCCATCGCACCGCCGATCGCCTGGCCCGAGGCCGGCGGCAGCAGGCCAACGCCAGTGTTGGACGACAGCGTCTTGGACAGTTCGTGCGCAAGCGTGGCACGCAGCGGTGCTTCCCACTTCGGATCGGGCAGCTTGGCGCGTGCCGCGTCGGACAGGGTCACCCCGCCCACCTGCAGGCGACGCACGGCGGCATCGGGCAACCGGGCCTGCGCCAGGCTGGCCGCCAGTACCTGCGACAGGCTGGTATCGGCACCGCCGTACAGCAGATCGGCGACGATCGCGTCGATATCGTCGTTGTCCGGACGGTAGTCCTGCACGTCGATGCGCTGCAGGGTGAGCGGATAGGAGGCGATCACCTGGCGCTCGCGGAAGTCGAAGAACAACGCCTGCAGCGCCACTTCCACCAGCACCTTGTACTGGTCGCCGATCGGTTCGACCGAGACCAGCTCGCGATCCAGCGCAGCGGCCAGCACGGTGGCACTGGTGGTGCCGTCGAGCATCGCCACCGGCTGGTCGATCAGCTCCAGGTGGGCCGGTGCGTGGCGCTTGAGCGACTGTGCCAGCGTCTGGTTCAGCGGGACCAGCCCACGCCGTTCCAGCACCGCGTGCGCATGCGGGGTGGTCGCCTGCACGGCGGCGGCGTCAGCGGTATAGGCAAAACCGGCCCAATAGGCCTGCTGTGATTTGTCCGCAGCCTGCACGGCCATCGGCCATACGGCCAGGCACAGGGCACAGGCAAGCAGGCGCGCAAAAGCGCGCGATGCGCTCTTCGTCCTTGAATACATCCAACCGCTCCTCGGTCAATACGCGCGGATCGCGGACGCTGATGCGTCCGCTGGGCGCGAAACATAGCCGCTCAGGCGGCCGGCGACAAGTGCTGCCTTTGTCGGCTCAGTCCGTGGGGGGCAGGCCCGCCCGTTGCCGCAGCAGTCCGCGCTCGGCCTGGTTCTGGCTGAGCCGAGCGGCCTGGCCAAAAGCGTCACGTGCGTCCTGCTCACGCCCCAGTGCCTGCAGCAGCTCGCCGCGCACCACCTGCAGCGGCGCATAGTCGCGCAGGCGCGCGTCGACCAGCAGGGGCTGCAGCTGCGCCCACGCGGCGAACGGGCCTTCGCTGCGCAGGATCGCCACCACCCGGTTCAATGCCACCACCGGCGAAGATTGCACCTGCAGCAGCTGTGCATAGAGCGCGGCGATACGCGGCCAGTCGGTCGCGTCGGCGCGCCGCGCAGCCGCATGGCAGGCCGCGATGCGCGCCTGCAGCACATACGGATCCTGGTCGCCACCGATGGCCAACGCGCGCGCCAGCACCTGCTGCCCGCGGTCGATCTGCAGCCAGTCCCAACGCGCGCGGTTCTGCTGGTCCAGCAGCACCGGCGCGCCCTGCGCGTCCACCCGTGCCGCTGCGCGCGAAGCCTGCAGTTCCATCAGCGCCAGCAGGCCCAGTACCGGCGGCACCGGCAACCGATGCGCCAGGATGCGGGCCAGCCGCAGCGCTTCCTCGCACAGCGCCGGGCGCATCCAGTCATCACCGGCGCTGGCGGCGTAGCCTTCGTTGAACACCAGATAGATCGCTTCCAGCACCGAGGCCAGGCGCTCCGGCATCGCGTCCGCGCGTGGCACTTCATAGGGCACCTGCTTCTGCGCCAGCGTGCGCTTGGCGCGCACGATGCGCTGGGCGATGGTCGGCTCCGGCTGCAGGAACGCACGTGCAATCTCGACGGTGCTCAGGCCACCGAGCAGGCGCAGGGTCAGTGCCACCCGCGCATCGGCCGGCAGCACGGGATGGCAGGCCACGAACATCAGCCGCAGCAGGTCATCGCCCAGGTCGTCCTCCAGTGCCTGGCTGTCATCCGGCGCCGGCAGTGCCGCCGGATGCAGTTCCTCGCCCCACTGCGCATGCTGCTGCGTCACCCGCTGGTGCTGGCGCAGCACATCGATGGCACGGTTGCGCGCGGTGGTCATCAGCCAGGCTCCGGGGTTGTCCGGGATACCCTGCTCCGGCCAACGCTCCAGCGCGGCCAGCCAGGTGTCCTGGGCCAGCTCCTCGGCACGGCCGACATCGCCACCGAGCAGCCGCGCCAGGCGCGCAATCAGCACTGGCGACTCCATCCGCCAGAGGGTTTCCAGACGCTGCGTCAGTGCGGGCTCGAGCATGCGCCGATCACAGCACGCACGCCCGGCCCGCACAAGCGCCGCAGCTCACGCTTCAACAATCGGCTTGAAGCCACCCCAGAACATGCGCCGGGTATCGAACGGCATGTCCTTCGGGCCCAGCGACGCCAGCCGCGGGTCGGCCATCACCTTTGCGTTGATGCGGTCGCGTGCCGCGCGCGAGCGGAACACCACGAAGGCGACGATCACCGTCTCGCCCGGTTTCGCCTTGACCGCGCGCGGGAACGAGGTGCTCTTGCCCGGCTCCACATCGTCGGCCACGCATTCCATGTACTGCAGCGCGCCATGGTCCTTCCACACCGCGCCGGCCTTGCGGGCAAGGCGGCGGTAGGCCGCCACCTTGTCCTGCGGGCACGGCAGCACGTAAGCGTCCACGTAAGCCATGCGGGTTCTCCCTGCGGCGGCCGTCAGCCCGGCTCGCCGTCCATGTGTGCGATTTCCCAGAGATGGCCATCCAGGTCCTGGAAGCCACGCTGGTACATGAAACCGTAGTCGCGCGCGGGCTGCGGTTCACTGGCGCCGGCCGCCAGAGCCTTGTCCACCATCACGTCCACCGCCTTGCGGCTGTCCGCCGACAGGCAGGTGATCACCTCGGTCTGGCTGCGTGCGTCGGCGATCGGCTTGGTGGTGAACTGCTTGAAGAACGGCTGGGTCAGCAGCATCACGAAGATGCTCTCGCTGATCACCATGCAGGCGGCATCGTCATTGGTGAAGGTCGGGTTGAAGCTGTAGCCCAGCGCTGCGAAAAAGGTCTTGGACGCGTTCAGATCCTGCACGGGCAGGTTGACGAAGATCATCTGCGGTTGCGGTGCACCCATCGGTGAAGCTCCTTGTGGATGAAAGAAAGAGAGGAATCAGGGCTGCTTCATGCAGTTGACCATCCACGGCTTGCCATAGCGGTCGACCAGCATGCCCCAGCGGTGCGCCCAGAACGTTTCGGCGATCGGCATCTGCACCTGCCCCCCCTCGGCCAGCGCGGCAAACACGCGTTCGGCTTCTTCGATGCTGTCGACATCAACATTGATGGTGGTCGAGCCACCCTCGCCGCCGCCGGGGCCGTCGGCCGCCATCACGATGGCGTTGCCGATCTCCAGCTGGCTGTGGGCGACGTGGTCCAGCGTCTGCGCCGGCATTTCATTGCAGCCGGGCATGCCATCGGACGGCGGCATGTCGCGGTATTTCATTTCCGAAGTGACCTGGCCACCCAGTGCCTTGGCGTAGAACGCCATCGCCTCGTGGGCCTGGCCGCTGAAGCCGAGGAAGGGAATCAGTCTCATGGCAATACTCCGTGATGTGGTTCAGGGCGGTAGCGCCGGGTCGTGCCCGGCGTGGAGATGAATCGGGTCAACCTTCCAGCTGTGCACGCAGACGCTGTTCCTGCTGCTGTAATTCGGGGGTGAAGGCTTCACCGAAGTCTTCAGCGGAGATCAAGGGACGCAGTTCGAGCGTGCCGCCACTGCCGAACGGCGCGCGGCTGGCCCATTCAACCGCTTCGTCCAGCGACCGCACCTCCCACAGCCAGAAGCCGGCGATCTGTTCACTGGCAGGACCGAACGGACCGGCCTCGACCTGGGGTGCCCCGCCGCCGAAGTGAATGCGACGGCCGCGCTGGGTGGCGTGCAGGCCTTCACCGGCCAGCATGATGCCGGCGGCCACCAGTTGTTCGTTGAAGGCGCCCATTTCGGACAGTTCCTGTTCGCTGGGCATGCGGCCGGCTTCGGAGTCGGCGTTGGCCTTCACGATCACCATCACTTTCATTGCGGTCTCCCGTGGGGACGCGTGGTGCGTGCCCTTCATTGGGTACAACGAACCAGGGGGCTGGGAATCGACACGTCCTCTGAAAATTATTTCTTCCGTGGAAAGCGCGCCTTCGGCGGAGGTCGGCGAACGGCGGAGCCCCTCCGTGGTGGGTTGGGTTGGTCGCTGAAAGCGCGGGTTCATGGGTTTGGCCGGGTGGGTAGGCGGGTCGGGGGACGCCGTAAACCCATCCATGGGGGCTTGGCCGCGGCATCCATGCCGCGGACACCCCCGCCCCGCCTACCCACCCGGCCCTGGACAGTTTCCTGCCTCCGGTACCCACCACGGGAAGATCAAGAGAAAAGGCAACAGCAACAGCAAAAGCAACAGCAAAAGCAACAGCAAAAGCAAAAGCAACAGCAAAAGCAAAGGCGGTTGGCTGGCGGGCTCGGCTTTGCGAGCAAAGCGACCCGCTTTTGCTCTTGCTTGTTGATTTCCCGTGGTGGATCGGCCGCCGGAATCTGTCTGGGGCCGGGCGGGTGGGGTTGGCGGGGTATCCGCGCCGTGGATGGCGCGGCTAAGCCTCCAGGGACGGATTCACGGCGTCCCCGCCAATCCCGCCCGCCCGGCCCACCCTCAGGAAACCCGCTTTCAGCGACCCACCCACCCCACCACGGAGGGGCTCCGCCGTTCGCCGATCGCCCGCCGCAGGCGGCTTTTCGCGCTGCAGCATGCCGGCGGGCAAACCTGCGCCATCATGGACACCCCGCCCCCGCCAGGACCGTGCCATGCAGCAGTACCTGCTTCTGATCTATATCGAGCCTGCCCTGCTGCAGGCCCTGCCCATCGAAGAATTCAACGCGCTGATGCGCGACTGCCTGGCCCACGCCGACAAGCTGCAGGCCGAAGGCACGCTGCTGGCCGCGCAGAAACTGCAGCCGGTCGACACTGCACAGACCCTGCGCGTGCGTGATGGCAACAGCCGTGTTCTCGATGGCCCGTTCGCCGAAACCCGCGAACTGCTGGCCGGCTTCAACCTGATCGTCGCCCGCGACCGCGACGAAGCCATGCGCATCGCCCGCGACTTCCCGTGGGCGCGCTTCGGCAGCATCGAAGTGCGGCCGCTGGAAGACATGGACGCCGAGCGCGAACGTTGCGGCGCCCCGGCTGCGGCTATGGCAGCAGCCGTACCCTGATCTCGCGCGGGCCGACGCCTTCGTTGCCGCTGTAGTCGCGCACGCTGGCGCGCACGATGTACTCGCCCGGCGGCAGCGCCGCCGGCTGCCAGCGCCCGGTTTCCATCAGGCCGTCGCGCACGGTGTTGGTGGCCAGGTAGCGGAAACGGGTGACCGCGCTGCCATGCACGGTGATGCCGCTGTCCGGTGCGTAGGCCACGCGCACAGCTTCCTTCTGCGGCGGCATGCGGTTGAACACAATGTTCCAGCGTGGCTGTTCATAGCCCTGCAGCGCTCGGCCATCGGCGTCGAGGATCTGGTAGCCCACCTGGTACATGCCCAGGCGGCGGCGCGGCAGGTTGTTGTCGACCTGGTCCCAGGCCTCGACCACGATCTGCACGCCGCGGCCCTGGCGCGCCACCATCACCACGCCATCGCTGCCGGCGGCCATCGGCTGGTCGTTGTCGTCCAGCAGGGCCACATCGGTGATGCGCGGCGCGAAGTGGTCGGCGTAGCCCTGGAAGCCCAGCGCCACCGCGTTGGTCTCGAAGCCGCCGGTACCCACCGCCAGGTGCACGTGCGCCTGGTTGTTGATGCTACCCAGGCGGTCACCGACGTGGATGCGCATGCCGCGGCGCACGCGCATCCGCTCCAGCCTGCCCTGCTCGTCGTACAGCGCCTGCCAGCGCGCATCGTAGGGTTCGTCGCGCGGGGTGCGGCCGACCCGCATGTGGATGTACTTGAGGCGATCCACGACCAGGCCCTCGGCCTGCTCACCCAGGTTCCAGGCGGCCACCGGGCTGCTGATCTTGCCTTCGGCGATCGCCAGCACGGTCTGGCCCACATCACCGCGCACGTCGAAGCCGCCATGCAGGTGGTGGCGGCTCTCACCGGTGAAGTTGCCGCGCACCTCGCCCAAGGTGCCGACCACTTCGTGCCAGCCGTCCTGCGGTGCCAGCGGCCAACGGCCCCCGGTCTTCGGCAGCGCGGCATCGGCAGCCGGGCCGACCAGTGCCGGTGCCGGCAGGTCGCCCACCGGCAGCGGGCGCAGGCGATGCAGGCGGTAGCTGGCGGCGTCGGCCACCAGCACGCTGCCATCGGCATCCAGCGCCAATCCGCTGGGGCGGGCCAGGCGCGGCAGGCGGCCATTGCCGACCAGCGCGATCTGATGGCCCTGCGGCGTCACCTGCACGATGCGGCCATCGAGATCACCCACGTACAGCACGCCGTCATGGGTGGTGGCCAACGACAGCGGCCCATTGATCACGCCACCGGCGGCGACCGCGGTGCTGACCGTACCATCGGCACCCACCCGGCGCACGGCGTTGTTGAACAGGTCGGCCACCAGCAACGCGCCCTGCGCGTCGAAGGCCAGCGCCACCGGCGTATCGAAGCGCGCAGCGGCGCCCACGCCATCGGCAAGGCCCGGCCGATCACCACCGGCCAGGGTGCGCACGCTGCCATCCGTACCGATCACCCGGATGCGATCGTTGAACGTATCGGCCACGTAAACCTGGCCCTGCGCATCCACGGCGATGCCCATCGGCGCATCGAAGCGGGCCTGCGCGGCAGGGCCGTCGGCGTGGCCCTGTTCGCCACCGGCCAGCGTGGTCACCTGGCCATCGGTGCTGATGCGGCGGATCGCATGGTTGCCGGTGTCGGCCACATACAGGTTGCCCTGCGCGTCGGCGGCAATGCCCGAAGGCGTGTTGAAACTGGCCTGCAGTGCAGGGCCATCGACACGTCCCTCGCCCTGCCCGGCCACCGTTTCAACGCGGCCATCGGGAAGGCGGCGACGGATCCGGTTGTTGTCGCCGGCATCGGTGAAATAGACGCTGCCATCGGCACTGCGCAGCAACGCGTACGGATCGGCGAAGCGTGCCTCCGCGGACGCGCCATCACGGTCACCCGGGTGGCCATCGCCGGCCAGCGGTTCAATCTGCGCGGTCCACGCCAACGGCGTCGGAGCCGGACCCGCCGGTTCAGCCAGCGTATGCAGCGGTGTCTCCCACCAGGTCGCAGCCAATGCCACTACCGTCGCCAACGCTACGCCTGCCGCCATCCATTGCCACCGTGCCATCGTGCTGCGCTGCCTGCCTGCTGTCTGAAGAGGCACCGACAATAGACGCTGCGCGTGCGATCCGCCACGGCCGATTGTGCGGCTGAACGCCAGAATTCGCTTCGTCGTGCTTGTCCTCGCTGGCTGCAGCAGGTTCAATGCGGTTCCCACGGATGGAGATTCTCCATGCCCCGCGTTCTCCCGCTCACCGCCCTGCTGCTGGCCGCATTGGCCAGCACATCCGCCACTGCTTCGATCACGGTGGCGCCGCAGAAGCCGTCAATCACCGCCGATGCGATGCACCAGGCCTATGCCACGCGCTGGGATGAGGCCATCCAGCAGTCACGCAGTGGCAACACGCTGGGCGCGCTGATCAGCATGGAACGGCTGATGGAGGATCCCCTGCTGGACGACTTCGATGCCGAGCATCGTGGCCGCGCCTCGCAGGTCGCTGGCTGGACCGCACTGATGCAGAAGAAGCCGGCCCTGGCCCGCCGCTACCTGCAGCGGGCGCAGGAGGCCCTGCCGGAGGATGCACAGATCCTGCTTACCCAGGTGTCGGTGGAACTGTCGGACAACCAGCCGGCCGCAGCCACCACCTTCCTGGTGAAGGCACTGCAGCATGCCGACGCGCCGCTGCCGGTCGATCACCACGCCATCAACTACCTGCAGTACCGCCTGCGTGACCAGCCGATGAAGCGCATGGACCTGCTGCAGGCGCTGTTTGACAACGGCTGGAAAAGTGCCGGCCTGGAACCCACCGGGCTGTGGCTGACGCTGGCCACGCTGCAGGCCGACAATGGCCGTGGCGACGGCATTCCAGCCACGCTGGCCCGCATCGACAGCCCGGCCGAGATCATCCGCCTGCGCAGCGACAAGCGCTTTGACCGTTATGTCGATCGCGGCGATGCGCGTTTCGATCCGGTGCAGGCGGCGCAGCGCCACCTCGATGAACTGCGCGTCTCCGGCCTGCTCGACCGTGCACTGGACGCGCGCATGGCCGAGTTCAGCACCACCCTGCTCATGCTGGACCGCAACGAGGAAGTGCTGTCGTTGACCGAGGGCATGGCCGGTGCCGCGAGCAACGGCGAATCACCTGCCGCCGCCGAAGCGGAATGGGTGGCCTGGCTGCTCAACAGCCGGCTCACCGCACTGCGCCGGCTGGGCCGCACCGATGAGGCACTGGCCACGGCGCAACAGGCCCAACGCATCGGCGCACTCGGCCCGGATGGTGTCGAGCACCAGATGAATGTCGGCTTCGTCTTCAGTTCGCTGGGGCGCATGCAGGACGCTGCGCAGGCAGTGAATGACATGCCGGGCCTCGCCGGCTACGGCAAGGCCGCGCAGGCGCTGCTGCAGTTCGCCGCCGCCCGCGAGCGTGGTGATGCCAAAGCGCGCGAAGCGGCACGCGCGGTGATCCTGGCCCAGCGCGAGGATGCCCGCCTGTTCCATCGCGAAATGCTGCTGGAGGAAGGCAACCTGGACGGTGCCGCCGCCGTGCTGATCGAACAGCTGCGCTCGCCCATCGAACGCGGTGAAACCCTGGCCAGCCTGCAGGACATGCGCACGTATCCGTCATTGCCGGGTGATGTGCGCATCGATGCCGCGTGGCGTGCACTCAAGCAGCGTGCCGACGTGCAGGCCGAGGTCGCCCGCGTCGGCCGCATTGAACGCTACGACCTGGTCAGCAGCTCCACCTCGCGCTGAGCAGCTTTTGTGTAGAGCCGAGCCGATGCTCGGCTGCAATTGGCGCAGCCGAGCATCGGCTCGGCTCTACAACGCCACGTGCAGGCGGCACCGTCCGCTAGCGCGCCGGCACCTCGGTGCGGATGCCCATCGCTTCGCGGTAGCGTGCGTACAGCGCCATCACCTTGTCCACGTAGGCCAGGGTTTCGGCGTAGGGCGGCACGCCCTTGTAGCGGGTGACCGCACCGATGCCCGCGTTGTAGGCGGCCGCCGCCAACGGGCGGTCGCCGTTGTAGCGGCGCAGCAGCGCGCGCATGTAGCGCGCGCCACCCTCGATCGACTGCTGCGGCGAGAACGGATCGCTCACCCCGTATTCCTGCGCGGTTTCGGGCATCAGCTGCATCACGCCCTGTGCGCCCTTGCTGGATACCGCCAGCGCGTCGAAATTGCTTTCGGCGTGGGCGATGGCACGCAGCCAGGCATCATCGACGCCGGTGGCCTTGGACGCGGCCTTGAACTGCCGGGCGTGCTGCGCCAGCTGCGGCTTGCCGACCTTGCCCAGGCCTTCGTGCGCCGGCTCGCCTGGCGGCGTGGCCACGGTGAACTTCAGGAACACCCGCGAGCCGGGCAGGTTGCGCGTGGAGTAGACCAGCGCCCCGTCCTGTTCGCGCTCGTACAGCACGCCGCTGAACACGCCCATGTTGCCCCACAGGTTCGGGGTCTGGACGGCGTTGTCGTCGATCTCCTTCGGCGTGCACCGCGATCCCGGCTCCGGCGCGGTGGCCAGGCTGACGGTGTTGCCCTGCACGCAGCGGTAGACGGTGCGCGCGGCGGCCAGCCCGGGCCACAGGCTGGGCAGCAGCAACAGCGCGAGCAGGACGGGGCGAGGGGACATGGCGGCCGGATGATCCGGCCGTGCCCGCTAATGTTGGGTGAATGGGGGCCGGCAGGGCGGCGTCCTGCACCCGTGGTAGTGCCGGCCGCTGGCCGGCAACCTCCCGCGACCTGCCGGGGTCAGATCCCGTTGCTGAGCAACGGGATCTGACCCCACTTCGGATCACTTCGCGGTCCTCCGACGCACCCAATAGCCCACGCCCAGCAGCACGAACCACGCCGGGCTGGCGATCAGCGCCTGGCGGGTGTCGCCCTGCAGGCTCAGCAGCACCAGCACGGCGGCGAAGAACACCAGGCAGGCCCAGCACATCGCGACGCCGCCGGGCATCTTGAAGATCGATGCAGCATGGCGCTCCGGATAGCGACGGCGATAGGCCATGTAGGCCACCAGGATCAGCGACCAGACGAAGATGAACAGCACCGTCGCCAGTGTCGTCACCAGAGTGAAGGCGGTCACCAGGTTGGGAATCAGGTAGATCAGCAGCGTGCCGCCCAGCAGGCACAGGCACGAGAACAGCAGGCCACGGGCCGGCACTGCGGCGCGCGACAGTTTCGACAGCCCGCGCGGGGCGTGGCCCTCTTCGGCCAGGCCGTACAGCATGCGGCTGGTGGAGAAGATGCCGCTGTTGGCCGAGGACGTGGCCGAAGTCAGCACCACGAAGTTGATCAGGCTGGCGGCGGCGGGAATGCCGGCCAGCACGAACAGCTGCACGAACGGGCTCTTGTCCGGCACCACCTGGCGCCACGGGGTGACCGCCATGATCGCGATCAGCGCCAGCACGTAGAAGATGATGATGCGCACCGGGATCGAGTTGATCGCCTTGGGCAGGTTGCGCTCGGGGTCGGCGGCTTCGGCGGCGGTGGTGCCGACCAGCTCGATGCCGACGAAGGCGAACACCGCAATCTGGAAGCCGGCGAAGAAGCCGACCAGCCCCATCGGGAACATGCCGCCGTCATTCCACAGGTTCGACAGCGACGCGGTGTGGCCGCTGGGTGAGGTGAAGCCCCACGCCACCAGCCCGGCGCCAGTGATGATCAGCGCGCAGATCGCCACGATCTTGATCAGCGCGAACCAGAATTCCATTTCGCCGAACAGCTTCACCGTCACCAGGTTCAATGCCAGCAGCAGCATCACGCAGGCCAGCGCCGGTTTCCAGGCTTCAAGCCCGGGGAACCAGAACTGCGCGTAGGCGGCAATGGCGATCACATCGGCGATGGCGGTGACGATCCAGCAGAACCAGTAGGTCCATCCACAGAAGAACCCGGCCCACGGGCCGAGCAGGTCGGTGGAGAAATCGATGAAGGATTTGTACTGCAGGTTGGACAGCAGCAGTTCGCCCATCGCGCGCATCACGAAGAACAGCATCGCGCCGATGATCAGGTAGACGAAGACGATGGAGGGGCCGGCCAGGCTGATGGTCTTGCCCGATCCCATGAACAGGCCGGTGCCGATGGCACCGCCGATGGCGATCAGTTGCAGGTGGCGGTTGGACAGGCTGCGGCGCAGGTGCTCGGGGGGCGTTGCGGGCTCGGTCATGGGCGCGGGCAAAAGGGGCGGGCGAAGCATTCGACGGTAGTCCTCCGCGGCGCCGAGCGCCAGCGCCAGACGGACCCATTGCGTCAAAGCGGGCCGCTTTCACCACAATGTGACCGAATACCGTATTGATCCCATTCCGCCCGGCCCGGCGCCATGCTCAGATAGCCGCACCTGCCCAAGGACCGGCCCACCATGCGCCCTGCCCCGCCCGCCCCGCTGGAGCCCCGGCCATGAGCCGGCTGCGCGTCATCATCGGCGGCACCGCCCTGGCCCTGCTGGCCGCTGCGCTGCCGATCGCGGTCATGGCCTACGCCACCTGGGACCGCGCGATCAGCGTCGAACAGCAGCGCCTGCGCGACATCGCCGATCGCACCCTGCGCCGCTCCGACCTGTCCTACCAGGAAGCGCTGGCGGCACTGAAATCGGCCGAGGCCGGCGCCTACGTACCCTGCAGCCCCGAACACATCCGGCGCATGCAGACCCTGGTGATGACCACCCCATCGATCGACCAGATGGGCTACTTCGAAGGTGGCAAGCTGCGCTGCACCTCGTGGGGTCCGTTCCTGTCCGATGTGGATCAACCCACGCCGGACCACGTCACCAGCGATGGCGCAGGCATTGCAGTGGATGTGCGCCCGGAAATCAGCGGCCGCCGCCAGGTGCTGGCGGTCCTGTATGGGTCCTACGACGCACTGGTGGACCCGCGCCGCTTCGTCGATGTCATTGCCGACCCGAACGTGCGGCTGGCGCTGGCCAGCCCCGATGGACGCCTGCTGGCCAAACAGCCCGGCCTGGATCCGGACCTGCTGCAGGCACTGCTGCGCGACCCCGGCGAAGGCCTGGATCACGCCACGCTGTTCGCCACCGCGCGCAACGAGGAATGGCTGGCCATCGCCACCACGCCGCGCACCGCGCTGGCCGCCGCCTTCCGCCAGCAGGCATGGCTGTACGTGCCGGTCGGCCTGCTGCTGGCCGCCGCCGGGGCCGGCCTGGTGATCTGGCTGTCGCGGCGCCGCCTGTCGCTGCGCGGTGAGCTGGCCACCGCCATCCGCCGCCGCGAGCTGTACCTGCATTACCAGCCGATCATCGAACTGGACACCGGCATCTGCGTCGGCGCCGAGGCGCTGGTGCGCTGGCAGCGCCCGGATGGCACCCAGGTGCGGCCGGACCTGTTCATTCCGCTGGCCGAAGAGGCCGGCATGATCGCCGACGTCACCGACCTGGTGATCGAGAACGTGGTGCGCGACATGCGCGAGCTGCTGGTGGCCGACCGCAGCGCGCACATCGCGATCAACCTCGCCGCCGAAGACATCAGCAGCGGCCGCGCCCTGAAGATGATTTCCCGGCACATGGCCGGCAGCGGCATCCTGCCGCAGCAGATCTGGATGGAGGCCACCGAACGTGGCTTCCTCGACCTGGACCGCGCGCGCACCATGCTTGCCGCCGCCCGCCGCGCCGGCCACAGCGTGGCGATCGACGATTTCGGCGTCGGCTTCTCCAGCCTGCAGTACCTGCAGCAGCTGCCACTGGATGCGCTGAAGATCGACAAGTCGTTCATCGATGCGATCGGCACCGAAAGCGCCACCAGCCCGGTCACGCCGCACATCATCGACATGGCCAAGGAGCTGGGCCTGTGGGTGGTGGCCGAGGGCGTGGAAACCGAAGCGCAGCTGGCCTACCTGCACAGCCGGCATGTGGAATTCGGCCAGGGCTGGCTGTTCTCGCGGCCGCTGCCGCGTGATGAGTTCGTCGCCTTCCACCACAAGCGGCAGCAGCAGTACGGCGCTGCACGCGAGCACATGCAGAACCCGCGCAGCGTGCCGATCGAGCGTGAAGGGATCGAGTAGGACGGCCAACGGCAGAGCCCCTGGTGGTGGGTCGCGTACAGCTATCCCGGCGTTGGCCGGGACGGTCTCTGACAGGTTCTGGCGGCGGCCCTACCACGGAATCAACAGAAGAAAGCAAACGCGGGTCGCTGCACTCGGTAGATCCACGCCATGCGTGGATGGCGCGGCCCACGGTAGTGCCGGCCGCTGGCCGGCACCGCATCATCGTTGAGCGCCGCCTACGCCCACGCCTTCGGCCGTGCCAGCAACCACGCGACGGTCACCGCCAGCAACAGCAGCGGCAACCATCCCAGCTGGCTCGGGCCGCTGGCCTGCAGCAGCACGCCGCCCGCCACGCCGCCGGCCGCAATGGCCAGGTTCCAGCCGGTCACCAGCATCGACTGCGCCAGGTCCGCAGCGGCGCCGGCGCGTCGTGCCAAGGCGGTCTGGAACAGGGTCGGCACCGCACCGAACGCCACGCCCCACAGGATCGTCGCCAGCAGCAGCGCGCTGGCCACGCCGGGCCATACCAGCAAGGCCAGCACCGGTACGATGAAGCCGATCACCGCCGCCCACACCAGCGCACGCAGGTGGCGATCCACGCCCCAACCAGCAATCCCGATGCCGGCAATCGCCGCCACGCCGAAGGCGAGCAGCAGCCGGTCCAGCCACGGGCCGGCACCCGCCTCCACCGCCAACGGTTCGATGTAGGTGTAGAGCACGTTGTGCGCCAGCACGTACAGCACCATCACCAGCAGCGCGCTGCGCACGCCCGGCATGCGCCAGACCTTGGCCAGCGACGCACGTTGACCGGCACCGGCCGCAGGCAGCGCCGGCAGTGCCCAGCGCGCGTACGCCAGCAGGCCCACGCCCAGCACGCTCATCAGCGCGAACGCCCAGCGCCAGCCGACCTGCTGGCCCAGCAACGTACCGGCCGGCACGCCCAGTGACAGCGCCAACGGCGACCCCACCATCGCCACCGCGATCGCGCGCCCCTGCAGCGACGGCACCACCATGCGTGCGGCATAGCCAGCCACCAGTGACCACAGCAGGCCACCGCTCACGCCGGCCAGGAAACGCGCAGCAAGGATCAGCGCATAGCTGCTGCTCAGCGCCGTCAACGTGTTGACCACCACGAAGCCGGCGATGGCCGCCAGCAACAGCGGACGCCGCGGCAGGCGCTGGGTCAACGCTGTCATCGGCAGTGCCGCCATCACCGAGCCCAGCGCATACACGCTCACCAGCTGGCCCACCGCCGCATCACTCACGCCCAAGCTGTCGCCCATCGGTCGCAGCACGCCGGCCGGCAGGGTCTCGGTCAACAGGGTGATGAAGCCGCCGCCGGCCAGCGCCAGCAGGCCCGCCCACGGCAAGCGTGTGCCCTCACCGGCCGGGCTGGCCGCATCGATGGCGTGGCCGCTCATCGCGCAGCCTCCAGGTCTGCATAGACCGCATCGCGCAGGTCATCGACGAAGGCACCATCCATGCCTTCGTACAGGGTGTTGGTCAGCGCCACCACGCTCAGCCCACGCGCCGGATCAACAAACCAGCTGTGCCCATAAGCACCGCCCCAGCGCCAGGTGCCTTCGCGCTGCGGCGTGCCGCTGGCAGCGGCCTCGCGCAGTACTGCAAAGCCCAGCCCGAAGCCCCAGCCGGCCGGTTCCGGCGGCCCCTGCTCGCCCACCTGCGGGCTGGCCATCTCTGCCGCCAGCGCGGGCGGCAGCAGGCCGGAGCGCTGCACGTCACGCAGCGCCTCCAGCACCGACATCACGTCATCGGCAGTACCCACCAGGCCGGCGCCGGCCGAAGCGAAACGGCTGGCATCGAGGGCACGCGCAAGGCTGTACTCGATGCCCACCGTTCCCTCGAACGGCGCGACCACCTCCCCTTCCTGCAGGCGATGCGGCTGGGGCGTGTCGCTCACATACGGCGTGGCCAGCCGTGCGGCAGCGCGCGTGGCGAACGCGGTATCGCGCAGGCCCAGGGGGGCAGCCAGCAAACGCTTGAACAGCACCTGCAGCGTTTCACCGGTCGCCGCTTCGGCCACTGCACCGGCCACGTCCACGCCCAACGAGTACAGCCATTGGCTGCCCGGTTCGAACAGCAGCGGCGCCTGTGCGATACGGCGCACGTTCTCGGCCAGGGACTCCGGGTTGGCGTCCATGCCATCGCTGACGCCGGCCCGGGCGTACGGTCCGTGCGCATCGGCTTCCAGGAAACGGTAGCCCAGCCCGCTGCTGTGGCTGAGCAGCTGGCGCAGGCTGATCGGCGGCCTGCGGCCATCGGCCAGCGCCGGCCGGAAGTCCGGCAGCCAGCGCTGCACCGGCGCATCGAGGTCGAGCACGCCCTCGGCCACCAGGCGCAGGATCACCGTGCTCAGCAGCGGCTTGCTGACCGATGCCAGCCGGAACAGCTGGTCGCGCTGCATCGGCAGGGCCGACTCGCGATCGGCCTGCCCGGTCGCGCTGGCATGGCGCAGCACGCCGTGCTCGCACACCAGCACCACCGCACCGACCAGGCGCGTCGGGTGGACCTGCTGCAGCAGCCGCTGCACCGAAGGCAGCATCGGTGCAGGTTCGAGGGAAAGAGCGGCATTCATCGCGGTGATCCGTGGGGAGAGGCCCGCCACGTTAGGCAGCACGGCGCGGCGCAAAAAGCCGGTTGCGGCTCCGGGCATCATGGACCGTGCAGTCCGCAATCGGCATCATACCCGGAACTGCAAGGGCGCAAGGGCCAGCCCCCGTCCCGCACCACAGTGTTGCGGTGGCGGCGCCGCCCGCCGTGATCACGCCCCTACCCTGCCGCTTTCATTGCCCCTACGCCGATGTCAGTCCTGGACAACCTCGCCAACCTGCAGACCTTCGTGCACGCCGCCGACACGCGCAGCTTCGTCGAGACCGGGCGCCTGCAGGGCATCTCCGCATCGGCCGCCGGCAAGTGCGTTGCCCGGCTGGAGCACGCACTGGGCGTGCGCCTTTTCCACCGCAGCACGCGCAGCATCACGCTCACCGCCGAGGGCCAGCTGTTCCTGGCGCGCTGCCGGCGCATCCTCGACGAGCGCGATGCCGCGCGCACCGAGCTGGCACAACCGCACGCCACGCCCAGCGGCACGCTGCGCATCAGCCTGCCGCTGGTCGGCGATCTCACCCTGCCGTTGATGGCCGAGTTCATGGCGGCGTATCCGGACATCCGCCTCGACCTGGATTTCAGCGACCGCCTGGTCGATGTCATCGAGGAAGGCTTCGATGCAGTGCTGCGCGTCGGTGAACCCAGCGACTCGCGGATGAACGCACGCCGGCTGGGGGTGTTCCCGCGCCGTGTAATCGCCTCGCCGGGCTACCTGCAGCGTCGCGGGGTTCCGCGCACGCCGGCGGAACTGATGCAGCACACGCTGCTGCACTATCGCTTCCCCAGCACCGGCAAGCTGGAGCCGTGGCCGATCCACTGGCCCGATGACGAAGCACCGCAGGAACTTCCGGTGCACATGGTGGCCAACACCATCGAAGCACGGGTGGCGCTGGCACTGCATGATGTCGGCCTGGCCTTCGTGCCGGTGCACTCGGTGCGCGATGCGCTGGCCGACGGCCGCCTGGTCACCGTGCTGGAGGATCATGTCCACTCCTGCGGCACCTTCCACTTGTTGTGGCCCTCGGGCCGCCACGTGCTGCCGAAGCTGCGGGTGTTCATCGACTTCGTCGGCGCCCGGCTGGGTACCATGCCGTAGATCCACGCCATGCGTGGATGCTTAAGGTCAGCCGAGCATGGCTCGGCTCTACCGCTGCACGCAACCATTCAGCCAGCGCCGCTATACTGCCCCCTCATTCCTCCAAGAGGCTCGCGACCAATGCGCCATTGATGCCGCCGTCTTCCCGTTAGACGGCCTGACTCTTCCCGCCCCTGCGCGCAGGGGAGAACCCGGCATCCATGGAGGTCGCATGACCCCGTATTCCCTCACGCTCGATCGCGTGTCGTATCGACTGGCCGACGGCCGCCCGCTGTTTTCCGATCTGACGTTTTCCTTCGATCCGGTCGCCACCGGCCTGGTCGGTGCCAATGGCGCTGGCAAGAGCGTGCTCGCACGCCTGCTCGCCGGCCGGGTGCAGCCAGAGAACGGGCAGGTACGCGGCAGCGGCCGCGTGTTCCTGTTGCCGACGCCCGGCTATCCACCCGCTGGCACGGTCGGTGAACTGGCCGGCGTTGGCGCTGAACTGGCCGCACTGCAACGCATCGAAGCCGGCAGCGTGGACGAGGCCGACTTCGCCTGCGTCGGCGACCGTTGGGACCTGCGCGAGCGCCTGCAGCAGCAATGGCAGGCGCTACGGCTGCCCGACGACCTCGATCCCGCCCAACCCGCCGCGCGCCTCAGCGGTGGCCAGGCCATGCAGGTGGCGCTGTCCGGCGCCTGGGCCAGCGGCGCTGATTGGCTGATCCTGGACGAACCCAGCAACCACCTCGATGCCCGCCATCGCCAGCAGTTGTACGAACGGTTGCAGCAGTGGCGCGGCGGCCTGCTGGTGATCAGCCATGATCGCGAACTGCTGGCGCACATGCAGCAGATCGTCGAGCTCGACGCGCGCGGGCTGCATCGCTATGGCGGGCCGTGGCAGCACTACGCCGACGCGCGTGCCGCCGAACGCGAAGCGGCCGCGGCACAGCTCGACCACGCCCGCGCCCAGCACCGGCAGCAGCAGCGCAGTGCGCGCGAACAGCACGAACGCCAGCAGCAACGCCAGGCACGTGGCAATCGCGATGCAAAGCAGGCCAACCAGGCGCCGATCCTGCTCGGCCGACAGAAACAACGTGCAGAGGGCAGCCACGGCCGCGCACAGCAGGTACAGGCCGGGCGCCTGCAGGCCAGCGCAGACCAGCTGCGCGCTGCAGCCTCGGCGGTTCACGCCACACCGGAGCTCGCACTGTTTGCCGGCGAGGGGGAACGCGGCAGCGCACGCCTGCTGCAGGCGGAGTCGCTGGTGCTCCCGCATGGCTGCCGCGCGCCGTTGCAGCTGGACATCCGCCGCGGCCAGCGCATCGCCGTGGTTGGTGACAACGGCAGTGGCAAGTCCACGCTGTTGCGCGTGTTGGCCGGCCAGTTGCCTGCACGCAGTGGCAACGTACAACGGCATGCACCACTGGCGCTGCTCGACCAGCAGCTGCTGGGGCTCTCCGGCGAGCGCAGCATTCTCGACACCGTGCAGGCTGCCAACCCGGCGGCCGATACCGGTGAACTGCGCACACGGCTGGCCCTGCTCGGGCTGGACGCGCAGCGCATCCAGCGTGCAGCCCATCACCTCAGCGATGGCGAACGGGTGAAAGGCGCGCTGGCCAGCGTGCTGTATGCCGACCCCGCACCGCAGCTGTTGCTGCTGGACGAGCCCGGCAACGCACTGGACCTGAGCGCGTTGCAGGCACTTGAAGAACTGCTGGTGGCATGGCCGGGAGCGCTGGTGATGGTCAGCCACGACCGGCACCTGCTGCAGGCATTGCGACCGACGCAGGTGTTGCAGGTGAGCACCGGGGGTTGGCAGTGGCGTGACGCCTTGTAGATCCACGCCATGCCTGGATCTACTGCAGCAGCCGAGCATGGGCTCGGCTCTACAGGATTGGCCGCGACGGATCACATTGTAGAGTCGAGCCATGCTCGACTCCGCCATGCATCCATCCACGCATGGCATATCGACCAGGGGTAGTGCCGGCCGCTGGCCGGCAACCCATCGATCCTCAGTGCACCGTCACCGCTTCCACACCGGGAACGCCTGCGGCAACTGATGCCACAGCAGCGGGCCCGCACGCAGCTCCTGGTCGTTGAGCAGGCAGGCATCCAGTTCCGCACGTACCGCACGCTCATCCATGTGCACGCCGATCACCACCAGCTCCTGGCGGCGATCCCCCCACAACGGGTGCCACAGGCGTTGCATCGCCGAGTGCGCGGCCGCATCCGGGAAGTCTTCCGGCCCCGGCAACGGTGCGCTCCAGCAATCGGCCTGCTGCCGCGCCCAGCCCAGGTCGCTGTACGGCAGCGGCGTGGGCGGCAGCAACGGCGGCGTGTCCTCCAGCCCAGCACGCACGCGATCGCGTGCGGCGTACCAGAATCCCGCCGCCTGCGTCCGCGTCGCGGCACCTACGGTGTTCAGCTCGCCCACCCAGTCCATGCGGTTGGCCAGCCAGAACCAGCCCTTGCTGCGGATCACGCCCGGCATGCCCGACTGCAACGCGCGGGCGAAACGCGCGGGATGGAACGGTCGCCGCGAGCGGTAGACGAAACTGGCGATGCCGTACTCCTCGGTTTCCGGCGTGTGCTCGCCACGCAGCTCCTTTACCCAGCCCGGCGCACGTTGCGCACGCTCGAAGTCGAAGCGACCGGTGTCCAGCAGCTCGGCCAGCGGCACGTCACCGAAGCTGGACAGCAGCAGTTTCGCGTCGCGGTTCAGGCCACGCAGCACGGCCAGCGTGTCCTGCAGCACTTCGTCATCGGTCTGATCGACCTTGCTGACCACGATCACGTCGGCGAACTCGACCTGTTCGCACAGCAGGTCGACCACGCCGCGATCGTCATCCGGCCCAGCCTGCTGGCCACGCTCGGCCAGGCGCAGCGTCGAGCCGAAGTCGGCGAGGAACGCGCTGCCATCCACCACCGTCACCATCGTGTCCAGGCGCGCGATGTCACTCAGGCTGAAGCCCTGCTCGTCGCGTACCGCGAAGGTGGCCGCCACCGGCATCGGCTCACCGATGCCCGTCGACTCGATCAGCAGATAGTCATAGCGCCCCGCATCGGCCAGGCGCCGCACTTCCTGCAGCAGGTCATCGCGCAGCGTGCAGCAGATGCAGCCATTGCTGAACTCCACCAGCGTCTCTTCGGTGCGGCGCAGTTCGGCGCCGCCCTCGCGTACCAGCTGCGCATCGATGTTGACCTCGCTCATGTCGTTGACGATGACCGCCACACGCAGGCCCTCGCGGTTGCGCAGGATCTGGTTGAGCAGGGTGGTCTTGCCGGCCCCGAGGAAGCCGGACAGCACGGTGACCGGAAGGCGACGGTCGGCGCGGGAAACAGTGTTCATGTCGGAGCGGGTTGGCTGCGGAACGGAAATGTTACTGTATAACAATTACTGCGCAAGGAACCTCCCCCCATGAAGTCGCCTTCTGCCGCCCTGCTTGATGCCGGCGCGGTCGCCCTGTCCAGCCTGTGCCTGCTGCACTGCCTGGCGCTGCCCCTGCTTGCCGCCGCGCTGCCGCTGTTCGGCACGTGGGCCGAAGCGGAATGGGTGCATCTGCTGTTCGTGGCCATCGCCTTGCCGCTGACCGGCTACGCGCTGTGGCGGGCAGAACGCCGTCACCCGCTGCCCGTGCTGGCCTGGGCCACCGCCGGCGCCGGGCTCGGCCTGCTGCTGGCCGGCGCGTTGGCGCTGCCCTCGCACGACTGGGAAACACCGATGACGGTCACCGGCAGCCTGCTGCTGGCCGCCACGCATATCTGGAACGCGCGACACCGCCACGGGTAGTGCCGGCCGCTGGCCGGCAACCTCATGAACGGGGAAGACAACCTGCAGTCGCCGGCCAGCGGCCGGCACTACCTGGTCATTTGCCGTAGCGGCGCAGCAGCTCGACCAGCACCTGGGCCTCGGCCGCCCGCTGCTGCGGGTCTTCGGCGCCCACCACGTGTTCCTGCAGGTGCTCGTGCAGCAGCTCCATCAGCAGGCTGTGGGCGGCACCGCGCACGGCGGCAACCTGCACCAGCACGTCCCCACAGTCGCCGGCCTCACCCTCCGGCCTGTCCAGCGCCTGCTCCAACGCCGCCACCTGTCCGCCGATGCGGCGCACCCGGGTCAGCAACTGCTTTCGATGCTTGTGTACATGAGCCATGCCGGAATCATATACCCTATGGGGGTATCCACTCCACCGCTGGCCCCCATGCACCTGGACGCCCTTGCCGCCGCCCGTCGCCACGAACACCGCTTCGACGACGGCAACCCGCTGGCCGAACGCAATACCCGCCGCGCCCTGTGGCTCACCGTCAGCATGATGGTCGTGGAGATCGTCGGCGGCTGGTGGTTCAACTCCATGGCCGTGCTCGCCGACGGCTGGCACATGAGTTCGCATGCGCTGGCGCTCGGGCTCTCGGTGTTTGCGTACCGCTGCGCACGCCGCTACGCGCACGACCCGCGCTTCGCCTTCGGCACCTGGAAGATCGAGATCCTGGCCGGCTATACCAGCGCCATCGCCCTGCTCGGCGTGGCCGCGCTGATGGCCGTGCAGTCGCTGGAGCGGCTGTGGGTACCAGCACCGATCCACTACAACGAAGCCATCGCCATCGCGGCGGTCGGGCTGGGCGTGAACCTGCTGTGTGCCTGGTGGCTGCACGACAGCCCGGGCCACGCGCATCATCACCATGGCCATGACCACGGGCATGGCCACGAACACCACGACCACGGCCATGCGCACGGTCACGACCTCAACCTGCGCTCGGCCTACGTGCACGTGCTGGCCGACGCCGCCACCTCGGTGCTGGCCATCGTCGCCCTGCTCGGCGGCAAGCTGCTCGGCCTCACCTGGCTGGACCCGGTGATGGGCCTGGTCGGCGCCGTACTGGTCACGGTGTGGGCGGTCGGCCTGCTGCGCGACAGCGGCCGCATCCTGCTCGACGCGCAGATGGACGCGCCGGTGGTGGCCGAAGTACGCGAGGTGATCGAACAGGGCCCGTGGCCGGCACGCCTGGCCGACCTGCACGTCTGGCAGGTGGGTCGCGGCAAGTACGCGGTCAGCGCCAGCGTGGTCACCAGTGACGCCACGCTGGATGCCGATACCGTGCGCAACGCGCTGGCCATCCACGAAGAACTGGTGCATGTAACGGTGGAGATCCACCGCAGCGAGTGATGCACGCCAGGTAGTGCCGGCCGCTGGCCGGCAACCCCATGAACACCGCACGCCACCTGCAGTTGCCGGCCAGCGGCCGGCACTACCGCTAGAGCTTCAGCATCATCCGCAGCAGGTACATCAGCAGCGGCAGCGCGCTCAGCACCGCACCGCTGATGCCGATCCATGGCCAGCGCTCGCCACGCACGCGCGCGGCCACTGCCAGGCCGCCGCCCACCAAGGCCGCGCCCAGCACGCCCACGCCCAGCCCAGCGGCCATGCCATTGCCACCGGCAGCGACTGCCGCCTGCGCCGCCACGGTGCCTGCCCCCCACCCCACAGCAATCCCCAGCCAACTGGCCACGCCGCACCACGGTGCCTTGCCCTGCGCCATCCGAAAACCCCTGTGTCCTTGCCGAATTTCTGTACGGGCCACGCCCGCGTGCTGCCTACACTAGCCGCACCTGCCCTGTAGGGACATCCCATGCGCACGCTCCGCCTGCTGCTGCCCGGTGCCCTCCTGCTGCTCACTGCCTGCGGCGACGATGCGCGGCTTCCCTTCTCCGCCGACCCATTGCAGGGCTGCTTCGCCACCGGCGCGCGCAAGCCCGCCGACTTCCGCATCGACAAGGAAGGCGGCCAGTACTTCGTTTCCTTCAGCCGTGGCGAGCAGTGGCAGCGCGAACCGAACGCCCTGCACAAGGCCACGTCCAGCGAGATCAGCCGCTACTTTCGCGACGACGCCGACCAGATCGACAGTGCCCTGATCCGCATGTCCGGCGGCTTCGGCATCTTCCACTTCAACAAGGGCGCGACGCTGAAGGGCAAGGCCAGCGACAGCGACTACATGGCGCTGATGCTGATCGGGGCTGGGCCGGTGTATGCGGTGAAGTGCGATTGAACTGTAGAGCCGAGCCCACGCTCGGCTACGTTTGCAGTAGATCCACGCCATGCGTGGATGCAGGCATGGTGGAGCCATGGGAAGACTCGGCTCTACAACAGCTGCGGTACCATGCCCTCTCCCGAACCGCCCCGGTACCCGACGTGCCCCATTACACCGGCCCCCTGCTGACCCGCGACAGCGCCGACACCCTGCGCCGTGCCCATGACAAGGGCGCCGCCGACTGGCAGGGCTCGCTCGACCTCGGCCGCAGCCAGGACAGCGTGGCGCTGGATGCGGACGGCTTCCACTTCCGGGGCCAGCCCTACCCCTGGCCGGGCAAGCTGAAGGACCGCACGCTGTACTACTGGGATGGCGAGGACTTCGCGCCGATCTCGCGCTACAGCGGCTCGCTGATCAAGCTGGTGCCGACCGAATGGGGCGCACCGACCTTCGAGATCGACGGCATCAAGATGCTGCCGACCTCGAAGCTGTCGCCGTTCGAGGATGCACGCCGCAAGGTGGAGCTGGTCGCCCCGGCCGGCAAGGTCATCCTCGATACCTGCGGTGGCCTCGGCTACTTCGCTGCCTGTGCGCTGGAAGCCGGTGTCGGCCAGATCCGCTCGTTCGAGAAGAACGCCGATGTGATGTGGCTGCGCACGCTCAACCCGTGGTCGCCGGATCCGGACTCGGCTGCCGCCGGTGGCCGCCTGCAGTTCAGCCACGGTGACGTCTCGCAGCAGATCGAACAGGTGGCCAGCAACAGTGTCGACGCAATCCTGCACGACCCCCCGCGCTTCGGCATCGCCGGCGAGCTGTACTCACAGGTGTTCTACGACCACCTCGCCCGCGTGATCCGCAAGGGCGGCCGCCTGTTCCACTACACCGGTGCGCCGAACAAGCTGACCAGCGGCCGCGACGTGCCGCGTGAAGTGGCCAAGCGCCTGGAAAAGGCTGGTTTCAAGGCCGAACTGGCGCTGGACGGCGTGCTGGCCGTCAAGCGCTGAGCCTTACTCCGAATCGACCTTGGCCAGCTTCATCACCCACGCCGGCACCTCGGGCTCGCCGGCGTAGAAATCCTTCGGCTTGTTCTCCGCCATCGCCCAGCGGTGCAGCCAGCTCGGGCCATAGCGGCCGTTGTAGCCCTCGGCACCCCGCGCATAGGCCGGGTCACGCATCGCCTCGTCCAGCGAAATGAAGCGATAGCCGCGGCGCTTCGTGGCCGCCACCAGTTCGGCGAAGGTGGCCGCGTTGAGCTCATTGGCGTGCATCAGCCACACCTGCGGCAGCGCGTACCCCAGCAGCGCCTGCGACTGTTTCTCGTAATAGTCCAGCTTGTTCAGCATGTACGGCACGTAGCCCTTGCGCAGCTGCGCCAGCGTCGCCGCTCGCGCGGGCGAGTCCGCCTGCTCGTTCATCACGTTGGCATAGGCGAACGCCCACACCCACTCACCGTTGTCCACCGTCACCGGTGCCACGCGGTAGCCATGCTGCTTGAAGAACGCATCCATCTGCACCCGCTCATCCGCGGTGCGCCCGGCACGCAGGTAAGGGTGGCGCATCCACTGCGGCGCCTGCCCCTTCTCGGCCAGCAGCGGCCGCAGCACCGTCTCGCCGCGCAGGAAATCCTGCTGGAACGCCGCCACGCCCCTCGCATTCAGATCCATGTGCGAATAGGTATGATTGCCCAGCACATAGCCGGCATCGCGCCAGTCGCGCAGCATCTGCACCCGCGCCGGCTGCACCTGTCCATCCACCTCAAGCTTGTTCTCGTTGACGAAGCCGACCACCGGCACGCCTGCCTGACGCAGCTGGGCCATTAACGCCTCATGCCGTTCCTGCAGATCCGGCGGCACGATCTGGTCAAGCCGTGCCCATGGCAGGTCATCGATGGTCACCGCGATACGGCGGTCCACCTCGGCGGCATGCACCGCCAGCGAACACAGCAACAACGGCAACGCACGCAGCAACAACGGCAACGCACGCAGCAACAAGCGCATCGGGTCTTCCCTGGAGTGGCGAGGCGTCGACTGTAGCGCGATTGCCGCGCGCCGCCGAGCGTGCTCAGCCCGCCCGGGCCCGCGCGATCGCATGCCACAGGGCAACGCCGCCGGCCATCGCGGCCAACAACAGCACCGTCAACACCAGCGCCAGATCATCCGGATTACGCAGCAGTGGCGCGTTCACCCGCGTCAGGATGTGGAACACCACGCGCTGCGCCTGCTCCAGCGGTACATCGCCCTCCGACACCAGCTCCACCAGGCACGCCGTGGGTGACAGCCGCGCCACATTACTCCACGCATCCTCGTACAGGTGCAGTACCCATCCGGCCAAAGCCAGTGCGCCACCGTGCAGCACCATAAGCGCCACGTTCGCCGTGCGCAGCCGATCGCGCAGCCACAGCGCACGGCTTGCGCATACCGCCATGGCCCCCAGCAAGGCCAGCACCAGGCCTACCCATGGAATCCAGCCCAGGGGTTGCCAGTCATCCAGTGCGCCCGCACGCGCCATCACCTGTTCGGCAACCTGCAATCGCGCCTGCGCGTCCGGCCCCCCACAGGCCACCGTCACCGGCTCCAGCAACAGCTCCACGCGGTAATGGAAGAAGCCGGCAGCCAGCACCACAGACAGCAGCGCGACCCACTGGAGCATCAACAGGATCGGCCCCTGCCCACAGATGCGGCGGATTCGGGAAGTGGCGGCGCTCATCGGTTCATCCATGACAGCAAAGAGCCATCCTAACCAAGCGCTTCGCACGTGTCGGCTGGCGGATGCGACACGCACCGCGCAGCGCCGTTACGATGACGAGGTTGATTGAATCCGTGTGTGCCAAGCAGGATGTTCCCGATGGTGATGCTGTATCTGGTGGTCCGAACGCTGCTGCCACTGCTGGCGTTCGTGCTCGCATGGTGGCTGCTCTCGCGCCTGATCAATGCGCGCGTCGCCCGGATGCCACGCGTCCCGTTGAACCTGCCGGAGCGCAGCAGCAGCCCACGCAGGAAGGATCGACGCATTTACGCGCGGAAGCTGCGGCGCAAGCCGGGCCTGCGTACGGCAACCCGCGCCGCCACCGCACCCCGCAGCTGGCACGTCGCTGCGGCCATCCTCTCGCTGATGGCGCTGATCGCCACCGTGCTGGTCATCCCCGATGGCGCACGCTTCCAGGTGATGGTGGGCAATCTCATCGGTTATGCAGGAACCGTCGTCGAGGCGCAGGTTCCCGTGGCCGCACAGCCCGTCGTGCTGCTGGCATGGCAACCCGCGCTCGCACAGCTGGGGCGGCCCACGGCGATGCGCTACCCGATCGGTCGCACCGGCGGTGAGCATGAAGCCCATGCGGTCGTGCCCGTGCAGATCCGGCAGCAGGGCGAACGCCTGCAGGTGGCCATCGCGCTGCCGGTAGACAGCGAAGTGCTGCGTGCGGAACTGGCACGGCTGGCCGGGTTGCCAATCGAGGCCATTGACGTACAGCAACGCGAGGTTGCGCCGTGGAGGGAGGCGGACTGGCAGCCACTGCCCGGCCCTTAGCGCCGAGCCCATGCTCCGCTGCCCTTTGCCCCTTCTCCGGCTGGCACGCGCCCCGCGCGCCAGCCGAGCATCGGCTCGGCGCTACACCAGGCCCACAGCCAGCCTTTGAATCACGACCCACGCGGCAGCTTCGCCGCCCACATGTTGTCGACCAGGTTGGGATAGCGCCGCCCGTTCTCCTCGGCACGTTGCCGTGCCGCCGCCTTCTGCGCATCCGATAGCGGTTGCGACGTCTGCCCCTTGGGGTTGGGCTTCTTCCACGGGGGTGTTCTGGTCTGGCGCATGGCCGCAGCTTAGCGCTTCAGGAAGTTCAGCAGGGCCAGATTGAAGCGGTCGGCGTGGCTGGTGTTGCAGCCATGTGGCGCGCCTTCCAGGATCACCACCTCGCTGCCTTTGATGGCCTTGTGGGTACGCTGGCCGGAGCCCTCGAACGGCACGATGGCATCGCTGTCACCGTGCAGGATCAGCGTCGGCACCGTGATCTTCTTCAGGTCATCCCGGAAATCAGTGGTGGCAAACGCGTGCATGCAGCCCAGTGCCGCCGTCTGGTCGGATTGATGGCACAGCGCGATCGCCGCCTGGCGCGTCTCTTCGGTCACCATCAGCTGGCCATTGGCGCTGAAGAAGTCGCGGGTGAAGCCATCGAAGAAGGCTTCGCGGTCCTTCTCCAATCCGCTGCGCATTTCATCGGCCTTGTCCTGGGTCAGCGGCCCCTCCGGGTTGTCGTCACTGCGCAGCAGGAACGGCGGCACCGCCGCAGCGAACACCACACTGTGCAGGCGATCCTGGCCGTGGTTGGCCACGTAGCGCGCCACCTCGCCACCGCCCATCGAGAAACCGACCAGGGTGACATCGCGCAGGTCACGTTCCTCGATCACCCCCGCCAGGTCCGCCGCGAGGGTGTCGTAGTCATAGCCCTCGGCGGGTTTGTCGGAGCGGCCGAAACCGCGCCGGTCGTAGCTGATCACGCGGTGCTGGGCATCGCGCAGGATCGATACCTGCGGTTTCCAGGCATCGGCGGACAGCGGCCAGCCGTGGATCAGGATCACCGGGCGGCCGTCGCCACCGGTATCTTCAACGTGCAGGCGGATGCGGGAAGCAGGCATGGGCGCTCCTGTGGAAGGGGAGGAGTGCAGGCTAGCGGCCGCGTCCTGTGGCAGCCGTGAGGGAATCACGCCCGCCCGTGACATCGCCTGCACATGCCGCAACGCGAAGCCGCACCGGCATTCGCGGCCTTCGCACCCCGCCTTCCCGGTTTCGTCGCAGCGCCGTACCGCCGTGGTCACCGGCATGTCAGCCTGCGCAGACCATCCCCGGGAGTCTTGCCATGCTGCTGCTCACCCTGCCCTTGCTGGCCGCCGGCCTCGCCGCCGCACCGTCGCCCGTCGATGACCTGCGCGAACAGATCCGCCAGGCCGACAGCCAGTTGTTCGCCGTCGCCTTCGAGGCCTGCGACGCCGACAAGGCCGCCGCGATGACCACCGAAGACATGGAGTTCTTCCATGACAAGGACGGCAAGTCGGCCAGCAACCGCGAGGATTTCCGCCTCAGCGTGGCCAACCTGTGCGACAACGCGCGCAAGGACGGCTGGCGCCTGCGGCGCGAGCTGGTGGACTCCTCGCTGCAGGTATTCCCGCTGCACGACGAGCGGGCGCTGGAAATCGGCGACCACCGCTTCCACGAGCGCGGCAAGGACGGCGTAGAGCACTGGGTCGGCCAGGCCCGTTTCATCCAGGTCTGGCGCCGCGTGGACGGGCACTGGCTGGCCGAACGGGTGATCAGCTATGACCACCGGCCGGCGGACTGACCTTTCCGGCGCCCTTCACCGGCCGGATCTATACTGGCGGGGTTGACCCCGACCCACCGCTACCGTTCGATCGCCATGGCAGAGATCACCCCCAACCACCCCGACTACGGCCTCAACCAGCAGATCCGTCAGGGCGTGGCCGCACTGGACGCCCAGCATGGGCGTCCGTTCGACCAGACCAGCGAGCGCCTGACCGCCAGCCTGACCGTGCTCGCCCGCGAGCAGGGCCTGCAGCAGGTCGACCACGTGCTGGTCAGCAACGCCACGGCCCAGCACCCGGCCGGGCACAACGTCTTCGTGGTGCAGGGCGACCCGGCCAATCCGGCGCACCTGCGCGCGATGATGCCGACGGCCGTGGCGGTACAGACGCCGGTGGAGCAGTCGATGCAGAAGTTGGGGTTGGCCCCGCAGCAGCCGGCTGTGGGGTTAGTGCCCGAACAGCAGATCCGTGAGCAGGAGCAGCAGCAGAACCCGGCACACCGTCTGGGCTGAGCCGCCTCCAGCGTTGTTGGCGGAGCGGCGCAAGTCTCTGATCATTTTCCCGACAGAGGGTCCGCGTGGACCCGCAGCTGTGCCGGGTAATGCTGGAGCAAGAGGGTGGGCTGCACCGTGCGCACATCGAGGCGGTAGCGGGCATCGGTTTCCATCGGCAGGGTGACGATGCTCAACCTGTATCGGCTGGCGTCCATCGATACCTGATGCGCGTAGCGCCAGTCTGCCGACTCATGCCATTCGGGTAGCGGCTGACCCAGACTGCGCGCCCTTGCCTGATGGACATCAGACGTTGCAACGTCCTGCCAGGCACCTGCGACCCAGCGCTGCAGGGACAGCTGGAAGGGAACATGAACATTGTCCATGTCAGGCCCACTGTCAGGCCCGGGGCCATGTCGCTGCACCTCAAGATCCAGCACGTAGGGTCGACCCGGATAGAAACTGCGGGGATTCGTCTCGAACTCGAACCGCACCGTCTGGCCTGGCTCGGCAAGGTTGATCGGCTTGACCAGATCCAGCGGCTCCGGTGCATCCGGTATGCGGCTGCAGGCGCCGAGTGCACCCACCAGCGTGAAGATCAGGCCGGCGCGCAGCCAGCGGTGGATACCCAGCATGATGAAGACCCTTTGGCGTCCTGCCATGAAGTACCTATCCTGGCGAGCGACCAGTGGCGCCGCAACCAGGCGATTGATTACTTTCCGGCGGGACGGGCGGCATGGATCCGCAAACGGGCCGAGTAATCCTGCAGTGCCTCGGTCCTCTGCACCGTGCGCACGTCCACGCGGTAGCGGGAGTCAATTTCCACTGGCAGAGCAACCAGGCTCAGCGTGTACTGGTCATCACTGCCCATGTGCGGCGACGTATACCGCCATTCGCCGGATGCATGCCATTCCGGAAGCTGCTCACCGGCATTGAGCACCCCGGCTTGATGGCTGTCGTAGGTGGGAACATCCTTCCAGGCATCAGCACGCCATTGCTGCAGGATCACCTCGAACGGGATCCGCATTGTGCCCACGTCAGGCTCGTCGGGCTTTCGCGTCTCTTGGCGCTGCAACTCCAGCTCCAGCGCATACGTGCGACCCGGGTGGAAGTTGCGGGCATTCGTCTCGAACTCGAACCGCACCGCTTGGCCAGACTGGGTCACGTTGATCGGCTTGACCAGATCCAGCGGCTCCGGTGCATCCGGTATGCGGCTGCAGGCGCCGAGTGCACCCACCAGCGTGAAGACCAGGCCGACGCGCAGCCAGCGGCGGATAGCCAGCATGATTCAGATCCTTTGGCTCCCTGCCATGGGCTTCAACCCTAGCGGGCAGCCTCTTGCACTGCAACCGGGCAAAGAAGAAGGCAGAGCCTGCGCCCTGCCTTCCTCATGCGACGCGCGACGGCGCGGGGCCTTGCGTCAGCGCCTTACAGCTGGATGCGCGCCACGCTCTCGTCAGCGCCCTTGTCATCCTTCTCGCCGTTCTTGATGCTCACGAACAGCACGTTGTTCTTCGCATCCAGCGCCAGGCTGTTCGGGTGGGTCGGCACCTTGTAGGTCGCCACCTTCTGGTAGCTGTCACTGTTGTACGCGGTAACCGTACCGGCTTCGCGGTTGGTCACGTACAGGCGCTTGCGCGGTGCATCCAGCAGGATGCCCAGCGGGCCGGCATCGGTCGGGATGCTGGCCAGTTCCCTGCCGGTACTGCGGTCCAGCACCAGCACGCGCTGGCCCGGATGCTTGCTGACCAGGCCGCTGCTCTTGGCCTGGTAGCCACGCAGGAATTCCGAGCCCTGGTCGGTCACGAACAGGCGCTTGCCGGCCGGGTCCAGCGCGATGTTCATCGGCTGCTCGGCAGCGATCCTGTGCTGCGCCACCACCTTGTTCGAATCGGTGCCCACCACCACCAGCTCGGCCAACAGGTTGCTGGTGTAGACGCGCTTGTTGGCCGCATCCAGCGCCAGACCCGGTGCCTTGGCATTGCCCAGGCCATCGATGGTGTTGATCACCCTCAGCGTGGTGGTATCGATCACGAACAGCACGCTGCTCACGTCGGGCTGGCTGCTGTGGCCGGTCAAGTACAGGCGGTTGGCGGCGCTGTCGACCACCAGCTCGCGCAGGTCGTGGGTGTAGGCGGCCTTGCCGTCCTTGCCGGTCTTCTTCTCCATCAACTGGATGGTGCCGACGGCCTTGTTCTGCGCGGTGTCGACCACGGTCACCGACAGGTCCACGGTGTTGCCCACGTACAGGCGGTTGTGGGCGTCATCCAGCACCACACCGAACGCCTTGCGCTCCAGCGGGATGCGGGTTTCCACGGCCAGCGTGGCCGGATTCAGGCGCAGCACCTGGGCCGGGCCGGCGTCATCGCCGAAACCGCCGGAGGAGGCCACGAACACGGCGTTCTGTTTCGGGCTGTAGGCCAGCTCGTACAGGCCCTTGGCCACGGCCTGGCGCTGCACGGCGGCGGTGGCGCTGGCGGCGGGCGCATTGTCGGCGAATGCAGAAGGCGCGCCGAGGCTGAGCGAAACGGCAACGGCCAGGGCGGCCGAGCGGAAGAGAGGAGTACGGAACATGCGAGCGTCCTTGAATGGGCACGGGAAGGTGTCCTGGCTCGCTGGGCCGTACTGCGACGGCCCGACCTGCATCTGTCTGCGCGGGTGGGCTGGCTGGGGTTGCGGGGGAATGGTAGCAGGTGGGGGGGCGTGGCGTGCGCCGGCGCGGGCATGGCAGACGTTCGACCTTGGCGCTACCCGCCGGCTATGCCATCCGTGGGCCGTGGCTCTGTTGCAGTTGCTGCTCTTCCTGCAGGTGCTGCACATCGCGCTGCGGCGGGTTCTGCTGCATCTGCGCCACCCGTTCGAACGAGGCCTCCACTGGTGCCTGCGCTGCCAGCTCCGCAGGCATGCTGGCGCGCTGGTGTGCCGGGTCACCGCGGTCCCCCTGCACGATGAACAGCTTCGGCGCGGTATCACCGCGCTGCTCGCCCAGCACCACTTCGTCCACGCGCGAGAACTGCTGCTCCTTCGACAGCGCGAGCAGGCTGGCACTGACATTGCCGTTGCGTGCACCGAAAGCGCCGAGGTCGGCCACCTGCTGGTGGATCTGGTTGAGGCGGGCATGATCCTCGTGCGCCGGGTCTGCGGGCGTGCCGCTTGCCGCGAGGGTGCTGTTGCCGCGCCACTGCTCGCCGTTCTCGGTGAACATCCACTCGCGGAAGGTCTGCTTCGGCATCGGGTTCCACTGCACCCTGTCCAGCTCGCTGCCCTTCACCTGCTGCGGAATGGCGTTGACGGCGCGGATGTTGTCCAGGACCCTGGTGGCGCCTTCGTAGTTGGTGATCTCCCCGGCCAGCCCAACCGGGCGCAGGCCTGCGTGGTTCAGGGCACCCCAGGCGAAATCGGTGCAGGCGTTGGAGAAGAAGTCGTAGTTCATGTCGAAGCCGTGCTTCTTCGGATCGGCCGAGAATTCGAGGATGCGATCATACTGCGCCTTGCTGATCTCGATCGTGCGCTCGAAGCGGGGCTTGTCGTAGACCGACACGTCCATGTCATCGACTTTGCCCCTGTTCGGCTCGTCCTTGGTGCCTGCGTGGGTGAAACCAATGCTCTCCGGCAAGGCTTCACCCGAACGGCGCAGCGACAGGAACATGTGCCCCGCGAACGAAGGCTCCAGCAGAAACCTGTTTCCCTCGGCATCACGGCCGTAGCGCGGCGTGCCGGGGGCCGCCAGATGGATGGTTACGCTGTAGCGTTCGGCATCGTCCTTGTGCATGTCTACTTTCCTAGTGATTGGTAGCCAACGATCAGTTCTGCTTTCAGGCCGTCCAGCTGGGGTCGATCCTCCACAAGGTCGACCCGCAGAACGTAGCGCCCGGGTGCAATGCCTCCGACCTGCGCCAGCTGCAGCGTGCGATAGAGCACGTCTTCAGAGTACAACCCGGCCTCGGCCAAGCTGTTGATGTCCACACTCCCCGTCGTCAGGTCTGTGACCACGCCATCATCCCCGATCTTCTGCGAGTCGCGTCCATCGCGGGTACGCTGCCAGAGCTGTACATGACGAGCCGCGCTGCCATCAATCCGCTCCAGGCGTAGCCGCGCTGGCAAACGTCCGAGAGTGATCTTCTCCGAAGCATCCAGCAGCCGTCGCGCGTCGGTATCCTGCAGCCGCAACCCAATGTTCAGGATCGGAATGGCCGGCTTCTGGGCCGCCGGCAAATCAAACGTGACCTCGGCAATCCGACCGGCCTTCTGCAACTGCACGGCCCGCGTGAACGGCACAACTGTGCGGGCCTCGGCCTGTGCGCGCGTCAGCAGGGGCGGCGCAACCTCAGGCGCTGGTGACGCACGGCATGCCACCAGCGCGCCCAGCACCGCCAGTACCACCAACCCCCGCCGCAGCGGCCGCGTCATTGCTCCTTTAACCTCAGCGAATCGGCCACATCGGTCTTGGCCGCCACTTCGGTGGCGATGCTGGCGCGGCGGTGCCCTGGGTCGTTGCGGTCGCCCTGCACGATGAAGATGCTCTCGGCGGCGTGGCTGTTCTGGGTCGGTTGGCTGAGCAGCACGTGGTCCACGCGCGAGAGGTTGTTCTGCTTGGCCAGCACCAGCAGGCTGGCGCTGATGCGCTGGCTGGCGGCATCGAACGGGCGGCCGTGCGCGGCGTCCAGTTCGGCCACTTTCTGGATCAGCTGCGAGAACAGGCGATGGTCTGGGTGCGAAGGGTCCAGCAGCGTGCCGGCCACTTCAATCGGCGTCGGCGGCGGCTCATCGCTGGCGCGGTCGCCCTGGCGATGATGCTCGGCCTCGCGCTCGGGCATCGCATGATGGGTCTCGGCATTCAGATCACTGCCCGGGAACGGCGCGGCAATGCACTGGATCTCTGGCAGGTTGAACAGCACCGCGAACTCGCCCAGGTTGCTGCCCCCATCCAGCGGCACCGGCAGCGGATGCAGGCCGGCGTAGTGCAGGGCAGCCCAGACGAAATCGCTGCAACGGTTGATGGTGGCCGGGCGATCCACATCGAATTCGAACTCGGCCGGCTCCTCGGCGAAATCACGCAGGCAGCCGTAGTGCTCCTCGGTGATTTCCAAGGTGCGGCTGTAGTACGGGTCCAGATGCTCGTCGGCATCGTCGTGGCGCACCTGCGCGTACTGCACGCCGGTGCGGGTTTCGCCAGGCGCCTGGCGCGGCGGCGCGAAGCCGTAACTGTGGGCCTCGTCGCCCGCGGCCACCTGCAGGTACATATGGCCGCGCGGCGAGACGCCTCCACTCTTCAGCGGGGTGCCGGGGGCGGCCAGATAAAGGGTTGCGGTGTAGCGTGTTGCCTGCTCCATGCCTGCTCAGCCTTGTTGGGTACTGCGGTCCTGGGCGGATGATGGCATAGGTGGGATGGGGGGCAGGTGGAGGGATAGAAAGCGTTGATCACGACTTGCTGAATATGTGAGCCAGCGTCCAGTACTGGATCCGGGCGTGAGCAAGGTCCGGCAACGACTGGAGCTTGCCATTCCACCGTTCTATAGTCGTTTCGATCATGCAAGGGAATCGCCCATGAGCAGAGCACCGGCTTGCCGGCTTGCCTACTTCGTCCTGGTGGCCGTGCTCAGCACCACCGCCTGCGCGAAGGCCCCATCCACGGAAAAGGACCCGAACGGAACCCCCATGTCCGAAACCGCAACCAGCCCACGTACGGTGGGCGGACAGACCTACACGACGCAGCCGGTGGAAGCTCGGCTTGGCCCGCACCGCTTCATGTTCCCGGCCAACCTCTACTACAACCAGACGGGCCCCCTGGCCGATGGGGGCGTCATGCTCACGGTGTTCTGGCCGGATTTCGATGCAGCGCCCCCCGGTGACCGCCCGGTGCGCAGCACGCAGGACAGCCGGCGGCAGGTGCTGGTCGAGCTTAGGTACATTGATCGCGTTCCCATCCAGAACTATCTGGCGCGTCGGTCCAGTAGCGAAGCCACCAGCGCGCCGGGATCACTGGAGCGAAGGGACCCGGTAGAGAACCTAGCGCTGCGCGTTGCACAACCCGAGCGCTGGGGTCTGACGCCGTATGCGATTGACCCATCGTTGATGGCAGCCTATGCAAAGGACTCGGAGGCTGCGCTGGGCAGGCCTTACGTGCACAACCCGGGGATGGAGCCCGACTGGTATGTGGCCCGCTCGGCGGAGGGGCAACTGACAACGTTCATCAGCTGCGACCCGGCAGATCGCATTCCTGACGGGCTCACGATTCAGGGCAAGACACTTGAACGCGCCGGAGAAGGCCAGATCGCAATGTGCCGCCATTCCATCGTGGATGTGGGCGACAGCATTGCCATCGAGATGAACTATGCACGCGTCATGCTGAGCGACTGGCAGCGTCTGGAAACCAGCATGCGTGATCTTCTGAGCCGATATCGCGTTCAGCCGTAAACCGCATCTCAAGGATGAATCATGAGCGGACTTACCGATAAGGACATTCGTGTCCTGTCCTCCTACGCGAAGGAGGGAAATCGCGAGCTGTATTGGAACTATCTCGCGCAGCTTCCCGAAAATGATGGCTACGGACTGCTGGCGTTGGGTGTTGTGCGCAACGACAGCCTCCCCGGCCGGGTGGCCAACAGCTTTGCGACCGCCGTTGCCGAGCAGCAGGCCAAGCTGTTCGGCAACGAGAAGAACGTCGCGTTCACCGAACGCAAGCAAGAAACCTTCGGCCAGGATCTGATCAGGAACGACCTGGCGGAGCGCAGAAGTTGGATGGAGGCCGGCAGGCCCGATCTGGCACTCAACCTGCCCTACACCAGCACGCTCAAATCCCACGATGTTTCGTTCGAAAAGAACGACCTCAATGTGAACTGCTGGACGCCACGCTTGCTGCTGGTGTCCACGGAGCACAAACGCGGCGAGCAGGCAGCCGAAAAGGTCTGGCAGAACATGCTGGACAACAGCGCTGCCGGCGCATTCCGTGCCGGCAAGACGGCCGTCAGCGTGCACCTGGATATGCCGCAGCCCGCTGGGCATTTCTACTTCGTTGAGCTGAGCAAGTTCGAGGGCGCAGCGCTCCTGCAGCGCGACGCCGTCGATCCGAACGTGATTGGTACCAAGTTCGACTATCACAGCTACGACCCCAAGGACGGCAGCTGGAACCGCACAGTGGGCGTTCCCCCGCTGGATAGAACAACCAAAGAGACCGATCCCGCCGAGATTTCCGCGTTGAACGAGACCCGCGAGGTTCGCCTGGAGCGCGAGGTCAAGGCGAAGCAGTTTCATCCTGAAGATCCCTACAGAGAGATCGCCAAGAGCCCACGCGTGGTGTCTACGCAGGAACCCGAGCCTCTCTTTACGGAAGGTCGCCGAATCGCAGCGATAGAGCCGGGCAGCCCGGACTACGCGCTCCATCAGCAGATTCGCCAGGGCGTCGCTGCACTGGACGAGAAGCACGGCCGCCCCTTCGACGCGACCAGTGAGAACCTCGCCGCCAGCCTGACAGTGAAGGCACGCGAGCAGGGTCTGGAACAGGTGGACCATGTGGTGCTGAGCAACGCCACGGCCAATCAGCCGGCGGGTCACACCATCTTTGTTGTACAAGGCGACCTATCTGACCCCGCCCACCTGCGTGCAGGGATGCCCACTGCCGTGGCTGCACAAACGCCGGTGGCTGAGTCGCTGCAGCAACTGGCTGTGGTGGGCGATCAGCGCGAGCTCGCCCGCCAGAATGCGCAGCAGGCGCTGGATGCACGTACGCAGGAACAGCAGAGCCACGCCATGCGCATGGGCTGACCACCCAGGTCGAGGCGGCCTCCCTTGGGGCAGGAGGTCGCAGCCCCTGAGACCTCCCCAGGTCATCCTCCCCTGCTTCGGGAGGATGACAATGACCAAGATCGACCCTGCATGGCTGGAAGCTTTCGACAAGGAGCTTCTCTACCTGTTCGCCATCGATCATGGTGACGCAGGCATGGATGAGTACCTGCTGGGCTGCTACGCAGACCTTCCTCCACACGACGCGGCGCTGGCGTTCGGCAGCGACTACGACCTGGAGCGCGACGATGCGCTGTGGCCTCGGCCGGGCGTGGCTGTGTGAACCTTGCAGCCGTCCGGCATGCCGGCATTCAAGACAAGCGATGCCAGAGGATGGCCGCTATGCTTGCAGCGCACCGGAATGGAAACCACGCATGCCCCGCTTCAACACCGCCCTGGCACTGAACCTCGCTCTGATGCTGCTGGGCGCTACACCTGCCATGGCCATGGCGGCAGACCCGCAGGTTTCCACTGAAGTGTTCGTGGAGCGCGGTGACAACCCCGCCTTCGAGCTGCAGCAGGCGCCTGCCATTGAGTATTCAACGGCCCTCGTCACGCCGCCCGATACCTTCCTGCAGGCTCCCATGCAGGTGGTGCTGGTTGCTCAGTTGGATGAGCTGGGCCACGTTTACAACGTGATGGTGGCGCGGTCCAGCGGACTGCGGGAGATGGATCGTGTGGCCTTACCTCAGTGCGCCAGTGGCGCTTTGATCCGGTCGTGGTTGAGGGCGTCGCGCTGCATGCGCGGGTGCGGGTCCGTCTGACCTTCGTGCCCACGGCCGAGGCGCCGCCCGGCTGAACCGCTGCTCCAATCTGTCGCGATTGGCCCTAGGCCATTGCCCTGGCTGCGGGCGTTACTGCGCTTGGAGCCAATAGCGCCAAGCCCTTGAAGACCGTTGCAGCGCAATCGCTTGCCGGCTTAACACCGTGTGCGACAATGCCGAAAGCGTCAGGACTGGCGATCACCGGTTCTGCAGTTTCTTGGCATTTGGCAGCTGCGCGGGTATCTCTTGGCGTGCCACCGGAAAAGGGTGGCGCGGGACTCGAAAACCCGTGTTTATGCCAGCTGTATGCGCTTGCCAGCCGACGTCACCTTTGTGTGGCGTCGGCTGGCAATCCGTTCGCGTTCCATGGCGGGCGGTGCGTGGGGGTCTTCGGACCCGCCGGTCTGGCATATACCGGTTTTCGAGCCCGCACCGTCCGCCACCTTTATTGGTGGCGCTGCTATCTGTCCTGTACGGAGCATTGCCATGAACACATCGGACTTCCGTTCCCTGCACGCGCAGTACGATCCGGACAACGCCGAACCCGAGCGCGAACCGTCCGTCGATCCCAACGCCTTCGTCGCCACGCTGCATCGCATCGGTACTGGTGCGGCGGCGGACGGCCAGCCTTGGCCAGAGCGGCATCAACTGCCTGGGCGGTGTCTTCAGCTGGCGGATGCGGATTGCGCGCTGGCGGGGCTACGCGTGGTGGCGGAGCTGATGCTGGCCGCGGAGCGGACTCGGCAGAACGGCGCGCCCGAGGAGTACCTGGGGGATCGGGTGATGGAAGGGCTGAAGATGGCATGTGTAGCGTTGACTGCGCAGGCTATTGAGCGGCTACACGTGCGGGAGTAACGCCCAAGGCTTTGGCCTCAAGTACTAGGCTGCGGGCCATCGTCGCAGCCTCATCTTCGTTCGCCTCTGATCTGCAGGACTTCCAATGAAGTCTCTGACGTACGCTGCCGCTGCACTGTGTTTGGCAGCGCTGATTGGTTCAGCGCTCCCCCACTTCCACCTGCCAAAAGGCGATTTGGAGCTGAAGACCTACCCCAAAGTCTCGGCTGCAGAGTTTGCTGTCATGCGCGAGGAAGCCCTAAGCCTAGCGGTTGAAGATGCAGCCCTCGGTGCCGGACGCTTTGAAGCTAGGTACTTCGAGCTCACTTGCCGAGGTGAGCCCGCTCTGCTGGTGGACAACTCTTCATCACAGTTGCTCATCCTAGGCTTCATAAGCCGAGGCACTGAGGCGCCTTGCGTCCAACCTCTACTCCTGCGCTGGAGTAGCCGACTACTTCCGGCCGACTAGGGCTTTGCAGCTGGACTTTGCATACGAGGCGTACCGACGGGCCTGAACAGCCTGCGGTTTGCGCTGACACGCGACGCTCTTCCGTTCCAAGCCATTAGCAGCTCATTGTGTCGCTTACGGCATACTTCCCCAGGACGCCACGTGCGGTCGCGGACAGGGGAAGGCTGTGAATAAGTGGACTGAAGACGAATTGGCTGCTGCCGTTGAGGCGTATCGCCAAATGGAAGCCCGTCTTGCCAATGGATCAGCCCTTGAGAAGACAAGGGTCTATCGGGAACTGGCGGCCCGCCACGGACGCACGTCCAAGGCATGGGAATACCGCATGCAGAACATCTCCCATGTTCTAGATCAGGCGGGTAAGCCTTGGCTACCCGGGCTTCTTCCAGCATCGAAAGTGGGTGCAAGGGTTGAGCCGAAACTTGCCAAGCTCCTCGGGCTGTCTGGTGAGACGCTCACGTCGGTCTCTGGTCCCACAAGGGGGCTGTTGGAGCAGGAGGTCAAAGAGGCGGAGGCATCTGGCAGTTTCTCACCAGCAAACGAGGCGGACGAGAGGCAGCGTGTGCTGGCAGCTATCGTTCGGCGGCGCGGGCAGCCCGCCTTCCGTAAGGCTCTGCTGGACGCATACGGCGGCCGCTGTGCTATGACGGGATGCAACATAGTTGATGCGCTGGAGGCCGCCCATATTCGCCCATACAGTGGCCGAACGAGCAATGTAGCCTGCAACGGCCTCCTGCTTCGCGCCGACGTACATACACTTTTTGATATTTATCTAATCTCTGTTAACCCGAAAACTCTACGAATTTGTCTTAGCCCTGCACTGCAAGACTCGCCTTACAGCGAAATCAACGACAAACCTCTTGCAATTCCCACCAAGGGCGATCAAAAAGCAGATCAGACCTCGCTCGCGTGGCATGCTTCACAGTGCTTGTGGATGTGAGGAAACAGAATCCAGTTCAGAACTGTAGACAGCCACGCGCAACACCAAGACAAAGCAACTTCATCTCCGCTTAAACTCTTTCACGTGCCTAATAAGCGCACCTCCAATAACCTCTGCCAACGTCACTGGCACTGCATTCCCGATGAGCCTCCCCACCTTGGAGAAACTAACAGGCTCTTCGTCCGAAATAAATTTATACTTTTGAGGGAAACCCTGGAGCATTGCAGCCTCTCTCAAACTAATAGCGCGATCCTGTTCCGGATGGCCAAATCGTCCATTCCCATAACCAAAGCACTGTGTAGTTATAGTCGGAGCAGGCTCGTCCCACCTCATCCGACCATACACTGACGGATAAGTCGCACCAGTGTCCCGAATATGGCAAAGAGCTCTGATCTCTTCAGGCCAGTCACGCCAGCTCCCGCCCGGAATGGAGTGCTGAATCCTTGTCATATTAAGTTGACTCAATCGACTAGCCCGATGCAGTCGGTCAACAGAGTCCTGCCCTCCGGCAAGTATTCGGGGCAAATTTCCGATAACCGACCTCACATTCTGTGGCTTTCCAGCAACTTCCGGCACACTAATCGGGCCTAGCTTAGATGCAAGGAGCACTAGCCTCTTCCTCGACTGAGGAAGCCCAATACGGCTGCATTCAACAACTTTCCAGTCAACCCAATAGCCCTCCAGGCCATCAAGAAAATCCTGGAAAACCCCCTGCTGAGCGAGGGGGGAAACATTCTCCATCGCGATCAGATCAGGCGAAATCGCCTTAACCATTCGCCCCAAATGGCCGATAAGCCGCCAATCCTCATTTCTGGTCCCGCCCGCGGCCGCACCATGCTTCTGTTTCGCAGAGCGCGAGTAAGTTGAGAACGGCTGACACGGGGCACAACCGGCGAGCAGCCGCACTCCTGTACCCAGGGCTTTAATCAGAACACCAGGATCCAAGCTTGATACATCCGCCTGAAGAAAACGGGCTTTTGAGTTGTTAATAATTGGAAATTCGCATGCCGGATCGATATCAACGCCCAGTCGGACATCAATTCCTGAACGTTCAAGGCCGTAAGTCAATCCACCTACGCCGCAGAACAAATCAACTGCGGAAATCAACTTCTCGCTAGACATCAATTTTTCACCGACAAGTATTTCTTATCTTTAATAAACAACTCAAACGCCGCGATAGCGTGCTCCATGTATAAAATGGATGAGCCGTACAATTCAGAAATATCAGACAACGTCAGATCTTGAGCGCCATGTTCGAACGTCCTGACTCCGTGCGCAATATCATTTCTTCTGTCGGCCAGGAATTCCAGAGGCGTTCTGCCGCCGTACCGCTCCTCCTTTTTTACTACCGCCGCAATTTCCTTATTAAGAGGAAAATTAACATTAAGCCTCTTTGAAAATGAAACTATAACCTTGTCCGACCAGGTTCCTGATGGCTTCTTGAAGTTGAGACTATCAATAGGATCCACTTGCAAGAGCTTCCGGGCCGCCCCGTGAACCACCTTCAGCCTACTATCTTCATTACCGTTAAGATCAATAGAGGCACTGTATCTCAGCCACTCTCGCAAGGTATCGGGCGACCATTCTCCAGGTGGCGATGCCTGAACTGCGGTCGCAACTCCGCTGATGGCTTTAGTCATTAATGCTTCTACGATGTTATATAGATGAATAATAAGACCGGACTTTATTGTCATCAGATGACGGACGCCGACGTTAAATGCCCCTAGCTCAACAGGATCGCCATCAACCAGGCGCTCCTCTACCGCCATTGCAAAAGCCAAATGCGAATCGAACTCAGCCTTCCGCTCTGCAAGCGCTTCTAATAGGGCAGGCATCAGACCTCCAGAACCTTGATGACAAGATCTATCCTTCCTTCAAGCTTTGACCTCACGTTTGCCCCATCCGAAACAACAATTCGCTCGAACCCCATATCGCTCATCCTTTTAGAAATAACCGCAGGATCGACTTCTAATGCGGCATTTTTTCGGAGAACTAGTGCAGAACCAACCGCAATTGCCTCAAACCTAACCCTGGGGACGGTGTTAGCTTCTGGGGTTTTTCTAAACCCCATCACAAAGGATTTTTCGACAAACTTAAGCATGCCATGGAACTCTTTGCGCATGTCCTCTATGAGCGACGGCTTCGCAATTGCCTGCTCGTTTGCTTCTTTAAGAAAGTCGTATAGGAACTTCTTTGGACGATCTTTGTAGTCAGGAAATCGCCCATCCGGAGTTTCATTCTTGCTCACATAGGCAAAGAATCTTGTCACGAGCTCTTCGCGCTCTCTCTGCGAGACCGCCTTCGCAGTGAGCGGGGTCAGCCTGATGAAACCATTATCTTCTGCGAGTTCTTTTATAAGAGCCGTCACCGCTCCTGGGAGAGAACCGCGCCTAATCTCGGCCTCGTTCGCGGTGGTTCCCATACGGTTAATTCGAGCAAACATTTCTGCTCTCGTTGATGCATCGGTCTCCGTATCCAAGATAATGGTACGGATCGTCACATCCTCCAACCTCCTCTTTCTCTCGGGCAGAAGATCACTTGCTTTAAATCCATTAAGCTCTGGAATCAGAACAAGATCTCTCAACTTCAATTCGTTACTGAGGAACGCTCGCATCGCCCTCATCCGCTGAGAGCCATCTACAATTTCCATCCGACTATCCGCGGTCTGATAGAAGAACATAAATGGAATTGGCAGCCCAACAAGAAGCGACTCAATGAACTGAGATTTTTGCTCATCGTTCCATGAAAGATTACGCTGGTATTCGGGCACGAAGTATCGATCGTCAGCATCGCTTTTGAAACGCTGCACGTACATTGCAACGGGATACTCGGCAACTGTAAATTTGACCTGACGAGCGACAGAAGATAAGGATTCTTCAGCCTTACGCATTTCTTGCTCAGTTAATGCATTCTTCCTTTTCATCTACTCTGCTCCTTCGCGAACAAATTTACCCAAACACTTGCCAGCCGCATGGCGCCGCTGTCTACTCACGCACCGCGGACAAGATAGCGGTTTGAGCCGCATCTTCACCAGGCTCAAGCGCTTACACAAAGAGAATGGCCTTTATCGCATACCCAGAAAAGAAAAAGGCGGCAGCGCCGCCCTTTTCTCACACGATCATCTCAAATCCTTAGACCCCAACAGGATTAGCCTTCTCCGGATCAATCTTGTACTGCTTGATCGCCCGGGCCACGTCCTTCGCGGTCATCTTCCCTTCCTTCGCCAGCGCCGCAATCGCGGCATGCGCGATGTAGTACCGGTCAACCTCAAAGAACCGACGCAGGTTCGCACGGGTATCCGAACGACCAAAGCCATCCGTACCCAGCACCGTGTACGACATCGGCACGAACGCACGGATCTGGTCCGCATACGCACGCACGTAGTCGGTGGCGGCAATCGCCGGGCCCTGGCGGCCTTCCAGCAGCTCGGTCACGTAGGCCTTGCGCTGCTCACCTTCCGGATGCAGGCGGTTGGCACGTTCCACGTCGAAACCATCGCGACGCAGTTCGTTGAAGCTCGGGCAGCTCCAGATGTCGGCGGTCACGCCGAAGTCCTTGTCCAGCAGCTCGGCCGCGGCAATGGCTTCGCGCAGGATGGTGCCCGAACCCAGCAGCTGCACGCGCAGCTCGCCCTTCTTCGGCTTGCCGGCGTCGGTCAGCAGGTACATGCCCTTGACGATGCCTTCGGCCGCGCCTTCCGGCATTTCCGGGTGGGTGTAGTTCTCGTTCATCAGGGTGACGTAGTAGTACTCGTCCACCTGATCTTCCATCATGCGCTTGGTGCCGTGCTGCAGGATCACCGTCACTTCGAAGCCGAAGGTCGGGTCGTAGCTGCGCACGTTCGGAATGCCACCGGCCACCAGATGGCTGAAGCCATCTTCGTGCTGCAGGCCTTCACCGTTCAGCGTGGTGCGGCCGGCGGTGCCACCCAGCAGGAAGCCGCGGGTACGCATGTCGGCGGCCTGCCAGGCGATGTCGCCCACGCGCTGGAAGCCGAACATCGAGTAGTAGATGTAGAACGGCAGCATCGGCACGTTGCTGACCGAGTAGCTGGTACCGGCGGCCATCCACGAGCTGATCGCACCCGGCTCGCTGATGCCCTGCTGCAGCACCTGCCCGCTCTGGTCTTCGCGGTAGAACATCAGCTGGTCGGCGTCGACCGGCTTGTACTTCTGGCCGAACGGCGCGTAGATGCCGATCTGGCGGAACAGGCCTTCCATGCCGAAGGTACGGGCTTCGTCGGCCACGATCGGCACGATGTGCGGGCCCAGTTCCTTGTCGCGCAGGGTGATGTTCAGGCTCTGCACGAAGGCCATGGTGGTGGAGTAGCTGCGCTCGCCGCTGCTCTTCAGCAGGCGCTCGTACGCTTCCAGCTTTGGTGCCACGAAGGTCTTGTCGGCCTTGCGGCGGCGCTGCGGCAGGTAACCGCCCAGCGCGGCACGGCGTTCCTGCAGGTACTGCACTTCCGGCGAATCCGGGCCCGGGTGGTAGAACGGCACCTGGCCGTCGGCCAGCTGCGCGTCGCTCACCGGAATGTTGAAGCGGTCGCGGAAGTGGCGCACCGCTTCGTCGTCCAGCTTCTTGGTCTGGTGGGTCGGGTTCAGTGCCTCACCGGCGCTGCCCATGCCGTAACCCTTCACGGTCTTGGCCAGGATGACGGTCGGCATGCCCTTGGTGTTCACGGCCTGGTGGTAGGCGGCGTACACCTTGTGCGGGTCGTGGCCACCACGGTTCAGGCGCCAGATGTCGTCGTCGGAAAGACCGGCGACCATCGCAGCGGTTTCCGGGTACTTGCCGAAGAAATGCTCGCGGGTATACGCGCCGCCGAAGGCCTTGCAGTTCTGGTATTCGCCGTCGACGGTTTCCATCATCAGCTTCTTCAGGACGCCGTTGGTGTCCTTGGCCAGCAGGGCATCCCAGTAACCGCCCCACAGCAGCTTGATCACGTTCCAGCCGCCGCCACGGAACACGCCTTCCAGTTCCTGGATGATCTTGCCGTTGCCGCGCACCGGGCCGTCCAGGCGCTGCAGGTTGCAGTTCACCACGAAGATCAGGTTGTCCAGGCCTTCACGGCCGGCCAGGGCGATGGCACCCAGGGTTTCCGGCTCGTCGCTCTCGCCGTCGCCGATGAAGCACCACACCTTGCGGTCGGACTTCTCGATCAGGCCACGGTTTTCCAGGTAGCGCATGAACTGCGCCTGGTAGATGGCGGCCAGCGGGCCCAGGCCCATCGACACGGTCGGGGTCTGCCAGTAGTCCGGCATCAGCCACGGGTGCGGGTACGAGGACAGGCCACCGCCGTCCACTTCCATGCGGAACTTGTCCAGCTGCTCTTCGCTGATGCGGCCTTCCAGGAAGGAACGCGCGTAGATGCCCGGGGCGCTGTGGCCCTGGATGAACAGCAGGTCGCCCGGGTGGTTCTCGCTCGGGGCGCGCCAGAAGTGGTTGAAGCCTACGTCGTACAGGGTGGCGCCGGAGGCGAACGAGGCGATGTGGCCGCCCAGGTCACCCGGCTTGCGGTTGGCGCGGACCACGGTGGCCATCGCGTTCCAGCGGATGATCGAACGGATGCGCCATTCCAGCTCGGCGTTGCCCGGGCTCTTGGCCTCGAACTGCGGTTCGATGGTATTGACGTATTCGGTGGTGGGAGAGAACGGCAGGTAGGCGCCCGAACGACGGGTCAGTTCCACCATGCCTTCCAGCAGCTGATGCGCGCGCTCGGAGCCCTCGACATCAATAACGGCCTTCAACGACTCGATCCACTCCTGGGTTTCCACAGGATTCGGGTCGTTGTTCAGCACCTCGTTCAACCAGTTCATTAGCGCTCCCATAACCGCACGCACGCGCGCGACTGTTGTATAGATTTCTAGACCGCAAAGTGTAGCGCACCAAGGGCTTTCGTCACTTGGCTACGCAGGCGTATGGATGCAACCGGCCAGTGTCCGCAAGGGGCTTGCCGCGCCCGCTGACGGCCCTGCGGCGGGCCTTGGCGGCTGCGCGGGCTGTCGCTTGCGGGCCGCTGCGCCCATGTGCAGGACGCAGTGTTACCGCTGCCGATGACGGTTGTAGGGCAACTCCGGCACCGCTGTAGGGGCGGTTCGGGCAACGGTACTGAACCGGCGACAACATGTCGCACCTGCCTCTGGATCGGTACCGGCTGCGGGTCCAGCGTGGGCCGCGAGTGAGGGGCCTGGCGGCCCTGCTCCCTTCCACAGCATCGCCGGGGCGCCCTGCAAGGGGCGCCCCTTTTGCTGTGCACGCGGCCGCCCGTGGCCCAAAACGGACCTGCTTGTGGCCGGATCGGTGATTGCCAGCTTCGATATATCGATATATCGTTTGCACACTCGTTTACCGATATATCGAAATGAGCCGCACCCCTTCTCCCAGAGCCCGTTCCACCGATTCGGCGGTGCCGCGCCGCAACGGCCAGCCGCGCGTGCTGAGCCGCGGCGATCTGCGCCTGCTGGTGCTGGCCCTGATCGGCGAGCAGCCGCGCCATGGCTACGAGCTGATGCAGCTGATCAGCAACCAGTTCATGCAGGCCTATACGCCCAGCGCCGGCACCATGTACCCGCTGCTGGCCAGCTTCGAGCAGGCCGGCTGGATCGAGGCCGAGGAAGTGGATGGCAAGCGGATCTTCCGCATCACCGCTGCCGGCGAGTTCGAGCTGAAGGTGCAGCGCACCCAGGTGCGTCTGGCGCAACGGCGAGCCTTCGACCGCGCCCGCGAGATCACCAAGGCCTCGCTGCCGCCGCCGCTGGCCACCGCCCTGCGCGAGTTCAAGCGGGCGCTGGTGCATCACCACGGCCGCTGGGCCGAGGGCGAGGCGGAAGAAGTGGCGGCGCTGCTGACGAGGGCCTCGGCCCTGCTCAACGGTACCGCCGGTAGCGAGAGCCCACCGTTTTCAACGACCCAGCCAGACTGAATCCAGCCAGGTCCTCCCCCATGCCGCGCGCCCCCGCGCGACACCTTTACAGGTATCCCCATGACCGAACACAACAACACGCGCCTGCGCCTGGATGTGCGCTTCCGTGAACTGACCGTGCTGCGCACCGAAGAGGTCACCCCGCACATGCGCCGCGTGGTGCTGGGTGGCGACGATCTGGCCGGCTTCGATTCGCCCGGCGCCGACGACCACATCAAGCTGTTCTTCCCCAATGCCAGCGGCGAGATGGTGCTGCCGGTGCTGACCGCCGAAGGCCGCAGCTACCCGGACGGCAAGGCGCCCTCGCCGTCGCGCGACTACACCCCGCGCGCGTGGGACCACGAAACCGGCGAGCTGGCCATCGACTTCGTGCTGCACGACCAGGGCGTCGCCGGGCCGTGGGCCGAGCGCGCGCAGCCGGGCGATACGCTGGTGATCGGCGGCCCACGTGGCTCGTTCGTGGTGGCCGACACCTACGACGCCTACGTGCTGATCGGCGATGAAACCGCGCTGCCGGCCATCGCCCGCTGGCTGGACGTGCTGCCGGACGCTGCCGAGGTGCAGGCCTTCATTGAAGTGCGCGACGAGGCCGAACGCCAGGACCTGCCGCAGTACGAGAACGTGCGCATCCACTGGCTGGAGCGCAACGGCTTCCCGGCGGCCAGCAGCACGCTGCTGGAAGACATGCTGACCGACTTCGAGGCCCCGGACGGCGATGTCTTCTACTGGATCGCCACCGAATCGCGCCGCGCGCGGATGATGCGCAAGTTCATCGAAGGCCACCTGGGCGTGCCGCGCGACTGGATCCGCTCGACCGGCTACTGGAAGGCCCACCCGGACGAAGCCGACGGCGATTGACCGGCTCGGGGTCAGATCCCTTTTCCTGTGGAAAAGGGATCTGACCCCATGCACCAGAACCTGCCTGGTGGGTGCGGACCGTTGGTCCGCACGCCTTTGACTGTGTAGAGCCGAGCCCACGCTCGGCTGCTCTCCGCTCGGCCACCGATGGACCCATCGCGCTACGCGCGATGAGCCGAGCATGGGCTCGGCTCTAGAGGGACCGCGACCGGCGGCTTGGCCACCTGCCCCGTCCACCCGAACCGCTGCGCGGCCCAGATCTCCAGCGCCACCAGCAGCGCGATGACCAGCAGCGGCAGCAGCAGCCCGAAGTACACGCCGGGCATCATGCCGTTGATCTGCGCCTTCACCAGCCGCAGCACGCCACGGGTGTGCAGCAGCTCATCCACATGCATGGTCAGCGCCTCGCGCACCACCTTGGGTTCCAGCCCGACCGTGTCGGCCTTGTCCACCAGCGTGTCTTCCACCATGCCGCGCAGCAGGCCTTCGCGCACTTTGCCGATCACCCAGCCGGTGCCGCGTGCCAACGGGCCATTGCCAAGACGGTCCAGGCCGGGCAACGGATGTTCGCTGAGGTAGGCCGAGGCAATGGTGTCGGCCACATCGCCCACCGTGCCCTGGCTGCGCAATGCCTCGCGCATGCGCGGGTCGTCCAGCGAGTCGGTGAATCCTTCGCTCCAGCCTTCCACCAGGGTCTGCAGGTGCGGCTGGAAATGATCGAGCTGCTTGAACAGCGCGCGGTGCGCACCGGCGGTGAAGCCCAGCTGCAGGCCGAAGAAGGCCGTGGCCAGCGGCAGCAGCACCACGTAGCTGGCCAGCAGCCAGTGATGCCAGCGCTTGCGCCGCTGCAACCAACCCCGGCTGTGCGGCCAGCGCCAGCCGAGGATACCCAGCACCAGGCCAAGCAGCGTACCGAGCACGCTGCCGCCCAGCAGATCGAGCACGCTCAGGCCCGACCAGAATTCGTTCAACCAGTACTGCGCGTCCTGCATGGGTCTTCCTTCCGTGGGTGATACAGCGGGCCATTGTAGAGCCGAGCCCACGCTCGGCTGCTCTTCGTTCCGCCATCGGAAAACCCTCGCACTGCGCGCGATGAGCCGAGCGTGGGCTCGGCTCTACAGGGATTCCGACACCCGGTTCAACGCATCAGCCGCCAAGCAATGCGACAATCGCGCTCCTTTCCTGCAGCAACGAGGCCCACATGGCCAAACTGACCCTGGCCAGCGTGGACGCGCTGCGTACCCGCTTTGCCGATGACGCCGCCTGCGATGCGGCGCTGGCCGCGTTCGCCGACACCGCCGTGCTGCGCGCGCCGCTGCGCGAGCTGGTGGCGGCACAACACCGCTACCTGCAGGCCGAATTCGAAGTGGCCCAGGTGGCCGACGTGCTGCGCCGCGACCAGAAGTACGCGCCGGTGGGCCGGCCTTCGATCAACATCGTGCAGCTGCGCAAGCAGCAGGCCGCGACCAAGCAGGCGGCGCTGATCGCACGCCAGGTGGTGGCGCAGGCCGCGCAGACGTTCGCACGGGCCAGCGGGCTGGCGGTGAAGGCCAAGCAGAGCCCGAGCGAAGCATGTGGGGCGTGGCTGGGCGCGTTGCGCTGAGGGCGCATACCCGGTAGTGACCAACCTTGGTTGGCCTGCGGAGTGCCCATGTGCCAACCAAGGTTGGCATCTACCAATGCGCGTTCCCCCGCACCCAAAAAGAAGGCCCGCTTTTCAGCGGGCCTTCTACCTTCTCACGACGAGTGAGCGGGGTGCATCAAGCGGCCGGCTTTTCGCCGGTGGCTTCGGTGGTGATGCGGATCTTCACTTCATCGCTGACATTCGGAGCATACGCGCCGACGCCGAAATCGCTGCGCTTCAGGGTGGTGGTGGCATCGAAGCCGGCGGCCGGAACCTTGGCCATCGGGTGCTCGCCGCCGCCGTTGACGGTGACGTCCAGGGTGACCGGCTTGGTGATGCCCTTGATGGTCAGGTCGCCGGTAACGGTCAGCTTGTTGGTGCCGGCCGCTTCCACCTTGGTGCTCTTGAAGGTGGCATCGGCGAACTTGGCGGCGTCGAAGAAGTCGGCGCTCTTCAGGTGCTCGTCGAACTTGGCGGTGAAGCTGTTCAGGCCGCTCAGCGGCAGCTTCACTTCCACGGTGGACTTGGTCACGTCTTCGGCGTTGTACACCAGGGTGCCTTCGACGTTGCCGAAGTGCGCGCTCGGGTTGGAGAAGCCGAAGTGGCTCCACTGCGCCAGCACGTCGGTGTGGCTCGGGTCCAGCTTGTAGGTGCCCGAGGCGATCTTGATCGCTTCGGCAGCCGGCGCAGCAGCGGCGGCATCGGCGGCCGGGGTGGCGGCCTGCTCGGTGGTGGCCGGGGCGGCGGCATCGGCGGCCGGGGCAGCGGTGTCGGCCGGCTTGGAGCAGGCGGCGATGGCCAGGGTCAGGGCCAGCGGCAGCAGCAGTTTACGGGTGGCGCTCATCTGAGGAACTCTCCGGATCGTAGGGTGGGTACACGGTGCAGCAAGAGCCTGCCGTACGACGGCGGGCCCGAAACCGATACAGCGACTTACGCGATGCGCGCCGCTTCGTCGAACGACAGGCGCGGCAGGCGCGGGAACAGGCCCGCCGGGTCACCGTAACCCAGGTTGACCAGGAAATTCGACTTGATGGAGGTGCCGGCGAAGAAGGCTTCGTCGACCTTGGCCGGGTCGAAGCCGGACATCGGGCCGGCATCCAGGCCAAGCGCGCGCGCGGCCAGGATCAGGTAGGCGCCCTGCAGGCTGCCGTTGCGGATGGCGGCTTCGTGGCGGCCTTCCTGCGGGCCGTCGAACCAGGCCTTGGCATCGGTGTGCGGGAACAGGTACGGCAGCTTCTCGTGGAAGTCCAGGTCGAAACCGATGATGACGGTGACCGGCGCGGCCATGGTCTTGGCCAGGTTGCCTTCGGACAGCGCCGGGGCCAGCTTGTCCTTGGCTTCCTTCGAGGTGACGAAGACGAAGCGGGCCGGCGTGGTGTTGGCCGCGGTCGGGCCCCACTTCACCAGGTCGTACAGTTCCTTCAGCAGGCTCTCGGGGACCGGCTTGTCGAGGAAGGCGTTCTGGGTGCGGGCCGTGCGGAACAGCTGATCGAGGGCGGCGGCGTCGAGCGCGTGGGACATCGGTGGATCTCCAGGGCGGCGAAAGGAAGTCAGTGCCCGCGGGCGGCGCGGGGCGAATCGACGAGCCGCAGTGTAGAGTGTCGCGACTGTTGCAACACCCAGCAGGACTGAAACGAATTAATGCCAATGGTGAAACGATCGAGCGCGCCCTGGACGGTCACTGACGGCCGCGCGGGCAATGTCCGCCAGGCGGTCGCGCTGGCCTCGGCATTGCGCCAGGGCACCCACCGACCGCTGCTGCTGCAACCGCGCGCGCCCTGGCGCTGGCTGGCGCCGCGGCGCCTGCCCGGCGATGTGAACGGCTACGGCGAGGCCTTCGCGACGCTGGCTGCCGACGCCCCGGCGTTGGCGATCGGCTGTGGCCGCCAGGCCGCTGGCGCCCTGCGCGTGCTGCGCGCACGCGGCAGCCAGGTGGTGCAGATCCTCGACCCGCGCATCGGCGCGCGCCACTGGGACGTGGTGGTGGTGCCCGAACACGACGCCCTGCGCGGCAGCAACGTGCTGACCCTGCTCGGCAGCCTCAACCCGGTGGACGATGACTGGCTGGCCTGGGGCCGCGCCGCGTTCGCCGGCTTCAGCACCCTGCCCGGCCCGCGCACTGCGCTGCTGGTGGGCGGGCCGACGCCACTGGCGCCGTGGGATGAGACGGCGATGGTCGGTGTATTCCAGGCGCTGGCCGACCAGATCCGCAGCGAAGGCGGCAGCCTGCTGGCCACCACCTCGCGACGCACGCCGCCGGCGTTGGCGGAGATCCTGCGCGCGAAGTTCGCCGACCTGCCGCACGTGATCTGGGGCGATGGTGGCGACGGTACCAATCCCTATGGCGGCCTGCTCGGCTGGGCCAACCGCGTGGTGGTCTCGCCCGATTCGGTGAACCTGCTCTCGGAGGCGTGCGCCACGCGCATGCCGGTGATGGTGGCGCTGGCCGACACAGCGCAGGGCCGCCTGGCGCGCTTCCAGCAGCAGCTGCGCGAACGCGGGCGGTTGCAGGCGCACTGGCTGGACTGGCAGTACGACCGCATCGAGCCGCTGCGCGAAACCGCGCGGGTGGCGGCGGAAGTGAAACAGCGCCTGGCACTGGGGTAGTACCGGCCGCTGGCCGGCAATCCTGGGCGCCTGGCATCGCGGTAATGCCGGGTGCGCAGCGTGTTCTGAACATTTCGATCCGGCACCACGGTTACAGTCCAAGGCCCCCCGTTGGACTGAACATCTTCATGCGTACCCTGCTCCTGCTGCCCCTGGCCCTGCTCGCCGCGTGTTCCACCGCGCCCACCGAGCTGGATCCGATCTCGTATCAATGCCAGCAGCAGCTGGACGCGTACCGCGAACAACCGGCGCTGCGCGATCCGAAGGGCCAGCGCCCGCCACTGCCGGTGGCTCCCATCAGTGACGCCTGCGACAAGGAGCTCAAGCGCAAGGGCGTGGATCGCCCGCTGCGCTGAGCAGCGTATGATCGGCGCGCGGGCCTGCCCGCCGTTGAAGGTACCGACATGGATCGTTTTTCCCGCCTGCCCCGCGCCGCGCTGCTGATCGCCAGCCTGCTGGCGACCGCACCGGCCTGGGCCAACAGCACCGCCTGCCGCGAGCGCTACCCCAGTGTGGCATCGCAGGCGGCGATGCTGGACGTGGCCTGGACCACCGCCGAACGCCTGGACGCGCTGCCCGATGTGGACGTGGTGGTCGCCGCGCGCGGTGGCCAGGACCTGAGCCGCTATGGATTGCGCCACAGCCACCTGGCCTTCCTGCTGCGCGAGGACGACGGCCGCTGGCGCGCGATGCACCTGCTCAACCGCTGCAAGACCGACAGCTCGCAGCTGTACCACGAGGGCCTCGGCAACTTCGTCGGCGAGAGCGGCGGCCATACCGACCTGCGCATCGGCGTGCCGTCGGCCCCCTTGCGTGCCGCACTGCGCGCGATGCTGGTGCCGCCCTCGATCCAGCCCAAGGCACTGCACGAAACCAAGTACAACGTGGTCGCCTACCCGTTCGCCACCGACTACCAGAACTCCAACCAGTGGGTGCTGGAAGTGCTGGCGGCGGCGATGGCGCAGGCCGAAGGCGCGCCGGCCATCGTCAAGCGCGAACAGGCACAGCAGTGGCTGCGCCAGCAGAAGTACCAGCCCAGCGTGCTGCATATCGGCCTGGGCAAGCGCGTGGGTGCGCGCCTGTTCGTGGCCAACGCCACCACCACCGACCATCCGGCCGGCGAACGCATCTCCGGCAACTATTCGGTGGTGACGGTGGAATCGGTGTTCGACTTCCTGCACCAGCGCAGCCAGCTGCAGCAGGAACTGGTGATCCCCCATGTGCCGGTGGCCGGTGCCACCGCCGCCTCGCCCTGAATCCCGCAAGGAGAACGACATGCGTCTGCTGCACAACTCCCTGGTATCGATGCTGATCGTCACCGCGCTGGCCTGGTCATCGGCCGCCCATGCCGAACGCCGCATCGTGATCATCCATGACCCGGGCCCGCAGGGACCGAGCCTGGAAATGTCCACGCAGATGGTGGCCTCGGCCCGCGCCGCCGCGGCGAAGGAAGCCCAGGATGCCGCCGATGCCGGCCAGCCGCTGGCCCGCCCGCAGCAGATCAAGCTGCCGCAGATGGAGGTGAGCGCGATTGCCACTACCGTCGACGGCCGCCGCGAAGTGCTGCTGCGCGATGCCAACGATCCGCAGAACACCGCGTCGATGCAGTACCCGCGCGGCGTTGGCGACCCGGCCGTGCAGTTCACCGTGGGCCAGACCGTGAACTTCGAGCCGACGGGCAATGACCAGGGCTGGCAGTTGAAGGACAACCAGGGCCGTGCGCTGGAATACCTGCCCGAGGCTACCGGCCCGCGCGACATCTTCGATACCCGGCGCTGAGCCGCCGCCCCACGCTGACCAGGAGGTCTCCATGTTCCGTTGCCTGCGCGTTCCCACCACTGCATTGCTGCTCTCAGCGCTGCTGGTGCCCACCGTCCATGCCGGCGCCGCGCCGCAGTTGAACAGCAGCGAGGCCAGCGTGATCGTGACCTCGTTCGTGGTGCTGTCGCTGCCGATGGCGGCCTCGATGGGCCTGTCCGAACTGTCCAAGGCGCCGTTCAAGGCCAGCGAACGCAATGCCAGGGCGACCCGCACCAAGGCGGTGCCGCTGCCGCCGATGGAAGTGAAGAAGGTGGAGACCACGCCCACGGGCGAACGCCAGGTGCAGTTGCAGGTACCGGACAAGGCCGACCACACCGCCACCCTGCGCTGGCCGGTGCAGCCGCCGGGCGAGAACCCGACTGCAGCCTTCGTGGTCGGGCAACGGGTGCATTTCGACCCCACCGAGGCCGGTGCCGGCTGGAACGTGAAGAGCGCGCAGGGCCAGACCCTGGCCTATGTGCCGACGGCCTATGCCGCCGGTGATGTGATGAGTGAAGCGCTGTAAAGCTGAACGACCGGTTTTGGCTTTGCCGCAGGCCGGGCGGATAATGGGCGATCCCCTTTGTCCCCCTGGCTCGCCATGTCCGTGCGTCCTGCCCCTCTGTTTGCCCCGCTGACCCCGCGCGCCCTGGTGCTGGCGGTACTGGCCATGGGTGCAGTGGTGCTGCTGTCCAACGTGCTGGTGCAGTACCCGATCAACGACTGGCTGACCTGGGGCGCCTTCAGCTATCCGGTCGCGTTCCTGGTCAGCAACCTGATCAACCGCCGCTTCGGCCCGGGCCCGGCGCGCCGCGTGGCGTGGATCGGCTTCGCGGTGGCGGTGCTGCTGTCGATCTGGGTGGCCACCCCGCGCATCGCCATTGCCTCGTGCTCGGCGTTCATCGTGGCCCAGCTGCTGGACATCACCGTGTTCGACCGCCTGCGCCGCGGCAGCTGGTGGCGCGCACCGATGGTGGCCACCACCTGCAGCGCGACGGTGGACACCACCCTTTTCTGGTCGATCGCGTTTGCCGGTTCCACCTTGCCGTGGGTGAGCTGGGCCGCCGGCGACCTGGCAGTGAAGCTGGCGATCGGTGTCTGCCTGCTGGCCCCGTTCCGCGCGTTGTTGTGGAAGATGGCGCCGTTGCGCGCCACCAGCTGACCGCCATTGATCCGGTGGGTGCCGACCGTTGGTCGACACGCCCTGCAGAACTCATCGCTGCTGACAGATTGTGCCGACCAACGGTCGGCACCCACCAGGAGCGGCCATCGCAGGGCCATTGAGCCGGTAGTCGCCAACCTTGGTTGGCGCTTGGCATTCATGCCAACCAAGGTTGGCATCTACCAACTGCAGTCCTCCGCCATCCGGCACTCAGGCGAACGGCAGCTCTGCCGCTCTGCACGCCGCCGTAATCGCTGCACACGCCTCTTCAATCGCCGGCGTGGTCGGGGCCAGCCGCGGGCGGCGGTCCAGCGTGCAGGCCAGGCCCACGTCCAACAGCGTGGCGTGCGCGCCATGCAGCGCCTGCGCGGTGGCATCGGGCAGGAAGCCCGCAACCGCCAACGCATTGATCAACGACGGCGTATCGCGCGGCTGCAGCAACGCCACGTGCCGCGCACTGCGCGCAAGCACACCGGTCTGCAGCAGGAATTCCAGGTCCACCACGCCGCCCGCACCCTGCTTCAGGTCCAGCCGTGCGGCGTCGCTGCGGTCCAGTTCGGTGCGCATGCGGCCGCGCATCTTCAGCACGTCGGCATACAGCACACCCATGTCGCGCTCACGCCCCAGCGTCTGTGCACGCACCTGCTCGAAATCGGCCAGCAGGCTGGCATCGCCGGCCACGCCACGCGCGCGCACCAGCGCCTGGTGTTCCCAGGTCCACGCACGTTCGCGCTGGTATTCGGTGTAGCTGGCCAGCGAAGACACCAGCGACCCCTTGCCGCCATCCGGGCGCAGGCGCACGTCGATGTCGTACAGGCGGCCGGCGGCGGTGACCGCACCGAGCAGCGCCATCACCTTCTGCACCAGCCGCGCATACCAGCGCCCCGGCTCCAGCGGACGCGCGCCGTCGCTGGCCTCCACGCCGGCCGGGTTGTCGTGCAGGAATACCAGGTCCAGGTCGGAACCGAAGCCCAGTTCAAGCCCGCCGAGGCTGCCGTAGCCGATGATCGCGAAACGTCCACCGGGAATCGCGCCGTGCGCGGCGCGCATGTCCGCCTCGGCCATCGCCAGCACGGTGACCACCACCGCCTGCGCCAGTTCGGCCAGTTGCCGCGTGCTGTCCACCGCGCCCTGGCGGCCGTCCAGCGTGGCCATCGCCATGCGGAAACTGAGCGCCAGCCGCGTCTCGTTGAGCCAGCGCAGTGCCGATTCGGGATCTTCCACCGCCAGCACCTGCTGGCACTCGGCCAGCATGCCGGCCGCATCGGGCATCGGTCCGGACACGCGCACATCCAGCAGTTCATCCAGCAGCAGCGGATACGCGACCAGGCGCTCGGCCAGCAGCGCGCTGCGCGCCAGCACATCGACCAGACGCGCCAACGCGCTCGGTTGTTCATCCAACAGCGCCAGATAGCTGGTCCGGCGCAGCACCGCCTGCAGCAGGCCGAGCACGCGCTTGAGCGCGGCATCGGGCTGCGGCGAACGCGTGGCCGCATGCAGCAACGCGGGCAGTACGCGATCCAGCCGCGCACGCGCCGCATCGGACAATGACTTCACGCCGGTGCCCTGGGCGAAATCGCGCAGCGACTGGTCGGCGCCATTGGCATCGAGGAAACCGGCTTCGGCCAGCAACGGCGCGTTGCTGCCCTCGGGCAGGCTGCGCCAGTAGTTGGCCAGCGCGTCGGGCGCGGCCTGGCCCCTGCGCGGGGCCAGCAGCGCGGCGAATTCGGTGCTGACCCGCTGCTGCTGTTCGACCAGTGCCGCGCGCAGCACCTCCCAATCCGGGTAGCCGAGGCCGATGGCAATGCGCGCGCGGTCCAGCGCGTCGCTGGGCAGCACGTGGGTCTGCGCGTCGCGCAGCATCTGCAGGCGGTTCTCCAACCGGCGCAGGAACAGGTAGGCCTCGCGCAGCGCAGCGCCATCGTCGGGCGCAATCTGTCCGGCGGCCACCAGCGCGTCCAGTGCCACCAGCAGGCGGCGCTCGCGCAGCGCCGGCTCACGGCCACCGCGGATCAGCTGCAGCGCCTGGCACAGGAACTCGATTTCGCGGATGCCACCGGCGCCGCGCTTGATGTCTTCGTGCAGCTCGCGGCGCGCGACTTCGGCGGTGATCGCCGCCTTCATCTCACGCAGGCCGTCGAGCGCGGTGAAATCCAGGTAGCGGCGGTATACGAACGGGCGCAGGGTCTGCAACCACGCTTCGCCGGCGTCGATGTCGCCGGCCACCGCGCGCGCCTTCAGCCACGCATAGCGCTCCCAGTCGCGGCCTTCGCGCTGGAAGTACTGATCCATCGCCGCGAACGACAGCGCGACGCGACCGGCGCTGCCGAACGGGCGCAGGCGCAGGTCGACGCGGTGGCTGAAGCCATCGACCGTGGTTTCGTCCAGCAGCTTGGCCAGGCGCTGGCCGAGGCGGGCGAAATACTCCTCGGCGGCCAGCGCGCGCGGACCGTCGGATTCGCCGCCCTGCGGGTACGCATAGACCAGGTCGATATCGGAACTGAAGTTGAGCTCGCCACCGCCGAGCTTGCCCAGGCCGAATACCACCAGCTGTTGGGGGATGCCTGCGCCATCACGGACCACGCCGTGCCGCTGTGCGAATTCCTGCTGCAGGGCGTCCAGCGCCAGCCGCAGGCAATCCTCGGCCAGGGTGGTGGCGCCAGCCAGAGTCTGCGCCACGTCGTCCAGCCCGGCCAGGTCACGCCAGATCAGCCGCGTGGACATCGCGGTGCGCCAGCGCCGCAGCTGTGCCGGCCAGTCGCTGGGTTGCAGCGGATCGAGCACCGGCGCCGGGATCGGCGGGCAGCCGGGCGCGGCCAGCTGCGCCAGCAGCGCCGGTTGCCGCACCAGGGTGTCCAGCGCGAAGTCGCTGGCCACCGCCAGCCGGGTCAGCAGCGGCAGCAGCTCCGCCGGAACGGGCTCGGGCAGGACCTGGGCCAGGCGCGCCAGGGCGCGGTCGACAAGGGGCTGCAGGGTGGCGGGCAGGTCAGCGGTGGCGAGGGTCATGCGCTGATTCTCGCGGGGTCGGATCCCTTTGCCAACGGCGAAGGGCTCTGACCCCGAGGTGCCGCCGGTTGATGCCGCTGCTGGGGTCAGAGCCTTTTGCCCTTGGCAAAAGGATCCGACCCCGAAGGGGTGCCACGCATTCATTCTGGGCGGCAGGCAATAAAAAAGCCCGCTTGCAGCGAACTGCCAGCGGGCTCTGCTCCCTCCCCCACGTCGGGATGCAGGGCCATCGTGCGGGCTGCGAAAGCACTTTGCACGCTGCACTGCAAAACAAAACCGGTGGGTATGGGTGACCCCGGTGGGGAAAAGCCATTCCACGAAGGTAGAACCCCCCGTACGGATGAGGATGGCCGATAATCGGCTTTCCCCCCAGAAACACTGTCGTCATGTCTGTTGATCGCATCGCCAACGCGCGTCTTCGTGACCGCGTGGTCTCCGCCGAGGCCGCAGCCGCGCTGATCCAGCCCGGTGAAACCGTGGCCATGAGCGGCTTTACCGGCTCCGGGTATCCCAAGGCCGTTCCCGTGGAACTGGCCCGCCGCATCGAAGCGGTGCACGCCCAGGGCCAGCCCTTCCAGATCAAGCTGATGACCGGCGCCTCCACCGCGCCGGAACTCGATGGCGCGCTGGCCAAGGCCGATGGCATCGCCATGCGCATGCCATTCCAGAGCGATCCGGATGCGCGCAACCGCATCAACGAGGGCAAGCTGGATTACATCGACATCCACCTCAGCCACGTCGCCCAGCACGTGTGGTTCGGCTTCTACGGCGAGATCGATACCGCCGTGATCGAAGTCTCGGCCATCCGCGAAGATGGCTCGCTGGTGCCCTCCACCTCGGTCGGCAACAACAAGACCTGGCTGGACCTGGCCAAGAAGGTGATCGTCGAGGTCAACGAATGGCAACCGGCCGGCGTCGACGGCATGCACGACATCTACTACGGCACCGCGCTGCCACCGCACCGCAAGCCGATTCCGCTGGTGAACGCCAACGACCGCATCGGCGACACCGCGCTGCGCTGCGACCCGGACAAGATCGTGGCCGTGGTGCGCACCAACGGCCCGGACCGCAACAGCCCGTTCAGTCCGATCGATGCGACCAGCGAACAGATCGCCTCGCACCTGATCGAGTTCCTCAAGCACGAGGTGAAGAAGGGCCGCCTGCCGCCGAACCTGCTGCCGCTGCAGTCGGGCGTGGGCAACATCCCCAACGCCGTGCTGGCCGGCTTGGCCAGGAGCGGTTTCCGCGACCTGGCCGCGTTCACCGAAGTGATCCAGGACGGCATGCTCGACCTGCTGCGCGATGGCGTGCTGAGCTACGCCTCGTGTACCGGCTTCGCGCTGAGCCCGCAGGCCAACGAGACGTTCAAGGAGAACATCGATTTCTACCGCGAGCGCATCATCATGCGCACGCAGGAGATCTCCAACCATCCGGAACTGGTGCGCCGCCTGGGCTGCATCGGCATGAACGGCATGATCGAGGTGGACATCTACGGCAACGTCAACTCGACGCACGTGATGGGCACGCGGATCATGAACGGCATTGGCGGTTCGGGTGACTTCGCCCGCAACGGTTTCCTGTCGGCGTTCCTGAGCCCGTCCACTGCCAAGAACGGCACCATCTCGGCGATCGTGCCGATGGCCAGCCATGTCGACCACACCGAGCACGACGTGTCGGTGATCGTCACCGAACAGGGCCTGGCCGACCTGCGTGGCCTGACCCCGCGCAAGCGCGCGCAGGTGCTGATCGACAACTGCGCGCACCCGGATTTCCGCCCGCAGCTGCAGGATTACTTCGACCGTGCCAGCCGCGAAAGCTACGGCAAGCACACCCCGCACCTGTTGCCCGAAGCACTGTCGTGGCACCAGCGCTGGCTGGATACGGGCACGATGAAGGGCTGACCCCGGGTCCGGACATCGGGTAGAGCCGGCCGCTGGCCGGCTTCCCCTACAGCCGGCCAGCGCCCGGCTCTACCTCACGTGGTGCGCAGCGCCGCCAGCGATTCGGCCTGCAGCCGCTCGTAGATCTCGAACTCGTCATTCACCGCCACGCCCAGCGCCTGCTCGAAAGCCTCGCGGTTGGCGTGCGCGGCATACGCGCGCTGTTCTTCGCCGCCCAGATTCGACTGGAAGATGCCCGCGGCACTGACCGGCAGGAAATCCTCGTAGACGATCGGATCGGCCGTGGCCAGGCCGGCGGCCACCAGCACTTCGGCAGGCAGATCGGCCACGCGTTCCGGCGCGGCGCGGCCGGCGTCGGTCAGCTGGTAGCGGTAGTAGCCCAATCCTTCCTGGCGCAGCGTGTCATGGTCATCCGGGAAGCTGGCGAATACCGCCTGCAGGCGCTGCCCGTAGTCGCCACCGGTACTGCCTTCGCCACCGGCATCGCGTGCCTGCGACAGCAGCTGGTCGTACAGCGCGCGGCCCTTCGGGGTCAGCGCAAGGCCGCGTTGTTCGATCTCCCCGAAGCGCGCGGTATGGGTGCCGGCATCGCCACCGTCCGCATCCGGGAAATGCACGGCCTCTTCCAGCGCCTTGAAGCTGGTCTGGCGCAGCAGGATCGGGCAGGCGCGGCGCGGCGGCCCTTCGATCACCGCCTTGGCCGCCATGCCGTGCTCGATCATTGCCGCCTGCGCCGCGTCGATGTCCAGCGTGCGCGGGGTCAGGTGGTTGATGTGCGGGCCACGGAAACTGACTACGTCGGCCACCAGGCGGTGCGCATTGTGCAGCGCGTGGTAGGTCGGCAGATCGACCGTGGCATCGCCGTGCCAGCGGAAGGTTTCCAGTGCTTCGTCGACAAAGCGCTCGGCGTCGGCCTGCGACAGGCCACCGTCACGCTCGGCCTGGTCGATCAGCGCCAGTGCGCCGTCGGTGAAGATGCGGCGGCGTGCCAGGATCTTCGCCGACTCGGCACGCAGGGTTTCGTCTTCGATCAGCTCCAGGCGCAGCAGCGAGGTGAACACGCGGAACGGATTCTGCGCCAGCGCGGCGCCGGTCAGCGGGCGGAACGCGGTGGAGTGTACCGGCACGCCGGCTACCGACAGGTCGTAGTAGCCGACCGGGTACATGCCCATCACCGCGAACAGGCGGCGCAGCGTCGCCAGCTCCTGCGCGGTGCCGACGCGGATCGCGCCATGGCGCTCTTCGTCCAGGCGCGCACGCTCGTCGTTGCGCTGCAGCTGCGCGGCCAGTGCCGGGTCCTGGGCAAGCACCTGCGCGTTGATCCGCTCCACCAGTTCCACCAGCGTGCCGTACAGCGGCACTTCGGTGCGGTACATGCGGGACATGGCCTGCGCGAACAGGCGGCGGATCACATCAGGCGAAACGAAAGAGGCGCTCATCAGTCACTCGATTACGGGAACGGGGAACAGCTCGGACCCGTATTGTCGCCGGAGCGCGCGGCGGCGGCGATACGCAGAGCAACATGGCCGGGTAATGCCGGCCGCTGGCCGGCAACCTCCTGATGCCTGTAAGGGTGCAGTTGCCGGCCAACGGCCGGCACTACCGCTTCAACTGCCGCTTCAGGGTGGCATCCAGGGTGATCGGCCGGTCCCAGTGCTGGTAGCTGGCCACGATGGCATGCCGCACAGCGCGGTAATGCAGGTTGTCCGGCTTGGCCGGCATGCGCTTCACCACCGCTTCCCAGCCGCCCTCCGGGTCCTGGCTGAAGGCGCGCACGCTGTCGCGGCAGGTCTGGCCGCTGGCCTTGGCCCAGAAGCAGGCGAAATAGATATCCCCGGCCTGCCAGCCATGGGTGGTGAACAGCGCATTGATGTAGCCGCGGGGGACATCGGCGTAGCGCGACACTTCATCGAGGAAGGCATCGGGGTAGCGTTCGGCGTAATGGTTGATGTCCTGCAACTGGGCATCGATCCAGCGGTCACCGGTTGCCACCTCATACGCAGCCGAACGCTCGGCGGTCTGCTGGGCCAGCACGGTGGCCGGCGCCAGCAGCAGGGACAACAACAGCGCGCGCAGTCGAACGTTCATGCCACGATTCTGCCGCAGCTGCCGGGCCCTGTCAGGCCGCCGCAGCGGCCTTGGCCTCGATCGCCGCCAGTGCGGCCGGCCAGTCGTGGGCGGTATCGGCGGTGACCATGCGCGGTTCGTCGTCGGCCACGCCGTGCTGGGTCTCATGGGCCCAGGTCACCGCGTACGGGGTATGCACGCCCCAGCCACCCAGGGTCACCACCGGCTCGATGTCCGAGCGCAGCGAGTTGCCGACCATCACGAAGCGCTGCATCGGCAGTTCGAATTCGGCCAGCACGCGGGCGTAGGTTTCCGGGTCCTTCTCGGAAACGATCTCGATGCGCGGGAACAGCTCGGCCAGGTTGGCGACCTTGATCTTCGCCTCTTGGTGGAACAGATCGCCCTTGGTGATCAGCACTACCGGGTAGTGCTCGGCGATGGCCGCCACGGCTTCGCGCACACCGTCGATCAGTTCCACCGGGTGGCGCAGAGTATCGTGGCCGATATCCAGAATGCGCTGGATGTCCTTGGCCTCGATGCGCTGGCCGGTGATGTCGATGGCCGCTTCGATCATCGACAGGGTCATGCTCTTCACGCCGTAGCCGAAGGTGCCCAGGTGGCGCTGCTGAACTTCCAGCAGGTGGCGCGCGGTCTGGGTGTCGTGCACGTCGACATAGCGCGACAGCAGGTCAAGGTAATCCTGCTCGGCCTTGCGGTAGTAGTCCTCGCTCTTCCACAGCGTGTCGTCACCGTCAAAACCGACCAGGCCGATGGCGCGCGGCGGCGCAGGCGTGGACGTGTTCATCGGCCAAGGATACAGGGGTGGCGATGACGAGAAAAACCCGGGCGGCCGCAGCCGCCCGGGTCCCCATGCACCGGTCTTCCCGAATCAGGTCTGGATCAGCGGCCCTGCGCCGCGCCGGCACCCGCACCGGCCTGCTGCGCGGCCACGTAGGCCTTGTACTCGTCGGCGCTCAGCTCGCCGTCCTTGTTGGTATCGGCCTGGTCGAACACCTGGGCCAGGCCGGCGTTCACCTGCGCCTCGGTCTTGCTGATGGTGCCGTTGCCATCGGTATCGATGCTGGCCCAGGTCTGGCCACCACCGTTGGCCTGCGCCGAGGCCGCTGCGGCCGCATCGGTCGCCTGGTCAGCCGCCTGCCCGGCCTGTGCTGCCGCCTGCTGGGCCTGCGCCGCTTCATTCTGCGCATGTGCGGCCTGCTGCTTGGCCGACTGGGCCATCGCCGGAATGGCCAGCACGCTGCCGGCGGCGACGATCAGGGCGATCAGGGGCTTGCGGTTGCGAATAGTCATCAGGGGTGTCTCCTGCATATTGGGTGGTGTTGCGCGGCCTGTTGTTTCCGCACGGCACCTACCCTGCCACCGCGTTTCTGAATCGATTTTGGGCCGCGACCGGCCTCCACACGCACGATTAACCACTCGCATCCACGCATGCTTTAGCGCGCTGGTTAGCGAGGAGTGAGCAGCTCATAAGATGCGCATTCAGCGCCTCTGCATTTAACCGGCAGGCAACGAAAAACCTGCGTCAGTCGACGGTTTTTTCCAATGACCGCGAACTGAACAACACCCATCCCAAGGCGACACCGGCGAGCGCGCCGGCGATTTCCAGCACGACACGGCTGCCGAGCTCGTTCGGATCGTGGATGGTGGCCAGGAACAGGCGCGCGTACAGCGGCGACTCCAGTCGCACGATGCCCATGTAGAACAGCTTCCACGCATCGATGCCAGCGGAGGCCACCACCGAGATGACGCAGGACCAGCCGATCGCATGTCCCACCGACCAGTGCAGCAGCCGGCACAGCCGCGACCACACGAAGTACACCAGCAGCCCGACCAGCAGGGCGATGGCGCCGGCTTCCAGGGTGCCGAGCAGGCCGAAGTGCAGGGGAAGGTTCATCGGGTGGGCAGGGATGAAGAGGCGGCCAGTGTAAGGGATCTGCGCCGGACCCAATCGGCAGCCACAGTAGATCCACGCCATGCGTGGATGAATCTCCATCCAAATCGAATATCTCGACGATTGAACAAGGAGCAGCCGAGCATGGGCTCGGCTCTACAACGGACCACGCGGGAAACTGTCAGAGGCGGGGCGCAGCCCTGCCGATGCCCCTACCGTACCGGGACGTCGTACGCGGTGCCAGGATCCGGTTCGGGCTGCAGGGTGTAGTGCCACCACTCCTGCGGATAGTTGACGAAGCCCCGCCGCGCCATCGCGCGCACCAGCTGCTGGCGATTGGCCTGTTGCGCATCGCTCAATCCGCTTGCCTGCGTATGCGCGCGTGGACCGAAGAAATCGAAGTCGGTGGCCATGTCCAGCGGCGTGCATGCACCGCTGCGGCAATCCAGCAGGCCCAGATCAACCGTGGCGCCACGACTATGGCCAGAGCGCTCGGCGATGTAGCCGTCGGCCAGCAACCGTGGTTTGTCCAGGTCCGGGTACTGCTGTGCCTTGCGCGAGCGCTCGCGCGGATCGTTCACCCAGGCCATGAAGGCCTGCACCGAACGCACCGGCCGGTAGCAGTCGTAGAGGCGCAGGCCGAAGCCATCGCCGCGCAGGTCCTGTTCCACCTGTGCCAGCGCCTTCGCCACCGGCGCCAGCAGATAACACGATGGCGCCTCGTAGCCGGGCACGCGCGCCCCGGTGAAGTTGTTGGCACCGGCGTAGCGGATATCCAGGTCGATGCGCGGCGACAACGTGCGGATCTCCACCAGTCCGGCGCTGGCCGCGTCGGTTGCCGGTGAAACGCGCGGTGGCTCAGCGGCGCGGGTGGTCGCCGCCAGCGCAGTCGCCAGTACGAGTGAAGTGCAGGTCCTGGAAGTCATAGCTGAAGTCGATGTCCGGGTCGATGGCGCGCAGGTCCAGCGTCGGTGCCGGGCCTTCGCCTGGCTGCAGCCACGCCTGCGCCTCGTCGCCCAGCGTATCCCAGCGCAGCAGCCAGCGCCCCTGCAGCTGCAGCACCGTGGCCTGCAGCCGGGGCGACTTGTCCACGCTGAAACGCAGGCCGTCCTTGCCCGGGCAAAGCGAGGCCGCGCCCAGCCACGGATCGCGGTAGCGGCCCTGCCAGCGGGACAGGTCCGTGCGGCTCGTCTCCTGCGCCGCCGCGGTGGATGGCCGCGAATGGCCGGTCGCGGCCCGCGTTGCCTGGTCAGCCTTCAGTTCGGCCAGGTAGTCCATCGCCGGACGCGCATCGTCCGCTGCGGTGAAGCGCTTCAGCGCGGCCTGCATCAGGGCCATGCGTGCGTCCTCGCCTTCGCCGTTGATCAGCATCACCACGCCCACCTTCCGGTCAGGCAGCAGCGCCAGCGATGAATACATGCCTGACAGCGTGCCGGTGTGCGCCACTTTCCACTGGCCGTCCATGTCGGACACGCGCCAGCCATAGCCGTAGCCGTAGAAGTGCGCGTTGTCCCAGCGCCGCTGGCGTTCACCCAGCGGCATCGGCATGTGCAGGGTCCACAGCGTGCGGCGCTGCTCCGTGTCCAGCCAGCCGGACGTCAGGGTGGGATCGAGCAGCACCTGCATCCAGCGCGTCATGTCGCGCAGTGAACAACGGATGCCGCCGGCCGCCATCGACGGCACGTCCGGGCTGGTTTCACCATCGGCGTTCACCACTTCATTGCGTTCGCCACGCCAGGCATGCGGCTGCGCTACGTTGCCCACGCGTTTCACCGACCACGCCCCCACCTGGCAGCGCGTCATGCCCAGTGGTTCGAACACCTGCTCGCGCATCAGCTGGTCATACGGCTTGCCGCCCGCCGCAGCGGCCACTTCACCGGCCACCACGTACATCAGGTTGTCGTAGGCATAGTGGCTGCGGAAGCTGCTGACCGGCTTCAGGTGCGCCAATCCGGCGATGATGTCGGCGCGGGTGAACGCGTTCGGCTCCGGCCACAGCATCAGGTCCCCGGCGCCCAGGCCCAGGCCGCTGTTGTGGATCAGCAGGTCGCGCACCTGCATCTGCTGGCCCACCCACGCATCGTGCATGCGGAAGCCCGGCAGATGCCGCTGTACCGGATCATCCCAGCGCAGCCTGCCCTGCTGCACCAGCCGCGCCAGCAGTGCAGCAGTCATCGCCTTGCTGTTGGAGGCGATCTTGAACAACGTGTCCTCGTCGATGCGGCCGCCATCGCCACGCGCGCCCTCGGCGTGGCGATAGACCACCTGCCCGTTGTCGACCACCGCCATCGCCAGCCCGGGCAGGTGCTCGAGCTGGACGACGGCAGCGACATCGGCATCGAGGGAGGCGGTCGCGGTGGTCTGTGCCACCGCAACCGGGAACACCGCCAGCGCCGCCGCGCAGACACAGTTTCGAGCCTGCCGTGCGGGCTTCAGTAGGCCCATGTCACGGTCAACTGCGCATAGCGCGGTGACTGGAAGCCGGTGCCGTAGCGGTACAGCGGGTTCGGCGTGCCGATGCTGTCCTGCGGCTCGTAGTCCTGGTCCACGGTCACCACGCGCTGCTGGTTGAGCACGTTGTACACCGCCAGCTTCAGGCGCAGATCGGTGGGAATCGGCACCTTGTACGAGACGCTCACGTCCAGGTCATAGGTCCAGGGCGTGCGGCCATCGCCACCGCGTGGCGAATGCACGAACACGCGCTGGGACGGAACCGTCGCCTGGCAGTTGGACACGCACACGTAGTAGCTGTGGAAGTCGGTGTCGTCGAACGGATTGCCGGCACCGAAGCGGGTAATCGGGCTGCCCGACTGCACGCCCAGCGTAGCCGCCACACTGAGGTTCTCGGTCAGCGCGTAGCTGCCACGGAACTTGAACTGGTGGCGGCGATCATTGGCCAGGTAGCCATAGCCCCCGTAGTTCACCCACGGATTGTCGAAGTTCTCGGTGCGACCGGCATCGGCGAAGTCGGTATCGGAGTTGACCGGACCCTCGGCATTGCCGCGGCCATAGGCCAGCGTGTAGGACGCATTGAAGCCCCACTTGCCGTCCCACGCGCGGTCGACCTGCAGTTCCAGCGCCTTGTAGTCACGCTTGGGCTTCACCCAGCCGCGCTGGCCGACATAATTGCCGTTGTCGTCATACAGCGCCCAACCTTCCTTCGAGGTGTCGATGCTGATCCAGCCATCGTTGCGGCCGTCGCAGTCGGTGTCACCCCACACGGTGTTGGTGCGCCCCGGGTTGCCCATGATCCACACGCCGTCGACGGCACCACACTGGCCGGTCGCGGTGATGTTCATGTCATCGATGGCATTGTGCAGGCGCCGGTAGGTCACGCTGGCGCCTACCGACCAGGCCTCGTTGATCATCTGCTGGAAGCCCAGGATCGCTTCATCCTGGTAGACCGGGTCCATGTCCCGGTTCACTTCCGCGCGCAGGTCCGGCACGCTGCCGTCGCCCTGCGAGTTGTCCACTGGGCCGATCTGCGCGCCCAGGTTGGGGATGTTGTTGGCTGCGCCGGTGTAGCCGAGGAACTCGTACCAGGTGCGCTCGTCGAGGAATCCACCGGCCTGCTTGATGTTGATGACGTTGGCCACCGGCAGGAAGTATCGGCCCAGGTTGCCGAACACCTTGGTCGTGCCATCGCCGCGCACGTCCCAGGAGAAGCCCAGGCGCGGGGCCAGCATGTCGTCGATCTTGATGTAGCTGCTGCCGTCGCCGCCCTTGTTGTCGAAGGCTTCCAGGCGCAGGCCCATGTTCAGCAGCAGATTCGGCGTCACCTGCCAGTTGTCTTCCAGGTAGTAGGCCGAGTTGATCGTCTCGAAGGCCCCGTCCACTTCATAGCGACGGGTGCGCACGACCACGCCGCTGGCCGGCACCACGCCACCGTTCAGCGAGCTGCCGGGAGTGCGGTAGTAGATGTCGTAGCGGAAGCCGCCCGGGCCCGGATAGGCGCGGCTGTAATCGGAGGTGTTCTCTTCCCGATCCAGGCCGAACCGCAGCAGGTGGTTGCCCAACGTCCATTCGAAGTCCGCGCGCGCGGCCTTGCGCGTGTCCAGCGCCGACTCCAGCTGCGAGCTGCTGGTGCAGCTGCGGTCGCCCTGCAGTGACGGCGGCACGCCCTGGCCGGCCGTGCGGTTGTCGAACACGCGGTTGCAGTTCTGGTCCATCAACGAGCTCTGCACACGGTTGCGCTTGTTCTCGCCGTACATCAGCTTCATGGTCAGGTCGTTGTTGACCTGCCAGCTGTAGGTACCGGACCAGTTCTTGCCACCCACCGTGTTGTAGATCTGGTTGCTGCGCTCGCCCACGGTCTGCCCCGTGGCGTAGTCGTAAGCGTAGACGTCGGTGAGGGTCTTGCTCTTGTCCGAGAAGCCGAACAGCGACAGCATCTGGTTGTCGGTGATCTGCCAATCGATCTTGCCGCCCCAGAACGGATCATCGGCCTTGCCCTGGCTCAGGCGCGTGCCGGCATCATTGGTCGAGGTGGGACGATAGTCGCGCGCCTCGTACATGCCGAAGAAGAACAGGCGGTCCTGCACCAGCGCACCGGAAGCGAACACATTCAGCGCGCTGCGGCTGTAGTCGTCGCGGCTGGCGGTGATGTAGCGGCTGCCGCTGCCGTCGTAGCGGTCGCGTGCCTGCGACTGCCACGCGCGCGGCTCGAACACCAGTTCGGCACCGGCCTTGAAATCGTTGCTGCCCGAGCGGGTCACCGCATTGATGACGCCGCCGGTGCTGCGCCCGAACTCCACCGAGTAGCCGCCCGTCTTGACCTGGAATTCCTGGTAGAACGAGAACGGCACCGACGAGAAGCCGACCCGGTTGTAGAAGTCGGTGACGTTCAGGCCATTGATGTAGACGGTGTTCTCGGCCACCGACGAACCGCCGAAGGAAATGCCCTGCCCGCCCAGCGACCCCTTGCCCTTCACCGCGCCCGGCGCGAGCAGCGCCACCGCGGTGATGTCACGGTCCACTGGCAGGCGCGACAGCTCCTCGCGGGTGATGTTGGTGGCCGACTCGGTGGACTTCACATCCACCATCGACACCACCTGCGGCGCCCGCACTTCGACCGTGCCCAGGGTACTGACCGCACCCAGCGGCACGTTCACCGTGGTCGCGCTGCCGAGACTGACCGTCACCTGGCCGACACGGCTGGCGCCTCCACCCGGCAGGCTCACCTCCATGTCATAGGTGCCGACCGGCAGCAGCGGAATGCGGTAGCTGCCGTTGGCTTCGGCCTGCACGGAGCGCACGAAGCCCGTTGCCGGGTTGCGTACGGTCACCGTGGCACCGGCCGGTACCTGGCCGGCATCGCTGACCAGCCGGCCGACCACTGAACCATCCTGTGCGAATGCGCTGGGCGCGATCACGCCCAGACACGCCCCGAGAGCGACGCACAACGCCGCCCGCTTGATGCTGTAAGCCTTCATCCCCTGCTCTCTCCTGCAAGAATTGAATGGTGTGGAATGCGATGTGTCGCGCTAGCGTTGCCTGGCTGGCAGTACCCGCCACTGGAAGTCGTAGCTCCATTGGTCGAAGTACAGGTTGCCGCCTGCCCACTCGGCCTCGCCGCGCTGCGAGTCGACCGTTTCCGAGCGGAAGTGCTGCTTGGCCGGCACGAGGGGCTGGCCGAAATCATCGTTGAAGGCGATGCGGTAGCCATCGAGGCCACCCAGGTAGAAGTTGCGCAGGGCCGGCACATCGCTGGCCAGTGCGCCGGTGGTCACGTCCATCGGCAGCCAGCCATACGGCGCCAGGTAGACCTGTCCCCAGTCATGCAGGTTGTTGTAGCCACTGCCATCGTCGGAGAACACCATGCCCGACTGCCAGCGCGCGGGAATGCCATTCAGGCGCAGCAGCGCGATCAGCAGCAGGGTCTGCTGCCCGCAATCGGCATGGCCGGAACGCAGCGCGTAATCGCTGATGTTGCTGAGCGTGGAATATTCGCGCGCACCGGCCCAAGGAATACGGTCGACCGCAGCAAACAGCTTGCGCACCACTTCATATGGGCGCGTCTCGCCCTGCAGCACCTGGTCGGAGAACAGCTTCAACGCAGGGGTGAAGCGCACATGCGGCAGCTGCTCGGCCAGATACGGCTTCAACGCCGTATCGGCCGGGGTCGGTTGCACCACGGCCGGGTCGATCGCGGTGTGCCGGGCGAAGATCGTGACCGCGTAGCGGATCTCGAAGCGGGTCGGCTGCCCGGCCACCGCTTTGGCCTCCAGATAGGCCGTGCGTTGCAAGGTGCTGGCCGGTGCCACCCGCGCCTTGCCTGGGCTGCTGCCCAGCCACTGCACCTGCTCCTGCTGGCCGGGGATCTCGCGTGGGTACGGAATCCAGGCACGCACGGTTTCGCCGGCCGGCACGGCATCGGCCTTCACCGTGAGCGATTGGGTGAATTCGATACGCTGCGGCAGCACCGACGCCCGGCCACTCTGTTCGGCCGCGGCAAGCACGCGCGTGTGGTGCGCGTTGAGCACTTCGTTGGGCCCTGGAGGCGGCATCGGTGCATCCGCACGGCGGCGTGCGCGTGCTTCGTCGCTGAGCAGGAACAGGTTCGACGGTGCGCGCTTGAAGTACCAACGCTCGCCATCGATATCGAGATGCTCGATCAGGCCAAGCTGGTCCCAGCGCGCGAATTCCTCGTCGGTCAGGTCGGGAATCCAGCGGCGCACGGCAGACTTGGCGGCGGTTTCGTCGAGGGAAAGATCCAGGCGGATGCGGCGCATGCGCTCACGCTGGAACGCGCCTTCGGCAGCATCGCTCCCTGTCGCCAGCAACGCATCGGCGTCGCTGAAGCGGCCGCCGTCGATCAGGTCGATCACCTGCGCCTGGCGCGCACGCTGCTGGCTGCTGCGCCCGTCTGCCGCCTGCGTGACCGACACCCACAGCAGCAGCGCGGCACACAGGCCGGCAGCAGCAGGCAGACGCGGTTTGCGAATGGCAGGATCCACAGCGACACTTCCCCAGCGCGGGTGGTAACGGCTGTGTAACACGGACCGGGATGCCGGTCAATAATTTATTCTTGCTTTCGATGCCGAAAGGAATAAATATTCCACAAGGCATTCGAGGAGGGTGTGCACCGCATGAGCCTGGCTTCCCGCGAACGGCACCGGCATTGGCCGCGCCGCTTGACCTTGGCCCTGTGCCTGCTGGCCGCACCGGCCTTTGCACAGGCCGCCCCGGCGCCCGATCCCGGCGCACCGCTGCCCTATGTGATCGGCCTGCACGAGGCCTACCTGACGCCGCAGTACTGGGCGGCGCGTCTGGACAACGCCGATGCGCCGATCCTGGATCGCGCGCAGATCGAGGCGCAGAACGCACGGATGCGGGCGCAGGACAGCCACATCCAGGACATCGCGGCGTTGCCAGCCCAGCTTGATGGGGCGACGGTGCGTGCCAGCATCACCGCGCTGTCGAGCTGGCCCACGCGCACCCTCTACAGCGACAAGGGCACGCCCATCGCGCCGGCCCTGCGCAGCGCGATCGAAGCCAACCTCGGCCTTGATGCGATTCCCGCCCAGGTGGCACCGGCCTACGGGCTGGTGGTGAAGCGTGCCGCACTGCGCACCTTCCCCACCCGCGAGCGCGTCTTCAGCACCGTCGGTGACACCGACATCGACCGCTTCCAGGAATCGGCACTGTTCCCCGGCGACAAGGTCGCCGTGGTCCACCGCAGTGCCGACGGCCGCTGGCTGTTCGTGCACAGCGAGCGCTACAGCGCGTGGATCGAAGCCGACGCCATCGCCAGCGGCGACAAGGCCACGGTGCTCGGCTACGGCGCGAAGGGACCCTACCGGATCATCACCGGTGCCACCGCGCAGACCGCCTACACCCCGGAAGAACCGCGTGTCTCGCGCCTGCAGCTGGACATGGGCGTGCGCCTGCCGGTGCTGGCCGACTGGCCCGCGTCAGAACCGGTGAACGGCCAGCAGGCGCACGCATCGTGGGTGGTGCAGCTGCCGGTACGCGAGGCAGATGGTCGCCTGAAACTGGTACCGGCCCTGCTGCCGCGCTCGCAGGACACCGCCGCCGACTACCTGGCCCTGACCCCGCGCCTGTTGCTGCAGCAGGCCTTCAAGTTCCTCGGCGAGCGCTACGGTTGGGGCCACGACTACGACACCCGCGACTGCAGCGGTTTCGTCTCCGAGATCTACCGCAGCTTCGGCGTGCTGCTGCCACGCAATACCAGTGCACAGGCGGTCAGCCCGGCGCTGGATCGCCTGCCGTTCACCGGCAAGGACGGCAAGGCACTGCGCGACCGTGCCGTCACCGACCTGAAGGTCGGCGATCTGGTCTACATCCCCGGCCACGTGATGATGGCCATCGGCCACGTCGACGGTCGTACGTGGGTGATCCACGATACGGCGGGCGGCAGCTGGTTCGGTGCCGACGGCACGCGCGTGCAGGCCCATCTCAATGGTGTTTCGGTCACGCCGCTGGAGCCGATGATGGCCAGCGATACCGTCCGCTACATCGACCGCATCACCAACATCCAGCGCCTGCGGGCCAAGACTCCTGAATGAAGATCACCGCCATCGAACTGGGCATGCTGCGCGTGCCGTTGAAGACACCGTTCAAGACCGCCCTGCGCACGGTGGAAACCGTGGAAGACGTGGTGGTGCTGATCCGCACCGACACCGGCAACACCGGCTATGGTGAAGCCCCGGCCACCGCCGTGATCACCGGCGATACGCACGGCTCGATCATCGAAGCGATCCGCCACTTCATTGCCCCGCGCCTGATCGGCCAGGACGTGGTCAACCTCAACCACCTGTGCACGCTGGTGCAGACCGCGATGGAGCGCAACACCAGCGCCAAGGCGGCGGTGGAGATCGCGCTGTACGACCTGTGGGCGCAGCTGCACGGCGCCCCGCTGTACCAGATGCTCGGTGGTGGCGACCCGGTGATCACCACCGACATCACCATCAGCGTGGACTACATCGACAAGATGGTGGCCGACTCGCTGTCGGCAATCGAACGCGGCTTCGAGTCGCTGAAGATCAAGGTCGGCAAGGACATCGGCCTGGACATCGAACGGGTCAAGGCGATCCATGCCGCCGTGGAAGGCCGCGCCCTGCTGCGCCTGGACGCCAACCAGGGCTGGACCGCCAAGCAGGCAGTGCATGCGATGCGTACCCTGGAAGACGCCGGCGTGGTGCTTGAACTGCTGGAGCAGCCGGTGAAAGCGGCCGACATCAGCGGCCTGAAGTACGTCACCGACCGCGTCAACACGCCGGTGATGGCCGACGAAAGCGTGTTCAGCCCGAGCCAGGTGATGGACCTGATCCAGCAGCGCGCGGCCGACATCATCAACATCAAGCTGATGAAGACCGGCGGCCTGTCCAACGCGATCCGCATCGCCGACATTGCCGGCATCTACGGCGTGCCGTGCATGATCGGCTGCATGATCGAATCGAGCATCAGCGTGGCCGCCGCCGTGCACCTGGCCGTGGCCAAGAGCGATGTGATCACCAAGGTCGATCTGGACGGCCCCTCGCTGGGCCAGTTCGATCCGGTCAGCGGCGGCGTGCATTTCAACGAATCGGAGATCAGCATCAGCGACGTGCCGGGGCTGGGCATCACCGAAGTGCGCGGGCTGGAGATGCTGGGTTGATCTCTGCCTTGCGGCTGACGTTGCCTGCCACTGACGCTGGGTCGCGCGTTACTTTTCTTTTCGCGAAAAGAAAAGTAACCAAAAGAAACGCTCCGCCGGCCGCGAGCCGGTGCTACGCACCGGTTCCCTGCGCTCCTCGGCCCGTCGAGGGACGGCGCGGGAACTCGCTGCGCTCAGACACCCGCGCCTCTTCGCCCTCACCGGACCTGCGGTGCTCGGCTCGCTACAAGGCGGACTCAACGTCCAATGCAACAGCTGCACCCAGTAGATCCACGCCACGCGTGGAAGCGCTTGTTTTTGCCCTACCCCGTAATCCCTTCGCGGCTGGCACGCGCGCGATGTGTCCAGGGTCGGGCGGGTGGGGCTTGCGGGGGTGTCCGCCGCATGGATGCGGCGGCCAAGCCTACACGGACGTACTTGCGGCGTCCCCCGCAATCCCCACCCGCCCGACCCACCCCATAATTCGCTTTATGCGGCCAACCGCAACGCCTTTGCAGACCCCCGGACACCCCGCATGCCGCCCCTGCTGAAGATCCGCACCGAGCGTGGGCAGATGTCGGCCATCGAGCGCCGCATCGCCGACTTCATCCTCGACAACGCCCACCTGCTGCGCGACTACTCCTCACAGCAGCTGGCCAGCGCGCTCGGCATCAGCCAGTCCAGCGTGGTGAAGTTCAGCCAGAAGCTTGGCTTCAAGGGCTACCCGGATCTGAAGTACTCCATCGGCCAAGATGTGGCCCGCGCCGGTGCCGATCCGCAGCAGGCGCCCGACGAACCCGACAGCGGCGATGACTACCAGCGCCTGGGCGAGGCCCTGCGCCGCAGCAAGGCCCAGGCCGAGGAGGAAACACGCCAGGCCAATCCACGCGGGGAGATCGAGCGCATCGTGCAGCTGCTCGACGGCGCACCAAAGCTGTTCGTCTACGGCCTGGGTGACGACGGCCTGTTCGCCCGCGAGTTCGCCATGCGGCTGTCGCTGCTCGGACTGCTGGTGGTGCCGCATACCGATCCGATCCTGATGCTGGCCAACCTCTCGGCCGCACGCCCCGGCGATGCGCTGCTGATGTTCTCCGAGTTCGGCAACCTGCCCCAGCTTTCACAGTTGTCGCGGCAGTTCCAGGACATGGGTGGCAAGGTGATTTCCATCACCCGCCACACCGCCAACCCGCTGCGCGCGCATGCGGATGCGGCACTGGCGGTCTGCGCCCATGACCGCACGCCACAGGTCGCGCAGCTGCTGTACCGTAGCGCCATGCACGCCCTGCTCGATTTCCTGTTCGTGCTGCTCTGCCACACCAATCCGGATCGCCAGCAGCAGCTTGCGGTGAACCTGGAGCGGATCGACCACCTGCTGGATTCCTGACCGGAGCGCACGTTGATGAGATCGCTGGTCCGCCTTGCCACCACCGCACTGCTGCTTGCTGCGGCGGTGTCTATTCACGCGGCGCCGCTGGATGGCGCGCGCCAGCTGATCGTGGTCACCAGCGATGGCTGGGACAGCACCCAGGGGCAGCTGCAGGCCTATGTGCGCGACGGCCAGGGCTGGCACACGCACGGACAGGCGTTCCCGGTCGCGCTCGGCCGAACCGGCAGCGCCTGGGGCCTGGGCCTGCATCCGGCACAGGCGGATGGCCCGCAGAAGCAGGAAGGGGATGGCCGCAGCCCGGCCGGCATATTCGCGCTCGGCAGTGCGTTCGGCTATGCCGTCACCCGCCGCGGCACTGCCATGCCCTACCAGCCGATGCTGGACAGCAGCTACTGCATGGACGTACCCGGTTCGCCGTTCTACAACCGCATCGTCGATGAAAAGAAGGTCGGCAATGCAGCGGTCAAGGGCTCCACCGAGCCGATGCGGCTGGACCTGCACAACAAGGGCGACGTGCGCTACCGGGAAGGCTTCATCATCGCCCACAACCCGGACAACCAGCCCGGCAAGGGCAGCTGCATCTTCGCCCATCTGTGGCGCCAGCCCGGCGAGGCCACCGCCGGCTGCACGGCCATGCCGCAGGAACGCATGCAGGCACTGCTGGACTGGCTGCGGCCGCAGGACGCGCCGCGTTTCGTGCTCCTGCCGCGCGCGGAGTACAAGCGCCTGCAGGCGCAGTGGCAATTGCCCGCGCTGGCCGGAGACGTCCGTTGAGCACGCAGGACGAACCGCAGCTGCAACGCGCGGTCAGCCGCTGGCAGATCGTCGGCCTGTCGATCAACGATGTGATCGGCAGCGGCATCTACCTGCTGCCGGCCGCCACCGTCGCCCTGCTCGGCCCCTTCAGCCTGTGGGGCGTGGTCGCCGCTGGCATCGTCGTCGCGCTGCTGGTGCTGTGCTACGCGCAGGCCGCCAGCTACTTCGATGAACCCGGCGGCAGCTACCTGTATGCACGCGAGGCGTTCGGGCGCTTCGCCGGTTTCGAGATCGGCTGGATGATCTGGCTGACCCGCATCAGCTCGGCCGCTGCGCTCAGCAACGCGCTGGCCGACGCGGTTGCGCGTTTCTGGCCGTGGGCCGATGCCGGCCTGGGCCGCATCGCGGTGATCGTGGTATCGCTGGGCTTCCTCACCGGCATCAACATCATCGGCGTGCGCTCGGCCGCGCGTACCGGCGTGGTGCTGGTGATCGGCAAGATGCTGCCGCTGCTGCTGTTCGTGGCCATCGGTGCGTTCCACATCGACCCACAGCTGGCCTTCTCCGGCCAACGCCCGGACCCGCATGACCTGCAGCGCATGGGCGAAGCCGCCTTGCTGCTGCTTTACGCCTACGCGGGCTTCGAGAACATCCCGGCCGCCGCCGGCGAGTACCGCAATCCGCGCCGCGATATTCCGTTCGCCCTGATCACCATGATCATCACCGTCACCGTCATCTACGGCGCGGTGCAGGTGGTGGCGCAGGGAACGCTGGCCGACCTGTCCAGTTCGGCCACCCCGCTGGCCGATGCCGCCGCCGGTTTCGGTGGCGAAGCACTGGCGCTGATCCTGACCGTCGGTGCCACCATCTCCATCCTCGGCACCAACAGCAACACGATGATGATGGGCCCACGCTTCCTGTTCGCACTGGCCCGCGATGGCTACGGCCCGAAGATCCTGGCCCAGGTGCATCCACGCTTCCACACCCCGGCCGCGTCGATCCTCTGCCAGGGCCTGATCGCGCTCGGCCTGGCCCTGTCCGGTTCGTTCGTGCAGCTGGCCCTGCTGTCGATGACGACGCGCCTGTTCGCCTACATCGGCACTGCCGCAGCAGTCCTGGTACTGGCCAAGCGCTACGCCGACCGCCCGGGCGCCTTGAAGCTGCCCGGCGGGCCGTTGATTCCGGTGCTGGCGCTGCTGCTGTGCCTGGCGCTGTTCGCCAGTGCCAGCTGGCAGAACATCGCTGCTGCGCTGGTGGCGTTCGCCATCGGCGCGGTGATCTACACGCTGCCGCGAAAGGATACCGATGCCGGATGACCGATAGCGCCGGGCCATGCCCGGCGGATTGATCTGGTGATCACGCTGCCGGACCGGGCCGTTAACCGCCACACAGGCACGATCGGGCTTCGTCCACAACGGAGCCTTCCATGACCGAGTACCAGATCCCCGGCCGCGTACCGGACGACAGCACGCCGCGCGACGCGGTCAGCAACTACTGGCGCGAGCGCTACACGGCCGAGCCGTACTACGACGACCAGCTGTTCTTCGAGGACTACGAGCCGGCCTACCGCATCGGCCACGGCGCGCGTGCACAGGACATGATCCGCGCCTATGAACAGGTCGAGGCCGAGCTCGAATCACGCTGGGCCAACGAACGCGGCCGCAGCCGCCTGGACTGGGCGCAGGCACGCAATGCGGTGCGTCGTGGCTGGGAGGAGGCACAGCTGGCGGATCCGCGGCTGGCACGATAGCGCCAGGCTTCTGTAGAGCCGAGCCTACGCTCGGCTCTCGCACCTCGTCTGTAACGTCGAGCCACGCTCGACTGAGCCGAGCATGGCCCGGCTCTACACCGGATCGATCACTCCTGTTCCGGCAGCGGCGGCACGATGGCGCTGCGCTTGCTCTCGCCCCCACCGGCGGCGATCAGGTCGCGGGTGTTCTTCTGCACCGCCACCGCGCCGAACAGCGACAGCGCATACGCCATGCCATAGAAGCCCTTCTCACTCGGCGCCAGCGTGGCATTCCACAGGCCGACCAGCAGCAGCATCAGCGCCGACAGCAGCGCGAACCAGCACAGCGCGTAGTACAGGCCACTCACCGGAATGCCTTCGACGCGGTCGCGCACGCTCTTCTGCAGCGACACCGCCGCGAACAGGCCGAACAGCAGCAGGGTCAGGTAGTAGCCCTTCTCGTTGAGCGCCATCGTGGCGTTGAACAGGCCGATCAGGTACGCCGCCGCCCCCAGCAGCAGGGCCACCCAGGAGGCGGCGATGAAGGCGGTGGACGGCTTGTGGGGCATGGCAGTGTTCATTGCAGGTCCTTGGCAGGCAGGCGGGCACGCTTTGCCCGGGCGTGCCCACCCTAGACGATCCCGCCGCGCTCGCACAGGGGGGCGCAGGACCTTCGGGCCACGACGCTCACGGCGCCGGTGGTATACAAGGGACAGCCCGGCCATCCGCATCCCCGCACTGGAGATACCCATGACCCGCACGCCCCTGCTGCTCGCCCTCGGCCTTGTGCCGATCCTTGCCACCTCCGCCTGCAATGCCGCCGATCCGGCCGCCAACGGTGCGCAGACCGCCACGGCGGCCTCTGCCGCCACCGACCAGCGCCCGTTCAACGCCACCGAAGTCAGCCGCTTCGACCAGCCCTGGGCGATGACCTTCCTGCCCGGCGGCAGCCTGCTGGTCACCGAAAAGCGCGGCAAGCTCCAGCACCTGGACCCGGCCAGCGGCCAGAAGCACGAGATCACCGGCGTTCCGAAGGTCGCCTATGCTGGCCAGGGTGGTTTCGGCGACATCATCCTGCACCCGGATTTCGCCCGGAATCATGTCGTTTACGTCAGCTATGCCGAGGAAGGCACGCTGGATACCCGCGGTGCCGCCGTAGCCCGGGCCACGCTGGCACTGGATGCCAACGGCGGTGGCCAGCTGAAGGACCTGAAGGTGATCTGGCGGCAGAGCCCCAAGGTCAGCGGTGAGGGTCACTACGGGCATCGCCTCGCCTTCGGCCCGGACGGCAAGCTGTGGATCAGCTCCAGCGAGCGCCAGAAGTTCGATCCGGCCCAGGACATGGGCAGCAACCTCGGCAAGATCATCCGCCTCAACGACGATGGCAGCCTGCCCGCCGACAATCCGTTCGCGTCGCAGGGCGGGGTGGCCGCACAGGTCTGGTCGCTGGGCCACCGCAACATCCTCGGCATGGCCTTCGATGCCAACGGCAAGCTGTGGGCGCACGAGATGGGCCCGGCCGGCGGCGACGAACTGAACCTGATCGTGCGTGGCGCCAACTACGGCTACCCGATCGTTTCCAACGGTGACCATTACGACGGCCGGCCGATTCCCGACCACGATACGCGCCCGGAATTCGCCGCGCCGAAGGTGACCTGGACGCCGGTGATCTCGCCGGCCGGCTTCGTGATCTACAGCGGCAGCCTGTTCCCGCAGTGGAAGGGCAGCGGCTTCATCGGTGGCCTGTCGTCCACCTCGCTGGTGCGCGTGGCCTTCGATGGCGACAGCGCGCGCGAAGCCGAGCGCTTCAACATGGGCGAGCGCATCCGCGAAGTGGAACAGGGCCCGGACGGCGCGCTGTGGCTGCTGGAAGACGGCAGCAAGGCGCGCCTGCTGAAGCTCACGCCGAAGACCTGAGGTAGTGCCGGCCGCTGGCCGGCACCCTGGATCCTTCCGGCATCCTGCGGTTGCCGGCCAGCGGCCGGCACTACCCTTGCCAAACGGCCCCGCACGCGGGGCGTCTGCATTCATTGGATGGTGATGACCTTCACCTCGGTCTTCGTGCAGGCCTGGTCCAGGCACTGGCCGCTCAACCACACCTGGCCGCTGCCGATCATCACGCCCTGCTGGTTGACGAACACCTTGCCGAAGTCCTGCTCGGACACCGCCTTGACCACCTCCGGCGTGATGATCTTCTCGTAGTTGCGCTGGAACTCTCCGGGGCCGGAGATCTTCTTTCCGCCGCTGATGTTCAAGGGGAATCGCACTTCCTCGACCACCGCAGCGCGATCACCGCCGACCACGGCGGCCTTGAACGCATTGAAGACCTTTTCGAACTGCGCGGCATCGCCGAGCAGCGACTCGATGCGCGCACGCGCATCCTCGGCGGACACCTCGGCTGCCGGTGCGGCAGGTGCAGCGGCGGCTTCGGCAGCCGGCGCCGCCGGTTCAGCCGCAGGTGTCGAAGCAGCACTGGCCTCCATCGGCGGCGGCGCATCCGCTGCAGGCTCGGCCGGCGGCGCCGGCTGCGAACAGGCCGCCAGCAGCAGGGCGGGAATCAGGTAGGCCATCCGGCGCATGCGCGCACTCCATCGAACAGGAGGCCCGATGGTAGCGCCGCCACAGTGAGGACCACAAAAAAGGGGACGGAGGGGATTAAGTCGTTTTGGCACAAACGACTTAATCCCCTCCGTCCCCTTTTTTTCGATCAGGCCTTCAGCAGCTCGAACTGCACCGCTTCGCCGGCGGCCGACGAGGCACAGACCCACAGGTCGAACTGGCCCGGCTCGGCACGCAGCACGCCGTCGCGGCCGGTGAAGGCCAGTTGCTCGCGGGTCAAGGTGAACACCACTTCGGCTGACTCGCCCGGCTGCAGCGCCACCTTGCGGAAGTCCTTCAGTTCACGCACCGGACGCACGCGGCTGGCCACGCGATCATGGATGTACAGCTGCACCACTTCCTCGCCCGCCACGCGGCCGGTGTTGGTCAGCACGGTGGTGATGGTCAGGGTGTCGTCCCAGCCGAGCTGTGCCGTGCTCAGCTGCGGCACGCCGTAGGCGAAGGTGGTGTAGCCGATGCCATGGCCGAACGGGTACAGCGGTTCATTGGGAATCTCGCGCCAGCGCGCCTTGAACTCCGACATGGTCGGCAGTTCCGGACGGCCGGTGCGCGGGTGGTTGTAGAAGTACGGCTGCTGGCCGGACACCTGCGGGAAGCTGACCGGCAGGCGGCCGGACGGGCTGTAGTCGCCGAACAGTACATCGGCCACGGCATGGCCGGTCTGCGTGCCCAGGTACCAGGTCACCGCCACGGCCTGCGCATTGCGCACTGCGCCCTGCAATGCCAGCGCGCGGCCATTGCGCAGCAGCACCACCAGCGGCTTGCCGGTCATCGCCACGGCCTCGGCCAGCGCCTGCTGTGCCGGCGGCAGGGTGATCTCCACGCGCGACTGTGCTTCGCCGCTGTAGCGCTGCGGTTCGCCCAGCGCCAGCACCACCACGTCGGCACGCAGTGCGGCAGCCACAGCGGCTTCCGTGCCGCCCGGAATCGCGGCTTCCAGTTCGCAGCCCGGCACGATTTCCAGCAGCGCTTCGTCGCCGATGGCGGCACGCACGCCGGTTTCCAGGTCCACGTAACGCTGCTTGTCGCCGAACAGCGTCCAGCAGCCTTCGATGTTCTCGCGGTCCTGCACGAACGGGCCGATCAGCGCGATCTTCTGCCCGGTCTTCTGCAGCGGCAGCACGTTGTCACGGTTGTTCAGCAGCACGATCGAACGCCGCGCGGCATCGCGCGACAGTTCGTCATGCGCGGCAATGTGCGAGGTATCCGCTTCGCGCGCCGGGTCCAGCGAACGGTACGGGTCGTCGAACAGGCCGATGGTCTCCTTCAGCCACAGGATGCGGCGCACGCCTTCATCCAGCACCGCCATCGGCACCTCGCCGCTCTCGACCAGGCCGGGCAGGTGCTCGGCATAGAAGCCGCTCTGCATGCTCAGGTCCAGGCCGGCGGTGAACGCCTTGGCCGTGGCATCGCGGTCATCGGCGGCGTAGCCGTGCGCGACCAGCTCCATGTCGGCGGTGTAGTCGGAGATCACCACGCCCGGGAACTTCCATTCGCCGCGCAGGATGTCGGTCAGCAGTTCGGCATTGGCACTGGCCGGCACGCCATTGATGTCATTGAACGAGGACATCACGGTGATCGCGCCGGCCTCGAAGGCGGCCTTGAACGGCGGCAGGTGCACGTCGCGCAGGGTCTGCGGCGAGATGTCCACCATGTTGTATTCCATGCCGGCCATCACCGCGCCGTAGGCGGCGAAGTGCTTGGGCGTGGCCAGCAGCGAATCGGCCGCACGCAGGTCGCTGCCCTGGAAGCCACGCACGCGGGCGGCGGCGAACGCACAGCCCAGCACCACATCCTCGCCGGCACCTTCGGCGCCACGGCCCCAGCGCTGGTCGCGGGCGATGTCCACGGCCGGCGCATAGGTCCAGTGCAGGCCCGCGGCGGTGGCTTCGATCGCAGTGGCGCGCGCGGTGCGCTCGGCCAGGTCCGGCTCGAAGCTGGCGGCCTCGCCCAGCGGAATCGGGAACACGGTGCGCATGCCGTGGATGACGTCGGCCGCCAGGATCACCGGGATACCCAGGCGGCTCTCCTCGGTGGCGACCTGCTGGATGCGGCGGCCCAGTTCGGCGCCCACACCATTGAACAGCGAGCCGACCTTGCCCTCGCGCACCTGCTGCAGCACCTGGTCGGCATTGCGCACGTTGGCTTCCGGGTTCACGTCCGGGGCGAACGGGCGGACCATGTCCGCGAAGACACCCAGCTGGCCGACCTTTTCCTCGACGGTCATCTGGGCAATGAGGGATTCGATGCGATCGGAGGCCACCGGCAGTCCTTGATGAAAACGTTTACAAGCCCGGCATTCTAGCGATCCCGAGCCGTTTGGCGAGAGGTTTCTTCATTCAGTTTCAGCCACCAGCGGGGTCCGTATGGCCCCGCCGGGGGCACCGCAGCTTACTCCGAGCCGGCCAACTGGCGCTGCCCGGCCATCAACATGGCGTCACTGGAGGCCTGGAATACCCGCAGGCCGAAGGCCGGCAGGATCGCCAGCAGGTGGTCGAAGATGTCCGACTGCACCGCCTCATACTCGGCCCAGGCAGTACTGCGGGTGAAGCAGTAGAGCTCCAGCGGCAGGCCCTCGGTGGTCGGCTGCAGCTGCCGTACCAGCAGGGTCATGTCGGTATGGATGCCCGGGTGGCTGCGCAGGTAGCGCTCCACATAGGCCCGGAACGTACCCAGGTTGGTCACGCGGCGGCTGTTGACCTCGGCCACGCCCTGCTCGCGCAGGCGCCCGTTCCACTGCCCCAGTTCCTGTTCCTTGTCGCGCAGGTAGTCGCGCAGCAGCGCGAATTCGCCGAGGAAGGCCAGGTCGCCCTCGTCCAGGAAGCCGACGCTGTGCTGGTCCAGGTACAGCGCGCGCTTGATCCGGCGGCCACCGGCCTCCTGCATGCCGCGCCAGTTCTTGAACGACTCGGTCACCAGCTTCTTGGTCGGGATGGTGGTGATGGTCTTGTCGAAGTTCTGCACGGTGATGGTGTGCAGTGCGATGTCGATGACGTCGCCGTCGGCGTTCTGGCTGGGCATCTCGATCCAGTCGCCGATGCGCACGCGGCCATCGCCACTGATCTGCACGCTGGCCACCAGCGACAGGATGGTGTCCTGGAAGATCAGCATCAGCACCGCCGTGGCCGCGCCCAGGCCGGTGACCAGATAGCGCAGGTCGACGCCCGCCAGGGTAGCGACGATCGACAGGCCGGCGATCACGAAGAGGACGATCTTGGCGACCTGCAGGTAGCCCTTGATCGGCTTGTTGCGTGCCTCGGGGCGGCGCTCGTACAGATCGTTGGCCGCATCCAGCGCATGCGAGATGGCCAGCACCACGGTCAGGATCGCCCACGCCTGGCAAGCGCCGATGATGAAGCTGACCAGGCCCGGCGGCAGGTCCGGCACGATGCGGATGCCCGAGGCGATCACCTGGCTGGGCACCACGTTCGACAGGCGCGAGATCACCCGCATCAGGTGGCTGCCGCGGCCGGTATCAGCGCCCGGCAGGCGGCTCAGCAGCCGCCGCAGCCCGCGCAGCAGGATGCGCTTGGTCACCCAGTTGGCCAGGCCAGCGGCGATCAGCAGCGCCGAGATCATCAACGCCAGGTAGGCGCCGGGATAGGGTTCCAGTGTGTTCTGCAGCCGTTCCAGCCACTGTACCGCCACCACCGCGTCCACCATCCGTTGTCTCCTGTCTGTTTCGTTGTTACCAAAGTTGTCGGCCAGCGGCCGGCACGACCGGGTCAGTCCCGCGTGCGTTCGATGATCACGCCCACCGCGCGCGCGCCGCGCACTGCGCCCGGCTTGCTCAACTTCAGGCGCAGCCACTTCACGTCGAATTCGTCCAGCACGATCTGCGCGCAGCGCTCGGCCAGGGTCTCGACCAGGCCGAACTCCGACTCGCGCACGAACTGTTCCAGGCGCTTGCTCACCGCCTTGTAGTTCAGGGTGTGGGCGATGTCATCGGTGGCTGCAGGGCGACGGTTGTCGAAACCCATTTCCAGGTCGAACACCAGGTCCTGGCGGATCCGTCGTTCCCAATCGTAGATACCGATCAGGGCGTCGATCGTCAGCCCTTCGATGAAAACCTTGTCCATTGCGCTTACCGGCACGAATACAGGCGGCCATGGTAACGGCACGGCGGTGAGCCTGCCCGGAACGGGCGGTGGGCCACCGGCGTGGGGCGGCCCGGAAAAGACAAAGGGCCCTGCTAGCGGGGCCCTTTGGTACTACCGTTTGTCCCCGGGGGGAGCTGAAATCCAGCCGCGAGTCCCGGTGGCGCAGGCACGCAGATTAGGCAAGGACCAGATCGCCGGTCAAGGCCAAATCCGACAGGACAGGTCAGGTATTCGTCCGAGGCAAAACGCAGAAAATCAGCCGCGCGGACAAGGACGTTCCCTGATGGTCGCCGCCGCCCACTCTCGCGAACATCGATTCCTCCTTCACCACCGCACATGACGATGGCTCCATACGATGTACTGCGGCGCGCGTTGTCAGCGGAGCGTCTGTCTACTTACGAGAGAATCGCATCGACCTGCAGCCCCGACGTCACAGCCGAATCCCTGTACCTGTGGAACATGCGGATGTGCAGTGCACTGATGATGCCGGTCCATCTGTGCGAAGTGGTCACCCGCAACGCCGCTGCAGCTGTGCTCGCCAGGCAGCATGGCCCGCGTTGGCCCTGGAATGGTGCCTTCCGACGGAGGCTGCCAACCTCATCCAGTACTTCTCCGCGCACGGTACTGGAACAACTTGCCAGCCGCGTAACCGATACACCTGGGATCGTCGCCAACCTGCCGATGGTGTTCTGGCAGCAGCTCTTTACCTGTCGCTTCGACTCCACGCTTTGGATACCCGCACTCAGCAGGGTTCTGCAGCATGCTCCCTCTGCTCATCCCAGTGCCGTCAGGAAAGCCATCCATGCGGATATCGGACGCATCCGCCACCTGCGCAACCGCATCGCCCACCACGAGCCGGTCCTGGAACGTGACCTCGGCGCCGACCTGGCCGCGATCGGGCGGCTGATCCATGCCCGCTGCCCACACACGCTGGGCTGGCTGCAGCGCCATGAGCGGGCGACAACCGTGCTGGCGGCGTCGCCGTTGGCAGTGCATCGGTAATGCGTCCGCCGGGCATGGCCCGGCGCCACCGCTCAGACCGCCGGCAGGGTCGCCATGTCCCAGCGCGGGGTCACATCCACCTTCGGCGGGCTGTGCTGGCCGGCCTGCAGGCGCAGCGCGCCGGCGAAGGCGATCATCGCGCCGTTGTCGGTGCACAGTGCCGGCCGCGGGAAGCAGGCACGGCCGCCGAGGCGCTCGGCCATCTGCTGCAGGCGGGCGCGCAGGCGCGTGTTGGCGCCGACGCCGCCGGCCACCACGATCACGTTGGTCCCGGCCGCTTCCAGTGCGCGCTCGCACTTGATCGACAGGGTCTCGACCACCGCGTCCTCAAAGCCGCGGGCGATGTCGGCGCGGGTCTGCTCGCTCTGGTCACTGTCGCGCCAGGCCATCAGGACCTGGGTCTTCAGGCCGGAGAAGCTGAAATCCAGCCCAGGGCGGTCGGTCATCGGCCGCGCGAAGCGGTACGCGCCCGGCGTGCCCTGCTCGGCCAGCCTGGCCAGCTGCGGGCCGCCCGGGTACGGCAGGCCCATCAGCTTGGCGGTCTTGTCGAAGGCCTCGCCGGCCGCGTCGTCCAGGGTCTCGCCCAGCAGGCGGTACTGGCCGATCGCATCCACCGCCACCAGCTGGGTGTGGCCACCGGACACCAGCAGCGCCACGAACGGCGCTTCCGGCGGGTCGTCTTCCATCAGCGGGGCCAGCAGATGGCCTTCCATATGGTGTACGCCCACGGCCGGCACCTCCAGCGCCCAGGCCAGCGAACGCGCCACGCCAGCGCCCACCAGCAGCGCGCCGACCAGGCCGGGACCGGCGGTGTAGGCCACGCCATCGATATCGCCCACGCCCAGGCCGGCGTCGGCCAGGGTCTGGCGTACCAGTGGCAGCAGCTTGCGGACATGGTCGCGGCTGGCCAGCTCGGGCACCACACCACCGTATTCGGCGTGCAGGGCGATCTGGCTGTAGACCGCATGGGCGCGCAGGGCCGCGCTGCCGGCCAGGTCGGTGTCATACACCGCCACGCCGGTCTCATCACAGGAGGATTCGATGCCAAGGACTCGCATGCCTGCTATTATGACGCCCCTGCCGCCCCCTCGGGGGACGTGCAGATCTCACTGCTTTCGAACCCCCGGCCCGTATTCAGGGTTGGCCGCTTGCAGTTTGTCGTTTCGCCGCTATAATGTGCGGCTCGCCGGGCGTGACCCGGTTCTACTGTGTCCCGGAGATTCCATGCCCAGCGTCAAAGTCCGCGAGAACGAGCCCTTCGAGTTTGCTCTTCGCCGCTTCAAGCGCACTTGCGAAAAGGCCGGTGTGCTGGCCGAAACCCGCAAGCGCGAGTTCTACGAAAAGCCGACCCAGGAGCGCAAGCGCAAGGCCGCCGCTGCTGTGAAGCGTCAGCTGCGCCGCTCGTCGCGCGACGTCACCAAGCGTCAGCGCCTGTACTGATCGGACGCATCTTCATTGCGGCGGGCCTGCCTGTCGCGATGGAGCCGAAGCCGGCACGCGCGAGCGTCGCCGGCTTTTTGCGTTTCCGGGTTCGGGCATCCGCCCCGCCCCACCTACCACCACGAGGTTCCTCATGAGCATGAAGCAGCAGCTCACCGAAGACATGAAGGCCGCCATGAAGGCGGGCGAGAAGCACAAGCTGGGCGTGATCCGCCTGATCAACGCTGCCATCAAGCAGCGCGAAGTCGACGAGCGCATCGAGCTGGACGACACCGCCGTGATCGCCGTGCTCGACAAGATGGTCAAGCAGCGCAAGGACTCGGTCAGCCAGTACGAAGCCGCCAACCGCGAAGACCTGGCCGAGATCGAGCGCGCCGAGATCGTGGTCATCGAAGCCTACCTGCCGGCCAAGATGGGCGAGGCCGAGATCGTGGCCGCCATCCAGGCCGCCATCGCCGAGACCGGTGCCGCCGGCCCGGCCGACATGGGCAAGCTGATGGGCGCGCTGAAGCCCAAGCTCGCTGGCCAGGCCGACATGGGCCTGGTCTCCAAGCTGGTCAAGCAGCTGCTGGCGTAATCCAGCACCTGGGGTCGGATCCCTTCCGCAGCGCGGAAGGGCTCTGACCCCATTGATGCACCCGCTTCACCGCGCCTTCGTCGGTCGCCTGCTACAACCGCACACATGGTTGAACCCGAGCCCAACGTTCCCGTGTCCCTGCACAAGTACCTCAAGCGCCTGCAGGACAGCTTTCCGATGGCGGTGGCCAAGCGCTTCATCGACGTCGACGTGCTGACCCAGGCAGCTTCCGTCTCCTTCTACGCCCTGCTGTCGATGGCACCGTTGCTGGTGCTGCTGCTGTGGCTGACCGCCTCGCTGTACCCACCGGCCCAGCAGGCGCTGATCGACCAGATCAGCTCGGTGGCCGGCAGCAGCGCGGCTACTGTGGCCGAAACCGTTCTGAAGAACGCCGACAACCAGCCGGATGTCGGCTCGCTGGCGGGTGTGTGGAGCACGCTGCTGCTGTTCGTCGGCGCCACCGCCGTGTTCGCCCAGCTGCAGAACGCACTGAACCTGATCTTCCGCACCAGCGGCGAGCGCCTGGAAGGCCTCAAGGCCTGGCTGCGCAAGCGCGTGTTCTCGTTCGGCGTGGTGCTGGCCCTGGGCTTCCTGCTGATCCTGTCGATGACGGCCACCACGGTGCTGCAGGTGGCCTTCGCCCAGCTGCCCTCGATCCTGCCCGCGCTGGGGTACGTCACGAGCCTGCTGCTTTACGCAGTCGGCTTCGCCTTCATGTACCACTACCTGCCCGACCGCCGCGTGGCCTGGCGGCAGGCCTTCATCGGCGGCGTCATCACCTCGGCACTGTTCGCACTGGGCCGCTACGGCATCGGCGTCTACATCGCCACCGTGGCCCCCGGCAGTGCCTACGGCTCGATGGGTGCGCTGGTGATCTCGCTGGTCTGGATCTACTACGCCACCGTCGTGTTCTTCGTTGGCGCACTGATGACGGCGGTGATCGATGAGCGCCTGCGCGCGCGTCATCACCTGGCCGCAGCCGGCATTGATCCGGCAACCGCCAGCCAGGTGCCCGACAGGGGGTAAACTAGGCCGACCGCCCCCGGTTCCGTCGCGTGGTCCTGCACCGCGCCCTGTCCTGTTGCCCATGGCCCGTATCCCCGACGCTTTCATCGACGACCTGCTCGCCCGCACCGACATCGTCGAGGTGGTGGGCAGCCGCGTGCCGTTGAAGCGCCAGGGCAAGGAGTACGCCGCGCGCTGCCCGTTCCATGACGAGCGATCGGCGTCGTTCACGGTCTCGCCCACCAAGCAGTTCTATCACTGCTTCGGCTGTGGCGCGCACGGCACCGCGATCAGCTTCCTGATGAACTACGACCGCCTCGAGTTCCTCGACGCGGTGGATGAACTGGCCAAGCGCGCCGGCATGGAAGTGCCGCGCAACGAGAATCCGCGCAGCCCGCAGCAGCAGGACGACAGCCGCGAGCTGTACTCGGCGCTGGACGCGGCGACCAAGTTCTTCCAGAAGAACCTGGAGGGCAGCGAGAAGGCCCGCAGCTACCTGGATGGCCGTGGCGTGGACGAAGAGAACCGCGCGCGCTTCCAGATCGGCTACGCGCCGGATGGTTACAGCGGCCTGCGCGACGCGCTGGGCAAGGACGAGCGGCGCATGAAGCTGCTCGACCGCGCCGGCCTGTTCTCCAAGAACGACCGCGGCCACGTCTACGACAAGTTCCGCGACCGGGTGATGTTCCCGATCTTCGACCGCCGTGGCCGGGTGATCGCCTTCGGCGGCCGCGTGTTCGAGAAGGACGACGGCCCCAAGTACCTCAACTCGCCCGAGACCGCGCTGTTCCACAAGGGCCGCGAACTGTACGGCCTGTGGCAGGTGCGCCAGGCCAACCAGAAGATCGAGCGGCTGATCGTGGTCGAGGGCTACATGGACGTGGTCTCGCTGTTCCAGTTCGGCGTCACCCAGGCGGTGGCAACGCTGGGTACCGCGACCACGCCGGACCATGCCGAGCTGCTGTTCCGCAACGCACCGGACGTGTTCTTCTGCTTCGACGGCGACGCCGCCGGCCGCCGCGCCGGCTGGAAGGCGCTGGAGTCGGTGCTGCCGCGCATGAAGGATGGCCGCCAGGCCTTCTTCCTGTTCCTGCCCGATGGCGAAGACCCGGACACCATCGTGCGCAAGGAAGGCGCCGAAGCGTTCAACGAGCGCCTGAAGCAGGCTACGCCGCTGTCGCAGTTCTTCTTCGATGAACTGACCCGCGAGATCAACCTGGGCACGCTCGATGGCAAGGCACGCCTGGCCGAACGCGCCAAGCCGATGCTGGCGCAGATTCCCGACGGCGCCTTTGGCGACCTGATGAAGCAGCAGCTGGCGCAGCTGACCGGCCTGGGCGGTACTGCCCAGGCCACGCGCGCGCCGATGCCGCAACGCCAGCCGCAGCGGACGATCCAGCCCGTGGCCAAGCGCAGCCTGGTGCGCGGCGCGATCGCCGTACTGCTGCAGCAGCCGTCGCTGGCGCTGACGCTGGGCGGCAAGCACCACTTCCAGGGCCTGCGCCTGCCCGGCGTGGAACTGCTGCTGGAGCTGCTGGGGCTGGTCGAACAGCGCCCGGACATCAGTACCGGCGCCCTGCTGGAACACTTCGACGGGCGCGAGGAACAGGCCTCGCTGCATACCTTGGCCGCACAGACGCTGCCCGGCACCGAGGCCAGCTGGACCCAGGAACTGCACGACGCAGTGGCACAGCTGGAGAAACAGCTGCTGGTGCAACGTCTGGAGGAGTTGTTGGCAAAGCAGCGCCAGCAGGGCCTGGACGATACTGACAAGTACGAACTGCGCGAGCTGCTGAAGGCGCGCGCCGGACTGCGCCTGTAGCGGCAGAACGTTTTCACGGAGAAGACCATGCTGCTGCGCCTGACCTGCCTGCTGTTGTTGTCGCTCTGCCTGTCACTGACGGCCCTGGCCGAAGACGCGCCCCTCAACGAAGTCCGCCCCGGCCTGTATGCCGGCGGCCAGCCCAGCGCCGCACAGCTGCAGGCCTTGGCTGCACAGGGCGTGCGCACTGTGATCGACCTGCGCCAGCCCGGCGAGGACCGGGGCTTCGATGAAACCCGCGTCGCCGAATCATTGGGCCTGCGCTACGTGCGCATTCCGGTGGCCGGCGCCGATGGCCTGGATACGGCCAACGTGCGCGCCGTGCACCTGGCCCTGCAGCAGAGCCAGGGGCCGGTGCTGCTGCACTGTGCGTCCGGCAACCGCGCCGGCGCCGTGCTCGGCCTGGTCAATGCACGGTACGAACATGCCAGCCCCGAACAGGCCCTTCAGCTGGGCCAGCGTGCTGGCCTGAAGTCGCTGGAAGCCGCCACCCGCCAACGCCTGGCCACGCCGGTCACCTCGCCCTGAACCCTCCGCACCAAGGACCCTGCCCACCATGACCCGCTGGTGGTCGCGCCTGCGACCGGACAACTTCACCCTCGCCCTGCTGTGCACCGTCGGCCTGGCCTCGCTGCTGCCGATGAAGGGCGCCGCCGCCATCGTCCTCGACGATGTCACCACCGTCGCCATCGCCGCGCTGTTCTTCCTGCATGGCGCGCGCCTGCCGCGCGAGTCGATCATCGGCGGCATGCTGCACTGGCGGCTGCACCTGACCATCCTGGCCTGCACCTTCATCCTGTTCCCGCTGCTGGGGCTGATGTTCAAGCCGCTGTCGGGCTGGCTGCTGACCCCGGAGCTGTACCTGGGCGTGCTGTTCCTGTGCACCCTGCCCTCTACCGTGCAGTCGTCCATCGCGTTCACTTCGATGGCGCATGGCAACGTGCCCGCAGCGGTGTGCAGCGCTTCGCTGTCGAGCATCCTCGGCGTGTTCCTGACCCCGCTGCTGCTGACCGCGCTGGCCGGCACCTCGGGCGGCATCCATGATCCGCTGCATGCGATCGGCGGCATCATGCTGCAGCTGCTGGTGCCGTTCGTGGCCGGCCACCTGCTGCGGCCGTGGATTGCCGGCTGGGTGGAACGCCAGCGCGCGCTGCTGCGCTACACCGACCAGGCCACCATCCTGCTGGTGGTGTACTCGGCGTTCGGCGAAGCGGTGACCGAAGGCCTGTGGAGCAAGACCCCGCTGCTGTCGCTGCTGGCTGTGGCCATCGTGGCCGCTGTGCTGCTGGGCATCGCCATGCCGCTGATCACCTTCATCGCCCGTCGCCTGCGCTTCAACCGCGAGGACGAGATCGCCATCGTGTTCTGCGGCTCGAAGAAGAGCCTGGCCACCGGCGTGCCGATCGCCAAGGTGCTGTTCGCCGGCGGCAGCCTGGGCGCCATCGTGCTGCCGGTGATGATCTACCACCAGATCCAGCTGATCGTCTGCGGCGTGATCGCGCAGCGGTATGCGCGGCGCAAGCCCTGACAGGGCGCGCGGGTTGTTCCGGGTAGACCATCCACGCATGGCGTGGATCTACTCCATACCACGGATGGCGTGAACCACAGTAGATCCACGCCATGCGTGGATGGGTTGCCTGACGCTACGGATCCACGAGCGTGCCGACGCTCAGCTCCGGCATCCACACCCACAGGTCGTACGCCCGTTCCGCATGGGTATCGCCCCGCAGCCGCGGGGCCACCTGCTCTGGAAGTGGCCGCGCCATGCAACGGTCCGCGCACGCCCACGCCTGGCCACGCAGCGCACCCAACCGCACGCTGTAGATATCCAGGTCCCGCAGCTGGGAGGCCATCGGCCGCCTCTGCATTTCCGGCGGCATACCTTCCGGCCGCCGCAGCATGGCGTGGACATTGCCAGTCAGCACCAGCATGCGTGCATTGTCTGGCAACCCTCGATAGAGCCGTCGCAATTCGGCTGCCATGAAGTCATCGCGCGCCTGGTTGCCGCCACTGCTGGCATTGACGTCATAGCCAACCACTTCGATCACGCGCCCCTGCGCCTTCAGCACACGCAGGCCTTCGATCATCGCCAGCATGTCGCGGCTGCGGCGACCATCATGCTGGTCATCGCGCACGGTCCAGAACGCGCGGCCGCGCAGGTGCCGGCGCGCCGCGGCCCCACCATCGGATTCCAGATAGCCGCGCAGCACAGGGTTCTCGGCGCGTGGCAGTTCCAGCGCCAGCAGGACCGGCGCGCCATTGCGGCTGTAGTCGTCCACCAGCTGCCGCACGAGCAGTGGCGTCTCGCGTGTGCCGTGGAATTCGCCCAGCACCAGCATGCGGTGGCCAGCGGCGTATTGGCGGATCTGCGCGGTAGTGTCGTCGGCATGCGCGGTCACGGCCATGCCCAGCGCCAGCATCAGCGCGGTGGTCCAACGGAAGAACGAATGCATCCCTGCTGCTTCCTTTCCCTGGGGTCAGGAACAGCAATGGCGACGCCGAGACGGCGGTTCAAGGTGATCCACGTCATGCGAGGATGTCCGCGCGATCAGGTGGGGTCAGAGCCCCTTCGGGGATCCGACCCCGAGGTCACAGCCAGGGCAGGATCCAGTGGTCCACCAGCAGGAAGGCAAACAGCGCCATCAGGTAGACGATGGAGTAATAGAACATCTTCATCGAGAACAGCTCGTCCGGCGGGTCCAGCATGCGCCAGGCGTACCAGAGGAACACGGCGTTGAGCACGATCGCGCCGCCCAGGTAGAACGCACCGCTCATGCCCACCAGGTACGGCAGCAGGCACACCAGCGCCAGCACCACCGAATACACCATGATCTGCTTGCGGGTATGCGCCACGCCGTGGGTCACCGGCAGCATCGGGATCTCCGCCTTGGCGTAATCCTCGCGGCGGAAGATCGCCAGCGCCCAGAAGTGCGGCGGGGTCCAGATGAAGATGATCAGCACCAGCAGCGACGAGTACGCCCAGTCCGACGAACCCTGCATGCCGGTCACTGCGGCCCAGCCCAGCATCGGCGGCATCGCGCCGGCCAGGCCACCGATGACGATGTTCTGCGAGGTCGCACGCTTGAGGTACACGGTGTAGATCACCGCGTAGCCGATCAGCGAGGCGAAGGTCAGCACTGCGGTGATCAGGTTCACCCACAGCACCAGGAGGGTCATCGACAGCACGATCAGCACGCCGGCGAACACCAGCACCTGCCACGGCTTGACCTTGCCCACCACCAGCGGGCGCCACGAGGTGCGCGCCATCTGCGCATCGATGTGCGCGTCCAGCAGCTGGTTGATGGCGGCCGCGGCCGAGGCCGCCAGCCAGATGCCGAGGAAGCCGAGCAGGCCGGCGCGCACCTGCTCCCAGCTCGGCACGCCGGGGATGGCCAGGACCATGCCGACCAGGGCGGTGAAGACGATCAGGGCGACGACCTTGGGCTTGGTCAGGTCCCAGTACTGGCGGTAATTGGAAAACATGGAATCAGTCCGGGGCACGCAGGCGGGCCAGCAGGCTGACCAGTACGAACAACAGGGCAACGGCCACGCCGTTGTGGGCCACGGCCACTTCCAGCGGCAGCGCCAGCTTCACGTTGAGGATGCCGAGCGTGACCTGCAGCACCAGCAGCGCGATCAGCGCGCTGGCCCAGCCACGCATGCTCGGCAACCGGAACAGGCGCACGCCAAGCCACAGCAGGTAGACGGCCACCACCACCGCGAACAGGCGATGCGCCATCTGGATGGCGATGCGCGAAGCGCCATCCAGCACACCGCCTTCGTAATCCACGCCGATGCCGCGCCACAGGGTGAAGCCTTCGACGAAGTTGTGCTGCGGCCACCACTGGTTGGCGCAGCGCGGGAAGTTGTCCAGCGAGGCGCTGCCACCGCCGCAGGCGAGTGCGGCGTAGTTGGCGCTGACCCAACCACCCAGCGCGATCTGGGTAACCAGCACCGCCACGCCGATGCGCATCAGCCACTTCAGCTTCGGCGCTTCAGCCAGGGTGATCGGCATGTGCGTCGCGCGCCAGGCCATCCACACCAGCAGGCCGAACATCAGCATGCCGCCCAGCAGATGGCCCATCACCACGATGGGTTTGAGCAGCAGGGTCACCGTCCACATGCCCAGCAGGGCCTGGAAGATCACCACCGCCAAGGTCAGCAGCGCCGCACGTGCGAGATCGATGTTGCTCCAGCGCAGCGCGGCGATCAGCAGGATCGCCTCGCCGGTCAAGGCCAGGGCACTGGCGGTGCCGTGCCAGCCCATCATGTACAGCGGTATGCCGGCGGCCACCAGCACGCAGGCGGTCACCACCGCCGTGCTTCCGAATCGCCGCTTGCGCGTGGCCAGCAGCGCCAGGGTCAGGATCTCGATGCCCAGCGCGCCGGCCAGGAAGCGATGCACCTGTTCTCGCCAGGCCTTGTGGGTCTCCAGCGGGCGGATCTCCGCCGCCGGGTGGCCGATGGTCTCTTCCACGTGCTGCGGCCAGGTGGCCTGGCCATAGCAGGTCGGCCAGTCCGGGCAGCTCAGGCCGGCATCGGACAGGCGCACGAAGGCGCCGAACATGATCGTGCTCGCGGTCATGATCATGGCGAACCACGCCAGGCGGTGGAAATTGCGGTGCAGCGCCGGACGCGCGGAAAGGCTCATCAAACGGGACTCACTTCAGTTTCAGCAACGTGGCCATGTCCTTGCGCAGGCCACCGAGGTCGGAACCCGGGGCATGGCGCATGATCACGAAGCCGTTCGGATCGATCACGTAGACCGGCAGTCCCGCCGGATCATCGACGCCCGGCAACGCCGCGCGCAGGGCTGGCGACGGAGCCAGCGGCCGCAGCGCGGGCAGCGAGGCGATCGACGCCGGTGGCGTACCCAGCCACAGGATCTCGACATTATCGGCGTTATGGCCGAACAGCTGCCACACCTTGCCCAGTCCCTGCGACAAAGTGACGCACTGCGCGTCGCAGGCACCGGCCGGGGCCACCAGCAGGCGCCAGGTACGGGCCTCGGGGTTCCAGGGGTAGGACTGGCCGCTGGCCAGGGTCGGCGCCTGCTGGCGCAGGTCCACCGGCGGCTTCAGCAGCTGGCCGGCATTGCGGTGCCCGGTCGGCTGCCAGCCGGAGAAGCGCAGCACGGCGGCCAGTGCCATCGCCCCGAAGAACACGGCAAACAGCAGCACCAGGGTCCGGCGGCCGGAACCGCGCGCCTGCGGGGACGTAGCAGTGTTCATGCGGGGCATTTTCTCATGGTTGGGTAGGGGATGCCGGTAGTGCCGGCCGCTGGCCGGCATCCAGGATTGCGGGGGTTGCCGGCCAGCGGCCGGCACTACCGGGTAATCACGCGCCTCCGCCGCCGCTCCAGCACCACGGCCACCACCAGCACGGTCAGGGCCAGCCCGAACCACTGCACGGCGTAGCCCAGGTGGCGCTGAGGCGGCAGCGTGTTCGGCAGCAGGTCCAGATCGCGCTCGTCGCCAAAGGGCAGCGCCGGGTCCAGCCTCAGCACGCGGTCGGGTAGCGCCTGCAGCCCCAGCGCGCGCGCCAGCCCGTCGTCCGGCAACCGGCTGGCCAGCCAGCGCCCGGCCTCACCGGTAGCAGAGAACGCCGGGCCCAGTAGCAGTCCCGCCGATGGTGGCGGCGCGAGCAGCCCGCGCACGGCCACCGGCGAAGGCGGCGACGGCACCTCCGGAAGCGTGCGATCCGGCGGCAGCGCACGCCAACCGAGGTCGACCAGCAGCACGCTGCCGTCGTCACTGCGGAAGGGGCGATAGATCTTCACGCCAGCGCGGCCATGCCGGATCTGGTTGTCCAGCAGTACCACGCCGGGCAGGAAGCGACCGTGGTCGGCCACGCCGTGCAACGCGCCGGGCGCCGCCAGGGCCTCCGACAGCGGCAACGCCTGTGCCACGGCTGGACCCTGTGCATCCAACATTGCCTGTTTGGCATGCATGCGCTGCAGCTGCCACAGCCCCAATGCGGTGAATCCGGCCATCGCCAGCACGGCCAGCAACCATCCGAACACGCGCGTGTGCTGGCGCATCATGACAAGTCCGCGCAAACGCGGTCAGATAGGCACATCCACCCTGCCCTCGAGCCGCGCATGAGTGATTCGCTGAAGACCCTGCTGGTAATCGCGTTTCTGATCGTCATCGTCTGGAATCTGGGCGCCGGCCTGTACTACCTGCTGGTCGACCGCGGCCAGACCAAGCGCACGGTCAATGCACTGACGCGCCGCATCGCGGTGTCGGTAGCGTTGATCCTGCTGGTGATCGTGAGCATCTACATGGGCTGGATCAAACCACACGGCATCGGCGGCTGAGACCACCGATGCGCGCCTGATCAAAGCACGTAGACGAACAGGAACAGCATCAGCCACACCACGTCGACGAAGTGCCAGTACCACGCGGCGGCTTCGAAACCGAAATGGTTGTCGCGGGTGAAGTGTCCCTTGGCCGAACGCAGCCACATCACGATCAGCATGATCGTGCCCAGCAGCACGTGCGCGCCGTGGAAGCCGGTCAACATGAAGAACGTCGACCCGTAGATGCCGGAGCCGAGCGTCAGGTTCAGTTCCTTGTAGGCATGGATGTACTCCTCTGCCTGCAGGGTCAGGAAGCCCAGGCCGAGCACCACGGTCAGGCCCAGCCAGATCAGCAGCTGGCGGCGGTTGCCGGACTTCAGTGCGTGGTGGGCGATGGTCAGGGTCACGCCGGAGGTCAACAGGATCAGCGTATTGATCAGTGGCAGGCCCCAGGCCGGGATGGTCTGGAACGCGCCACCGATCGCCGCCGGGCCATTGGTCGGCCATCCGGCGGAATAGCCCTGCCAGAGCAGCTCGTTGGTCATGACCCCACGGCCTTCGCCACTGAGCCACGACAGGCCCAGGTTGCGGGTGTAGAACAGCGCGCCGAAGAACGCGCCGAAGAACATCACCTCGGAGAAGATGAACCAGATCATCCCCATCCGGAATGATCCGTCGACCTGGTGGTTGTAGTTGCCGGCCTGCGATTCGCGCACCACGTCGCTGAACCACCAGAACAGGGTCAGCACCAGCATCGCGATGCCGATGTAGAACGTCCAGCGTCCCCAGCTGGCATCGTTGAGCCAGCTGGCCACGCCCACCATGGTCACCATCATGGCGATGGAACCCACGAACGGCCATTTGCTCTGGGCCGGGACGAAGTACACGTTGGCGTCGGTCGGTGTCTGGGCCATGTCGGTATCCGGGTCAGGGTGCGGCGTGCGCGCCGTCCGAGGTGGCGGCCGGGGCCAGCCGATCGGACAGCGCGTCGTTGCGGTAGAAGGTGTAGGACAAGGTGATCGTCCTGATCTCCGGCGGCAGGTCCGGATCGACGATGAAGCGCACCGGCATGTCGCGCTTCTCGCCGGCCTGCAGCGTCTGCGCGGTGAAACAGAAGCACTCGGTCTTGCTGAAGAAGCCCGACGCACGCGCCGGTGCCACCGAAGGCACCGCGCTGCCGACCACGGCAGCTGCGCTGTCGTTGCGGGCGAAGTACAGCGCCTCGTTGAGCTCGCCGGGCACCACGTCCATGGTCAGCTGCTCAGGATGGAACGACCACGGCAGTCGCGAATTGACGCCGCCATCGAACTCCACCCGCACGGTGCGCTTGCCGGCCGCGGCACCTGCGCTGGCTTCGCCACCGGGACCGCGTTCCAGGCGCACGCCGAACACCTTCTCGCAGGCGATGCGGTACAGCGGCACCAGCGAGAACGTCAGCAGGAACACCGCCACCGCCACGCCGATCAGGCGCGGCAGCCCGGCACTGCGTGACGGTGTGCTGGCCGGTGCCTCGCTCATCGGCCGATCACCCCGCTGAGGATGAAGCCGACGTAGACCAGCACAGCGATGGCGCCGACCCACACCGCCGTGCGCTTCGCACGCTGGCGCTGCTGCTCGATGCTTCCGCCCTGGTAGAGCCGACCGCTGGTCGGCTGCTTCTCATCCGCCGAGCATGGCTCGGCTCTACAGGTCTGCAGCGGGCTCTCGTTATGCATGCCCCACCTCAATGCGTGATGTCGTCATGCGCCAGATCCCCCGGACGGATGGTCGGCGGGGTGGTGAAGGTGTGCGCCGGTGCCGGCGACGGCAGCGTCCATTCCAGGCCGCGTGCACCCTCCCAGGAACGCGCTTCGGCCTTCTCGCCGTTGCGCAGCGAGGACAGCAGGATCGCGGCCATCATGAACGGGGTGACGAACATGCCGAACGCACCGATCGAGCTGATCAGGTTCCAGTCGGCAAACGCCACGCTGTAATCGGGAATGCGGCGCGGCATGCCGGCCAGGCCGAGGAAGTGCTGCGGGAAGAACAGCAGGTTGACGAACACGATCGACCACCAGAAGTGCACCTTGGCCCACTTCTCGCTGTACATGCGCCCGGTCCACTTCGGCCACCAGTAGTACACCGCGGCGATCAGCGCGAACACCGCACCGGTCACCAGCACGTAGTGGAAGTGCGCGACCACGAAGTAGGTGTCGTGGTACTGGAAGTCGGCCGCCACGATGGCCAGCATCAGGCCGGAGAAGCCACCGATGGTGAACAGGATGACGAACGCCACCGACCACAGCATCGGTGCCTCGAACGTCAGCGAGCCACGCCACATGGTGCTGACCCAGTTGAACACCTTCACGCCGGTCGGGATCGAGATCAGCATGGTGGCGAACATGAAATAGATCTCGCCGCCCAGCGGCATGCCCACGGTGAACATGTGGTGGGCCCAGACGATGAACGACAGGAACGCGATCGCCGCGGTGGCGTATACCATCGCCTGGTAGCCGAACAGCGGCTTGCGGCTGAAGGTCGGGATGATCTCGCTGACCACGCCGAAGGCGGGCAGGATCATGATGTAGACCTCGGGGTGCCCGAAGAACCAGAAGATGTGCTGGTACATCACCGGGTCACCGCCACCGGCTGCGTTGAAGAAGCTGGTGCCGAAGAACTTGTCGGTCAGCAGCATGGTCACCGCACCGGCCAGCACCGGCATCACCGCGATCAGCAGGAACGCGGTGATCAGCCAGGCCCAGCAGAAGATCGGCATTTTCAGCAGGTCGATGCCCGGCGCACGCATGTTCAGCACGGTGGCGATGATGTTGATCGCACCCATGATCGAACTGATGCCGGCCACGTGGATAGCGAACACGCTGAAGGCCACGTTGTAGCCGCCCTGCAGCGACAGCGGCGGATACAGCGTCCAGCCACCAGCCGGCGCACCACCGGGCAGGAACAGGGTCAGCAGCAGCAGGCTGAAGGCCACCGGCAGCAACCAGAACGACCAGTTGTTCATGCGCGGCAGCGCCATGTCCGGCGCGCCGATCTGCAGCGGGATCATCCAGTTGGCGAGGCCGACGAAGGCCGGCATCACGCCACCGAAGATCATCACCAGCGCATGCACGGTGGTCATCTGGTTGAAGAACTCGGGCTTGACGAACTGCAGGCCGGGCTGTGCCAGCTCGGCGCGGATCACCACGCTCATCGCCGCACCGATGATGAACATGATGAAGCTGAAACCCAGGTACAGCGTGCCGATGTCCTTGTGGTTGGTCGAGAAGAACCAACGCTCGAAGAAACTCTGCTGGTGATGGTGATCGTCGTGCCCAACTGCCGAGTGCGCCATTGCAAAACACCTCTCAGAATCGGTTGTCACCACGGCCGCGGGCGGCCGCGGGCTTTACATCACGCGCCGCTGGCTGCAGTGGCAGGTGCGCTGGCCGCTTCTGCAGCAGCAGGCGCAGCCGGCGCCTCGCCCGCCGGTGCAGCCGGTTCGGCAGGTGCCGCAGGCGTGGCCGGCGCGGCAGCCGGCGCCGGCTTGCGCTGCGCCAGCCACTGTTTGAATTCCTCCTTGGACACCGCCTCGACCACGATCGGCATGAAGCCGTGGTCCTTTCCGCACAGCTCGGCGCACTGGCCGCGGTACACGCCAGGCTGCTCGATGCTGGTCCAGGCTTCGTTGATGAAGCCGGGAATGGCATCCTGCTTCCAGCCCAGCGCCGGCACCCACCAGGCGTGGATCACGTCGTCGGAGGTGATGACGAAGCGCACCTTGGTGTCGACCGGCAGCACCAGCCGGTTGTCGACATCCAGCAGGTAGTGCGGATGGCTTTCACGGGTCGGCACGATGCCACTTTGCCGCACGCGGTCGGACTCGCGGTCCAGTCGGCTGGTGAAGGTGACGTTCTCGCCGAGGTATTCGTACTTCCACATCCACTGGTAGCCGGTGACCTTGACCGTCATCTCGGCATCGCGGGTGTCGTACATCTTGATCAGGTTGGCCGTGGCCGGCCACGCCATCACGATCAGGATGATCACCGGGATCACCGTCCAGATGATCTCGGCCTTGGTGTTGTGGCTGAAGGTGGCGGCGACTGCCCCCTTGGATTTGCGGAACTTGAAGATGGCGTAGGCCATCGCGCCGAACACGATGACGCCGATCACCGTGCAGATGATCAACGAGAGATTGTTCGATTCCCAGGCCAGGCGCGAGGTCTGGGTCACCCCCTTGCCCATGTTCAGCTGCCACGGCTTGGGATCGGCCGCCTGGGCCCAGGCCAACGCCGGCATCAGTCCCCCGGCCACCATGGCGGTGACCACTGCAACGCACTTCGTGCCCCACCTGCTGCTTTGCTTCATTGCCTAGACCCTTAGCGTCGTCGGTTGCCGCCATCGCTGGCGGCGAGCAAGCTTTCAAGTGTCTCTGCGAGCGTCTGACGTTCGGCCGGCGCGAGGAAACTCCCCACCTCCACCTGCCGGCCGCTGGATGCCAGCCGGACCCTCTCATCGCCGGTGAGCAGGCGCACCCAGTGGGGGTGGGCCCGGAACACCGGCGATCCACCGGGTACGGGGATGACCTCCACGTACGCCGGCACTACCCGGATCTCCTCCTGCCGTTCACCGCTGCGCCACAAGGCACGCAGTGCCGCCGCCAGCACCAGGCTGTACAGCAGCGCGAACAGGGGGGCGAATGCATTGCCGGCCAACCACCCGAGGGCGGACACCAGCCACATCGCACCCGACAACACGGTGAACAACAGGACGAACTGCCGGGCATCGAGCGCCCGTGGGGGACGCAGCCGCAGCTGCGTACCTGACCCATCCGGAGCTGGAAGCACCTCGATCATGTCGCAACCGCGTTCCTGCCGCGGGAAACGTCTCGATGGTAGCCCCGCCCTCTCGCCGGTAGCAAGGGTGCATTCACACTTTTTCCCATGCTGCAACACAGCATGGGGTCGGCGGCGCGAATGCCGAATTCAGCACAAATATTGCCGGGCTTGCTGAACACGCTGAATACACCACCGTTAGGGGCTATCAGCCCTTCACGAAGGTGGCTGTGGGGCACTTCCGCAACCCGCAAAAATGATTAAAATCGCCAAGTTTTCCATTGGCCGGACCGGCATGAACGCACCTTCCTCCTCCCCTGCCGCCAGCGACGCCCAGCGTCCCGGCGTGCTGCTGTCGCCGGAACTGCCGGCGCCCCCCAACCCGTTCCGCCAGGCCATCACCGATGCCTGGTTGAAGGACGAGGCCAGCCACGTCCGCGAGCTGCTGGCGCAGGCCCGGCTGCCGGCCGACGAGCAGGCCAGGGTGCAGGCGCTGGCCGCCGACCTGGTCGGCCGCGTGCGCGTGCGTGCCAAGGACCAGGGCGCGATCGAAGCCTTCATGCGCCAGTACGACCTGGGCAGCGAAGAAGGCGTGCTGCTGATGTGCGTGGCCGAAGCGCTGCTGCGCATTCCGGACCAGGACACCGCCGACAAGCTGATCCGCGACAAGCTGGCCGATGCCGACTGGGAAAAGCACCTGGGCGGCAGCGACTCGGTGCTGGTCAACGCCTCCACCTGGGGCCTGATGCTGACCGGCAAGCTGGTACAGATGAATGACGCCACCCGCGCCGATGCGCCCAGCGCGTTCAAGCGCCTGGTCGGCCGCGTCGGTGAGCCGGTGGTGCGCCTGGCCGTGCGCCAGGCGATGAAGATCATGGGCCACCAGTTCGTCATGGGCCGCACCATCAGCGAGGCGCTGTCGCGCTCGCACAAGGGCGACAACGCGAACTACCGCTACTCCTTCGACATGCTGGGCGAAGGCGCGCTGACCATGAAGGACGCGCTGCGCTACCTGGAAGACTACCGTCGCGCGATCCACGCCATCGGCGGTGATCACAAGGCCCGCGGCGGCCGCCCGGATGGCGACGTCAACAACGCACCGGGCATCTCGATCAAGCTGTCGGCGCTGTACCCGCGCTACGAGCACGCCAAGCGCGAGCGCGTGCTGAAGGACCTGGTGCCGGGCGTGCTGGAGCTGGCGCAGCTGGCCAAGAGCTACGGCATCGGCTGCACCGTCGACGCCGAAGAGTCCGACCGCCTGGAACTGTCGCTGGACATCATCGAGCAGGTGTTCTCCGACGCCTCGCTGGCCGGCTGGGACGGCTTCGGCGTGGTCGTGCAGGCCTACCAGAAGCGCACGCCGTACACGATCGACCACCTGGCCGACATGGCGCGCCGCGCCGGTCGCCGCCTGCAGGTGCGCCTGGTCAAGGGCGCCTATTGGGATGCCGAGATCAAGCGCGCGCAGATCGAAGGCTATCCGGGCTACCCGGTGTTCACCCGCAAGCAGAACACCGACGTGTCCTACCTGGCATGCGCCAAGCGCCTGTTCACCCATGCCGACGCGATCTACCCGATGTTCGCCACGCACAACGCGCACACCATCGCTGCGGTGCGCAGCATCGCCAACGGTGGCGTGTACGAGCACCAGAAGCTGCACGGCATGGGCGATGACCTGTACGCCGAAGTGGTGCCGGCCGATCGCCTGGGCCTGCCCTGCCGCGTGTACGCCCCGGTCGGTTCGCATGAAGACCTGCTGCCGTACCTGGTGCGCCGCCTGCTGGAAAACGGCGCCAACTCCAGCTTCGTCAACCGCATCACCGATGAGCGCGTGCCGATCGCCGACCTGATCCGCGATCCGGTCGAGATGGTCGCCTCGTTCGCTTCGATTCCGCATCCCAAGATCCCGCTGCCGGTAGACCTGCTGCGCAGCCAGAACCACGACAGGAAGAACTCCATGGGCGCCAACCTCGCCAACGACAACGAACTGCGCGCCCTCGCCGAGCAGCTCAACGCGGCCGTGAAGCCGTGGCAGGCCGCCCCGCTGGTGCCGGGTGCGAACCCGGCCGGCGCCTCGCTGCCGGTGACCAATCCGGCCGACACCCGCGAAGTGGTCGGCCAGTGGCTGGCCGCCGATGCCGCCACCGTGCAGAAGGCGCTGGCGAATGCCGTAGCCGCGCAGCCGGCCTGGAACCGCACCCCGGCCGCCAGCCGCGCCGCCATCCTCGAGCACGCCGCCGACCAGCTGGAAGCGCGCATGCCGGAGTTCATGGCGCTGTGCGTGAAGGAAGCCGGCAAGAGCCTGCCCGACAGCATCGCCGAAGTGCGCGAAGCCGTGGACTTCCTGCGCTACTACGCCAAGCAGGCGCGCGAGCAGTTCAGCCACGCCGAGAAGCTGCCCAGCCCGACCGGTGAGTCCAACGAGCTGCAGCTGCACGGCCGCGGCGTGTTCGTCTGCATCAGCCCGTGGAACTTCCCGCTGGCGATCTTCCTGGGCCAGGTCGCCGCTGCACTGGCCGCCGGCAACAGCGTCATCGCCAAGCCGGCCGAACAGACCAACCTGATCGGCTACTACGCGGTGAAGCTGCTGCACGAAGCTGGCGTGCCGGCCGAGGTGGTGCAGTACCTGCCGGGCGACGGCGCCACCGTCGGTGCCGCACTGACCGCCGACCCGCGCGTGGCCGGCGTGGCCTTCACCGGCTCCACCGACACCGCACGTGCGATCAACCGCGCCATGGCCGCGCGTGACGCCGCCATCGGTGTGCTGATCGCCGAGACCGGCGGCCAGAATGCCTTCATCGCCGACTCCTCGGCGCTGCCGGAACAGCTGGTCAAGGACGCGATCGGTTCGGCCTTCACCTCCGCCGGCCAGCGTTGCTCGGCCGCGCGCGTGCTGTTCGTGCAGGACGACATCGCCGACAAGGTGATGACCATGCTGGCCGGCGCGATGAAGGAACTGAAGGTCGGCAACCCGGGCCTGCTGTCCACCGACGTCGGCCCGGTGATCGACGCCGACGCGCTGAAGATCCTGCAGGACCACGCCGAGCGCATGGACCGCGAAGCGCGCCTCATCGCGGCCGCCGAGCTGTCCGCCGAAGCGGCCAATGGCACCTTCTTCGCACCGCGCGCGTATGAACTGAAGGACCTGGGCCAGCTGCACAAGGAAATCTTCGGGCCGGTCCTGCACGTGATCCGCTGGAAGGGCGACCAGCTCGACGCGGTGATCGACCAGATCAATGCCACCGGCTACGGCCTGACCCTGGGCGTGCATTCGCGCATCGACGAGACCGTTGATCGCATCAGCAACGGCGTCCACGTCGGCAACGTCTACGTCAACCGCAACCAGATCGGCGCGGTGGTCGGCGTGCAGCCGTTCGGCGGCCAGGGCTTGTCCGGCACCGGCCCGAAGGCCGGCGGCCCGCACTACCTGCTGCGCTTCGCTACCGAAAAGACGGTGACGGTGAACACCACCGCCGCCGGCGGCAACGCCTCGCTGCTGACCCTGGGCGACTGATCGCCTGCTTGATGCAGTAAACAAAAAACCCCGCGAGCGCGGGGTTTTTTGTGCTTTGCTTCCTGTAGAGGCGGGCCCACGCTCGGCTTTCCTGGCTGTAGAGCCGAGCCCATGCTCGGCTTTTCTGGCGCAGCCGAGCGTGGGCTCGGCTCTACAGAGGCAAGGCGACACTGAACCGATTGTCCGCCCGCTTCGCCAGCTCGCCCTGCACGCGTGCGATGCGCGTCTCCAGATCGCCTTCCAGCAGCACATGCGCGACACCCTCTGCCTGCAGCTGCTCCAGGTACCACGCATGCTGCTGCGCCCGGAAAGCTTCGCCCACGCGCGTGCCATCCTGGTCAAACGGAATATCCGGCGCGCACAGGAACAGCAGGTCGTAGCGTCGTCGTGCCGCTTGCCGCAGCGGCTGCGGCGCCGTGCCAAACATCCAGCCGCTGTAGCCCAGCGTCACCAGCGGCGTGGTATCGCAGAACAGCCAGCGATGCGCACGCCGCACAGCTTCGTCTTCGTGCTGTGGCTGTGTCATTGCGATGCGCAGCAGATCGCCCGGCGTCAGCTCTCCGCCTCGCTGCTCCCACACCGTGCGGCCATACTCCGGCACCCAGACAGTCTGCAGACGCTCGGCCAGCACGCGGGCCAGCGTGGTCTTGCCGCTGGACTCGCCACCGATGAAGGCCACGCGCTGTACATGGTCGGCATACACCTGCGGTGCGAGCCCATGGCGATGCGCATGCGGATCGCTGCGCAGCTCGGTGCCGCAGGCCTGCCCGACGTCCAATGCGCGTTCGAGCCGCTCATGGCGTACCGGCGCACCGAAGTGCGTGGCCAGCGCCTGCGCGAAGCCGTCACCGTAGTCCTCACCGGTGTACACCGCCTGCACCGGCCCACCGAACAGGTTCAGGCACAGCCAGGCGGTAAAGTCACGTTGCACCTGTTCGTCATCACTGTCCTGCGGCAGCGCTCGCACCGGCAAGCCATGCTGCGTGCACAATGCGGCCAGTCGCGCGTCGTCAAGCACCGCTACCGTGGCCTGCGGGAAACGCGCACGCAGCCAGCGCTCGCGGCGCGCAGCGCTGTAGCCGGCAAAGCCCGGCTGCGACCAGCCGATCACCAGCAGCTGCTGGCAGCGCGTGGCGGCGAAGTCGATCAGTCGTTCATGGCCGCGATGCAGCGGGCAGAACTTGCCCACCACCAGGCCGCGTGCAACGCGCTCAGGCAGCGGCATCGGCCGCCCTGGCCTCGTCCCGCATCAGGTGCCGCCAATGGCGCAAGGCGACCAGCGCGTTGATCCAGAAGCCCACATACAGGATCGAGGTCAGGTGCAGGCCACGGCTGTAGTAGAGCGGCACCGCAACGGTGTTCACCAGCAGCCATACCCACCACGATTCCAGCTTGCGTCGCATCATCAGGATCTGCGCGATCACACTCAACACCAGCACCGCCGAATCGATGTACGGCGCATAGGCATTGGTCAGGCGGGTCAGCATCCAGCCGTAGCCGAACGTGGCCACTACCGCCAGCGGCGCCAGCCAGGCCCAGGCGCGCGGCCGCAATGAAGTGATCGGCAACGGCGCGCCATGGTCACCACGCAGCCACTGCCACCAGCCCAGCACGCTGATGGCGATGAAGAAGAACTGCAGCACCATGTCCGCATACAGATGCGATCGTTCGAACACGGCAGCAAACAAGGCGCAGCCGACGATGCCCAGCCACCAGGTGTGCACGTTGTTGCGGCCGGCCAGCAGGATCGAGCCGGCGACGGCAATGTTGGCAGCCAGCTCCAGCTGGAAGTTCGGATCGGACAGGTTCATGTCGCTATTGTCGTGGATCCGTGCGCTGCGTGGACGCCCCGGCCCGTCCCTACAAAAAGAAAGGCCCCGCTTGCGCGGGGCCTCCTTCGTACTGCTCCAGGCAATCGCCCGAATCAGAACTTGTACTGCATCGACGCCGCCAGCACGTCGCCGCTGACCTTGTACTTGCCGGTCACGGTGTTGCCGGTGGCCGAGGTCGAGGTGATGTTCGGATCCTTGGTGAACAGGTGGGTGTAGCCCACGCTGTATTCCATCTTGTCCGAAGCGGCGTAGGTCATGCCCAGCGACAGCCACTTGCGGGTGGTGTCCGGCACGCGCACGTCGCGGTGGGCATCGGTGGTCGGGGTCTGGTCATAGGCCAGGCCGCCGCGCAGGGTCAGCTTGTCGTTCACGCGGAAATCGGTACCGATCGACGCGAAGGTGGTGTCACGGTAGTGGAACGGCAGCACGCTGTCCGGCTGGTTGGAGTCGTAATCGACGACGACCTGGTCGAACTTGCTCCACGCGGTGCGCGTGACTTCAGCCATGATCTGCCACTGGTCGTTCACACGGTGGGTGAAGCCCACGGTGGCGCTGGCCGGCAGGGTGATGGTCGCGCGACCGTTGCTGTCGATGAAGGTACCCGGGGCAGCAGTGGCCAGGAAGGCCGCCGCATTCTGCGGGATGGTGAAATCGGCCTTGCCGTCGGTGATCTTGTGCTCGACCTTCGAGCGGTAGCTGAACGCGATGTTGGTGCCTTCCACCGGGGTGACCGTCATGCCCAGGGTGTAGCCGACCGACACTTCATCGCCCTTGATGCGCAGGTAGCCATCGGCGGTGCCCGGCGAGAAGCCGAGCTGGGCGGCCTGGCGTGCAGCGGCCTGCGAGGCCGCCGCAGCCTGGGCTGCGGTGCCGCCGGCAGCCAACACACGCGCCGCAGCGGTGCGCTGGGCAGTGGCGTTGATCGCGGTGCCGGTGTCGACAGCACTGGTCAGGTCGACGTTCAGGCGCTCGGCGAACACCGACGCACCGAACGACAGGTACGGGTTGACGTCATAGGAGAACGCCACGCCCAGGTCGATGGCCTGCAGCTCGGTCTTGACGCCGTTGTAGCGGCCGACCCAGTCGCGGTCGTATTCGGTCTTGAAGCCGAACGGCACGGTCAGCGAAGCACCGAAGTGCATGTTGTCGTTCTCGCCGAACGGCACGTGGAAGTACGCGGCCGGAACCGGGGCGATCATGCCGGCGTCGCCGCCGTTGCCACCGGAAATCGGCGCGCCGTTGGCGTACTTGCCCTGGCCGCGGAACTTGGCGCCGAAGCTGATGGCGCTGACGTCGCCCTGGACCAGGGTGCCGTCGAGCAGGCGCATGGACGCCGGGTTGGTAGCGATGACCGAGGCGTCACCTTCGGTCGAGGTGGAGCCGGCGAACGCGCGGCCCAGGCCCTTGGCGCTGTTTTCCTTCAGCTGGAAGGCGGCAGCATTGGCATCGGCGGCGGCCAGCGCACCGGCAACGCCGACGGCCAGCAGGGTCAGTCGGGCAATGGTGGAAGCGGTTTGCATCGTAGTTCTCTCTCCGGTAAGCGGTGATGGTGCTCTGAGTGCGCCTGCGCCCGCCGGGTCCTGGGACCCATCGGAGCGCGCCGGATTCCCCTCCCGACATACGACGCCGTATGCGAGTATTACCCAGAGCTGTTAATGAAACAATAACAGCGCAGGCGGTTTTTTCGTCTCAAAAGCTGAACAGGACCGTCCCCACCGAACGTGGCCGCACGCTAGGCTATTGGCATGTTCGTCTCCCTCCCGTCGCGCAAGAAGGCGGCCCTGCGTTGGGCCACGCCCGTGCTGTTCGCGTCATTGTGGCTGGCATTCCTGTGGTCGATCTCGCGCCCGGACGATGCCCGCGGCAGTCTCTGGCTGGACTGGGGCGCCCTGTCCACCGGCCTGACCCGTCCGCTGGACTGGTGGGCGACCCTGCAGGACGGCAGCGTGCTGCGCCTGTTCACTGCGCTGTTCCTGCACGCCGACTGGTCGCACCTGCTGGGCAACCTGGTGTTCCTGCTGATCTTCGGCCTCCCCGCCGAGCGGGTGCTGGGGCCGTGGCGGTTGCTGCTGCTGTTCCTTGTGGGCGGCGCGGTGTCCAACCTGGTGGCGATCTACACCATGGGCAGCCCGGACCAGATCATCATCGGCGCCAGCGGCGCGGTGTCGGCGCTGATCGGCGCCTATCTGGCCCTGTTCCCCGGTGCCCGGCTGGGCGTGGTGATCCCGCTGGGCCTGTTCCTGGAGTTCGTGCGCGCCCCGGCCTACCTGCTGATCGGCGTCTGGGCCGCGCTGCAGGTGGTGTTCGCCCATATCGGCCCCAGCTTCGGCATGGTGGCCTGGTGGGCGCACATCGGCGGCTTCGTGTTCGGCGTGGTGTATGGCGTGTACGTGCGCGCCGCGATCGCGCGCCGCCTGCGTAAGCGGCACGGATTCTGACCCCTGGTAGTGCCGGCCGCTGGCCGGCTCCACGCTCACCCGCTCGTTCGTTGCGTCGAGCGTGCCCGACTCCGTCATTGATATGGGTCTATTCCGTCCGCGATGACACCGAAAGGGTCACTCGCGACTGATCACCAGGGTGTTGTGGTGGGTGTCGAACAGCAGCGCAGAGCCGCCATCCAGCACCACGAAATACTCGAAGAACGGCAACTCGCCAAGCAACGGAATCAGTTCACTTGCCTGTAGAGTCCAGATCGGCCACGGCAATGCGCACTCATCTGACGCTACCAGAAGCATTTCACCGTTCACTCCCGCCAGCAGTTCAGCCAGGCAGGAAAGGCCTTCATCGCTACTGTCGTATTGGATCGTCTGATCAGCCGACGCCTTGCTTGCCCACCAATAGACAAAGCGCGGATCGATTCCATGGCGGCAGGCCAGGGATTCCAACAGGGCGGCGGCCCGGTTAGGTGGCAGCGGATCACGACCAAGCAGTTGGCTGATCGTAGTCGCTAGGTTCGAATCGTCCATGGGCCGATTCTATCGGGCGACGCCCCGGCCGCGTCGCCTTCCGGATGAGCAGGCTGTTCGCCGGGCACAGTCCGGCGCTACCGTCAGGGCTTGGCCGGGGCCGGTGCGGGCTTTGCTTCGGGCTTGCCCCCTGCCTTCGATTCGACCTTCGGATCCGTCTTTGCTTCCGGCTTCACCGCAGCGGCCTTCGCGGCCTTGGCGGCCTCGGCCTTCAACCGTGCGGCCACCGAGCCTGGGTTCTTCAGCTCGGCCAGCGCGTCGTTGATCGGGCCATCGCCCGGCAGCACCGCACCGGCGTGGTAGCCCTCCGTGCCTTCGTCATCGCCGCGCAGATGGCCCGGCAGGGTCGCTTCGCTGTAGTCGCTCAGGCTGGCTGGCAGTGCATCCTCGGCCGGCGTGGCGGCGGGCTTCAGTTCGACGTCCGGCACGATGCCGGTGGCCTGGATCGACTTGCCGCTGGGCGTGTAATAGCGCGCGGTGGTCAGCTTCACCGAATCACCGTTGTCCAGCGGCAGCACGGTCTGCACCGAGCCCTTGCCGAAGGTACGGCTGCCGACCACGCGCGCCCGCTTGTTGTCGCGCAGCGCGCCGGCCAGGACTTCCGATGCACTGGCCGAACCGGCATCGGCCAGCACGACCACCGGTGCGCCCTTCAGCAGGTCGCCCGGGGTCGCGTCGAATCGTGCATCGCTGATGCTGATGCGGCCACGGGTGCTGACGATGTTGCCCTTGTCGAGCAGATCATCGGCCACCTGCACGGCAGCGGTCAGCAGGCCACCCGGGTTGCTGCGCAGGTCCAGCACCAGGCCCTTGAGCTGGCCACCGGACCGCTTCTGCAGCTGCTGCACGTGCTTCTGGAAGTCCGAACCGGTATCGGCCTGGAAGGTGCTCAGGCGGATGTAGCCATAGCCGGGTTCCAGCAGGCGGCTGCGCACGCTGGTCACGCGGATGGTCTGGCGGGTGAGGCTCACGTCGAACGGCTTGGGCTTGCCTTCGCGCACGATGGTCAGCACCACCTTGCTGCCGGCCGGGCCGCGCAGCGGCTCGCTGGCATCGATCGCACTGATCGGCTTGCCGTCGATGGCGATGATCAGGTCACCAGCGAGGATGCCGGCCTTGGCCGCCGGGGTGTCGTCGATCGGCGCGATCACCTTCATGCTGGCGTTGTCCGGCTGCTGCTGCAGCTCCACGCCGATGCCCTCGTAGGCACCATTGGCCTGCTCGTCGAAGGCCTGCGCGTCTTCCTTGTTGAAGTAGGTGCTGTGCGGATCGAGGTCGAGCAGCAGGCCACGCACGGCCGACTGCATCAGCTTCTTGTCATCGACCGGATCGACATAGGCGGCGCGCACCGCGTTGTACACGGCCACGAAACGGCGGATGTCCTCCAGCGGCACCTTCGAGGTCACCGCCTCCTCGCTGTTCGCTGCCTGCCCGCTGGTTTCCTGGCTCGGGGCGGGCGCGGTCTGCTGCGCCCAGGACAGCGCTGGCAACAGGGCCAGCAAGAGGGTGGCGGTACGGGCTGCGCGCATGGATCACTCCTGTCGACGTTGGCATCGTGCCCAAGGCACATGCACCGATTATGCGCGAAGCACAGCTAAATTCCCGTTGAATCCAACCCGCATCCGGCAGGCCTGGATTCAGCGCCGCTGCAGCCAGCTGTCCGGGTTGACCGGCTGCCCGCCACGGCGCAGCTCAAAGTACAGCGCGGTGACGCCCTGGCCACCGGAATTGCCGACCTTGGCCACCGCATCACCGCGGCTGACCCGTGCGCCGGCATCCTTCAGCAGGGTGTCGTTGTGGGCATACAGGCTCATGTAGCCATTGCCGTGGTCGACGATCAGGATCATGCCGTAGCCGGTCATCCAGTCGGAGAACACCACGGTGCCGTCGGCCACGGCCGTGACGGTGCTGCCGGCCGGCGCGCCGATCAGCACGCCGCTGCTGGTACGGCCATCGGGCAGCTTGCCGCCATAGCGGGCCAGCAGGTTGCCGGACAACGGCCAACCCAGGCCGCCGACCTTCGGTGCCGGTGCCGACGCCACCGCAGGTGGAACCTTGGTTGCCGGCGGCGGTGGCCGGCCCTGTGCGGCCGCCTGGCGTGCGGCCCGCTCGGCAGCGGCCTTTTCGGCAGCAGCTCGACGTGCCGCCGCGCGACGCTCGGCTTCGGCCCGGGCGGCAGCGGCACGCAGATTGGCCAGCAGCGTTTCCAGCGCCTTGGCATCCTGGCCCAGTGCCTGTTCCTTCTCGCGCCGGTCCTTGAAGCGTTCGTCGAGCGAGGCCACGGTCTGCGCGCGGTCACGGCGGTCGGCCGCCAGCGCCGCTGCCTGCTGCTTCTGGTCCTGCTGCGCCCCCTGCAGCTTCTGCTTGCGCTCGGCGATCTGCGCCTGCAGCGCTTCCAGTTCCTTCAGGTCGGCGGTGAGCGTGGTGATGCGCTGCGCTCGTTCGCGCTGCAGGTAACGATGGTAGGCCAGGGCGCGATTGGCATCGGCCACCGTGTCCTGCGACAGCAGCAGCTTCAGCGGTGCGTGATTGCCAAGCTGATACGCCGCGCGCAGCAGGCCGGCCAGTTCGCGGTGCTGCTGGGCCAGGTTGGTTTGCAGGCTGCTGCGGCGCTGCTCGGCCTGGGCCAGGGCCTGGGCCTGCTCACGCAGCGCCGCTTCGGTCTGCGCAAGCGCGCGGCCGGTGCGTGCCACCTTCTCGTCGGCCTCGCGCAGCTGTTGCGATGCCTGGCCACGCTGCCCTTCGATCTGCCGTCGCTCCTGCGCCACGCCCTTCAGCTCGGTACGCAGCTTCTGCAGCTTGCGCTCGGTCTCGCGGGTGGTCTGCGCAGCACCCGGCAGGGGCAGGGCCAGCGCCACAGCCAGCCCCAGCAGCAGCCAGCGCCCGCCGCGTACGGCGGCGATGTGATGTCGGCGTGATGGGAAGGCGTTGTCGCGCAAGGGCTTTCCAGTGACTTCAGGCAGTTGCGGGGGGTACCGGGGAATGGTGACATCTCCGCACGCGGCCTGCCAGCCGCACATCCATCGAGGTTCCCATGAAAACTCTATCCATTCCGCTGCTGTTGGGCGTACTGCTGGTCACCGGGCCGGTCTGCGCCCAGGAGAACATCAGCAAGGTCAACGGCAGCATCAGCGCCGAACCCGGCCAACGCTACGGCAAGCTGGACACCGTCAACGGCGGCATCCGCGTCGGCGAAGGCGTCGAGACCGGAAGCATCGACACCGTCAACGGCGGGGTGAAGGTTGCCGACCGCGCACGCACCGGCAAGATCGAGACCGTCAACGGCGGTGTCCGCCTGGGTCGTGAAGTGATCGCCAGCGGTGGCGTCAGCACCGTCAACGGCAGCATCTTCACTGATCGCGGCAGCCAGATCGAAGGCGGCGTCGAGACCGTGAACGGCGGCATCGGCCTGGTCGAGAGCCGCGTCGGCAAAGACGTCGAGACCGTCAACGGTGACATCACCGTCGGCATCGGTTCGCAGGTCAACGGCGGCGTGCATGTGCGCAAGCCGAACTTCAGTGTCTCGCTCACCGCCAGCCGCAAGCCGCGCGTGATCATCGGCCCCAACGCGGTCGTCAGTGGGCCGCTGCAGTTCGAGCGCGAGGTGGTGCTGTACGTGCATCGCACCGCACGCATCGGCCCGGTCACCGGGGCCGAGCCGATCCCGTTCGATACCGAAACCGCGCCGGCCGACTGAACCCCGTCGCACCCGCCGCTTCGGTGATACTCGCGTTTACCGGTCGCGCGTGAGGTGCGACCGCCCTTTGTTCTCCAGGAATCGACGATGCCCCGCAAACTCCTCCTGTGCCTGGCCGCCGCGGCCGCGCTCAGTGCCTGCAAAGGCGAATCCACGCCGGCTGCCACGCCGTCCACCGATACCGCTGCCGCGAAGCCGGCCGCCCATCAGTTCTCACAGGAGATCAACGCCGGCGACTTCGCCGAGATGGTCAAGACCCTGGCTTCGGATGAGTTCGAAGGCCGCGCCCCGGGCAGCAAGGGCGAAGAACTGACGGTCAACTACATCCGCGACCAGATGCAGCGCATCGGCCTGCAGCCCGGCAACGGCGACAGCTGGTTCCAGGATGTGCCGATGACCGAGACCACGGCCGACGAATCGACCGTGCTGAAGATCACCCAGGGCGGCAAGACCACCGAACTGAAGTTCGGCACCGACATGGTGGTCGGCACCCGTACCGGCCAGGCCGAAGTGAAGGTCGATGCCAGCGACCTGGTGTTCGTCGGCTATGGCGTCGATGCGCCGGAGCAGAAGTGGAACGACTACGCCGGTCAGGACTGGAAGGGCAAGACGGTCGTGATGTTCGTCAACGACCCGGGCTTCCACGTCGACGACGCGAAGCTGTTCGACGGCAAGCGCATGACCTACTACGGCCGCTGGACCTACAAGTTCGAGGAGGCCGCCCGCAAGGGCGCCGCCGCCGCGCTGATCGTGCACGACACCGCCGGCGCGTCCTACGGCTGGGACGTGGTGAAGAATTCCTGGGCTGGCCCGCAGTACGACCTGCCCGCCAAGGATGACCCGGAAGCGCGTATCCCGGTACAGGGCTGGCTGAGCGCCGACGCGGCCAAGGCACTGTTCGCCGGTGCCGGCCTGGACCTTGCCCAGGCCTACAAGGACGCCAGCAAGCGCGGTTTCAAGCCAGTGCCGCTGAAGGCCACCGCTGCGGTCGACCTGAAGAGCCAGATCGCACAGAAGCAGTCGCGCAACGTGGTCGGCGTGCTGCCGGGCAGCAAGCGCGCTGACGAGGCCGTCCTGTACATGGCGCACTGGGACCACCTGGGCAAGCATGAGGGTGAGACCGGCGACAACATCTACAACGGCGCGGTCGACAACGCCACCGGCGTGGCTGGCATTCTCGAAGTGGCCGAAGCCATGGCCCACCAGGAGCCGAAGCCGGAGCGTTCGGTGGTGTTCCTGGCGGTGACCCTGGAAGAGTCCGGCCTGCTGGGTTCCAAGTACTACGTCGCCCACCCGACCTTCCCGCTGGACAAGATCGCCGGTGTGATCAACATCGATGCGATGTCGGTGGCCGGCCGTGCCAAGGACGTGACCGTCACCGGCTTCGGCAGCTCGGAGCTGGAGGACATCCTCAAGCCGCTGGCCGCCGCCCAGGACCGCACCCTGCACGGTGAGACCTCGGTACAGAGCGGCTTCTACTTCCGCTCCGATCACTTCAACTTCGCAAAAGCGGGTGTGCCGGCCCTGTACGCCGATGGCGGCGAAGACCTGCGCGAGGGTGGCGTGGAAGCGGGCCGCAAGGCCGCGGCGGACTACGGCGCCAACCGTTACCACGGCCCGAAGGACGAGTTCGACGCCGCCACCTGGAAGCTGGACGGCACCGTCGAAGACCTGCAGCTGATGTACGGCGTGGGCAAGGAACTGGCCGGTGGCGATCGTTGGCCGAACTGGTATGCAGGCAATCCGTTCAAGGCAGCCCGCGACGCGATGATGAAGGACAAGGTCCCGGCCAAGTAAAGTCGGGCCATGCTCGACTGAGCACTGTTGAGAGCAGAGCGGCGCCCCACGGGGCGCCGCTTTTCTTTTGCGTACCGTCGGCGGCTCATCCACGGTTGGTGTGGATCTGCCGGTAGTGCCGGCCGCTGGCCGGCAATCGATTGGTAGCGGCCAACCCTGGTTGGCGCCATGCTCCTCGCGGAGCACTTACGCATGGCGTGGATCTACCGGGCAATGCAACGCCATCGGATTGCCGGCCAGCGGCCGGCACTACCGGGGTTTCCTGCGCACAAAGAAAAACCCCGCTGCATGAGCAGCGGGGTTTTGGGTGTAAACCCTGGCGATGACCTACTCTCGCATGGCTTGAGCCACACTACCATCGGCGCAGCTGCGTTTCACTTCCGAGTTCGGGATGGGATCGGGTGGTTCCACAGCGCTAATTTCACCAGGGAGACGGTTGCAGCAGCGCTTGCAGCGCCAGCTTCGCGATCTTGCCCTTGGGGCGGAAGGGACCCGGAAAATGCAGTGCCTTCACTTAATAAGAAAAACCCCGCTGCGTGAGCAGCGGGGTTTTGGGTATAAACCCTGGCGATGACCTACTCTCGCATGGCTTGAGCCACACTACCATCGGCGCAGCTGCGTTTCACTTCCGAGTTCGGGATGGGATCGGGTGGTTCCACAGCGCTAATTTCACCAGGGAG